>JAZJZF010000031.1:36981-45881 GCA_040389965.1 Bacteroidota bacterium
TATTACGCCCTTATCGGGAGCTACCGCCGGCAGTGGTATTACAGCAGGAGGTGCGGCTGCAAATACCAGTACCGAAATGCTGAGTAATAAATTAAGTAACTGGCTCAATGGCGTTACAAAAGATGTGGATGTGGGAGTAAGTTACAGGCCGGGCACAGGTTTAAGTAATGAAGAGCTGGATCTTACACTTAATAAACAGCTGTTTAATAACCGATTGGTCATTGATGGAAACTTTGGTGTGTCTAATAATGCAAACTCTTCACGAAGCACTGCCTCCAATGCCAACAGCAGTAACATTATTGGTGATGTAACCTTGGAGTATAAACTTTCGCAATCGGGTAAGTACCGTGTAAAAGGATTTAACAGGAGTAATGATAATACGCAGGTAATTAATAACGGAGGGCCTTTTACACAAGGAGTTGGTATTTTTTACAGAGAAGAATTTGAAACACTGAATGAACTCTACCGCAGGTATGTGTCTAAATTCAAGAAAACAAAAGTAACTGCCAAACCTTAATCTGGTTTCAGAACATCGGCTTATTTTACTTCAATCACAAATGTTTTTACATCCGTTGTATCCTGATATTTAATGAGCCTGAATAACAATTCGGTTTTCCCTTTAGCTTTTCCTTCAAAATTAAAAACAATTCCTTTTTCATTTCCATGCCACACAGCATTTATATATTCTACTGTTTCCGTATTATAGGTATTGCTGAGCTGCCAAATATAGCCTGTAGTATGATTTTCGGGTAATTGAATATTAAAACTAGAATTAACAGGCATGGTGTTCACATAGGGAGCCGTTTGTGTAACGGGTTCAGTATGGAAACAGCTTAAAAGCAGAAATGCCAGGGCAGAAAAATAAAGCAGTTTAAACATGGTATAAAAATAAGATTAAAGCTTCTTTAAAAATGATATTTACATATTTTAACAACTAAAAAAACAGTAAATTTATATTGGCACAGGTTTTGGGTTTATTGTGTTATAAATTATTCGTTAATAATGAAAAAGATAAAACATATAGCTTTGGTTACATCAGTAGTTTCGGCTGTTTTACTATTAAGTTCTGCCAGTTATTATATCTCTCAACAGTCGCAATTAAAACAAATTATTACGGATCAGGAACAGGGACAAAACTCACAGGAATTACCTGTGGTTAAAAACGAAGCGTTTAAAGAAGGCGAAATTCTGACCTACCGTTTGCATTATGGCTTTATAGATGCCGGTGTAGCTGTACTTGAAGTAAAACCTGAAGTAATGGATGTAGCAGGTAGAAAAGTATATCACATTGTTGGAAACGGTTATTCGAAAGGTTCGTTCGATTGGTTTTTTAAAGTGCGTGATCGTTATGAAACCTTTATTGATAAAGATGCGATGTTGCCCTGGATGTTTGTGAGAAGGGTAAGTGAAGGCGGTTACATTATCAACGAAGATTATAAGTTTAACCATTATACTAATAAGGTAGATGTTGGTACGGAACAGAAAGTAGATGTTCCGAAAGGCACACAGGATATGATTTCTTCGTTTTATGCAGCGCGTAACCTCGATTTATCTAACGCAAAAGAAGGCGATATATTTACGATTAACAGCATTGTGGATAAAGAGCTTTTTCCTTTAAAGATCCGTTATGTAGGTAAAGAAAAAATCAAATGCGACATTGGGACATTTAATTGCGTAAAATTCAGACCAATTGTCCAAAAAGGCAGGGTCTTTAAAAAAGAAGAGGATTTGAACGTATGGATCACAGATGATAAAAATCATGTTCCTCTTCGCGCTCAGGCTAAATTAATGGTAGGTTCCATCAAACTGGATATTGTAAGTGTAAAAAACCTTGCAAATGAGACTTCTGAAGTAAAATAAAGAAGAATACTTATAAATTATTACAAAGGATATTGCTAAAATCAATATCCTTTTTTTATTTTTAGTGCATGGAATTTACTCAGGAAATATTAGATAAGGTTAAGTTACTTCAGGAAAAATATAACTTAATGGGGCAAAGTTTAGATGGTTATCTGGATGGCCTTTTATTGACAAACTATTTAACCTATTGGGATTATATACAGGTTGATACATTGCTTACTTTACAAAATCCCAAAACAGATTTTCCGGACGAGGAAATTTTCATCATGTACCACCAGATCACAGAATTGTATTTTAAACTGGCATTACATGAGTTTAAACAAATAGCTCACAACGGAAAAAACATCGCCTCTAACGGACACGATATGGGTTGGAAAGATAAACTGGATGCAGATTATTTTGCGGTTCGTATTACCCGCATTAACCGCTATTTTGAATCGCTTACCAAATCATTCGAAATTATGGTAGACGGTATGGAGAAGGAACAATTTCTGCGTTACAGAATGGCATTGCTTCCGGCAAGTGGTTTTCAAAGTGCGCAATACCGCAAAATAGAAATATGCACTACTGATTTTTTTAATTTGGTAGATAAAGATGTAAGGCCATCGATGGCAGGTAAAGAGTACAGCATTGAAGAGCTATTTGAGCACATTTACTGGAACAAAGGCGCAACTGAATTGGAAACCGGTAAAAAAACCTTAACGCTTAATCAGTTCGAGAAAAAATACCGCACTGAGTTTATTGCTTTGGCTAAGGATTATAAAGACAAAAATATGTGGGCAAAGTATAAAGCTTTACCTGCTGCAGATCAGCAAAATCCTAAATTAATAAATGCTTTAAAAGAGCTGGATATAAATGTGAATGTTAACTGGCCTTTAATGCATTATAAAAGTGCTGTAAGGTATTTACAACAAAAAGAAGGCGATGCACCTGCAACAGGCGGAACCAACTGGCAAAAATATTTACCGCCGCGGTTTCAGAAACGTATTTTTTATCCTGAATTATGGACCAAAGAAGAACAGGAAGAGTGGGGTAAGGGTTGGGTAGAAACGAATGTATTCAGAACGCAGTCTTAAAATTAAAAAATCCTGTTAATAATGAAAGACCCTGAACTAAGTTCGGGGTCTCTTAATAATAAATAACATGTTGCTGCTGTGAGATGCTGAATCAAGTTCAGCATAACATAACGTGAAAATCAAAGTCTGATTCCAAATACACACACATCGTCTATTTGTTCCAGGTCGCCTTTCCAGTTTTCGAAAGTACTATCCAGTATTGCTCTTTGTTCGCTCAAAGGTTTATCACTGATCTCTATCAGCAGATTATTTAATGTTTTGTATTTGAATTTTTTTCCGTTAGGACCTCCAAACTGATCGGCGTAGCCATCCGTGTACATATACAACATATCTCCTTTTTCGAAATGAATGTCGTGTGTGGTAAAGGATTCTGTTTTTATACCAACGCCTATCGGCATTTTATTAGCACTGAACTCGATCAGGGTTTTATTACGTACAATAATGGGTGCGTTGTGCGCGGCAGAGTAGGTAATTGTATTTTTTATACGGTCGAAACATACAACAATGCCATCCATACCATCCTGCCCGCCATCTCTCGAAATATTACGGATCAGGCGCTTACGTACATGGTTTAGAATTTCATTCGGCTCGGAAATTCTTTTATCGCTTATGGCTTCATTTAAAAATGAAATGTTTAACAAACTCATAAATGCTCCGGGAACCCCGTGTCCTGTACTATCGCATACCATCAGGAAAAATTTGTGTTCTTTTTGTGCGTTATTCTCTTCCGTGTTTTTGCGGCTTGTTGCCCAGTAAAAATCTCCTGATACAATGGCTTTAGGTTTGAAGAGCACAAAGTAATCGTCGAGGTGTCGGTCAAGGTATTCGTCTTTGGCTAAAATAGTGGTTTGTATGCGATGCGCATAATGTATAGAATCTACTATTTCTTTTTGTTTTTCCTGTATGATTTCATTTTGCTGTGTTATTTCCGCGGTTCTTTCAGTGATAGTATCTTCAAGGTTATGATTAATGAATTTGAGATCGTCGATTAATTTATTAATGGAGAATTGCATTCTTTTAAAGCTTACAGATAATACTCCGATTTCGTCTTTTTTGCCTGTTTTAATTTCTATATTTAAGTTGCCTTTTGCCAGTTCCAGGGCATCAACCGTCAATTCTTTCAAAGGTTTTGTAATTTGCCTTGATATAAAATAAGATATTGCCAATACCAAAATCAACAGAATACCGAAGGCTATTAAGATGTTATTTTTTAGCGTTACAATATTTTCAAAGGCTTCATCTTCATCTATTTCACTCATGATAGCCCAATGCATATTTTTTATATTCAGAGGTTTAAAAGCGGATAGTACAGCTATGCCTCTGTAGTCTAATATTTTTCGGGTGTCGGTTTTTTCATTCAATGCAGCTTCGGAACCTTCGGTATGTGAAGGTTGCAAGCCTATGGAACTATTATATTTCCTTATTTTTTCAATCGTTTTTGGATCTATTTTAAGGTTATTCAACAATTTAAAGTAATTAGCACTGTCTTCAATTAAAAACCGCGATTGGTTACGTATAGTATAATCTTTACCAACTATATAAGTTTCTCCCGATTTACCAAGACCAACATTTTCCCAATGTTGCTTATTAGTCATAATATCATTGATGCGGTCAATAGGCATTTGAAATACCAGAATTCCTATTTTTTTGTTTCCGTCAAAAATAGGACAGCCAATAAAAGATGCCTGTGCATTGTAAGAGGGTAGATAAGGTTTAAAATCCACGATCTGTGTGAAGTTCTTGTCGGGAGCACTATTTGCCGCATGAAATGCAGTGGCCAGGTTTGTATTTTTAAAGGGGCCATTAAGCAAAGAAGTGGCAAAATCTATTTCTTTATATACCGTATAAATAATATTACCGTTTTCGTGATCAATTAAAAAGATATCGTAGTAGCCGAATTTTTCGAGAAAATTTTTAATTGTGGGATGGTATTTTAAATGTGCATTGCTGTAACTGCTATTGTCTCCGGCAGAGATTAAATTGTGTTTTTCACCTGTTTTATAAGGGTTTGAAGCATAGTATAGATCCTGTAGTATAAAGCCGTTGGATGCATTTGAATTAAGTACCTTCAACGAATTTTCATCTACCAGGTTTTTTCGCGCTCTTGGCGAATATTCTTTTCCGATATAGCTTTCTACTTTTTCTTTTGAGATTTTTGATTGTTTAGTGTCGGAAGAAAGGATATTGTACCCGGATTTGAATTCCTTCATGGCTTCAATAAACGTGGGATCCTGGGCTGAAGTAACGATCTGGTCGTTTATCATTTTAAAGTCATCCTCAATTTGAGAAGCTTTCATTTCTCTTACTGCAGTAAGCTTATCATAAGACTGTTTTTCTAATGATTCTTTGGCGCGAAGGTAACTGATGGCGCTTATTACTGTCATTGACAATAAGGCAATAAGAAAAAATGTGATCGTTATTTTAAGCCCGATTTTCATGAAAACATCTTAAGGTAAAATTCGTGGAACGGATTAAAAATAATCCTTTTAAATGAATCGGCATAAAGTTTATTATTTGCTTAAATCGTTTAAAAATTATACATTATTACACTTATACTTATTACCTTGTCTTGTTATATGGATCAAACAGAACATACTATTCCACAGCCTGCACCACACTCTGTTTTAGGAAGTGTGGATTATTATAAATTCAGGCACAATGATTTTATGAAGCGTTTTCCGGGAATGGAACCGCCACGCTATTATATGGAGTATGGGGATAAATACGTCAGAAAATTTAGTGATGAACTGTATGAGAAATTATCGGAGGAAGGAAAAGTGTGGATGAGTGATACGAAATTAAAGTTGCAATTAGAGATTGAAAAAAAATTATTAGAAGACGGTGATATTGAATTAAACGAAGATGCGTTTAAACAATTTGCTTTTGAATCGCATACAAAGGTATATGAAGAAACACATGCTATGAATCTTTGTCTTTCCGATAAAACATCTATTATAGCTTGTATGGACATTAAAGACCTGTTTGGAGAACTAGGATTACAGGCGATAAAAGTAGCTTTGGGGATCAGTTAATTATTCAATAATTTTTCCAGATCGTTTAAATAGTCCTGTTGCAGATCTTCATGTAAAGAGGAAATAAGTGTATTGATCTTCTTTATTTCCTGCTCATACATGTTTACCAGGAGCTGACTTTTTTTATAAGGGATGTTAGATCGTTTTAATTTTTCGCAAAAATAAATGTGTAGCTCTGCTGCAAGAGCCTTATCTGCAACGTATTTGCAGTATTTATTAATAATGCGCAGTAGCTTTCGCAGACTTTTTTTGACGTAGTATAAATTGGATTGTGATTTCAGCTCATCAAAATGATCATCCATTTCTTTTTTCACTTCCAAAATAAAATTAGGTTTGTCGTGCGCCTGAAACAGCAGGTAATCCAATAATTCTTTATTGTCTTTTTTGTATTTGGCAAGTGTGATACACAACTCAACCAATTGTTTTGGTGGTAATTCGTTCAGTTCTTTTTTTAACTCGCTTAAGCTTGCGGCTTTCATTTTGTAAGGTTAGTTTACAAATATAAGAGTATATAATAAACTTCAGGCTTGCCTGTTCAGTTCTAAATAGACAAGCCTAAAGCTTATACATGTTAATTTTCCTGTCCGTCGAAAAAATCTTTTTCATTGAACATAGAACCTAAAATATCTTTGAACTGAGTGCCGCGCTCCAATTGATTTTTACCAATTAGAGAATGCTCTGCTAAACCAAACAATACAAATTCCATGGCAATTAATTTATCCGTCATATTAAGTTTTGGTATATGCTTTTCTACCAGGCTTCTTAAGCTTGGAACAGATTCCAGTGTTTCCTGGTAATCTTTTTGTGTTTCCAAAAGCATCAGGTCAATGCTGTTACCTTCGCCAAACCAGTTAATAATGGGCTGGTAAGGACTGGCATCTTTTTTTCTTTTTAATTTTGCAGGATCAGGAAAGTATTCTAAAAATTCGTTTCTAATGGCTTTGCCTACCAGGTTTTGAGCCACAATTCCTGCACCTTCCTGTTCGCCTTCATAGACCAATTCTATTTTTCCGTTCACTGCGGGAATTATCCCCATTAAGTCGCTCACACGTGTAACGGTGGATGTTTCGTCATTCATGAGCATACGTCTTTCGGCTGTGCTTACTAAGTTTTCGTAAGCCGAAATGGTTAAACGGGCCGATACACCACTTTTAGAATCAACAAACTCGCTTTCGCGGGCTTCAAAAGCAACACGTTCTATGAGGGTAGCCAATAAGTTACCTACTTCAATTTTTTCTTTTTGATGTGCTGTCAATCTTGATTCCTGTGCTGTAATTTGTTTAGAAAGCTCAATACTTTTAGGATAATGTGTCAGGATCTGGCTGCCTATCCTATCTTTTAAAGGTGTTACAATACTTCCACGGTTAGTATAATCTTCGGGGTTTGCTGTAAAAATAAATTCTATATCCAGTGCAATACGTAATTTAAAACCACGAATTTGGATATCGCCTTCCTGTAAAATATTAAATAAAGCCACTTGTATACGGGCCTGCAAATCGGGTAATTCGTTGATCACAAAAATGCAACGGTTACTTCTTGGTATGATACCGTAGTGAATCACACGCTCATCGGCATAGCTCAATTTTAGGTTAGCGGCTTTAATAGGATCTACATCGCCAATTAAATCGGCTACTGAAACATCAGGTGTAGCAAGCTTTTCTACGTAACGTTCAGAACGATGTAACCAGGTAATCGGTGTAAGATCTCCTAGTTCCTGAATTTTTTGTTTTGCAAAAGTAGATAGGGGTTTTAAAGGATCATCATTTAAATCGCTATTCTCTACTACCGGTATGTATTCATCCAAAAGCTCGGTCATTTGTCTGGCAATACGGGTTTTTGCCTGTCCACGTAAGCCTAACAGATTCATATTATGACGCGAAAGAATAGCGCGTTCGATTTCAGGAATTACAGTGTCTTCGTAACCGATAATGCCTTTAAAAATATTTTCTTTCTTCTTTAATTTAGCGATCAGGTTATCGCGTAGCTCGTCTTTAATGGTTTTTGATGTATAACCTGATTCTTTTAATTGTCCTAATGTTTTAATGTGTATCATAAAATAGCTATTGTGGTTTATTTAACGTTTCTTCTCTTGTTTCTCTCAAAATCTTCAAAAATAAAATCTCCTAATCCTTCTAAGGTTGTGTAAAAAGCCTTGCCATTATTGGCTTCTGTAAACTGGTGTACAAATTCCTGAAGGTAAGGATCACTGGCAACCATAAAAGTAGTAATGGGTATTTTTAGTTTGCGACAACTTTGCGCCAGTGTCAGGCATTTATTTAATATTTTTTGATCTATCCCAAAACTGTTTTTGTAGTATTTGCCATGTTCTTTAATGCAGGTAGGTTTCCCGTCAGTGATCATGAAAATTTGTTTGTTGGCATTTTTTCTTCTTCTTAACAGGTCCATTGCCAACTCCAGGCCGGCAACAGTATTGGTATGATAAGGGCCAACCTGCAGGTAGGGAAGGTCTTTAATTTCTATTTGCCAGGCGTCGTCGCCAAACACAATAATATCGAGTGTGTCTTTCGGATAACGCTGTTTAATTAATTCGGAAAGTGCCATGGCTACATTTTTAGCAGGCGTTATTCTGTCTTCACCATACAGGATCATAGAGTGCGAAATATCGATCATTAACACGGTGGAAGTTTGTGTTTTATGTTCTTTTTCCTTTACCTCCAGGTCATTTTCGGTCATCATAAAATCGCTGATGCCATTATTGACCTGCGCATTTTTAAAGGATTCGAGCATAGAAATTTGCTCCAGTGAATCGCCAAACTGAAAGGGCCTGCTATCGCTACTCATTTCTTCGCCGCTCCCGGTGTATTTGGTAGAATGGTTTCCTGATTTTCCTTTTTTGAGTTTCCCGAATATGCGTTCAAGAGCTTGTTGCCTGATGGCCTTTTCTGTTTTTGCCGTAATGCTTACACCACCT
>JAZJZF010000032.1:0-10464 GCA_040389965.1 Bacteroidota bacterium
CATAAGAATACTTGGCTTAACAGAAAAAACCCGCTTTTACCAGGCTTCTACATCGGAGTTATATGGTTTAGTGCAGGAAGTTCCTCAAAAAGAAACAACTCCGTTTTATCCACGCAGCCCTTATGGTGTTGCCAAACTGTATGGTTTCTGGATCACTAAAAACTACCGCGAAGCCTATGGTATGTTTGCCTGCAATGGTATTTTATTTAATCACGAAAGTCCTTTAAGGGGCGAAACCTTTGTTACCCGAAAAATTACACGTGCGGCGGCCAAAATAAGCCTTGGCTTACAGGATAAATTATTTATGGGAAATATTGATTCTGAAAGGGATTGGGGCCATGCCAAAGATTATGTAGAGGGTATGTGGCGTATGTTACAACAGCCTGAAGCCGAAGATTTTGTTTTGGCAACAGGAATTAAAATTACCGTAAGGGAATTCATCAATATGGCTTTTGCTGAAGTTGGGATCGTATTGAAGTGGGAAGGGAAAGCTGAAAACGAAAAAGGAATTGACGTAAACAGCGGTAAAACGATTGTTGAAATTGATCCAAAATATTACAGGCCTGCAGAGGTAGATCTTTTAGTGGGAGACGCCACCAAAGCAAAAACAAAAATGGGGTGGACACCAACTTACACTGTTGCTGAATTATGCAAAGAAATGGTAATTGCCGATGTTGAATTATTTAAAAGAGATAAATACCTTTTAGAAGGCGGACATAAGGTTTTAAACTATAAGGAATAACTATTTTTTGGATATGGTGTTTACTATAGTAATACCGGCGATTGAAAGGTAAATTAAACATGGAATTAAACTCAAAAATATATGTAGCAGGGCATCGTGGAATGGTTGGTTCTGCTATTATACGTAACCTGCAAAAAAAAGGCTTCACTACACTTATTACCCGAACTTCTGCCGAATTGGATTTACGCAATTCGCAGGCCGTTAGTGATTTTTTCGAAAAAGAAAAACCTGAATATGTTTTCCTGGCAGCGGCAAAAGTTGGCGGAATACAGGCTAATAATACTTATAGAGCCGACTTTATTTACGAAAATCTGATGATCCAGAATAATGTGATCCATCAATCGTATCTTCATAAAGTAAAGAAGTTAATGTTTTTGGGCTCCTCCTGCATTTATCCTAAAATGGCACCTCAGCCGCTAAAGGAAGAATACCTGCTTACCGGTTTATTAGAAGACACCAACGAACCTTATGCCATTGCTAAGATAGCCGGAATAAAAATGTGTGAAAGCTATAAAAGGCAATACGGTTGTAATTTTATTTCGGTAATGCCTACAAATATGTACGGCCCTAACGACAGCTATAATTTAAATAACTCACACGTATTACCGGCTCTTATCAGGAAGTTTCATGATGCCAAAGAAAATAACCTTCCTTTTGTAGAGATGTGGGGAACAGGAACTCCTATGCGCGAGTTTTTACATGCTGATGACCTTGGCGATGCCTGTGTGTTTTTGATGAATACGTATGATGGTGAAAAGTTCGTAAACATTGGCTCCGGAACAGACCTCACCATTAAAGACCTTGCTTTATTAATAAAAGATATTGTTGGTTATAAAGGCGAGATAAAACACGATTTAAGTAAACCCGATGGAACGCCCCGCAAATTAATGGATGTATCTTATATACATTCGTTGGGATGGAAACATAAAATAGAATTGCCTGAAGGAATAAAGCAGGTATATGAGGATTTTAAAAACAAAGAAGGCGTGAAAGTGTGGTAAAGAGATATGAGAGATAAGATTTGAGATATGAGACATATTCACGAAAAATAAACTCCAATTCAACACCCCCAATTTTGCTTAAACCATTCCCAATATTTTTTAAAACTAAAACTTCTCGCTTAAGGCTTACGCTCTCTTGTCTCATTATCTCACTTCTCTTATCTTTGCCTTTAAGGGCGCAGTTCTACAACCTTCCTAACGATTATTTTTTTAATACCTTTTCACAACGGGAATTAGCAAAAATTGATTCTGAGCAGATCCATTCTTCTATACAACCCTACATTCCTTTTTTTAATAAAAAGTATGAGTTTGTGGGCGATACACATCGTTTGTTTAAATATGTAAAAAACGATCCGCTCCTCGAAAAAGTTTTTTCTGATCATTTAATTCATATCCGCTCCAAAACCAATGCTTATGAGTTTAAGGTAGATCCACTGCTAAACATAGAGCTTGGCAGGTCGTATTCGGATACCACCAATTACAAAAACACTTACACCAATACACGTGGTTTTATTGCCAGTGGTAGCATTGGGAAAACATTTTATTTTGAAACTTTGTTTTCAGAAAACCAAAGTCAGTTTCCGTATTACATTTCTAATTTTAATAAACAAACCGGTGTAGTGCCGGGGCAGGGCCGTTATAAGCCATTTAAAGCAACAGGATACGATTATGCTTTTTCGTCGGGCTTTATTTCATACCAGCCTATTAAACATTTAAATATTCAGTTAGGTCATGGGAAACAAAAGATAGGGAATGGCTACCGCTCATTGTTGTTAAGCGACAATGCATTTAATTATCCTTATATCAGGCTAACGTCAGAGTGGTTTAAAGGAAGATTGCAGTACACTAATATTTATTCGGTTTTAATGAATCTTGAAACAGGAGGCTCCAAAACGCCTCCTCATACTGAACCTCTGTTTCAGAAAAAAGCAGCTTCTTTTCAATACCTGAGCTTTAATGCTACTAAACGTATTAATATTGGCTTGTTTCAGGGCATTATATGGAATGCGGCTGATAGCATGAACAGGCAGCATTTAGACTGGCAATACTTTAACCCGGTTATTTTTTCGAACCTTGGATATTATAAACTCAATAATAAAAACAATATTGTAATAGGCGCAAACCTCAACATAAAAATAACTAATGCTATTAGTGTATACGGGCAATTTATGGGCGACGATTTTAGTAATACCTTAGCGCTTGGGAATGCATTTGGTTACCAGGCAGGTGTTAAATACTTTGATGCTTTTAAGTTAAAGAACCTCATGCTACAGGTTGAATACAATGATGTAAAGGAAGGATCATACAATAGCCCATACGGTACAGTAAGCAATCAAAGTTTTTCGCACTATAATCAAAACCTGGCCTTTACTCCGGGATACGGCAAAGAACTAATTATACTGGCTGATTATAAGATCCAGCGCGTATTTGTAAATGCCAAATTAAATCTGCAGTACCTTACCTTAAACAACTATTCGCTCTATAATAATACCATTGGCCGCGTACAATTAGGCTATACAATAAACCATGCATACAATTTTAATGTATCTTTAGGATATAATTATAGGTATCAGGACTTTTTATCATTTAGCAGCTCAAACAACAAAACCTCGTTTTATACTTTAAGCCTAAAATCAAATTTATATAACACTTATTACGATTTTTAAAATATGGTTGTACTAATACTCGTTTTCGTTACTGCTTTTGCAGTAGTACTCTATTCTACCCCGGCACTTATTAAAGTAGCTGTGCTTAAACGATTAATTGATATGCCTACGGAAGACCGTAAAATTCATAAGCGGGCTGTACCAACCATTGGCGGCATTATTATATACGCGGCTACTTTGTTCTCCTTTTCGCTATGGTATAATATTGATGATTTGCATGACTTTGGGCAGATTTACGAATCGGTAAAAGAATTCAAAATTTTAGTGGCAACCAGTCTGGTTTTATTTTTTGTGGGTGTAAAAGATGATATTATTGGCACTTCACCCGTAAAAAAATTATTTGCCAACATCCTGGTAGGATTAATTCTGGTGCTGATGGGTGACATCCGTATTACAGGACTGCATGGTGTTTTTGGGGTAGAGGGTATTCCACATTGGGGGAGTGTTTTTTTATCGCTGTTTACCTATATTGTAGTGGTTAATGCCATGAACTTAATTGATGGTATCGACGGATTAGCTGCCGGAGTAGGTTTTATAGCGGCTTCTGTTTTTGGTGTCTGGTTTGTTTTTGCAAACGAATATACGTTGGCGTCTTTGTCGTTCTCTCTTTCGGGTGCTTTACTAGGATTTTTGATCTTTAATTTTTCGCCTGCTAAAATATTTATGGGTGACAGTGGCTCATTGATCATAGGTATGTTTATTTGTGTATTGAGCATTAAGTTAATTGAATACCCCTTAACGAGCCTCGATAAGTTTTGGGTACACATTTCAAAACCTATTGTTGTTATCGCAGCTCTCAGCTACCCTTTGACAGATACATTAAGGATTTTTATTATCCGCGCGGCTAAAGGCCAATCGCCTTTTGCAGCAGATAAAAACCATCTTCATCATCGCTTGCTCGACTGTGGCTATTCGCATGCAAAAACAGTTATTATCATTTACACATTCAGTATTGCAACAGTTGGTGCATCTCTGTTAAGTTATTTCTTAAACCCAAGCCTTTCTCTTTTTATGGTAATAGCCTGCTGCGTACTGTTTATTTTAATTATCCACCTTTCGTACAAAAGAGCGCAAAAAAAACAATTGCCTTCAACCTGATTTTTTTGAATACCCGCAAACATATTTACCGCATCTATTATCTATTCTTGCTTTTGTGCAGCCTACATGGCTTTTCTCAAAATGATCCACAGGCACAAAATATTTTCATCAATCAGGAAACTCAGCAAAGCATTGATCAGTGGAACATTAAATACCCCGACTTAAAATTTCATTCGGGTTTTAAACCTTACCTCAGCTCAACACTCGAAAATTTTTCGGATACAGCTATTGGCTTTTTACATTATCCTGTTAAAAATTTCTTTTTAAGTAAAACGTTTAATGAAGGCCCCAACAAGCACAACCAGTATAGCATTCAGGCCTTACCAATTATTGATTTTCAAGGCGGTTATGATATGCTGGGTTCCAAGTTTGTATCAGAAACAATGGGTGGTGCTCACGCAAAAATTAACATTAACAACGATTTTACCTTTGCAATAACTGCTATTGGCGGACGGGTAAGCTATCCTGGTTTTATTGATACTACTATTAAAACTACAGGATTAATTCCGGGTTTGGGACGTGCTTATAAAAACGCCGACGGGAGTTATAATTTTTCGAACATAAGCGGTTATCTATCATACAGCCCTAACAAGACTTTTAATTTTCAGTTAGGAAAGGATAAACACTTTATTGGCGATGGCTACCGTTCTCTTTTATTATCTGACTTTTCGAACAGCAATCCTTACTTTGGTATTAATGCCAACATATGGCGCATTCAATATAGTGTGTGGTATTCGTGGATGCAGGATTTTTCGCGTTATGATGGCTCACAAAAAAGTTTACAAAATAAATTCGGAACCTTTCATTACCTCAGTTTTAATGCTTTAAAAGAACTTAATATTTCATTTTTTGAAAATGTGGTTTGGCAGGGAACAGATACAAACCGCGTAAGAAGTTTTGATGTGAACTATTTAAACCCAATTGTATTTTACAGACCTCAGGAATACTCGCTAGGCTCATCGGATAACTCAATGATGGGACTTACCATTAGCGGCAAGCTCTTTGGCTGTTTAAAATTATATGCGCAGGGTGTAGCCGATGAGTTTTATTTTAAAGAGATAAGAGCTCGTAATGGGTGGTGGGCCAATAAACAAGGCTGGCAGTTTGGTACAAAATACATTAATGCTTTTAAAGTTAAAGGCTTAACTCTCCAGGCCGAGTATAACGAAGTAAGACCTTACACCTACTCGCACGGTAGCGTGCAACAAAATTATTCTAATTACGGTGAGGCTTTAGCGCATCCGTTCGGCGCAAATTTCAGAGAATATTTAGGCTTCGCAAGCTACAGAGCAAAGCGTTGGATGTTAAGTTTTCAGGGGCTTTCAGCCACTATAGGAATGGATACCTTGAACTCGAACCTGGGACAAAATATTTTTTTAAGCTATACTACCAGGCCTTACGATTATGGACATAAAACAACACAGGGTAATAAAAGGCGTCTTTTACAAAGCGATATAAAGTTTACTTATTACGTTATTCCAAAGATGAATTTGAGATTGGAACTGGGTTATATTCAACGAAGTATTAGAGATGATTTGGGTTACGAATTACAATCCCCGTATTTTTACGTGGGTGTTAAAACCAGCATCCATCAGTTTTACAGAGATTTTTAGTTTATCAAAAAAATCACGCAATTCTTTCTGTAGTTATTAACGTTTGTAACAAATTTGCCATATATTTATGTTAAATTAGTTAAAACATCTATGACAAAAGTAATTATTCTAGGTGGTGGCATTGCAGGAATGAGCGCAGCACATGAGTTAATTGAGAGGGGCTTTGAAGTTGAAATATATGATAGAAACCGTGAATATGTTGGCGGAAAGGCCCGTAGTGTAAATGTTCCCGGAACTAATTTAAATGGTAACGATTTTTTACCGGGTGAGCACGGCTTCCGGTTTTTCCCCGGATTTTATAAGCACATTACCAATACCATGAGCCGTATTCCTTTTACAGGAGGGAAAACATGTTTTGATAATTTAGTGGCAACCGAAAATGTAGAGATCACGCAGATAGGCCAATTTCCTATAGTTGTGCCGGTTAACTTTCCCAGCTCGCTGGAAGATGTTATTGAAATGTTTTTAGGATTTTTAGAAGCAAGCTCAGAACTTACCAAAGCCGAAATAGAGTTTTTTTCGGAACGCATCTGGCAATTAATGACCTCTTGCAACGACCGGTACCTAAATGAATATGAGCAGGTAGGCTGGTGGGAATATTTAAGAGCTGATGATTTCAGCGATCAATACCGCGCCTTATTGGTAGAAGGACTTACCCGTTCGCTTGTAGCGGCCAAAGCACAAAGCGCCAGTACACGAACCGTTGGTACTATTTTTCTGCAACTTATTTATGGTATGATGAATACCTCCACCAAAGACACCGACCGTGTGCTCAATGGCCCTACAAATGATGTATTTTTGAATCCATGGCTCGATTACCTTCAATCGAAAGGCGTAAAATACACCAAGGGACAGGAAGTAATGAGCATAAAAATGGATGGCGATAAAGTTTCAGGCGTTTCTATTGCCCCTGTAAATGGCTCACAGGTCGTACGATTTATCACCGGCGATTATTATTTGATGGCAACGCCTGTTGAAGTAGCTGCACGCCTCATCAATGAAGATATGCTTAAAGTGGATGCTTCTCTTAAAAACATTGTTATGCTTGCACCAAGTGTAGAATGGATGAATGGTATACAGTTTTATTTAAATAACCGTTTTGATATGCATAAAGGCCACACCATTTATGCTAACTCAAAATGGGCATTGACTTCTATTTCTCAACTCCAATTCTGGGGTAATTACAATATTCAAAACCGTTTCGATGGAACTGTAAGAGGCGTTTTATCGGTAGACATTTCTGACTGGACAACTGCAGGAAACTTTAATCAACTGCCTGCACAGGATTGCACACCTGATCAGGTAAAAGATGAGGTGTGGGCACAACTGAAACAGGAAATAAACTATGGCGGTGTGCCTATATTAACAGACGACATGAAACGTTTTACCTATCTAGATGCTGACATTGAATTAGTTCAAAAAGAGCCTACCGCTTTAATGATCAAATTGCTAAGTGCTACAGAACTGGATAAGGTAAAGGACCTTTCCAATAAAGAACCCTTACTGGTTAATCAGGTAAACACCTGGACACTAAGGCCTAATTCTTATACGGAAATCTCTAATTTCTTTATCGCTTCTGATTACGTAAAAACATACACCGATCTTGCTACCATGGAAGGTGCAAACGAAGCGGCAAGAAGAGCCGTTAATAATATTATTGAGGCAAGTGGAAGTTCATCATCGCTATGCGAGTTGTGGAAATTACAAAGCCCTTGGGAGCTTGATCTCCTTAAAATTAAAGATCAGGAGAGATACAATAAAGGATTGAGTTGGAAAAATCCATTATAAAAAAAGTACATGAATAGTCTTATAAAGCAAATTTTAAAAAAGCAGCGTGGCCGTATAAATAACCGAAGGTTGTTAACCAATTTTATCGGTATTACGTCCCTGTTCTCTGTTTTTTATATTTTAATAAGTCTTTGTATTGGTTTTTTGCCGGGAGTTATTGTCATGTCTGTAAACTTTTTATTGTTTCTCTTAAACCTTCGTTTGTTTACCACAAGAATTATTTCGTATGATGTAGCGGCTCATATTTATATTGCCAATTGCACGTTTGTGGCTATTTTAATGTGCAGTTTTTTTTCAGGTGGTTTGTTTTCGCCTGTATTACCGTGGTTTATCCTTATTCCTACTATTTCTTTATTGTTGCTTGGTATTGGCCGCAATACATTTGTGTGGCTTTGCATTACCATTGCCATCATTATTACCATAGGAGCATTAGCTTCTGCCGGTTTTGAATATCCTGTAGATTATGATGTTACCTGGTCCCGCTTTTTTACCACTACCTGTATCTTTGGTCTTTCGCTTATTGTATACATCGTTACCATGGTGTTCGAAAAAGCAAGAGAAAACGCGCTGAATAAACTCGCACAAAAAAATAAAGAAATAACAGATAGCATTTATTACGCACAAAAAATACAACACTCTCTTTTAGCGCCACAGGAATTAATAGATAAATATTTACCGAATAATTTTATTGTATTTAAACCCAAAGATATTGTAAGTGGCGACTTTTACTGGGCCAGGGAGTACAATGGCGATTTTTATCTTGCCATTTGCGATTGTACCGGGCATGGAGTACCAGGCGCTTTTATGAGTCTTTTAATTACCAGTTTTTTAAACGAAGCCATCACAGAAAAAAGCATTATTTCTCCCGATAAAATTCTTGAATTTATCCGTGCCCGTATTATTGAGACCACTGCTAAAAGTGGATCGCAGGATGGGATGGATGGCGTTGTGATCCGTTTTCATAAGCATTCGGGGAAAATCACGTATTCATCGGGTAACAGTTTTCAAACACAAATTCAAAACAACATCCTTACGAAATTGCCCAAAGACAAAATGCCGGTAGGTATCAGTTATAAAATGGAACCGTTTACCCTGCAAACTATCGAAGTTGCCAAAGGCGATATGTTGTATTTTTATACGGATGGTTATGCCGATTTGTTTGGCGGAAGCAAAGGCAAAAAATTTACCAATAAGCAGCTTAACGAAACATTTCTTAAAATATCGTCTTTAGATATGAACGAACAAAAAGAGAACCTGGAACAAACATTTGTAGACTGGAAAGGCGATCTGGAGCAGATAGATGATGTATGCATTGTTGGAATAAGGTTTTAGGAGCACAGGAACGAACACCCCGTCTTTACCTTCGGTAAAGCCACCCCCTCTGGAAGAGGGGAATTAGAACAGGTAAAACTACACAGAATAGATGTAACGGTTTCAATACTTACCTCGGATATTCGATCCTTACATGGTAAATATTCATTAAGCGTTTTTTAAAGATTTTCTTAATCTGGTTGATATCCCTGAAGGTAATATCTGCGTTTATAAATTGATTTTCCTCTATCTGGTAATTAATGATTTTATCTACCAGTTCATCAATCGTAACTGCGTCGTATTTTTTCAGGCTTCGCGATGAAGCTTCTACACCATCCGCCATCATTAGGATAGCCGTTTCTTTACTAAACGGAATTGGACCCGGGTAACGGAACAGGTCTTCATTAATAACCTCCCCTGCATGCTCTTTTTTGTAATGATGCAGGAAATAACGTGTAGTAGTGGTACCGTGATGGGTACGGATAAAATCGATAACCGCTTCAGGCAATTTATATTCCTTTGCCATTTCAACACCTTTAATCACATGCGCAATAATTATTTTAGCACTTTCTTCGGGACTCAAATCTTCGTGCGGACTTACTTCTCCCACCTGATTTTCGGTAAAAAAACGGGGATTTTCCATTTTACCAATATCGTGGTACATAGCACCTGTTCTTACCAGTAAAGCATTTCCGCCAATTTTATAACAGGCTTCTTCCGCTAAATTTGCTACCTGTAACGAATGCTGAAAAGTGCCCGGGATTTTTTGAGACAACTGCCTTAATAAAGGTGAGTTTAAATCACATAATTCCAGCAAAGTAAAATCAGATACAAAGCCAAATAATTTCTCGAACAGGTAAATGAGTGGAAAGGCAAATAATACACAGGCACTGCTTATTAAAAAAGGAATATAGCTTTGTGTAGTATATAATGCAACGGCCGTATTGTTTACCAGATGGAATGCGACAAATGCCGATACATAAAATAAAAACGTTAGTAACGACGATACAAAGAGTTTGGAACGTTTCCCCATATCAGCCACGCTAAAAATATTGCCAATACCTGCAATCAGCTGTACAAAAACAAATTCGAATTTATCGGATGTAAAGAAGGCACAAATTAAAACAATATTTAAAAACGTAAACAGAGAAGTACGGCTATCGAAGAACACACGGATAAGAATAGGAACAAGGCAAAAAGGAACTGCATAAATATATTTAGGATCGTACTTATAGGTAATACTG
>JAZJZF010000032.1:10474-35648 GCA_040389965.1 Bacteroidota bacterium
ATCCTCAAGAAGCGCCCACTGGATCTCCTTCTCGATATCGCCCAATGCCACCAGGTTAGCCATCTTATCCTCACTTGTAGTGTTTGGAGAGCTCTACTGAGCAATCTCGTAGGGAAGGACGCGGGCCACGCTTCAGTGACCGTCGATGCGGGTGTTGAACTATTAAAATAAACAGCACAATGATCATAAAGATAAACGTTACATGTGTGTTCTGACTAAAAATAGCTTTTCTGAAAAATGCCAGAAACAACATAATAATGCCAAGCACAAGAAAACAAGCCATGAGTTGCCCAAGGATAATAGAGAGCATTGGCCGGGCATTTTCCTGTAAAACCAACTCCGTGGTATAACTCTCCAGCAAGTTGTTGTTCTCTTCTGTTACAATATCGTTTTTGCGAATGAGTACAGTTCCTTTTTCTATTTTTGATTTGTATATATAATTGCTGTTCCCGGCACCGTTGTTTACTTCATTGGATAATATGGGATCATACACAATGTTGGGTACCATGCAATCAAGCACGGCATTTACTACCTGTTCTTTTTTTAAGAATTTATTTAAAAATAAGGATGCTTTTTCGCGGTTATACAGGCTGTTTTTCGATACCTGATTTACTTCATTATCTGTTACCACGTTTATCATAGAATCGGGCGCTGTTGGCCTGCTCAATGAAAAATAAACACCGGTGTTATATAAATTATCGAGGTAAATTTTTGCAGTTTGTTTATCGTCTTCAGACAGTTCTGTTTTTGATAACAACTCTATGGTATTGATATCTGTCTTTTTAAAATACGATGCCTTATCGTGCCTTTCTGTTTTTTCCGATTCGATGTCTTCGGGTGTTTTCTTCAACAAAAAATCGGTAGTGGCTACTACGTCATCATAGAGCCAGGATTCTCCAATCTCCGACTTGTAACTGGTAAGGATATTATGTTTTGGTAAAAGATAGGTACAGATGAGCACACAGGTAGTAAATACAATTCCTTTATACCACAAGGCATGCTTGTCTCTTATTTTAGTAAATACCGGGTTCATCTTAATTCTAACAAAAAACGGTATTTTTTACCTGGAATAAGGGAATTATAAAACAGATTATGAACAGGATGGTATTAATCATTTATCTCACCAACATCACATGTCCGACGTGGTATTCGTGCTCTCTTGAAACTACATTTTTAAAATCGCATTTCCATATATACACATCATCTGTGCAATCGCCGTGCTTATAAGTCCCATTCCAGCCTTCATCAGGGTCATCAGTTTTATAGATCTGCGCACCCCAACGGTCAAAGATCAGGAAGGAATATTCTTCCACACCAATAACGCTTGGTTTAAATATATCGTTTAACCCGTCTTTATTTCCGGGTGTAAAGGCATTTGGTATCCAGAACCTGAACTCGGGCAATATCCGTATGAGTAGGCGCACGGTATTTGGGCAGCCAAAAGCATTTGTAACTGTTTGCGTGACGTTATAATCGCCCCACATATGGTAAGTATGCATTGGATTAATTTCTGAAGAGCCTGAACCATCATCAAAATTATAAAACCAACTCACAATATTTTCGGAAACAACTGTTGTATTATAAAAATTAATATCCGGATCAAAAATGGTGGTAATGGTTGGCGTACCCACAAAGCCGGCTGTAGGCGAAGGATTTACGGTAATACTGTTTACTGCAACTACCTTACTGGTATCCATACAAAACTGGCTGCTAATAGCCGTTAAGGATACACTATACACACCCGGTGGTGTAAAGATGTGTGTAGGATTTTGATCTGTTGATGTCGTGCCGTCGCTAAATTGCCAGGTATAATTCATACTCACACCTGAACTTACATTTGGGAACGTGAGTTCATAGGGATCACAGCCTACAGCCGTAAAATCACCTATTTCTGCCTTTGTGGAAGGGTAAACCGTAATGTTGTCGGAATCTGTAGCCGTACAACCATTTTCACTTACAGTAAATGATACACTGTATGTGCCGGCTGTATTGTAATGCACGCCTGTAACCGATTTCGTGCTCGCCGATTGAGGATTCGCATTTGGGCCAAAGGTCCATGCAAAAGTACCATTACCCATATAGCCACCATTTGCACTAAACACGTAACTGTTATTGGTTATACACTGCGCAATGGGTGTAATAATAGAAGGGCTTAGTAAAGGGTATACGTGAAAAACCTGGTGCGTTGTATCTGCACAGGGGTTTCCGGGATTTGTAATAAGCGTTACCGTATACACACCGATTGTATGAAACGTGTAGGTAGGGTTATAAGCATAGGATGTATCCGTTGTAGTTGAAGCGTCTCCAAAATCCCAAAAATAAGAGGTGTTATTTCCCTGGCTTGAATTATGATATGAAATTGTAAATCCGTTGCAATACCCTGTACCAGCTCCGTTATTGGTTGTGGTTTCTCCTTCAATACCTGCCACTCCCATTAATGGGCAGGCAATTACATTAAATTGAAAATCGCGGTGATGGGTGCCAATTAAAACGCCATTTCTATATTCGCTTACACATACGCCAACAACCCACTGCCCAATCGTAGAAGGGCTTCCATTTAAAAAACCTGTGTGAGGATTGATATTAATAGCGGGATTTGATGCCATTGGATAGCTTGCCGAATAAGCCGAAGTAAATGGTACTGAAACATAAGGCGGTGGCGTATTATTAACCGGGCAGGTAGGGCAACCCGCTGTTGAATTGGCTCCAATAATAGGGCAGCATTGATCTAAGCCGTTAAAAGGTGTACACAAGTTATATACCAGAGAATCGCCATCAGGATCTGTTGCCGCATGGTCAAATTTAATAGGCACTCCTTTGCAAATATAAATGGGCGGGCGTTTGGTAAATCTTGGACTGTTATTTACGATGGCCACTTCAGGACCGGGAATGTGTTCCCAATAAGTAGCTCCAACAGCTCCCGGATTTACTAAGTTCAATATGGTTCCGTTACGGCAACACCGTTGGTAGGCAATGTAATAACCTCCTGTTAATGGCGGCAGCGTTACAATTGTAACGTATATTGCTTCTTCCACACAGGCTGAGCCTGCAGTAGTTGGCGCGCAGGGACTGTTATTGGAGGGCGGAACAGAAATGCTGCTGGTCATTGATACGTTTAACGTCGTATAAACCGAGCCATCTCCTCTGAAAATGGTCATAAAAGCCGGATCATCAAACGGTGGAACACCATTGAGACAATCCCTGTATACTTTCATGGTGATGCGATAAGAGTTACTGCCCAGATCATCGTAATAAATCTCCCCACCCACAATGTGTGTAGCATCTGCTAATTTGCAAAACAGCAGGAATAAAATGAGCGAATATGTTTTTAACCTGTTTATAACACTTACTCTTAAAGAGGTTTTTTTTCGAATTACCAAAAGGATATAACCTCTTGAATATGAATTTTTTTCAACAAATAAAAATACTCATAAATAGGTAGACTGTCAACTTTTTCAATCATCCGGAAGCCATTTTGAGGTAAAAAATAGTACTTTAGGGCTCTAATTTTACTAATTATGGAAAAAAATCAGATTCTGGATTACATAAATTCGAACAAGGACCGTTTTTTAAATGAACTTTTAGATCTGTTAAAGATCCCTTCTATCAGTGCAAAGCCTGAACATAAGCCCGATATGCAAAGAACAGCGGAAGCTGTAAAGCAACGTTTAATGGAAGCGGGTGCAGATAAAGTAGAGATTTGCCAAACCAAAGGCTACCCTGTAGTATATGGCGAAAAGATCATTGACCCTGCCAAACCAACAGTGGTTGTGTATGGCCATTATGATGTGCAACCGGCTGATCCTCTAGATTTATGGGATTCTCCTCCGTTTGAACCGGTTATTAAAAAAACGGACATTCATCCCGAAGGCGCCATTTTTGCCCGTGGAAGTTGCGACGACAAAGGCCAGATGTATATGCATGTGAAAGCTTTTGAAAGTATGATGAAAACAAATACCCTGCCTTGCAACGTAAAATTTATGATAGAAGGGGAGGAAGAAGTTGGTTCGCCAAGCCTTGGCCCGTGGATCATTGAAAATAAAGAAAAACTGAGGGGCGATATTATTTTGATTTCTGATACATCCATCATTGCTAATGATACGCCAAGTATTGATGCAGGCTTACGAGGACTGGCCTATATGGAAGTTGAAGTAACAGGCCCGAACAGAGATTTGCACAGCGGTGTGTATGGCGGTGCTGTGGCTAATCCTATTAATATTTTATGTAAAATGATAGCATCATGTCATGATGAAAACAATCATATTACGGTAGCAGGATTTTATGATAAGGTGCAGGAGGTAAGTAAAGAAGAAAGAGCGGAACTGGACAAAGCTCCTTTTAACTTAAACGATTTTAAGAAAGATTTAGCGATTGAGGAAGAGCGTGGCGAAAAAGGCTACACTACCAACGAAAGAACAGGCATTCGCCCTACCCTTGATGTAAACGGTATTTGGGGTGGTTATATTGGCGAAGGAGCAAAAACGGTATTGCCGTCAAAAGCATTTGCTAAAATATCGATGCGTTTAGTTCCTAATCAAAGTTCTGATGAGATCAGTGCCTTATTTAAAAAACATTTTGAAAGCATTGCACCAAAATCAGTAAAAGTAAAAGTTACTGCACATCATGGCGGAGAGCCTGTATTAGTGCCCATTACATCGAAAGGATTTTTAGCTGCCAGCAAAGCAATGGAGGAAACTTATGGTAAAAAACCGATTCCTACACGTGGTGGTGGCAGTATCCCTATTGTGGCTTTATTTAAAAAAGAACTGGGCTTAGATAGTATTTTATTTGGCTTTGGTTTGGATAGCGATGCATTGCATTCACCAAACGAGCATTACGGCTTATTTAATTACTATAAAGGCATTGAAACTATTCCTTTGTTCTATAAATATTTTACGGCTTAAGTTATTCACCACAGAGACACGGAGGATTCGGAGTATTGACGCTTTGAATGCTCCGTGTTTTTTTATTTAAACCCTCTGTTACCTTTGTTGAACTGTGATACATAAAAAACATATAGCAATTATAGGAGGCGGGCCCGCAGCATTGATGCTGGCCTGTAGCCTGGATAGCAACAAATTCAACATTTCGCTTTACGAAAAAAATGCGGCTTTGGGCCGTAAGTTTTTAGTTGCCGGAAAAGGCGGCTTTAATTTAACGCATTCGGAAGAATTAAAGCAGTTCGCCAGCCGTTATGATCCTAAAGCTTTTATAGAGCCTTTCTTACAGCAATTTTCTAATACAGATTTCCGGAAGTGGTTAAGTGAAATCGGTATTGAAACTTATGTAGGTACCAGTAAGCGCGTATTTCCTGTTAAAGGCATAAAACCCATTGAAGTATTAAAAGCTATTGAAAACAAGCTATCGCAAAACCAGGTTTCTGTTTTTTATCAGCATGAATGGAAGGGTTGGAAAAATGATCAACTGGTCTTTGAAAATAATCATCAGCTCATCCAACAAAAAGCGGATATTACCATATTTGCATTAGGCGGCGCCAGCTGGAAAGTAACAGGTAGTGATGGCACATGGACACATTACTTTAAAGAAAAAAACATTACGGTTAATTCGTTTTATCCTTCAAACTGTGCTTACCAGGTAAACTGGGATAAAGACTTTATTAAAAAGTATGCGGGCAGCGCTTTAAAAAATGCCGAGTTCAGTTGCGGCAGTCTCAAACAAAAAGGGGAGGCAGTGCTTACGGATTTCGGCATAGAAGGCAGCGGTGTGTATCCTTTGAGCAGGGCTATCAGAGAAGAACTAATACCTCATCATGCTCCAGAACAGGAGATGCTGAATCAAGTTCAGTATAACAGTAAAAAGTTCGCTCAGCTGCAAATAGATCTTAAACCTGATCTGAGTTTTGAAGACATAAAATCCCGTTTAGAAAGCAAAGGAAATTTATCTGTGAAGGCTGTTTTAGAAAAAAAACTGAACTTAACGGATGTGCAAATTGATCTTCTGAAAACGATGACTTCAAAAGAAGACTATAATGATCCTGAAAAACTTGCCGCTGCTATTAAAGCACTTTCGCTAACGGTTCCCGGACTTGCGCCCATAGACGATGCCATTTCAACAGTTGGAGGTATTGCTGTAGAAGAACTTACCAAACATTTAGAGTTAAAAAAACTACCTCAGCATTATTGCATAGGGGAAATGATAGACTGGGATGCGCCTACCGGCGGTTACCTGCTGCAAGCCTGTTTTAGTATGGGCTATACGTTGGCGGAGCATTTGAATACATCGTTATAACATAGCTCTTAGAGATGCTGAATCAAGTTCAGCATGACGTATCAAGAGAAAAAATATCAAAATATTACATCCCCAACTGGTTCATAATATACTCAAACGTAAAGGTCCAGTTTTCGATAGACTGTTTTGTGTTTTGTCCGCTGCCATGACCACTGTTGTAATCTACATATAATAAAACGGGATTCACCTGCGCATCATTATTTTGTAAAGCTGCTACAAATTTTTTCGCGTTCATAGGATCTACACGGCTTTCGTTAGCACCTGTTGTCACCAACATATTTGGAACGCTCACTCCTTTACGGATATTATGGTAGGGAGAATACCTCAACAACCATCTGAAATCTTCTTCGTTATCAGATGTTCCGTATTCAGGGATCCAGTAACGCGCAATTAAAAATTTATCGTAACGGATCATGTCCAGTAAAGGCACCTGGCAAACAATGGCTTTGTATAAATCGGGACGTTGCGTAGCCACTGCACCCATCAAAAGCCCACCATTACTGCCTCCCATGGCAACCAGTTTTTTTGGATTGGTATATTTATTTGCCATTAGCCACTCGGCACAGGCATTAAAATCATCAAAACAATTTTGTTTTTTGGCTAGCATGCCATCCCTGTGCCATTGCTCTCCGTATTCGTCTCCGCCACGAATTCCGGCTTCCACTACTACCCCACCGCTATTAATAAACTCTGAATAAAAGCCATAATAATGTGTAGAGATGCCAATGTTAAAACCACCATAAGCTGTTAACAGCGTTGGATTATTTCCATCTAGTTTCAGATCTTTTCTGTGGATCACAAATACCGGAATTTTTGTGCTGTCTTTTGATTTATAAAATTTTATTTCGCCCACAATATTATCCATATTGATAGGAAGAATACGCTGGTAAAACAAACGCCATTTAAAATCCTTTGCAGATGCTACATAAGTTTTAGCTGTAGATGTAAACGTGCTGAGTGTGATATAAATAGAATCTTCTTCAGCATCATAACTCATGCTTGCTACATCGCCTGTTTCGGGCATTTCCAGTTTCTTTTCGAACTTTCCATTCAGGTCATATAATAACAATGAACTTACAATGTCTTTTTTCTCCTGCACAATGATATGAGTGTTCGTAACCGCATAATCCTGTTTTACATTTTTGTTTTCAGGAATAAGGTCTTTCCATTTCGAAAAATCGGGATCAGCTACAGAGCCCACCATTAAACGGTAATTGGGAGCATGGTCGTTAGTTAAAACATAAAACTTATCTCCTTTGGCGTAAGGATAGGCATTAAATTCGGTGCTTTTATAAATTTGAGTGCCATCTCCTTCAGTACCTGTTTTCTTTATGTTTAAAATGTTGGCATAAAAATCACTCTCTCCTAAAAAGGTCACATCGCTGTAGCGGTTGTCATAAATAAAGAAGCTGTTCTTCGAATCCTTTGTGGTTCCTATGACTTTAGCTTTTGAAAAGGGATCGCCTATTTTCCAGAAATAGGTTTTTAAGGGTTTCTGTTTATCTATGTCTTCTTTTGTACGAATGGTAACGTAACCATGTTGTTGGTCTTTCGTAAAAGAAAAACCAAACACATTTTCAAGGGTTTTATGTAATATTTTCCCTGTTTTAGTATCGATGATATATAAAGTCGAAATTTCGCCACCTCCCGTTTGTGCAGTGATAGCCGCTATTTCGCCATTATAGGTGTATTGCATACCCGATGTAGAAGTATTGCCTGTAGGGTCGATTGTAACAGGATCCCAGATCAGCTTTTTCTCTTTTCCTATAATCGTATACAGCTTATACTGCTTATCGCCTTTACGCTTTACCGTTTGAAAAACCCTTTTGCTTACGGTTGTCAAAGGCCCTTCGTAATCCATATCAATATAATCGGCAATGCTCTTTTCGAGTGCAAGATGCGATTTTTGATTTTTCTTCAAATAATCGAGTGTAAACTCATGTTGTTGCTTTGTCCAGTCAACTACCTTAGCATCTTTGGCATCCTCCAGCCAACGGTAGTTATCAGTTAGGAGTACATTGTGCAATGTATCCACTTTAGGAATGGAAGCGGTAACGGGATATTTTGGTTTGGTTTGGCTCACAGCTATGGTAGTTAATGAGGTTAACAGGACAATACTGATTTTGTTCATGTCTAATGATTTAAGTAGTATCAAAAATAAAAAAACATCTGCCCGGTCTTTCAAAAATGGTAAGAGAGGCAGATGTTATAAAAGGACGGTAAACCGTTCTGTATTAGAATTCGCAGTTGTTAGGTGTTCTCGGAAATGCAATTACATCGCGGATATTAGTCATACCGGTTACAAATAATACCAGTCGCTCAAAGCCCAGACCAAAGCCGGCATGTGGGCAAGATCCAAAACGACGTGTATCCAAATACCAACTCATTTCTTCGGTTGGAATGTGCATGTCTTTCATACGGGATTCCAGTTTTTCTAAACGTTCTTCACGCTGAGAACCACCAATGATTTCGCCAATGCCAGGGAATAAAATATCCATAGCGGCTACTGTTTTTCCATCTTCATTCATACGCATGTAGAATGATTTAATGTCTTTAGGATAGTCGGTTAAAATAACCGGTTTTTTAAAATGTTTCTCCACTAAATAACGCTCGTGTTCACTTTGCAGATCAGCACCCCAGCCATCGATGATGTATTGGAATTTCTTTTTCTTGTTGTGATTCGATTCACGTAAAATATCAATGGCTTCGGTATACGTAAGCTTAGCAAACTCATTTCCTAAACAGAAATTTAATTTTTCCAGTAAGTTCAGTTCGCTCCTGTCTGCCTGTGGTTTATTTTTTTCTTCGTCCAATAAGCGCTGCGATAAAAATTCGATATCATCTTTATTATGCTCTAACGCGTATGTGATCACGTACTTCAGCATTTCTTCCGCCAAAGCCATATTGTCTTTTAAATCAAAGAACGCCATTTCAGGTTCTATCATCCAGAACTCTGCTAAGTGACGGGTAGTATTTGAATTCTCTGCACGAAAAGTCGGGCCAAAAGTATAGACATCGCTAAAAGCCATAGCACCTAGCTCGCCTTCGAGTTGGCCTGAAACCGTTAAGTTTGTTGCTTTTCCGAAAAAATCCTGTTTAAAATCTACGTTTCCGTTTTCATCTAGCGGTGGGTTTTTTGCATCAAGTGTCGTTACACGAAACATTTCCCCGGCACCTTCTGCATCACTGCTTGTAATGATGGGTGTATGTAAATACAAAAACCCTTTATCGTTAAAGAACTTATGGATCGCATAAGCCAGTGTATGACGTACTCTGAATACCGCGCCAAATACGTTGGTACGGAAACGCAGGTGAGCAATCTCTCTTAAATATTCTAAGGAATGTGCTTTAGGTTGTAAGGGGAATGCATTTGGTTTACTGATGTCAGATTCTGCATCGCCGTATATTTCTATTTCAGAAACAACAATCTCTACGGATTGTCCTTTACCTAATGATTTTATTAATTTGCCGGTAACACCAATGCAGGCGCCCGGTGTAATGCGTTTTAAAATATCAGGATTTGTTGTTTCGTGATTAACAACGGCCTGTAAATTATGAATGCATGATCCATCATTCATTGCTATGAATGACGTATTACGGAATGTACGTACCCAACCTTTTACTGTAATTGTCTGATCAATCAGATCTCCCTTTAAAACTTCTTTAATTTTTACGCGTGACATAATTTAAATTTAAGACTGTGAAGATAATAAAACCATGGGAGTTTAAAAAGGATTTATTTTGCAGAATCTACGCCATAATTGGCTGATTTTATCCTTTTAACAGCAAGGGTTATAGCTATTATACCCATTACTGAAAAATCAATAAGCCACCAGGGTATTTGAAGGTGATAAAAAAAGATACGATGAAATACAACCCTTGTTAACGGATATAATAAGATCAATATTCTTAAAGCAATATCTGTCTTTGATCTGCAAACGCTTATAACAAGAAGACTCCATATGGTTAGTGTTGAAACCATAAAAAGAATAAGACCAAATGGCCAATGCAGAATCATAAACATCCTGCCAATAAATGCAAACGGAATCAAGGAAATACTTACCCACTTTATGATCTTCCCTGAGCGCAACGCTTCACAGAGAATGATAAAAAACACGAACGCATCCATGAAATAGCCAAAATATTTTATCTGTATATGAACACCGATATCATAAGGCAGAAACATCCTAAAAGAAGAGTAAATAAACAGGAAAGCGAACCCTGCAAGCAGGATATCATAATATAACTTCCTAGGCAGCATGGCTTAGTTATTTGATTTCTTCAACAACCTCGCCACATATTTACCAACGATATCAAACTCCAGATTTACAGTATCTCCTTTTTTTAGTGTTTTGAAAACGGTGTTTTCGTAGGTGTAAGGAATAATACAAACAGAAAAGGAATGGTCGTGAGAGTCAACAACCGTAAGGCTTGTCCCATTAATGGTAATACTCCCTTTTTCAACGGTTACATTTCCTTTGCCTGAATCGTAATTAATGACGTAAGTCCAGCTACCATCATTATCTATAACATCTTTTACTGTTCCGGTTTGGTCAACATGACCCTGTACAATATGCCCGTCGAAACGGCCATTAGCAGGCATACAACGTTCCAGGTTAACAATGCTTCCAATTGTAAGACTTCCTAAATTGGTTTTCTGTAATGTTTCTTCAATAGCCGTTACGGTATAGTTGTGTCCGTCTATTTTAACAACGGTTAAACAAACGCCATTGTGCGCTACGCTTTGGTCAATTTTTAGTTCGTGGGTAATGGAAGAGCTAAATGTAAAATGCACATTTGTATGCTCTGTTTGTATATGCTCTAGTGTTGCGAGCGTTTCTATGATTCCTGTAAACATGGTACAAATTTAAGGTTTTTGGGGCTAACTCAAAACATATATCATCTACACGCCCCTGTCTCTCTCTGAAAAGAAGGGAATAGAACCACACCCCCCTGCCCCTCTTGTTAGAGGGGAATAGAACATTTGGAACAATCTGCATTTAGAAAAATGCTCTCACCTGCGCTCCACCAAGATTAACGACTTTAGTGCCGGGCGATTTCCGTCCATCGTAATTAATGCTTATTTGTATGTTATTGGTAAGGTTACGCTGGTAGCTTAAGCCCCAGGTGTAATTGTGCCCTGTTTTTAGGGCGTTGAGCATTTCGTAAGCAATAGGGGTATTTTCCAAATCATTGTAGCTAATGGAAATAAAATTTATTTTTCCGGTTAAACTTCCTTTTTCTACCTGATTGTATTTGAACTCTAAACCAAAGTCGTTCAGTTCCGCTTTTTGAAAACCTTCTAAAATAATGTTGCGCTTAATGTCGTATTTATAACTCGCACTTACCCTAAAAGCTGTGTTGGGCTGATAGCTGAGCTTTTGCTCAAGATCAAAATACTCAATTGCATAATTTCTGGTTGAAAAATATAAGGAAACACTTGATTTGTTACCATATATATTTGTACTATTAATGCTCCAGGCACGGGTTACGTTCCAACGCCACCGCCACTCATGGGTTTCGTTACCCCTGGTTTCAAAACCATTGGTTAGTAATTGTTTACTGATATTATTCTGGTAAGTGTAATCTGTTCCAAATACAGCCGCACTCTGGTTAAAAAAAACACTTTGCCTGATCGAATAATTCAGGGCTGTAATCAATGTATCGTTAAGCCTGATGTCAAAAGGATCAAAGGTGAAAAGCCGTCCGTTATCATTCGATTTTTTATCGACGCGGTATACAGATTGAGTAGCAAAACGACTTAAAAATTTCATGGCTTTGTTAACGGAATCCTTTAAAAAGACCGACGGACGCAGGTTTAAAGAAAAACTGAACTGATCATGTAATACTTTTACGTATTGGTTAGTTGGAGTATACACCCTGATGTATAAGGCCTGATCGGGAAATTGTGCAATTTCAAATTCGTTTAATTCAGCTATGCCGTTCTCGTTATAATCTTTCCAGGCATAGGTTCCCTGACCTGCCGCCACAAGTAAGTAGTAATATTCTTTTTTGTTTTCGAGTCCGTAACCCGTTTCATAAAATATACTCGATGTGGCAAAGCCCCTCATCAGCCTTGGGGAGTATTCCACACGGCCTAATACGGTATTATCGGGTTTCAAAAATAAAGGGTTGGCATTTTTTAAATGCAGCTCACGGTAGGTAAGTATCACTGAGAACGGATGGTTTCGAATGGTATTGATATTAGCCGAAAACCCCGCATTTTGCGCCAGGGTAGAATCTTTTAAAATAGCACTGTAAGCCTGCTTATCTCTCCGTTCGCGGTAAAACAATTTATATAAATTGCCGCTGGTATCCCTGTTGGTAATGTTTCCTTCCCATTCCCAAAATTGGTAGCTCCTTGGTAACAGGCTGTCAGAAGTTGTTTTGCGAAATTCGTTATGCTCAAACTCATCGAGGTAGGTTAATTTTAATTTGCCTAAGCCTTGCGATATGGATGCTTTATGCCTGTAAAAATTACTGCGTTGTTGAAGATACCTACTGGTAAGGTACGACCCGTTATACGTGACTGAGGTGTTCTTCAGGTTATAAAAGCTTTGGATGCCATGTTTTAAACCCTGGTAAAAAGAACCTTCGTCAAAAAAATTAATGCCGTACAGCATTTTGAATTTATTTCCTTTTTGAATCCCCGCCTGTGCAAAACCAACATTTTGATCTGTATTAATAGGCGCGCTGATTGGCCTGTTCCAGTCACGTTCAAACTCTACTGCTCTATACCGTTCAATAGGATTAAAATATTTTTGAATGTATTCGTAACCTACGTTATAAATGGCATTTAAGGATTCTTTCTTGACTGTATCCAGCTTTATAACGGTTTGGTTATTACTGTTCAGTCTAAATCCATAACCATCATCATCTTTCGAATCAAATTTGCTAAAGGTGTTAATGTCGTTTTTTGTATACACGCCTTCTACATCCAGATTATGATTTTTGTCAAATACATAATTACCTCCGGCTGTTACCATTTGTTTTTTCTTGGGCGTTACCAAAGGAATAACCGGCTCATAGTTTCCCTGCAAAATGCCCCCGATAGGTGCCACCCATTGGTATACCCGACCATTGGCCGTAGTAAGTTGTTGCACATAATGCCCACTGTTTTCGCCTACGTAACTAAATTTTACACGGTACTTTGCGCTATCGGCATTAGTAGAATACACATAAATTCCTGAATAGATAAGGCTGGTAACGATCGTATCTTTTTTCCAGTAAAACACATCCGTATTATTAAAATCAGAGAGGGTTGCTCCCGTTGAAACGGCCTTACTTAAGGTATCTCCAATAGTAAAGAGTGTTAGTTTTTGCTGATCGGAAAGGGTTTGCTGCAGGGTTTTGTTTTTATTATCCTGCTCCCCAAATACATTAAGCCTCAATTTCAGTTTTTGCATCTCTATTTCTTCGCTAAAAAAATACAGGGAGCGCGCGTAATTACGTTCGGCATACTGAAACTCCGCAATGATCCTTTTATCTTTGGTAATAATTTGCCTGGCGGTAAAGGTTACTTCGGCTGTGTTATAATCAATAATATAATCGTTCTCCTGCCCGCGCTGTAAAAGCCTTCCATCGATGTATATTTTTTCGGTACCGGATAACACAATAATAAACTGCTCGTTATCGGCTCCTTTTAAACGATAGGGTCCCTGGTTGTTTTCTGTTCCCTGAACCACGTTCCTGGCAAATTTTCCTTTACTTACCGCTCCACTCAGTTGTGTTTTAAATAACACAGTCTTTTTCTCTATTGTATCTTTGTAGGTATTCGAAAAATAAGCACCCTGCGACCTTTTATAGAAATTCATAAAATAGCTGTTGGGCCTTTGTAACTGGAAATCGCCTACAATTAATTTGTTATTCTGGTTCGACAGTTGAATAAATACTTTATCAAATTCCTGCAATTGTGCCGTTGTTCCATCTGCCTGAAAAGGAATATTATCATCTGTAGCCGCCAACAACAGATCAACATCCTGGGTAAGTTTCCCACTTACCTGTAAATTGAGACTTGAGTTTACTACCACATCCTGGTTATTCCCAAAGCTAATGCCCCGGCTAATACTCCCATTTTTATTTAAACCATCGGTTATAAATGATTCGTTGTTATTGTTCAGGGGATCAAACGAAATGGTAAAGGGGTTTGAGGGTAGCGAAAGATCTTTGGTTAAGACGGCTTTACTTTTATGGAAGTAGTTTTTCTCGAAATTATACGGAAAAGTTTTGTAGGCAACAACGAGCGTGTCTTTTGGTCTTTCTTTAAAGATGAGGGCTTTCAATGCATAATTAATCTTATAGGAGGCTGTATCAAGTGCTCCTGTTTTGGAGGAAAGCTTTACAGAGCCCGGTATGAGGCTCAGACTGTCTAAAAAAAGTGTATCCGATTTTAAAAGGTATTGCTTTTGTTTTAAGTTCGTTTGAGCCATTAACCCAAGCGTACTTCCAACTAAAAAAAACACTATGCAACTGATCCTCAAAACCACTGGTTAATATAACGGTTTATAAAGATAGAAATTGTATTTTTAACCCATAAACTATATTTAAATGCGAATTATCACTTATAACGTTAACGGCATAAGAGCCGCTATGAACAAAGGATTAGTTGAATGGGTAAAGGCATCTGACCCTGATGTGTTATGTTTACAGGAAATTAAAGCTACTCCCGATCAGGTGGATACCAAAGCTTTTGAAGATCTTGGGTATCATTTGTACTGGTATCCCGCGCAAAAGAAGGGTTACAGTGGTGTTGCCATTTTTAGTAAAGAAAAGGCAAAACACGTGGAATATGGTTGTGGTATTGATGCCTATGATTTTGAAGGCCGTGTATTACGGGTTGATCTTAAGCACTGTTCTGTGATGAGCGTATACCATCCAAGCGGGAGCAGTGGCGACGATAGGCAAAGTTTTAAAATGAAATGGTTAAGCGATTTTCAAAATTATATCGATGGTTTAAAGTCCAAAATCCCTAATCTGGTGCTGTGTGGCGACTATAACATATGCCATAAACCTATTGATATTCATAACCCGAAATCAAACGCCAATACCTCCGGATTTCTCCCTGAAGAAAGAGAATGGATGGAGCAATTTATCACATCTGGTTTTATAGATTCTTTCAGACATTTTAATCAGGAACCGCATCAATATAGCTGGTGGAGCTACCGCGCAGGAAGCAGAGGTAAAAACCTTGGATGGCGCATTGATTATAACCTTGTAGCGCATTCTCTTCAAAAAAATCTATCGCGTTCAGTCATTTTAAGCGACGCTATGCACAGCGATCATTGCCCGGTATTATTAGAGATGCAGTTTTAACAATTTTAGCTAATTATTTTAGGTTTTTTAGTTTTTAAGATTATATTTGTGTTACTAAAAACTTACGTACTAGTATGAGAAAACTATTTATTCCATTATTTGCGAGTGCTTTCGTCCTAGGATTAGCCTCTTGCACTTCATGTTCAGACGATAAAAAAGATAATCACAGCGGCGCAGAAGGAAAAGGCGGAATTTACATGGGTGGCGTTATGCGCCTTAACGAAGTAGAAGCTTTTAAAAGCCTTAACCCTATCGCAGTTAACGAGGTCGTTGGCTTTCATATCGGTACTCAGTTATTTGAAGGGCTGGTAAAATTTAACCAGACAGATCTTTCTATTGAGCCTGCTATTGCTTCAAAATGGGAAAGCAATGAAAATCAAACCGAGTGGACGTTTCATATCCGCAACGGCGTTAAATTTCATCCTGATGCTTGTTTCCCTGAAGGAAAAGGAAGAGCGCTGACTGCTAATGATGTTAAATTCTGTTTAGATAAATTATGTACTTCCGATCCTAATAATGCGCAATTCGACGTAACGTTGAAAGACCGTGTAGTAGGTGCTAACGAAGCTTTTGAATCCTCTAAAGCCGGAAAAAACACCGGTGTATCAGGTATAAAAGTAGTGAACGATTCTACATTAATTATTACACTTCAATCGCCTTTTGCCGGTTTCTTAAATATTATGGCAATGCCGGGCTGCTGGATCTATCCTAAAGAAGCGCTTGATAAATATGGTTTGGATATCCGTATCCATCCTGTAGGTACTGGTCCGTTCCTTATGGAAACCGTAAAAGAAGGCGAAGTATTAATCATGAAGAAAAATCCTGATTACTATGGCGTTGATAAAGATGGTAACAAACTGCCTTACCTTGATGGTTTAAAATACACGTTTATTCGCGAGAAAAAAGCGGAGATCCTTGAGTTTAAAAGCGGTAACTTAGATATGGTATACCGTTTACCGGTTGAGATATTCCATGAAATTATGGGAGACCTTGAACATGCTAAAGAACGTAAAACAGATTTTCAGATCTTAAACTCTCCTGCATTTAATACAAACTACTTAGGCTTTAATTGCATTAGCTCTACTTTTAATAAAAAAGAAGTGCGTTTAGCTTTTAACTACGCTATTGACAGACATAAGATCACTGATTTCACTATCCAGGGCGAAGGTTCTTCGGCTGATTACGGTATGGTGCCTTATGTAGCTGCTTTTGAAAAAGACGGATACAACTTTAAAGGTTTAAAAGGCTATACGTTTGACCCTATAAAAGCAAAAGAATTAATGAAACAAGCAGGATATCCTGATGGTAAAGGTTTCCCTAAAGTAACTTTACAAATTAACAGCGGTGGTGGAGACAGAAATATTTTAATTGCAGAGGTGATCCAAAAAATGCTGAAAGAAAATTTAAATGTAGATGTGGATATTAATACGGTTCCTTTTGCTGAACACATTGAACAAGTTCAATCCGGTAAATCTGATTTCTTCCGTTTTGCATGGTTTGCCGATTATCCGGATCCTGAAACTTTCTTAACTTTATTCTACGGAAAACACGTTCCTACAGGTGCTACAGAAAAATCGTTCATTAACTATTTCCGCTTTAAAAATGCCCGTTTCGATTCTTTATTTGCGGCATCATTTACAGAGCCTGATAAAGCAAAACGTTATGGTTTATTATCGCAAGCTGAGCAAATTGTATTGGATGAAGCTCCATTTATGCCGATTTTCTATGATGAGAACTACAGCCTTGAACAATTAAACGTGCGTAATTTCCCTCAAAATCCTTTAAATTATTTCGATCTGTCGGTAGTGTATTTAATTCCTAAAGACAAGATGCCAAAAAAATAATTACAACATACTCATAAACAAAAAAACCTCCACTGTTTAGCGGAGGTTTTTTTATATGTTTAACTATTAAACTGTTTCAGGTCATGCTGAACTTGATTCAGCGTCTCACTTTATAAAAATTACTCAAATACTATGAGACCCTGAATCAAGTTCAGGGTGACGATAGACTACATAAATGTGTTGTGTTATCTACAACAACTTCACTTTATACTTCTCTGCCATCTTTGCAATTTGTTCATCGCTAATGGCGTGCGCGTTTTTACTATGATGGTAATTTTCGACGGTTACCACAAACAAGTTGTAATTGTATTCAGCAGCCATTTTAAAGTAGGTCTCCAGCTCCCAGTCAATCGTAAAGGTATTATGCACCATGATTTTTGAAGAGCCTTTGAGCATGGCTGTTCTGGTGTTTTCTTCGCATTGTTTATAGGCTAAATGATTGTTTTGGTATTCAAAGCAGTATTCGCCTGTTTCGGAATTGGTAAAATAATCGTCGACCGAGTAGCAGGGATATTTTCCGCCTTCGGTCAATAGCTTTGCTAAAGTAGTTTTACCACTTCCAGGCAAGCCGCGTAAAAGAATAATTGCCCGATGATTAACCATATCGTAAAAATAAGAAATAAACCGTTCTATTTCATCCGGCTTTCTATAAAGCAAAAAACTCTGCAAATGCAAGGGTTTTAGAAGGAACAGTAAGATACATTCCGAAGCACCAGAAAAAATCTATACCATTCCCAATGATAAAAAGCTTACCACCATTTATTTCCTATTAACCTTGTTAACTCAACTTGTGCAAGGCATTTCTGATATTCGAAATTTAAAGCCGATAATTTAATTCTTTGTAAAGTGGTTAATGCATTAATATATTCTACTTGTATGGCAATGCCGTTTTTATACCTCGAGTTTGTTTGTTCCAGTGCTTTTTGAGCCTGGTTAATTTGTCCCTGAACGTTAACCAGCCTTGCCGTATAAGAATTAATATCTGCAGTAGCCTGTGCTATATCGCGTTCATAATTTCTTTTTAAAGTGGTGATCGTTAAATTGTTTAAGCTATTGGTGGCTTCAAACAATTGTTTTTGTTGCCTGTATCTTCCTCCCTGAAAAATAGGTGCTGTAAACCCCACACCAACCAGGTAATTAAACTTAAGGTCGTTAATTTTTGGCTGATAACCATTTCGCATCCCTGCATTACCAAGGATATTTACTGATGGGTAATAGTTGCGTTTATTAATATCCCAGTCGTGAATAGTAAGCTGCGTTTTTTCCTGGGCTATTTTAAAATCAAGATTCGTTTGTTCGGCTTGCTTCAAAAGTTCTTCATTACTTACAATAACTGCATTATCTGCAGCAAAATTAAAATCTGAGCCGGGCTGTGAAACGCTGTTTATTCCTGTAGAATACATCAATAAATTCTTTTGTTTCTCCAACATGGTCTCCAATTCAACCTTACGGTTTTGTTCAGCATCTATATTACTGTTAATCGTTAACACATCCAGTTCAAGCGCATCCCCATTCTTCAATTTATTTTCGGTTTGCTTTTTTGTTTGTGCCAGAGAAGATAAGATCGAATCCTGAACAGTAACAGCACTCTTCAAATAAACGATACCATAATAAATAGTAGCTACCTGAGCGGCCAACTGCGATTTATTAAATTCTACATTATCTTTCGATTGTTGAATCTCAGTCTTACTTTTATTAATATTAGCACGAGCTCTTCCAAAATCCAGGACCTGGTAATTTAAACCCAAACCAAACGTGACATTGTTATTTGGCTGAAATTGGATGAGCTTGTCAACACCGGGCGCTACAGGAAATGTGATCTGCCCCACAGGAGCAATATAATTATACGAACCTGTGGCACTAACAGATGGCAACAGATAGGTTTTAGCAACATCCATCTTTTCTTCCTGTATTGCTACATTTTGCTGCAATTCATTAATGCGCGGGTTATAGGTAAATGATTTGTTAACGAGGTTTACCAGCTCAGAATTTACAGCCTTTTGTGCTTTAATAGATAAAGCTATCAAGAGGCAAACTGTTAACGTGATTAATTTATTTGTTTTCATATTGTAATAGTCAATGTTTTATAATGTCATAAGGTATAGTCCCCTGACTGTACCATAATAATTCTTAATGTGATTCTTCTGCAATTTTTGCCTGTGTAGCTGCGTCAATTTTTTTAGTGGAAAGCAATAAAATAATAGGGATGGTACATACAAAAAAGATACTAATAAGTACGAAGCCATCGAGGTAAGCCATGAAAAAGCTTTGCTTGCTAATGCTGCCATCAATGAATGACATAGCGGCTCTTTCAGCAGCAGAGGGATTTACTCCCCTTGCCATTAAGCCATTGGTCAATTGCGAAGCTCTACTCAGGTATTCAGGATCGTTGGCGGTAATATTAGTGATCAGGTCATTTTTATGTTCTGCAAATTTTGTAGCAACATAAGTGTTCATTACGGCGATACCAAAAGAACCTCCCAACTGCCTTAACATATTAGTGAGACTAATACCCGACGACATTTGCTCTGGCCTTAAACCTACAGCTGCCTGATTAATTAAAGGCACAATTAAAAAGGCGGTACCGGCTCCTCTGAAAAGTTGCGGAATGATAAACCAGTTACGCGACACATCGGGCGTTGCCCATGCACTGGTAACACCGTGAAGGATAAAAAAGATAAAACCCAATACAACAAAAACAATAGGAGAAGTTCCTGAGCCCATACGCTTACCAATAATTGGCATAAGCGGCAATGCTATCAATGCTCCGGGAACAATGCCCATGCCCGCTTCGGTAGGTGTAAACCCAAGCACACGCTGTACCATGACCGGGAAAATAAATACAGATCCAAACAAACCGAAACCTGTCACAAATGTAAGGATGTTACTGGCCAGCAAATTTCTGCTTTTCATCACGCGCAAGTCTATCAATGGCACAACTGCTTTTAGCTGTCGCCAAATAAACAGTAACAGACCTAATACAGCTGTAACGCTTAATATCCTGATAATACTATCATCAAACCAATCGTCGGCCTGGCCTTTTTCCAAAACATATTGTAAAGAGCCAACTCCTACTGCCAAACAAACAATACCAAAGTAGTCGATGTGGATCGCTTTTTTATTAATATTTATTTCTTCAGGGCGTTTTACGATGAACCTGTAAGCCAGTGCTGTCGCCAAAATACCAAAAGGAATGTTAATGTAAAAGATCAGGGGCCATGAATAATTATCTACAATATAACCTCCCAATGTTGGGCCTATAGCCGGACCTAAAACAATTCCCATTCCAAAAAGTCCTGAAGCCATCGCTTTCTTGTTTGGCGGAAAAGAATCAAACAAAATTCCTTGCGAGGTTGATAATAAAGCGCCGCCGCCAATGCCCTGGATAAAACGCCATAGTACAAGTTCCCATAAACTCGAAGCCTGACCACACATAAAAGAGGCGATCGTGAAAATGATGATAGAAGTGATGTAATAATTTTTTCTGCCAAAATAACGTGCTAAAAATCCGGTAAGCGGAATAATAATTACATTGGCAATGGCGTAAGCTGTAATTACCCACGATGTATCTTCTATGGTAGCACCAAGGTTTCCGCTTATTTCGGATAAGGCTACGTTGATAATAGACGTATCGATGAGTTCCATAATAGCCGCAGCCACCGTGGTTATCACAATAATCGTTCTTTGTATCGGAGTTAATTCCATGGCGGTTTATTTTATATGAACGCTCACACCTACACTCATTCCTGCTTTTAAAATAGCCCGTACTTCTTTTATATTTTCGATGCTGATTTTTACTGGTACTCTTTGTGTTACTTTCACAAAATTGCCGGAAGCATTATCGGGAGGTAATAAAGAGAAACGCGCACCGGTAGCCTCACTCAGGCTTTCTATTTTTCCTTTTACTTCGGTGTCAGGATAACCGTCTATTTCAACCGTTACTTCCTGCCCAAGTTTTAAATGTTCTACCTGCGTTTCCTTAAAGTTGGCAACTATCCAAAAGAGATCATTATTAACTACAGTCATTAAATTTTGACCAGCCTGTATATACTGCCCCTGCTCTAAGTTGCGCTTTCCTATTTTACCATTAATGGTTGAATAGATCTTGGTATAACTTAAACGCAGTTGCGCCTGGTCAAGCATTGCCTGGCGTAGTTCAACAGCAGCCTTTGCTTTTTCAATCTGTGCATTACTTGTGGCATTTTGGCTATTGGCTAAAACCAATTGCTGATTGTTGGCATCCAGTTGCTTAAGCGTTGTCTCGTAATTTGACCTCGAATCTTCCACCTGTTTTTTGGTAATAGATCCTTCTTTAAATAACGCTTCATCTCTTGCCAAATCACTTTTCGCTTTGTCGAGCCTTGTTTTCTGTACATCAGAATTAGCCTTTACCACACCGGAATTGGCACTGCTGTTGGTAAGGTTTGATTGTGCCACACTTAGGTCGGCCATAGCAGATAAGAGATCGGCCTGTGCCTGTTTCACGGCAAGCTTATATTCGTTATCATCAATTTGTAAAATAAGTTGTCCGGCTTTTACATCCCCAAAATCAGACACACTTATAGAATCCACATAACCCGAAACTCGGCTTATAACAGGTAAGGTATTGGTTTCTATCTGTGCATTATCAGTGCTTTCATAATTAAGGGAATGAATGTATGCTTTGATTCCGAAAAAAGCACCAAGACCTATAATAACGGGTAGGATAAAAATAGCTTTGTTTTTCTTTTTTGGAGTAGTTGATTCAGTAGTTGTTGTTTCCATAAAGGGATTTTAATAAATTTTGTGTAAAAGTAAACTAAGTTTACCATATAGTAAAACAAGTTGACTAATTTTTTTATTATATTTGTCCTTTATTATATTTAATCTGCTGTAAGTCAGCAAAATAATTTTTATGACGTCGAACAGGAAAGCATTGGAAAAAGAATTAGACAGACTCTCTATAAATAAAGAGTGTAATTTTGCCCGGATATTATCACACCTCAAAAAGCATTTTGACGAGTGGTGCCTTGGCAATTTGTCGAGAGAAGGTTATCCCGATATGAAAGTAGGTTATATGGCTTTTTTAATGAACATTGGCTCGGAAGGTATTACGAATAATGAGCTGGCAAAAAAAATCCGTGTCACTAAACAGGCCATGAGTAAAACCTCTAAGGAGTTACAGCGACTTAACCTGATCGCGCTCAAACCTAATCCAGATGACGCCCGGAGCTCATTGATCAGCCTTACCGATTACGGTTTAAAAATGGTCATTAATGCGCGTCATAAATTAAATGCCCTTACCGAACAGTATATAGAAGTCATTGGTCAAAAAAAATACATGGAAACCCTGGATACCATGAATAAAATAATCCAGATCCATTTTGCTATAGAAGATGGGGTTAACGATTAATTTATAATCCGCTAACTGATTTTGCAAAGTAGGGCGAATCGTTCCATCTTATTTTACGGTACTTAAAATTTTGTTGAAGTGATTCCGGCAAGCAATTCCAGATAGCTTCGTTCATTTTTTCCAATACTAATTTTCTTGAAAAGGTATCCGAAATTACCAGACTGATCTCCCTGACCGGCTTTGGTTCTTTAAACTGTTTAAAAAGATTGGTGTCTGTTTCATTGATCATAGACAGTTCGGGAATAATGGCAAAGCCCAATTGGGCCCGGACTAAGTTTTTAAGTGTTTCAATGGAACTGATATCGAAGCTGAATTGTTCTTTAATTTTTTTTGGATCTTTTATGCCACAGATATCGAGTAATTGTGCGTTATAACAATATTCATGTTGCAATAATAATAGCTCGGCCTTATCACTCGGCTGTAATACATAGTGCGTTTTATTTGCCATGGGATGGCCTTCGTTCAGATAGGCCACAAAAGGTTCTTTAAATACAGGGTGTTCAATCAAATGAGGATTTCCTGTAGGAGTTGCCATTAATGCCACATCCAAGGCTCCTGTTTCAACATCATGCATCAGCTGGCCGGTGTTTGCTTCCTTAATCACATACTGTATTTTAGGTGTTGCGACTTTCATGGCCTTTATAAAAAGTGGAATCAGGTAAGGAGAAAGTGTTGAGATTACACCCAATTTTATTTCCCCGCTCAACTGGTTCTTTTCTTTCACTACAAAGTCACGGATCTCATCTGCTTCCCGGAGAATTTTTTTTGCCCTGTTTATAATTTCCAAACCTAAACGGGTTGGCGTGAGCGGAACTTTGCTCCGGTCAAATAATTTAATACCAATTTCTTCTTCCAGGTTTTTTAGCTGAATGGTCAGTCCCGGTTGCGTAACCATACATACTTCGGCTGCACGTGCAAAGTGCCTTTCATCATTTAATGCAACGATGTATTTTAATTGCTGTAATGTCATTATAAATTTATTTTATAAAGATACAAAATTATTAATTTGATTTATAAATACTCTCCCTATACATTTGTACCGTCATTCGGAATAACCGTTGATTTAAACAAACTTAAAAACTGAAATCATGAAATTTACAAGAAACGCAAGTGCCAACTGGAAAGGTACAGGAATGGAAGGCAAAGGAACAATTAACACACAAAGCAAAACGTTAGATAACGCTCAGTTATCTTTTAAAACCCGCTTTGAGCAAGGTGTGGGAACAAACCCGGAAGAGCTGATTGCTGCTGCCCATTCGGGATGCTTTACGATGCAATTGAGCTTTTTATTGTCAGAAGCAGGTTTTGTGCCTGAAGACCTAAACACGGAAGCAAAAGTAACCTTTGAAGATGGTTCTATTAACCTGATTCATCTTGAACTAACCGGTAAGGTTCCCGGCATTTCAAACGAGGATTTTCAAAAAACAGCACAAAAAGCCAAAGAAGTTTGTCCGGTATCCAAACTATTAAATGCTACCATCACTTTATCGGCAAATTTAGTGTAAACAAAAACGTTGATTGAATTTAAAATGAAAAGCCCTCCGCTAATTAGCGGAGGGCTTTTTTGTGAAAATAAAAAAGTCCTACAGATTATGTAGGACTTTCGTGGGAGATACAGGGTTCGAACCTAACCCTCCCGATTATAAATCGGGATGTTCTGAACCAACTGAAGCAAGTAGTAATTTCTCAATCAATATCCTGCTTTTCCATTTCTTAATTTGCTGTTCTCTTTTTATCGCTTCATGCTTTGTTGAAAAGCACTCTGTATATTTTAGTTCCCAATCGCCTATCCCACCCGTAAAGCCTTTATGATCAGAATTGTGTTTCCGCAAACGTTCCTCCATGATATCACCTGTATATCCGATGTAATACTTATTCTTAATGATTGAAAATAAAATATAAACCGTAAATGGCATAAACTAAAAAAGTCCTACAGGCTATGTAGGACTTTCGTGGGAGATACAGGGTTCGAACCTGTGACCCCCTGCTTGTAAGAAGTACCCCCCTTTCTTATTGATAGTTATTGATTTTTATATATACTTATTAATCAATTATTTAGGAAAATATTTCTTATTGATAGATACCTTACTTTATTGTTTTTTATTACATTTGTTTACACCATGTTTACACCAAGATTTTAAGTAATGAAAAACTCAGCATCTATAAAGGCTACATTATACGTTCATAAAACGCTTAAAAATGGGCAACATCCAATCATCTTACAAATTATAAAGGATAGGAAGATTAGAAAAATAAGTCTCGGCTATTCGGCTGCAAAAGACGAATGGGATTTTGCCGAAAATAAGCCATCCAAAAAACACCCTTTGCGTAAAGAATTAGAAGCCGTTATCAGTATGAAAATGGCAGCTCTATCAAA
>JAZJZF010000033.1:0-52995 GCA_040389965.1 Bacteroidota bacterium
TGAGCCTTTGGCGCCGGTTACGGTTTTTGCAAAAGATGCTCATTTCGCTTTGGCAGATATGGCTAAATTAAATTGCAACACCATTGGTTTAGACTGGACAATAAATCCGCAGGATGCGCGTATTATTATTGGTAACGGTAAAACGCTGCAGGGCAATGCCGATCCATGTATGTTATACGCCGATGAAAAAACCATTGAAGCGGAAGCTAAAAAAATGATTGCCGCCTTTGGAAAGCAACGCTATATTGCAAATCTGGGGCATGGCTTATATCCTGACACCGATAAAAACAAAGTGAAGTTTTTTGTGGATTGCATTAAGGGAATGTAGAGAAAGGACTAAAGGGAAAGAAAAGATTAAAGCATCAAGATATAAGATTGTTTTTCTGAAGATCAATCTTATATCTTTAATCTTAGGTCTTTTATACCTGGATATAAAAGAGATAGGGTAAAATATCAAATACAACGCCTGATGAACAAATTAATTTACCTCTTTATATATTTGTTCCTTTTATCTCCGTTATGGGTTCCTGCCCAAACCAAGCCGCATTCTTTACCTAAACTGTCTACCATGGCCGACTTCGACCTTATGAAGGGCGAGCCGCTCAGCAATAATTTTAACGGCATTGAATGTGTAAAAGTAGTTTTCGAACTCAAAAGTAACACCATCTATTACCTTGAATCTAAAAAATACAAGTGGCATTACCGTTTTGTAACCGAGATTTTAAACGACCCCGACGAGCTAGAACTCTTCAATACCTATAATTACAGCGATTCTCCAAACCGAAAATATGTATTGGCTACGTTTAATTATAATACCAATACAAAAAATTATTTTCTTCAGTTTGCCGCTTCCGACAATGTGAATGATGCCTGTATTGATTTATTATGCGCTAAAGTAAAAGAGACTACTTTCTGCAAATCGAATTTTAAGATCCTGCTGAACACAACTGTATTACTGCGTCGTAAGGCCAGCATCTCAAAAAACCATGCAGTTATCAGCAGCGATGAATTATTTAAGTCGCAAACGTATCAACCCATTGTAGAAGGCAAAGCAAGTGGTATCCTCCTGTTTATAGATGCCGATTCTCTTAAAAAAGGGGTCGATTATTCGGAGAAGATTCTTGTCCTGAAAGGAAGCTCCAATGAACTGCCCATATGTAAAGCAGTAGTGACAAATGAATTTCAAACACCTTTAAGTCACATTTGCCTCCTGACTTCAAACCGTAATACACCTTGTGCCTCTCAAAAAACTATTTTCAGTATCGATTCTTTGAAACGCTTATCCGGCAAGGCTGTTGAAATTAACGTTACTCAACAAGCTTTACACATTAAGCCTCTGATGAATTATGTCGGCTCTAAAACTATTGCCGGTAAAAAAGTAATTCCAAAATTGGATACAACCCGTAAAGCAATTGTAAGTCTCGAAAGATTAGCCTATAAAGATAAATCTGCTTATGGTTCAAAAGTATGCAACCTGGCGGAAATCAAAAAAATAGAACGGCGCGAACGTATGCAATTTACCCCGCCAAAAGCGGGTGCTATTCCTTTTTATTATTATTATCAGCATCTCCAAAAACATGGTATCCTTCGCGATATTGATATCCTGATCAACAACAAAAATCTGAATGATAGCCTGATTTCGAGACAATTAAAGCGCATCCGAAAACGCATTACAAAAGCCGTTTTAGACACAGCCCTTTTAAATACGGTAACACGTTATTGCCGGACAAATTTTAAAGCACAAAAAATACGGTTCCGCTCTTCTTCCAATGCCGAGGATGAAAGTAATTTTAATGGTGCGGGTCTTTATACTTCTACATCAGGTATTATAGGGGATACAAGCAAAAGCATTGAACGGGCCATTAAAAAAGTATGGGCAAGCCTTTGGAACGACCGTGCTTTTTTTGAACGCAATTATTTTGGCATTGATAATTCGAAAGTGGCTATGGGCATTTTAATGCACGAGGCCTATGATGATGAACTTGTGAATGGTGTGGCAATTACAAAAAATTTGTACCGCGATTACGACTTTGGCTTCGTGATCAATATGCAGCAAGGCGAAAACGAAGTGGTGTCACCGAAAAAAAACATAGTTTGCGAGCAGGTCGTTTCCTATATGAATTCTACAACCGTCGATTTTTACAATAACGCGCAGGCTGCCGATTGGATCTCTTACTCGAGCCTGAATCCACAGGGTTCCTTATTAACACCTGCCGAATTAAAAGAGCTTAGCCAGAAACTGGATAAAATAAAAGAGCATTTTTACGAACTGTTGCGTCTTTGGCCCAACACACCATACAAGGATTTTGCGATGGATGTAGAGTTTAAAATCATCCTGGAAAATAAACAGCGAAAAATTATTGTGAAGCAGGCAAGGCCTTACTATTCAAAGAAAAAAGACAGTTAGCCAATTCTTACATTTTATCCAACTGATGGTTGGTTAGCTTGCAGTTGATCCACTCCCCATCTAAACCGGTATTGTATTTTTTATAAAAATCAATAGCCGTGGTATTCCAGTCGAGCACCTGCCATTCCATGCGGCGTACCTTTGTTTCCTTACTTACCTCTACAATTTTATCAAATAGTAATTTTCCAACTCCTTTGCCACGCTGGCTTTCCGTAACAACAATGTCTTCCAGGAAAAGGCATTTTCCTTTCCAGGTGCTGTATTTAAAATAATAAAGTGCCAGTCCAATGATGACATGGTTTTCTTCAGCAACATAAAAATCAAATTGTTTATCTGCGCCAAAGCCCCATACAGTCATTTCTTCAGGGGTAACCTCTACTTCAAGCGGAGCTTTCTCGTAAGCCGCTAATTCTTTTACCAGATTCAAAGCACTTGCAATATCGGTTTCAGTTCCTTTTCTTATACTAATGCTCATAAAATTATTTTGAATACATATCTTTTAATACCACTTTTTGTAAAATACGTTTGATCATTAATTCTGCCAGAACCCACTGTAAGGGTTTTTCAGGGTTTTTAAGTGCCGCCTGTTTAATTTGCAATTCTGTAAGATCAATACGATATAGCAAATTTTTTAAAGCATGACTCATTTCCAGTTTTACAACCGATTGATAAAATGCCTGTTCCAGTTCCGCTAAAGTAGTGGTTTCCAAAAATGGCAAGTGTTGCAACACACCGGCCAGCTCATAGTCTTTGTAGGTTTGAAGTTTAAATTTTTCAACCCATTCTGATTGCAGCAGTAAACTTAACTCTTCGGCCATTTGTCCAAAACTAAACGTTGTACAATGGTTTTATGAATGAGATGTGATTCTATAATTTCTTTAACGTCTTCTTTTTGCACGCCAACATAAAATGTTCCTTCCGGGTAAATGGCCACCGTTGGCCCAAGGTCGCAAATACCAAGGCAACCGCTTTTATTGGCTCGGACTTTTAAACCGGTATTAAGGTCTTTTAGTTGTTTTTTAAATTCGCCAACCAGTTCAAGGCCGTGTGCTTCGCCACAGCTCAGCTTTTCGGTGCCTGTACGTTGGTTATTGCAAACAAAAATATGTACATCGAAAATAGGATCCATTATCTGTATATTTAAACAAAGTTAAAGTTAATTTGTAATTTAAGAAAGGGGATTATTATGGCTACACTATTAATTACAGGCGGCACGGGGCTAATAGGAAAAGCATTGACCAAAAAATTGCTTAAGCAGGGCCATAATGTTCGTATTTTAAGCCGCACTCCTTCTCCCAATTCTAAGATTCCTTCCTTTTTCTGGAATGTAGAATCCCAGGAAATGGACGATAAAGCTTTTGATGGTATTGACCATCTTGTGCATTTAGCGGGCATTGGCGTTGCGGATAAACGCTGGACAGATAAACGAAAACAGGAAATCATAGACTCCCGTGTTAACAGCATGAAGCTGATAAGCGATACGGTAAAGCAAAAAGGGATTCAACTTAAATCTTTTGTAGGTGCCAGTGCCATTGGAATATACGGCATGGAAACATCAGACACTGTATTTTCGGAAGAAGATAAAGGCTCTAAAGATTTTTTATCGGAAACCTGCGAACTCTGGGAAAAATCTTATACCGACATTTCTATCTTGGCAAATAAAACAGCTATTCTTCGCATTGGTGTAGTACTCAGTAAACAGGGCGGCGCATTGGAAAGATTAATCCCCCTCTTTAAAAAAGGGCTGGGTTCCGCTATTGGCAATGGAAAGCAATATATGCCCTGGATTCATATTGATGATATGGTGTCCGTTATAATGGAAGGCTTATTTAATGAGCAGTTTAAGGGTATTTACAATGCTGTTGCTCCTGAACATATTACCAATGCTACGTTTTCCAAACAGTTGGCACAAGTCTTATCAAAACCCTTTTTTATGCCTAATGTACCTGCATTTGCTATGAAATTAGTATTCGGGGAAATGGCCAATGTGTTGCTTTCAGGCTCCAGAGCCAGTAACAAAAAGCTTTTAGAATCGGGATTTGAGTTTAAATACCCTACCCTAAACGAGGCGCTTAAGCAGATCATTTCTTAAAAAAGGGTCAAATAAACAAAAGCTTTTTGTATTAGCCGGGAGATAAAATAATTGAGACAAAGGGCACAATAATTCTCTGGAATTTGTGTTATATTAGCCTAAGTTTTTAGTATACTATTTATGTGTGGAATTGTAGGATATATTGGAAATCGCGACGCGTTTCCTATTTTAGTTAAAGGTTTACAACGTTTAGAATACCGTGGCTATGACAGCGCCGGTGTTGCTCTTATTTCTCCGAAAGGGGAAATGAACGTATATAAGAAAAAAGGAAAAGTTTCTGACCTTTTGGATTTTACCAAAGGAAAAGATACTTCCGGAAATATTGGTATAGGCCACACCCGTTGGGCTACACATGGCGAACCCAATGATGTGAATTCACATCCTCATTATTCTCAAACCAAAGAGTTGGTAATGATCCACAACGGGATCATTGAAAATTATGCTTCTTTAAAAGAAGGTCTTGAAAAAAGAGGTCATACTTTTTTATCACAAACCGATACAGAAGTATTGATTCATTTAATTGAAGACATTCGTCAGCACGAAGGCATAAAGCTGGGATATGCTGTCATGGCAGCCCTAAAACAGGTAATTGGTGCTTATGCCATTCTGGTACTCGATAAAAATGATCCTGATACATTGTTTGCTGCCAAGAAAGGAAGCCCTATGGTTATTGGTGTTGGCAACAACGAATTCTTTATTGCTTCGGATGCATCGCCTATTGTAGAATACACAAAAAATGTAGTTTATATTGAAGACGAGCATGTAGCTATTATCCGTCGTGGCGAAGAACTAAAGATCAGAACGATTCGCGATAAAGAAATTACTCCTTATGTACAAGAGTTGGAAATGGAGTTGGAAGCCATTGAAAAAGGAGGCTACGACCATTTTATGCTGAAAGAAATTTATGAGCAACCACGTTCTATCTTTGATAGTATGCGTGGTCGTTTAAATTCTTCGACCGGCCATTTAAAAATGGGTGGGATCGAAGAGCATGAAACTAAATTTAAAAATGCCAAGCGTATTTTAGTCATTGCCTGCGGAACCTCTTGGCACGCGGGTATGGTGGCAGAATACTTATTTGAAGAGTATACACGTATTCCTGTTGAAGTAGAATATGCTTCGGAATTCCGTTACAGAAACCCCATTATTTATTCTGACGATATTGTGATCGCTATCTCTCAAAGTGGTGAAACAGCAGATACGTTAGCTGCCATTGAATTGGCAAAAACAAAAGGGGCTACTATTTTTGGTGTATGTAACGTGGTTGGTTCTTCTATCGCACGTGCTACCCATGCAGGTTCTTATACCCATGCAGGCCCCGAAATTGGCGTAGCCAGTACCAAAGCATTTACCGCGCAGGTTACGGTATTAACGTTAATGGCATTGCATGTTGCCAAAGTAAAAGGCACCATTGCCGAAAGTCGTTACCGCCAGTTATTATATGAAATGGAATCCATTCCTTCTAAAGTAGAAGAAGTTTTGAAACTGAATGATTCTATTAAAAAGATTGCGGCAAAATATAAAGATTCAACAAATGCCTTATACTTAGGCCGAGGTTACTCTTTCCCTGTTGCCCTGGAAGGTGCTTTAAAATTAAAAGAGATTTCTTATATACACGCCGAGGGTTATCCCGCAGCAGAGATGAAACACGGACCAATTGCCTTAATTGATGACGCGATGCCCGTTTTTGTAATTGCTACCAAAGGCGCTAACTACGAAAAAGTAGTGAGCAATATCCAGGAAGTAAAAGCACGTAAAGGCCGTATCATTGCTGTGGTTACTGCAGGCGATAAAGATGTAAAAGGCATGGCGGATCACGTGATCGAAATTCCTGAAACAGATGAATCGTTGGTACCATTGGTTTCTGTGATTCCGTGGCAGTTATTGTCTTATCATATTGCTGTTATGCGTGGCTGTAATGTTGATCAGCCAAGGAATTTAGCGAAGAGCGTTACTGTAGAATAGTAAATAGTACAAATTAGTACGTTTAACTAATTCCCCCTTTTGAAGGGGGTGCCCGCAGGGCGGGGGATGTATATCATATACTATGAAAAATAAGGTACTTGATTATAATCCCACTTTGAAAGAACTTGCAAGAAAGCTCAGAAAACAAGGCATTCTTTCAGAGGTTTTACTTTGGAAGAAAATTAAAAACAAAAGTTTAGGCGTCGAATTTCACAGGCAGGTTCCAATTGATAATTATATCGTTGACTTTTATTGTCATGAGTTAATGTTAGCCATTGAAATTGATGGCAATAGTCATCACATAGAGGAAGTTTCTATTAATGATATTTATCGTCAGGAAAAATTAGAAACACTGGGTGTACACTTTATACGGTTTGATGATATACAAGTAAAGAAAGCCATGAATGATGTGATCAGATGTTTGCTAATTAAAATTGAAGAATTAAAATTTGAGAACATATAATTGAACAACATCCCCCGCCCTGCGGGCACCCCCTTTTCAAGGGGGAATGTTTAAAATTAGATTTATCTTAACTCTATCTTTTAGGAAGATCCACAAACTGGCCGGTAACAGAAGAGATGCTACCCCCTGCAAGAGTTGTATTAAAGTTTCCTGATAATTTATTGTTTGCAGAAGCTGTAATATTTAAGCTTCCTGTACTCGCTGTTAAATATGTTGCGCCCATGACATACGTCAGCGCATTTCCGGTGCCCGAACCCATCGAATAGCTTGTAACTGTTAATGCCGACAAATTGATCTCAAAATGATTTGCATTACCATTCTTATAAGCATGTATGGTTTTGTATTGCTGGTAATAGAATGCCGAATCTGCCACAGTTGCTGACCCGCCATTAGGCGTAAATGTAAAACCAGGTGAAGAGTTTGTATTCCCTGTTGTGGTGCCACCGGTTGTAGTAGTGGTAGGTGTTGGATCCGGTTCAGGGTCCTGCGTTTTTTTCTTACAAGATGTAATGATGAGTGCGCCCAGGATCATAAATCCGCTTAACGTAAAAATTGTTTTTTTCATTTGATTACCGCTTTAGTTGTACAAATGTATATTGTCTAAACATAAAGCTCATACCCAACAGAGGGTATTTAAATCATACCCCGGGCTTTTAATTCTAAATACTTATTTAACGTATTTACTGTAAGCTGCGCAGGTTTCGTATACACACATTGTATTTTCGATTTTTGCAACTCAAGTACAATCTGTTGTTTTTCGTAATCGAATTTTTTGGCAATGGTTTGCCGGTAGATCTCAGAAGTGTTTGTTGCCTTGGTGTTGAGCAATTCATGCAGCTCCGTATTTTCAAAAATAATAGCTACCACCAAATGATTTTTGGCTATTTGTTTCAGGTATTTCAGCTGACGTCGTAAGCTGCTTACGGTTTCAAAATTAGTATAAATCAATAAAAGACTGCGTTGCGTTAGCTTGGTTCGCGTATAATTTAAAAGTACTTCGTAATTCGTTTCCTGAAAATCAGTCTTTACATTATATAAAGCTTCCTGTAGCCGATAAAGCTGATTTCCTTTCCTATCGGCCGCAACCGAGTTTTGTATGGTATTAGAAAACGTCAGCAATCCCGGTTTATCATGTTTAATATAACTGATATGACTCAATACCAAAGAGGCATTAATAGCATAATCTAAAAGACTTAATCCCTGAAAAGGCATTTGCATTACACGACCGGTATTAACAACAGAATAGACCTGTTGCGCCCGCTCATCCATAAAATGGTTTACCATTAAATGATTGGTCCGCGCGCTTGCTTTCCAGTTAATAGCTCTGATATCATTTCCAATAACGTACTCTTTAATATGATCAAATTCTGTACTCTGCCCCACTCTTCTGATTTTCTTGATCCCCACATTTATCAGGCGATCGCTAATGGCCATTAATTCGTACTGACGCAATTTTAAAAACGAGGGATAACAAGGCAGCATTGTTTCCTGGTCGAATGTAAAACGCTTCTTTGAAAATCCAATCGGCGATGCGGCTAACACCACCAATTTGCCAAAATGGAACTCTCCTCTTGATAAGGGCCTTAATGTATATTTAAATTTTTGCTTGTCGCTTGCCGATAAATTCTTTTTAATATTAAATTTCCTGAATTGAAACTGTTCCGGTAATTCATCAATAATATCAACACTTACGGCAAAAGAATAATTATTAACGATATCAATAAAAAACTCGTTCTCATCGCCATTCGACAATTTATTGAATTTGGTACTACGCTTCGAAATGACACCTTGTTTATTGGCAAACAGTAATACCAGATCAATGATAGTAGCCAATATAACAGCCCATAAACAAAATAAACCCGGTAAATACAGCCACGGATATACGAAAGCAAATACAAATATGCAGGCCGTTGCGCCAAGTGCTATATAAAGCCTTGGCGTAAAAAAGATAGATCCTAATATGTATTTTATCGTTTTAATACCCTAGTTTAATTCCAGATACAATTATCTGCTGTTAATATAAGAGGGGTTCCATCCGTAACTACAATGGTATGTTCGTGCTGGGCTACATAGCCTCCGCGGTTTCCAAGTAATGTCCAGCCGTCTGCCTGTTGTTCAGCGTAAGATGAGTGCGTAGAAATAAATGTTTCAATAGCTACCACCGAATTTTTTTTGAAACGTTGGCGGTTAAAACGATCGTAGCAATTTAATATTTCCTGCGGGTCTTCGTGCAGACTTCTTCCTACACCATGGCCTGCCAGGTTTTTAATCACTTTATAGCCTGCTTTTTTTGCTTCCGTTTCAATCAGTTTCCCGATCTCCGAAATTTTTACACCATCTTTAATGCTATGGATCGCTTTATACAGAATCTGTTTAGAAGCTTCTACCAAAAGTGCATTCTCATTTTTTACTCCACCTAATATGAAAGAACCACCATTATCTGCCCAAAAACCATTCATCTCTGCAGATACATCTATATTAAGTAAGTCTCCTTCGTTTAATATTTTGTTTGCAGAAGGAATGCCATGCGCTATTTCCCGGTTAAGGCTAATGCAAGTCCAGCCCGGAAAGTTATAGGTTAACTTAGGTGCAGACTTTGCGCCCAATGCATTTAAAATACCTGCTCCATAATCATCGAGTTGTTTTGTGGTCATGCCCGGTTTGGCATATTCACGCATACTTTTTAACGTGTGAGCTACTATGGTACTGATCTGTTGCATGCCTTCCAGCTCTGCTTGTGACGAAATTGACATAATGAATCTGTTTTAGAATTTCAATTTTATCTACCAGTTGATGGATCACGGTATCAATACTAATGCCTTCCATTTCTTTTTCAGGAGTTAATACAACCCTGTGTCTTAGCACAGGTGCGCATACCTGCTTAATATCGTTAGGGCTTACAAAATCTCTTCCGTTAATACAGGCACAGGCCTTAGCGGCGCGGAGTATGGCAATAGAAGCTCTTGGAGAAGCCCCTAAATACAAAGACGGATTTTGACGTGTACTTCCTACAATTTGAGCAATGTATTTAAACAGATGCTCTTCTACTAACACATTCTGCATCGTAGTTCTTAAAGAGATAATCTCTTGCTTATTCAAGATAGCACTGATCTTAGTAAAATCTATATGATTAGCCTGTACATGCGCTTTTTGAAGGATCTCCGTTTCTTCCTGCAGGTTAGGATAATCTACAAGTAGTTTAAAAATAAAACGGTCTAATTGTGCTTCCGGTAAACGGTAAGTCCCTTCCTGTTCGATAGGATTTTGAGTAGCCAAGACCATAAATGGAAAATCCAGATCATACGTTTTTCCATCCACAGTTACCTGTCTTTCTTCCATGGCTTCAAACAAGGCCGCCTGTGTCTTAGCCGGTGCACGATTGATCTCATCTGCTAAAACAATATTAGTAAACAAAGGCCCACGCTTAAATTCAAAATCATTGTTCTTTGAATTATAGATAGACGTTCCGGTAATATCGCCCGGCATCAAATCAGGTGTAAACTGAATTCTTTTAAAATCGGCATGAATGCTTTTTGCCAGCAATTTGGCCGTTAATGTTTTTGCCACTCCCGGCACACCTTCGATCAATACATGTCCATCGGCCAACAAGGCAATAATTAGGTATTCTACCAGCTGGTGCTGCCCCACAAGATAATTTGCAAGTTCCTTTTTAATTTCTTCTACTTTTTGGGTAAGCTCCGTTAAGTTAACCCTCGATTTAAATTCTTCCATTATCGTATACTTTGTTTTTTAAAATTAGCTATTCTGTCGTTTAGTTCAAGCAGGTCGTTTTGCGTAAGGGCCGGCGCTTTTTTCAGATTTTCGCAATAGGAAAATAAGATCTTTATTTTGCCAATATCCACGCCACTGAGGTTATGCAACGATGTAAAGAAATTTTCATCCATAATAGTGGTGCTTATATGAAACTTTTTTACAATGTCGAAATAAAAGTACTTAATCGTTTCTTCGGCAATATGCTTATGGTTTTTGGAATTAAAATACACGTGACTGATTACTTCCACAAATTCTAAGGTAGAGTTTTTAAGTGCTGTTAATATAGGTACAGGGCGTTGTCTTCGTTTTAATTCAAATACCATAAAGAACAACAGTCCCAGCATTACAATGCAATATGCCATGTAAAGTGCGTCGCTTGCAAATATGAATGAAAATAATCCTCCTGCGCGCCGACCATAGGTCTTATAATATTCATCCCAGATAATTACTTTGTTCTTGAGTTTACTGAGCAAAGTGTATGTGTAGTTTTTATTGGGATTATTAACCACAAATATATTTCCAAATACATCCGGCAATGAGCTTATCAGGAGCTTTCCTTTTCCAATAGTGGCTTCGAGCAATACAGGTATACCTGCTTTGTTTTGTGAGCATACCGTAAATAAAGCAGTATCTATATTCGAAAAATAGCTTTCAACCGCCACCGAAGGGTAAGTGTACTTTTTAAGGATATTATTTTTAGGCTGCGTATACCTTATTTCAAAGGCCGGTTTTTTAAGTAAAGAATCTATTGATTGCAAATTAAAGCTATTATTGAATGTTACATCGAGCTTAAATGTATCTTTCAGGTGCGTGCCAAAGTCGGTAGCACATAAAAACACCGTGTTTCCTTTATTTAAGAATTTAAATAAGCTTTTGATCTCCAGTTTCGAAAAATTGAGTTCCTCATTTATGATTAGCAGCGTTTGTCCGGGAGCAGTATTACTTTCGTTAAGGTTATACATATCCTGCTGATTGCTTTCCACTATTGGCGCATAAGTGCCACGGAGCAGATTAAAGACAGCATAACAACCAAAAGGAATCTTATCGTTTTTATTATACGTGCGACTCCAGTTAATAGGCTTCGGTTGAAAATAATACAACAAGATAACCCCCACAAATAATGTAGCCAGTATCACATAATATTTCCGGTTTCCTTTAAACACTTATAGCCGATTCAAATTGTTTAAACTGTAGTTCCAGATTATAAAATGCTTTATGGTCAACGCTGTATTCGCCGTACCATACATATTCGTAAATTCTGCTGATGTCTTTAAACGCCTGTTTATGGTTCGATTTTAGCAGGTCGTTGGTATAATCCATATTTGTTTTATAGGGTTGCCAAACGATCTGATTTTTCTCGTTCAATAAAAACAATTGCTTTAAATATAGCCAGCGGATAGCCAGGCGGTAATCGCTGTCTGCTTTGGCTTGTTCTATCTTTTTATGAAAATTGATGCCACTCATATCCTCGTCAACATCCGAAAAATTAAATTCCGATTGTTTTGTATTTCCTTTTAAGAAAGAGCCAAACTCACTTTTGCTAAAAAGCCATACAGCCAGCAGAACTCCGGCTATTACAAAAACCCATATAAAAATCCATTGTAGAGTAACCCTGTTATCGTGATCTGCTTTCCCAAAAAGGGAATTCAATAACCAATTGGTAAACCTGTCCCAGGCACTGATATCATTATTTTCTTTTGTTTTAGCAAAACTCAGGTCTACTTCTTCAGACACATCATGCTCCCTGGCTTGCGGAGGACTTATGGTTTTAATAATAACAGAATCGTATTTTACCACAGGCTTTGTTTGGGCTGTAGCTGTGCTAATACTAAAAAGTAAAATACCAATAACTAAATATATAAATCGAAAGGGGTACAATGAGCGTTATTTAATTTCGTCCATACGCGACATAAGTCCTTGCCCTTCATGCTTCTCTTCCTGGCTTAAAAAATTAAAGCCACACACCAGATGCAAAATAGCCGACGAGCAGGTTGTGAAAAACATACCAATCGTATAAAGCACCATAAGCAATATAGAATTACCCGATTCGGGCATGGCGGTTCCGTGTGTAATGCTACGCATGCGGGTAAAGGTTTCTGAAACAGTCATAATAGATGCCGGCAGATTAAACAATAACTGCAACACACTTAGGGCTATTAAAGCAACGATCATAATAAGCCAGGTCCACCAGAAGTTACCCGACAGGTAACGGCGCACCGTTCTGAAAGCATCGAAAATAAATTTCTTATCGCGGATTACTACGTAAAAACCTGCGGAGACGCCATAAGCAAGAACTGGCGTCAGTATTAACATTCCAAAAAATATAAATAACACCAATAGCACAACCACAATGGCACCTGCTGCACCCATACCCGACCCCATAGAGCCAAAGCCAATACCGATAAGTACACATATTCCGCCGATAATCACAATAACGAACAGAAACAGCAACATAGAAAGCAATACGCGTCCCAAACTAGACCATACTCTTGAGGCTACTTCGGAAACGGTAATTTTTTCACCGGCAGGTTTTTCATTGTACAAACACATGAAATTATATACCACACTGTTTAATAACACCGTATTAATAAACATGAGCAGATAAACGGCTCCTAATGATAAAAAATAGGTTTCATTGAACATATTCATGCCACCCATCCCCGAAAAGGAATTAGACATGATAACCGTTTGCATATAAGAGTAAGCCAAACCCGTTAGCAGAATAATAGGGCCTATAACAAGGATAATGCTAGAGAAAAGCGGTTTAAAATTTTGTTTCAAAAATTTTATCGAATCCCCCAACACTGATGTGAAGTCTCTTTCTTTTCTAAATTCAATTTTTTGTATTTGCATACTTGCTGTTTTTTAACTTATTGGGTAAAATAATGAAATAAAAAATAAGGAACGTTAAAGAGCCCAGGATAATGAGGAGACTCAACCATAAGGGCATTTCTGTATACCGTGTAATAAAGCTTTCTAAAAACCCGGCGCACATAAAAAATGGAATCAGGCCTGCAATAATTTTTATGCCATCTTTAGCTCCGCGTTTAAAGGATTCGAGCCGGCTAAATGTTCCCGGAAACATAAAACTGTTTCCCAAAATAAACCCGGCACAACCTGCAATAACAATTGCAGACATTTCCAGCGTGCCATGTATCCATACTACTTTCAGCGCCTTCCCCAATACATTGTATTGATAAAACATGGCAAAGAAAGATCCCAGCATAATGCAGTTATACAATAAATAAAAGCCGGTGCCTACCGAAAAAAACATACCCATAGCAAACATCACAAAAGATACTTTGATATTGTTAACCGTAATGTAAAAATACATGAAATAATTTGGCATCTCGCCATACACACCAATAGGGTTGCCCTTTTTAATACGTTCAATGGTTGTGTTAACGTATTCGTCGCCCAAAATAATCCTGATAAATGATTCGTCGTAAAGCTGCGACACAAATCCCAATACGCCACCTATGATACCAATAATAAAAGAGATGAGTAACAAACGGTGGTATTTACCAAATAAATAGGGCAATTCGTGTGACCAGAATAAAAAGACACGATTATTGCTCTCTTTTTTATTCTTATATACCAGATGATGAATTTGAGAAGCAAGCCTGTTCAGGTAATTGCTCGTTTTGCTTTCAGGAAAGTTACTCCTGGCATAAGACAGATCGTCGGTTAGCTCAACAAATATCTCTGTGATCTCAGCAGGTTTCAACGCTTCTTTTTTATTTAAAGACGCTTCGTATCCTTCCCACTTAGGTGCATTTTGTTTTAAAAATGTAATCTCTTTCACAGCTTGTTAACTACACATTAAATATACCAATTTTGTTTTGAACCCGTTATTTTTGTCCGGCCAAAACTCTTAAAGAAACCCCATCGATCATCACATCTTTTAATGCCGATTCGCCTTTCTTTACAGATACTATAGCATAGGCTTTTTTTTCCGAATTAAATATATTGGCGTTTCTGTATTGTTTTTCTGCATCTTCTGCTTTACTTTCCTCCATATAAAAGCGGTTAAACGTATAATCAATCCTTATACTTCCTTCATAAGCGTAATCAACTTTGGCAAGTACATAATCGTCGTCTCCAACCGGAGGCATTTTGCTAATGGTTTTAATAATTGCAAAACCGGCGCTGTCTTTCGCCAGGCTTACATATATATCATCATCTCTTTCCCAGGTTACAGTAGTGTCTGAAGTAGCATAGTCATTCGCATCAAAATAAAGAGTAACGTATTTTCCCCTGAACGGATCATAGGGATCTATAGGCTGGGTTCTGAATTTGTATTCATGGCCCAGACTTATCACGTCTTCTTTATCAAATATCATTTTTGAAGGAATGACCAGCTGTACGAGGCAAACCAGTATAAATAAAATAAAAAATATTTGTTTCATATTAAACAGTTTGTTTGCGTTTTTTAAGCATCAGGTAATTGGTTACAAAAAAGCCCACTCCTACAATTACAAACAGTAAGCCCCGTATTACAAAGCTCATGTTACTATCAAAGAACCTGCAAATAATAAGCGCTGTGATCATCAGTAAGCCGTAATTTAAAATTCCGAAATGATCGGCTCTTACACCATTACGAACAATGATAATACCTGTAGCCAGGATCAGAAAATTAATAATGGCTACAGCACTATTGGGAGAAGTGCTGCCTAACATAAATACAAAAATGAAAACAAGGAACAGCACTTTTGTGGGGTGAAAATGGTTAATGCCTTTACGGTTTTGATAAATGAGTAATAGCAAGGCCGCCAGCGTAAAGAAGATAACGGCTACAAGCTCCATACTGCCTGTCCAGTTCTCTGATTTCGCCGGATATTCTAACATTCTTTTCCAAAAATGGTCAAAGCTCAGGGTAAGCAATATCTGGGCAGTACCATAAGATCCAATCACAAGATAGCCGTTTACATGACGTTTCATGCTACTGAATGTATGCGAAGAGCCTATCAGGTAAAATAAACCAAACATACTTATATAAGCCATATACATTAAATCGCCGTTCTGCCTTGCAACAGATCCTAAACAGATAGCCAGGGATAAAGGAATTAACCAGTTATGAAAAACTGTAAAATTGCTGTCAGGCCTGTTCTTTATCAATAGATAATAATGCGGAATGATAAGTGCTAATAACCACCAATAGTGATAAGAACCGGAGTAATTGTGAGAAAAGAAATGATTGCTTTCCCAACAGTAATAGGTAATACCCGCTATATACAAAAGAGATGTAATGGATGACCTCAGCAAATATACAATAGGAATACAAAGCAACATCCAGGTCATTAAAAAAGAAGGAAGATCGCCACTGATATTATAAACCTGACTTACTAAAGAAATACTTGCGCCTACTCCAAAAAATAAAAAGGCAGACGAAGACTCGCGCCACGCCATATTATCGGCTTTTTTAAGCAATACATAACCACAAAGCCCCTGCGCCAGTATTAACGGAAGATAGGCAAATGCGACTTTGACGTTTTTTGAAAGATCATCCCAATTATGCGCAATAATTAAAATAATACCTAAACCAACCAGTATCGCTCCAAGAATACCAAATACAATAAAAAGCTTATTACCCGAATTCTGACTTTTTAATTTATAATAATTACGGATTTTGTCGGCGGCTTCAGGCGTTATAACCTCTGCCTTTGTTAACTCATTGAGTTCCTTTAAGATATTCATTCTCTTGCCGTTTGTTAATTATCTATATAAATGTATCAAATTTGTTTTGAATCTTTTTATTTTTTTAAATTTATGTGTGCAATTAAACTGCCTTTTAAGGCCTTGACAGAATAATGGATTCGATAAAAATTTCAACCACACAAAATGTAGAACTGGAGTATGAAGCCGCAGGTTTAGGGTACCGGCTACTTGCCACTGTACTCGATGGTATATTTATTGGTGTATACATCGGTATTGTTGTATTGTGTTTTGGCCTGGCAGGATGGTTAAATAGGGGCTTTCTGGAAGATAATCAGTTTTTATTGATGACACTTTCCATTATTTTTGGATTACCCGTTTTATTGTATCATTTTTTAAGTGAAACATTTATGAACGGGCAAAGTCTTGGAAAAAAAATTATGGGCATTAAAGTCATTAAGCTCGATGGTACGCAACCCGGTGTGAGTTCTTATATGCTACGTTCTCTGTTTCGCATTATTGATATACAAATTCTCAACGGCCTTGTAGCTATCATCAGCATTCCGGTTTCTGAAAAAAGTCAGCGTATAGGTGATATGGCCGCAGGTACTACGGTTATAAGAAAAGACAGCGCTTATAATTTAAGAGATACGATTCTTTACAGGGAAATACCTGGCTATACGATTGTATTCCATCAGGTGTCATTGCTTGCCGATAAAGATGTTGCTATCATTAAGGAGATTCTGGATCACAGCCTTCAAAACAAAAAACCTCAGAATTTAAAACTACTGGCCGATAAGGTAAAAAGAAAAATGGGCGTAAATGTCCCCTGGAAAGATGAAGATTTTTTAAAAACCGTGCTGCTGGATTACAGCCACTATCAGTTTAATGCTTAGCGTTTTTAATTTATCTGATTTTTGGGCTATGTCTCTTTTGGGTTGCGAATCGTTAGAATTTTTGCGATTTTGGTTTCACGATCCCAAAGGGATCGAACATGAATAATAAACCCAAAACATAAATTCCACAACCCCGGAGGGGTTGAATACACGAACCTAAAACAATGTTCAACCCCTTCAGGGTTGACATATCAAAACCTGTTCTTACTATTGATATTAAAGCCCTTTAGCCTTTTATGTACGCTGGGAAGAAAAAGAAACAGGCGAGATTAATTAAAAACATCAGACCAGATTTTTAAACAAAATTCAGGTTCACAAATTTTTCGTTCAGGATACTCACACTATCTGCTTTAAGCCAGTTATCAAGCACTGTAGCATATACCTGTCTGAAATCAATATGATGTTTCAAATCGCCGTCTGCTAAATTTACCAGATCAGGTGCTTCGTTAAAAATGCCTTTCTTTTTAAGCTGAGATCCTATTATAAACATATTGCTTGCTGTTCCGTGATCAGTACCTCCACTCGCATTTTCCTCTACCCTTCTCCCAAATTCACTAAACGTAATGATCAGTGTATCGTCCAGCTTATTATTTTCTTTAAGGTCTTTTACAAGAGCTGCCACGCCTTCGCTGTATTGAGTCAACAGGTCCTGTTGTTTGTTTAACTGCCCCACGTGCGTATCAAAACTCCCAAGACTGACATAGTATACAGAGGTATTTAAACCACTATTAATAAATGTAGAAATCGTTTTAAGTTCTTTCGAAAATTCGGTATTAGGGTATTCAAAAGTGTTTTTATAGGTCTTCTGCGTTTCAAAAATATATTTAGCCGAAGACGTAGTACTTACCATCGTTTTATACAAGTAACCCAAATTATCTTCACCGAGCATATCGGGTTTAACATAGGAGCTTACCGAATCAAAATAGGGGGCTTTGGTTTCTTCAAATAATTGTCTGGGATTTTTGGTAGCGATGCCGTTTAATTTTTTTCCTTTCAAAGCCAACGACAAATTATTATCTATTTCAATGGCTTCATATGGCCACTGGCATTGGTTATCAAGGTACCTTCCGAGCCAGCCGGTACTGATATAATCTTTACTGGAACTTGCACTTTGCCAAATATCCATACTCCTGAAATGTGACCTGTCGGGATTAGGATAACCCACATTATTAATAATAGAAACATAGCCCTGGTCGTAGAGTTCTTTAAATGCTACCATGGCAGGATTCATTCCCAGTTCTTTATCCAGCGCAATGACATTTTCTTTTTTAATGCCTATGTTTTTACGAAGCTTATAATAAATATCATTATTGTAAGGAATAATCGTATTTAAGCCATCATTGCCTCCCGAAAACTGAATGACAATTAAATTCTTTTTCCCGGGGCTTGACCCGTCAACAGAATTCATCCCTATTGTTTCCAAAGGCTTTAAAAATGAGGGGATCAACAAATATCCTGAAGCCAGACCCGATTGTTTTAAAAAATCTCTTCTATCCATAATTGCCCTTTAGTAAAGTTGATAATGAGGTAATGACACTAATTTAAGGACAAGTTCCTTTGTAGAACCTGTATTTGCCTTAACTATGGCTTTAAGTTCCGGTTCAAGGCTGCTGCCTAAAAACACAGTCGCCATATCGTCGAGCTCAACGTTTTTATAGTTATCAATCACAGCATCCCAGTTAACCTGGGTTTTATAATTTTTGTAAACCGATGTCGACATCGCCATAATGCCATCATCGGGATCATCATCTTCTGCTTCAATATCAATTACACCACTGTTCAGCAGCATAGAAGGCAGACGTAATCTTAACATTAAGGTAGATGAGTTGATCCAGCTTTTTCCTCCCGGCCAGCCAGCTACATTGGGTGGATAAAATAATAATTGGCCTAAACTTCTTTGGATCACCACTAAGGTAGCATTGCTTTCGTATTCAATATTAAACTGGCGGTTAAGCGTTACCAAAAAATCAACTGGTGGCTTTATTTTGTTACCAATGTTCTGTGGTGCATAAAACCAGTCGGATAACGCAATTTTACGCAATAACATATCCGTATTATAAGCATTGGCATAATAAAAATCGCCCAGCTCTTTTACGCGTTTATCATCTACCAGATCGTTCACATAATAGGCATAGAGCTTTTTACATAAAAAATAAGCGGTTTGTTTTTGATCCATAATGATGTTGATAATGTCTTCGCCACCAAAATTGCCTTCTCTTCCTAAAAATGCTTTCTTATCAAAATCGTGTTGTTTTTCTTTGAACTCGTACTCAAACGTATCTCTGTTAAACGACCAGCCTGTAAATGCCCTGGCACTTTCTTTTATATCCTGTTCTGTATAATGACCTCTTCCCAGAGTAAACAACTCCATCAGCTCACGTGCAAAATTTTCGTTGGGATGTTGTTTTTTATTTTGCTGGTTATTTAAAAACTGCAGCATGGCTGCACTTTTACTCACATTAAACAATAACTCTCTAAAATTGGCAAAAGCAAATTTGCGGTGTACATTATTCAACTCCTGCATTAAATAAGGATTTCGTATACGACAGGCAAAATGGTTATGCCAGAACAGAGTTTGCTTTTCCCTTACAACGGCTTTTGTAGTTGTCAGTTGCTTTATCCAGTCGGTATTGAGGTTTTCGCTATAGGTATGAATGATTTTGTTGAGCTCTTTTTTATTCATTCCTTCAGCCATAGCCTCCTTGGCCTTTGGTACACTATCTATATCAACCGATTTAAGTCCGGTAGAAACAATAGAGGCATTAAAAAGCTCATTGACTATTTCGCCTAATTTTTTATTGCGTAACCCTTTTGCTTCTTCTAACGAGATCCCAAAACCAAAACGCTTATATAAATGCTGGATGTATTCAACCGGTGTAGCCATATGTAAGATATATGACTAAAAAGATAAGCATAAGTTTAATATGCTTTAAAACTATTAACTGAATTATTTTTTGGAGTAAGCTGTGTAAACCTGTTCCAGCTCCTCGTACCATTTTTCGCCATATTTGCGAATTAAAGGATCTTTGAGGAATTTAAAAACAGGGACGTTTAATTGCTGACCACATTCGCAGGCAGGTTTGCAGATATGCCATGAGTGGTAATTTACAGCATCGTATTCTTTATATTCACTGATCCTGATGGGATATAAATGACAGGAAATAGGTTTTTTCCAGTCTATTTTTCCATCCATATAGGCTTTTTCAATGGCACATTTGGCAATATTTTTTTCATCAAAGTATACAAAGGCACATTCGGCTCCTTCACTTACTAACGTTGTTGTATAATCACCATCGTCATCTAAAACATAAGTGCCCTGTTTTTCAACAGCGGCAATCCCTTTGGCATTCATGTAGGGCTTTACTTCCGGGTAAACCTTATCCAGTATTTTTAATTCTTTTTTGTTTAATGGGGCGCCACTATCTCCTGAAACACAACATTCGCCCTTGCAGGCATTTAAATCACAAACAAATTTTTTATCAAATATATCCTCCGAAATTAAGGTGTGGCCCAACGCTATCATAGTACAAAGGTACAATAATTTAATTTTTAATTAATAAGAATAATTTTAGGTAAACACCTATCTTTGGTATCAATCGCTAACTACATTACCAGAGAATGAAACATATTTTAGTTATTTATTTTTCTCAAACAGGTCAGGCAAAACAGGTTTTAGATGCTACTCTTAAGCCTTTTCAGGAAAATTCGGATGATGTATTGCATTATCATGTGGTCAAACCAAAAAAAACGTTTCCTTATCCCTGGAAGTATACCGAGTTTTTTGATGTGTTTCCCGAAACAGTACATGGTGTACCTTGCGAACTGGAATCTGTTGCCATAGATGAAACCATTAATTACGACCTTGTTGTAATTGCCTATCAACCCTGGTTTTTAAGTGTATGTGTTCCTATTAATAGTTTTTTACAAACAGAACAGGCAAAACGCGTATTGGTCAATAAACCGGTTGTTACTATTATTAACTGTCGCAATATGTGGCTTGGGGCACAGGAAAAAATGAAACAACGCCTGCTCGACCTTAAAGCGAATTTAGTGGGCAACATTACTTATGTTGACAGAGCCGCTAATCTCATAAGCCTGATTACAGTGCTTGCTCACGTTTTAAAAGGAACCAAAGAAAAATACCTTGGTATATTTCCAAAGTATGGCGTTTCGGAACAGGATATTGCAAAAGGCCCTGAGTTTGGTGCGATTATTAAACACCATTTAGAAAACGGACAGCTGCAAAACATTCAACCCGAATTAAATAAAGCAGGTGCCTTAGATATAAGAGGAAATTTATTATTGATGGAAGGTCGCGGGCGGGCACTGTTTCCTTTATATGCCAACTATATTTCCAAAAAAGGAAGTGCAGGCAGCGCACAACGCCGCACCAGGGTAAGAATATTTGGCATTGTATTGCCAACAGCCATTCTGATTCTATCTCCTATTATTACAGTTCTATCCAGATTAGCACCCCTGTTGGCGCGGAAAAAATTTGGTAAGGAAATTGCGTATTACTCACAAAACACTTTAAGATAAATGTTAAAAGAACGATTTACTTTAATTTTATAAAAAATAACCTTTAATAGTAACAGACATGAAGCATTTTAGAATACGTAAATTCGCTTGTATCTCTTTTTTAACAATTTCCTTATTGGTTGTTTCCTGTAAGCAGGATAAAACAGATGATCCAACAGCTCCCAGTCCAACAACCGATGCACGCGATAAATATGTTGGCAAATGGCTGTGTAATGAGAACAGCAAAGTTTCGGGAACAACATCTTATACCATTAACATTTCCAAATCCTCTTCCAGTTCATCTGAGATCCTGATTGATCATTTTTACGATTTGCAGGCACAGGCAAGAGCAGGTGTATCTAATAATAACATCTCTATTCCTTACCAACAGCTTGGAACTATAGGTTTTGCAAGCGGTTCAGGGAATCTATCATCAACAGGAACAAGTCTTTCGATGACTTACACAACAAATATTGCAGGTAACAGAGATTCGTGTACAGCAACTTGCAGCAAACAATAATTCCAATTTTAAGTTAATTCTTACCATTTACCAACTCAACTTAACCACATCTCAATCGGATGTGGTTTTTTGTTTTTAGTCGGTCTACCTTTACATCAGCAAACAAATCTTAAGCGCGTAAAAAGAGAAGTTTGAAAAATTAATTATAAACCATTAAAATTTTAGACTATGAATATTTTAGGAAACAACTCCAGCAAGCTTAATGATGTGATCTTCCAAAACAGGAATAAAGCTTACGGAGCTTATGAGATCAGAGAAAGTTATACCGATTCTTTAAAAAAATCGATGTTATGTTTAGCCGGCCTGGTAACTCTTTTGTTTGGATCCGTATTTATTTACAATAAAATAAATGCGATCTCCGGCGAAGAAAAAATGCTTGTATTAAATGATCCAAACATTGAAACTTATGAGTATGTAACAGAAGTCAACAATAAACCATTGGAAACTCCGGTAGAAAACACTGCTGTTGCCGCTGCAGCTCCCGAAGGAGGAATGGCAACCCGTATTATAGATAATGCTGCCGTTACAGCTACTACAAATATCAATAACCCTGTTAGTGGCGTAGGCTCTGCAACTGCAACCGGTGTTTCAACTGGTCCGGGCCCGGACGTATCTACCGTAACTATTTCTAACCCTCCAACAAATGTAACATCAAGTGTTTCTACCGAGCCGGTTATTTTTGCAGAAGAGATGCCTGATTTTGATGGAAGCAAAGACGGAGTGATGAAATATGTAGCCGGCAGCGTGGTATATCCTGAAATTGCTAAAGAAGCAGGCATACAGGGTGTGGTATACGTTACCTTTGTAGTAAACGAAAATGGTAAAGTAGAAGCCGCAAAAGTATTAAAAGGTATTGGTTTAGGTTGTGATGAGGAAGTGCTAAGGGTCATTAACAAAATGCCAACCTGGAAAAAAATTGGAAAAAATGCAAACCATCCTGTTAAAGTAAGATTCAATATACCGGTATCATTTAGATTGAAATAATATCCTATAAATTCTCTTTAACTAAAAAACTCCATCTGCATCAGCGAATGGAGTTTTTTTTATGACTATTATTTCGATTAAGCGTCTGGTTTTTTCTTTTCAATAATCTGTTTTGCAGAATCCAGCATTTTTTGCACTGCTTCTTTCCCTAAAGGCTCTCCGTCAGCAGCTACGATATCTTCAAACACGTATGTATTACCTCCGATTTTTTGAATAGAATAGAAATGGTATTCAGGTTTAGTGATTTCACTCTCCCACATAATGGTTAAAGGCTCCTCTACCACATATGATTTAAAAATATTAACGTCGTTTGATTTAATATCGCTTTTTCTTAATTCAATATCTCCCGGATCTTCTGTGATAGAGATTCTGAAGTTTTTACCTACTTTAACTTCCAGGGCTCCCCAGCTTTGTTCTGTTATTTCAAGTTTTGCAGCAGTTGTATCAGGTACAAAGATCGAAAACTGCTTTCCGAACTTGCTTAGGTCTAAAGCAACCATACCTACCGGTGCCTGTATATTTTCTTTTGTGTCTTTAGTTCCGCAGGAAGCTAACACACATGTTAAAGTGATAATGGAAAAGAGCGTAATTAGTTTTTTCATGGTTATATAGTTTTAGTGAAACAAATATAGTGTAAACTGGTGTGTTACAAAAAAATAAATGCCACTATTTAAGTAGTGGCATTTGTATATATAGTGTTAGGAATGTCTTTAAACAAAAAAGCCCCCGCTGTTAGCGGGGGCTTTTTATTACTTTTTCTTAGCTGCTGCTTTTTTAGGAGCTGCTTTTTTTACCGCTTTTTTAGGAGCTGCTTTTTTTACTGCTTTTTTAGCCGCTTTCTTAGGAGCTGCTTTTTTTGCTGCTTTTTTAGGAGCTGCTTTTTTTACTGCTTTTTTTGCTGCTGCTTTTTTAGGAGCTGCTTTTTTTGTTGTTGCCATGGTTTTTTGTTTTTGAGATTTTTGTTACTACGAAGTAAATAAATTTATTAACGCTAACTAATTTTCAATCAGTTATTTTATTAACACAAAATTGTTGAAATTGTTAATACCGTTTTTTTATTCGGATGGTATTTCGACGCATTTCTAAAAAATGAAATAAAAATAATTTAAACGCTTGGAAATAGTTGATTTTACTATGCGTTCAGAGCATCGTTACTTTTATGAAGCAAAACCAACGAAATGAATTTTTAAAAGAGGTGAAATTGTCGAGTAAAAAATTTGTGCAAAAAAATAAAAAATAATTTCTCCGAACAACTCTATTTAACCTGCCACTCGTTCTCAATTTCCCAACCTGCGAGTAATTTTATCGCTGCGGTATTGATAAAAATTGTTTCAGGCTGTGTATGTAAAAAATAATCACCCATGTCGAAAAGCCCGTTTTTATTGGCATCTTCGGTGGCCTGTATGAAATAATTGCCCGGTAATAAGTTCTTATACTCCAGTAATTTTTCGGAAGTTGATGTCAATGAGAGCTCAATAATTCTTTTATCTACTATTTGGCCCTTCTCATTTTGCAGAATAACAATATAATTTTCTTTTTTGGGGAACATCAGTTTCATATTGAGCTGCGCATAATCATCCGGGCTAGTTGTTCTGAATTTATACCCGGTTGAATCGTTGAAGCGCCCCGGTTCATTTATTAAAGTCGAATCGAGTATAGATACCGTATAATTTGTTTCGGGGCTAAGCTGTGTTTGAAGCGTAAAAGAAAGTGCAGGTTCCGTTTCTGTTAAAAGCTTAAAAGATTTAATCACCGGTTTTGTAGTATCTCCCTTTTCTACAAAGATAATTCTCTTTTGATCAATGTTTTTAGAATAAACAGGATAGTTGAGCGTAATGACAGGTTGGTTGAAATACGGAACGCTGTTATCCAGATTTGCTTTCAGATTATACTTAAGTGCTTTTTTAAGAGCAGGCTTATCTGTTTTTAAATTTTCGGCCGGTATCTTTATATATAACGTATCTGTTTTTTGGGATGTATAACTTACAAATACTTCAAGCGTATCATATTTATTAGCATAATACAAACTAATAGAGTCCTTCAATGTATTCCATTTCGATAAGATCAGTCCATCGGCCTTAACCTCCTTAATAGTTGTCTGTGGTTTATTAAAGGCAACATTAACCCTTCCATATTCAACCGTGAAACCTCTTTTAATGAAATTTTTAAAAGGAATTTCCTTAAATAGTAACATATCAATAGAACCGGTGTCTCTTGGATCAGCCAATGTGTTTTTATAGGCTATCTGTTCATCAGAACCATCATACAACAGGTTTTTATTCTGATCTTTTATCCCTACAATTTTAAAAGGCTTATCGGGAAGGTAATTAAATGCAAATTTCCCCTGCTCATTTGTTCTTATAAGGTATAATGGTTTTTCTTTATATATAATACTGTCCTGGGCATCGGCAGAATAAAGCCCAACCAATACTTGTGCGGCGGCTCTTTTATCTGTTGCATCAGCAATAGTGCCCCGTAGTTTTAAACTGTCTATAGAATTACCGGTACTAAATACATATTCAAAGTTTGGAAGGTTATTCGATTCTCTTAAATCGACAATGGCATTCCCAAAAGACAATTTATAGGTAGTATTCGGTAACAGAGTTTCATTGAATTTTACTTTTACTTTTTTGCCGCTTGCTTCAATATCGGGAAGTTCTTTTGTTTGGGGTGTAATAATAAATTGGTTGGTTACGTCCTTTAAGGTAATATACTCATCAAACGTGAGCTCAATTGTTTTTGAAGTTACATTTAAACTGGCGTTTGCAGGAATGGCTTTAAGCAACTTGGGAGCTTCCGTATCTTTTTTACCCCCGGTTAAAGGTGTAATTTGTGCACATTGCACACATACAAACAGAATACATATATATAAGAGTAGCTTTTGCAATTTTTTGTTACAAAGAAAGCGATTTTTTATAAAAGCTATACATATATATAAGGAGTGATTATTTAAAAAAACTTAATAATGTAGTAAAATAACTTTCAATTTATTTTGAAAGTTTAAAAATACCATTTACATTTGTAGTGGAATTAAGATCATGAAATACAACGAAGCAAAAGATAAGTTTATTCAGGCCTGGGGAACCTTAGGCAGCAACTGGGGAATAAGCCGTTCTATGGCACAGGTACATGCGTTGTTACTCATTAGCCCCGATTCACTTTCTGCTGAAGAAATTATGGAAGATCTTAAAATTTCGCGCGGCAATGCCAATATGAATATCCGCGACCTGATTGATTGGGGACTAGTGTTCAAAGAACAGATTCCCGGTGAGCGTAAAGAGTTTTTCTATGCCGAAAAAGACATCTGGAAAGTAGCCAAACAAATTATTAAAGAACGCCGGAAACGTGAAATTGAGCCTGTACTGGGGCTATTAGAAGATCTCAAAAAAGTGGAAGGTAATAAAACCGATAAAAAACACAAGGCATTTATAGATACGGTCACTAACTTGGAAGCGGTGGTAGATAAAGCCGATTTTGCTTTAACACGTGCCATTAAACTGGATGAAAATGCTTTGGTAGGCGTATTATTTAAATTATTCAAGTAAAAAAATTTGTCAAATAGTTTCAATAAAAATTGAAAGTTTATAAATGATTTCATACTAAAGATCATGACAACCTTAAAAAACCATAGCCTGCTTTACGACACAAACTGCCCACTCTGCAGTGCTTACACTAAAGGATTTATTAAAACAGGAATGCTTGATGAGAATGGCAGATTATCTTATGAAGAAGGATTGAACACATATGGCACTTATGTTGATGCAGACCGTTCGAGGCATGAAATTGCTTTAGTGGATACTACAAACGGTAATGTAAAATATGGTATCGATAGCCTGGTATATATTATCGTTACTAAGTTTCCGTTTCTAAAACCGCTACTCCACAACAGGGTGCTGCAATTTCTGTTAAAAAAACTCTACGCCTTTATTTCCTACAACCGTAAAGTTATTGCTCCTTCTCCCAATTATTTAAGTCAGAGTTGCGTTCCTGATTTTAACCTTAGCTACCGGATTCTGTATATTCTCTTTTCCGCTGCTATTACCTCCACCGTACTTTTATATTATTCCGATAGTCTAAAAACAGTTATTCCTCTAACCAATCTATGGCGCGAATATGCCATTTGTTTTGGCCAGATTGCTTTTCAGGGAGGAATTCTGCTCCTTATGAAAACAAAAAAAGAATTTTTGTTTGATTACCTGGGCAATATGATGACGGTTTCTCTGCTAGGTGGTTTATTATTAATGCTCTTATTAATTATCCGTCATTTCATTTCCTTTGCTCCAATAGCTTACCTGGCTTACTTTGCAGGAGTTGTGCTGTTTATGTTTTTGCAACACCGAAAACGTGTTGCCTGGATTAATGCTCCTGCCTGGTTAAGCTATACCTGGATACTATACCGTTGCCTCGTTTTATTTATTATTCTTTAATTATGTATAACATCCTGGCATATCTCATTTACTTAAGCTTTAGCTTAATAACCGTTTTGGTAGTTGGTAAAAATCTGCACCGCCATGGCAAAAGTTTTTTATTTGCCGAATGCCCTGACGAAACATTAAGTAATAGTGCCAATAATTTTTTATATGTGGGCTATTGCCTCGTTAATACAGGTTTTGCTTTTTACTTCTTAAACTCATCGGGTCGCATTGATTCGTTTGCCAGGTTACTTGAGTTTATTGCTACTTCGGAAGGAATCATTTTTATATCACTCGGCATATTGCATATCTTAAACGTTATTCTGGCGCCAAGAATAATTTCGTTCTTTTTATCTCAAAAATCACAACATCATTAACCTAAAAAACCGGAAATCATGAATTACAACATCATCGCCTACTGCATTTACATTCCTACAACCATTGCTTTATGTATATGGATCGCCAAAAGCCTGCATCGTAACACCAAAGCCTTTTTAATTGAGCGGTTTTATCATAACGAAGCATTAGCCGGTTCAACCAATAACCTTATTCAAACAGGTTTTTACTTAATTGCCCTTGGATTTTCCTTTATGAAAATGCGGGTAAGAACCGATGGCCATTACGATCAGTTTCAGAATTATGTGTACTCCCAGTTATCATCCACACAACAAACCATTGAAGAGCTATCTTTAAAAATCGGCTCCTTCACGCTTATCCTGGGTTTATTACTGTTTTTAAATTTCTTTATTATGTTATTGATCCAACGTCCAAAAAAACAAGCCTACACTTCTTTTACGGTCACCGAAGACCAAAAATAAAAGCTTAGTTATTTAAACCTTAAATTTAATTATCATGAAAAAATTAATCATTGCAGGAGGTACAGGATTTTTGGGTCAGGCGCTCATAGCCCATTTTAAAACCACATTCGATGGAATTGTCATTTTATCGAGATCAGCTGCCAAAACAGAAAACAATGTGCGGTACCTTGCCTGGGATGCCAGGTCTTTTGGCAGCTGGTGTGCCGAACTGGAAGGTGCTACAGCTGTTATTAATTTATGCGGCAAAAGTGTAGACTGCCGTTACACAGAAAAAAACAAAGCCCTTATTTTTTCGTCACGCTTAGAGTCTACCGACATTATAGGAAAGGCTATTTTGAAATGTAAAACGCCGCCTTTGGTTTGGATCAACGGAGCTTCCGCAACCATATACCGGCATAGCGAAACCGAGCCTATGACAGAGGCCACAGGAGAAATTGGCACCGGCTTTTCCATAGATGTATGCAAAGCCTGGGAAATTATGTTCAATAAATTTCACTTGCCTGCTACCAGGAAAGTAAACATGCGCATCTCGATGGTTATGGGTAAAACAGGCGGTGTATTTCCGGCGCTGATGGGCGTTGTAAAAAAAGGCATTGGTGGCACCATGGGCAAAGGCACACAACAGGTAAGCTGGATTCATATTGATGATTTTTGCAATATGATACAATGGATCATAGAAACTAAAACGGTAAATGGAGTCTACAATTCCGTTTCGCCCGTGCCTGTTACCAATAGCATTTTAATGAAACTGCTTCGACATAAAGCCGGAGTAAAAATAGGTTTACCGGCCCCCGAGTGGATGCTGAAAATTGGCGCATTCTTTATAGGCACAGAAACAGAGCTGATCCTGAAAAGCAGGTATTCGTATCCTGAAAAAGCTTTGAAAGAAGGCTTTACGTTTAAGTACAAAACCATGGAAGAAGCTTTAATCAATTTATAAATATGCCAGTTATTGAACTTCATACTCCTATAAATGCGCCGGTAGAACGTTGTTTTTTATTATCGCTGTCTGTCGATTTGCATACCGAAAGTGTTGCGCATTCCAGCGAAACAGCCATTGCGGGAGTAACCGGGGGGCTTATGAAATTAAACGATACCGTTACCTGGCAGGCAAAGCATTTTGGTGTTAATTTTAAAATGACTTCTCATATTCCTGTATACCAAAAGCCAACATACTTTGTAAGCGAAATGATAAAGGGCCCTTTTCAAAAGCTCCGTCATCAGCACCACTTCAAAGAAATGAACGGACAAACCATCATGACTGACATTTTTGAACTGGAAGCACCTTTGGGCATTTTAGGCAAACTGGCAGAAAAATACTTCCTTACAGCACATATGAAAAAGTTCCTGATTATACGGAATGCATATATTAAAACCATTGCCGAAGGCTCTAATTGGTCAAAATACCTATGATTTCCATTTACTGACGTTTTGGCGTTAAAAACTTTTTGGCTTTTAATTTGCTTTACAATACGCAACAATTACATTTGTTTAACAACTTAAAAACACAGCTTATGTTTGATCAAAATGAATTTAAAAAATATGCCACAAAACATATTGGCATCAATAGCTTAACGCTTGACAGCTATGTGTCTGCCATAACTCCCGGGATCAGAAATTTAACGCCTAACATTATTGAGGAACGTCAATTGAACGTTTCTGTATTGGACGTGTTTTCACGTTTAATGATGGACAGGATTATTTTTTTGGGAACAGGAATTAATGACCAGGTAGCTAATATCGTTCAGGCGCAGTTATTGTTTTTAGAGTCTGCCGATTCTAAAAAAGATATTCAAATTTACATGAATTCACCGGGAGGATCTGTTTATGCAGGTTTAGGTATTTATGACACCATGCAAATTATTAAACCAGACGTGGCTACTATCTGTACAGGTATGGCTGCAAGTATGGGTGCTGTATTACAATGTGCCGGTACTAAAGGAAAACGTACTGCTTTAAAACATGCACGTATCATGATTCACCAACCATTAGGTGGTGCCGAAGGACAAGCATCTGATATCGAAATTACAGCCCGCGAAATTCAGAAATTGAAAAAAGAATTATACACCATTATTGCTGACCATAGCGGACAAACTTATGAAAAAGTTTGGGCTGACAGTGACCGTGATTACTGGATGACAGCTCAGGAAGCTAAAGATTATGGTATGATTGATGAAGTTTTAATGAAAAAATAATCCATCTTCATTTTATTTTAAATCCTCTGTAAGAAATTGCAGGGGATTTTTTTATTGGGAAATAGAACACCGATTAAACCGGATCTTACAGGTTTTCACGGATTATTGGTTTAATTAAGAACAGAGATCAACTCCTATTCTATCTGTGCTAACCTGCATCATCCGCCTGATCCGTGTTCTATGTCTGAACCCGATCAAAAATTAAACTCTTTATGCACTTCCCAGTTCTGGTCAACGTGTTTCAATAAACAAATTGAGGAACATTCGAATTCAGCGGTAAACTCTTTCGACTGATATTCTTCCCACATCTTATAAAATACAGGCTTTTTCAAATCGCGGAAAGCTACTGTTATATGCGGATGAAAGCCCCGCATATCGTCGCTTTGATTAAATAACTGCAGCTTTTGTTTCGCCTGTTTTACAAGCTCTTTTTGTAGCGTGTATAATTCCTGGTTCTCTGTAACTGTTATAAAAACAACCCTTGGTTCAAAACAGTCATAATCTTTTAACTGAATGGAAAGAGACTTTTCAAATTTGAAAGAACTTAATTCTGTAACCAGCTTTTCTTCTTTGTTCTCTTCCCAGCTAAATGGCATGTGCAGCGTAATATGCCCCGGAGACCTCAGCGCTCCTTTGGTGCCATATTCTTCAAAAATGGTTTGTTTGATTGTTTGGATAGAAGACAATACCGGTTCGGGTGGAACAATAGCTATGAAATATTTTTGTAACATACTAAACCCTCACACCAATAACCAGCACATCATCTACCTGCTCTTGCGCTCCCTGCCACGTTTTAAGGGCATTGTCAAGCACACGGTAATGTTCTTCAATGGGCAGTTCTGCCATAGAAACCAAAACATCCTTCAGTTTATTATACTTAAATTTTTTCTGCTTTGGCCCCCCAAACTGGTCAGCATAGCCATCAGTATAAATGTAAATAAGGTCTTCTTTTTGCAAGCGGAACGTATGATTTGTAAAGGTATCGGCAATGCCATCCGTATTGCTACCAATAGGAAATTTATCCGATTTTATTTCCAGAATATCTGTTCCGTAAAATACTTCCTTATCGCTTGCCGGAGTATAAGTAGTAGAAATGTTTTTTCGGATAATACACACCGCATTAAATGCGCCCGCATATTGCAAGGTCATAGTTTTATAATTAATGTTGCACAATGCCAGATCCATTCCATCTTTTACGGCGTTAACATCCGACGACTGGCGAAGTGTGTCATTTACCGCAATATCCAAATGCTGCAAGATATCGGCAGGTCTTGATAGTTTTCTGTCCTGTATGGCCTGTGTCAGCGATTTTAATCCAATAACGCTCATCATGGCTCCGGGCACACCATGTCCTGTGCAATCCACTGCTGCAAATAACACTTCCTCATTAATTTCGTCTACCCAATAAAAATCGCCGCTCACAATATCCTTGGGTTTATAAAACACCATACTTTTTGGAAGCAAGGCTTTTACCCTTTCAGGCGTTGGAATAATAGATAATTGTATTCTTAAGGCATAGCGGATGCTGTCGGTGATTTCCTGTTCCTTATGTTTTAAAGCAGCGGTACGTTCTTCCACTATCTTTTCGAGGTTTAGCTTGGCTTCGCTGAGTTTACGGTTATGCATTTTAACGCCTATAAATCCAATGCAAAAAACAACGCAAAAAATAAGAATAAGCGCATATAAGAAGATATGTGATACTTGTAAAATATATAAAGCGAGAAGTGTCAAATTATAAATAAAACCGGGTTATAAAGGCACAATCATTTTTAATGTCTGCTAACTGTGCCTATATTTGTATATCTAAAATTATACATTTTAATTTAAAATACCCATTCTTTTAAAATGGCAGAAGACATACAAATAACAGGCATATCCAAAGAAGAAAAATACCAATCGCTCCTGCCGCAAATAAAAGGACTGTTGGATGGAGAAAAAGACCCCATAGCCAATATGGCAAATCTATGTGCTGCCTTAAAATTTGGTATGGACTTTTTTTGGGTGGGGTTTTACCTCGTTAAAGAAGAACAGCTTGTACTTGGTCCATTTCAGGGGCCTGTAGCCTGTACCCGAATTCATAAAGGGAAGGGTGTATGTGGTACATCCTGGCAAAAAAATGAAGTGATCATTGTAGATGATGTTGATCTTTTTCCGGGACACATAGCCTGTAGCTCTTTATCGAAATCGGAAATTGTATTACCTGTGTATAATTCTAAACATGAAATTGCCGGAGTGTTTGATGTAGACAGCGATTCGCTGGCCAGCTTTGATAAAACAGATGAGTTGTATCTGAAAAAAATACTTGACCTGATCTTGTTTTAACATTTCCTCAGACACATCATTTTTAATATCTTACCGATTTCGTTATCTTTAACTTAACATTAACTCATTATGGAAGTAACAAGGCTGTTCGATATTCTGGAATTGTATAAAACCACTCACAAAAAAGAGGATCTACTCTGCGCTAAAGAAAATAAGCAGTGGAAAAAATACAGCAGTAACGAGTTTATTGACCGTTCCAATTGGGTTAGCTACGGCTTATTTGCTCTTGGCTTAAAGGAAAACGATAAAGTAGCTATTATATCAAACAACCGTCCCGAATGGAATTTTTGTGATTTTGGCTGCCAGCAATGCAATATTATTTCTGTCCCTATATTTCCTACAATCAGTAATCATGACCTTCAGTTTATTTTGAATCATGCAGAAGTAAAAGCCGTTTTTATTTCCGATAAACTGATCTATTCAAAATTAGTTGCCATCGAACAGGAAATTCCGGGCGTAAAACATGTTATCAGCTTTAACCCTATTGAAGGTATTATGCCGTTTTCTGATTTTCTGGAATTGGGAAAAAGAAGCCCTGACCCTGAAAAAACAGATGCCATCAAAGCATCCATTAAGCCAGAAGACCTGGTAACCATCCTTTACACTTCAGGCACAACGGGCACTCCAAAAGGAGTAATGATCTCTCACAAAAATTTAGTGTCAAATATTATGGCATGTCAGTTTTTGGCACCCTTTAAACTGAACTGGCGTGCTTTAAGCTTCTTACCGCTTAATCATGTGTACGAACGCATGATCAGTATGCTATATCTGTACAAATGTGTTTCTATTTATTATGCAGAAGGAATTGAAACGATAGGCGATAATTTAAAAGAGATAAAGCCCCAGATCTTTGTATCAGTGCCGAGGTTGATAGAACGGGTATATGAAAAAATTACGGCCACCGGCGAAAAGTTAACCGGCTTTAAAGGAAAAATATTTAACTGGAGTTTAAAAATCGCCCATCAATATACCTTACCAAATACCAATGGCTTGTGGTACAATATACAACGCAAAATTGCCGATAAATTAGTTTACAGCAAGTGGCGCGAAGCCCTTGGTGGAGAACTGGTCTGTATTGTATCGGGAGGTGCAGCCTTAAATCCGAAACTGGAGCGAGTATTTTTATGTGCCGGAATTACCTGCTTGCAGGGCTACGGCCTAACGGAAACGGCTGTTGTAATTAGTGTAAATTATTATGGTGGCGATAATATTCGTATTGGTTCCGTTGGTCCGGTGATAGAAGGTACTGAAGTAAAAATAGCTCCCGAGGATAGCGAAATTTTAGTGAAAGGCCCTAATGTGATGTTGGGCTATTACAAAAATCAGGAAGCCACCGATGAGGCTATTGATAAGGACGGTTGGTTTCACACAGGCGATGTAGGTGCTTTTGTGGAAGGCCGGTTTTTAAAAATTACCGATCGTAAAAAAGAAATATTTAAAACCAATGCAGGAAAATACGTGGCACCTTTAATGATCGAAAATAAAATAAAGGAAAGCCGTTTTGTAGAACAAAGCATGGTGATTGGCGAAAATCAGAAATTTGCTTCTGCTATTATTGTTCCATCCTTTGCTAACTTTAAGGAATATTGCAGGGAACGTGAGATTCCATGGACAACTAACGAAGAAATGAGTCAGCACGAAGACCTTAAAAAATTAATTGGCGATCATATTAAACAGATCAATAAAACGCTGGCTCCTTACGAGCAAATAAAAAAACCGGTATTGTTAAAGAAAGAATGGAGTGTTGAAGGCGGAGAGCTGACTCCAAAAATGAGTTTGAAACGTAAAGTGATCAAAGAAAAAAACGCTCTTATCATTGAACAGATCTACGATACAGAGGACTAAACCCATGGAAAACCCGCACCCCGTTTCTGATAAATTAATTGCCTGGTACAAGATTAACAAGCGTAATTTGCCCTGGCGTAATACCAACGACCCCTACAAAATCTGGCTTTCTGAAATTATTTTGCAACAAACTCAGGTTGTACAAGGCCTTAACTATTACATTAAGTTTACTGACACATTTCCTACGGTTACTGCTTTGGCCGATGCCCCGGAAGACCAGGTTATGAGGCTATGGCAGGGCCTTGGTTATTATTCGAGGGCGCGTAATTTACACGCAGCGGCAAAATTTATAAAGGAGCATCATAAAGGAAAATTCCCAAAAACCTATGATACCATTAAGGAATTAAAAGGCGTTGGAGACTATACAGCAGCAGCGGTTGCTTCTTTCGGCTTTGATTTGCCTCACGCCGTACTCGATGGAAACGTTTACAGAGTATTGTCGCGCCTTTTTGATTTACATACGCCTATTAATTCGGGGCAGGGCAAAAAAGAATTTCAGTTACTCGCCGATGAGTTGCTGAATAAAAGACACGCTGCTCTGCACAACAGTGCTATTATGGAGTTTGGTGCTTTATGGTGCAAACCGCAGAATCCAAAATGCGAAACCTGTATATTACAAGACCATTGTATGGCTTTTAAAAATAATACCGTACAGGAGCTACCGGTTAAAGACAAAAAGATCAAAATTAAAAACAGGTACTTAAATTATATTCTGTTCAATTATAAAGATTCGCTTTATATACAAAAACGGGTGGAAAAAGATATATGGCAAAACCTTTACCAGTTTTATTTAATAGAAACAGAAAAACCGGAAACGGAAGAAATGATCTTAAATGATGACGCTTTTAAAACCCTTGCCGGTAAATTTGATGTCCTAAAAGTAACTTCGTTAAAAAAGCACATTTTATCTCATCAGCATCTGTATGGCACATTTTATGAAATTAGCATTAAGCAACCTTTAAAAACCAAAGTGTTAATACAGGTCAAACGAAGCGATTTAATGAATTACGGCTTGCCCCAGCTCATTATTAAATATTTGTCGGTTGCTTGATATTAACATATATAATGCTTTATTTTGATATAAGAAGTTTTCTGTTCCTTTAAAATCCTTAACCTAAAAACTATGAGCACACTCATTCACTCAAACGGTATACGTAAAAAATCACTTGCATTGTTATGCCTGATCGGAACTTTTACGACTGCAAATGCGCAACTTTATAAAAATAAGGCAGAGGCAGGTATTATTTCTTTTTTCTCAAAGGCTCCTTTGGAAGATATTGATGCTACAAACAAAAAAGCAACCATCGTTTTAAAAACAACTACTAACGAAATTCAGTTTGGGGTAGCGATGTTGAGTTTTAAATTTCCGAAACCTTTAATGGAAGAGCATTTTAACGAGAACTATGTAGAGTCGGAAAAATACCCCACTGCTACTTTTAAAGGTAAAATAAGCGAAACGATTGATTATACTAAAGACGGAGAATATAAAGTAACCGTTAAGGGAACCATGGATATGCATGGTGTTGCTAAAGAAATAGAAGTACCGGGGACTTTAAGCATCAAGGGCACAAACATTATGATTAATGCTAACTTTAAAATTAAAGTGGCCGATTATAAAATCAAGGTTCCAAGCATGTATGTTCAAAACATTGCCGAAGAAGTAGATGTTAAAGTCATTGGCACTCTTGAACCGTTTACTATTAAAAAATAATTCCCGATTTTAACCCTTGGAACGGAGACTCTTGTTTCCGTTTCTTTTCCATATCTTTGAAGCCTATAAACCCAACCACATGATAAAAAAATTTATCTTTTGCTTGTCTCTTTTTGCCATTGTTTCATCTTATGCTCAGGAAAACCTTTTAGACCTCGTGAAAGAGGAACCTAAAAACGAGCCTCCTAAAAAAGTGTATGCTACTTTCAAAACCACTAAAATTGTCAGCTCACAAAGTACCGAAACTGTTAAAAAACGAAATCTCGATTTCAGAATCACCCACCGTTTTGGTAATATTTACAATAGTTCTACTGCCAACCCTTTAAACGATGCCGCACATACCGCTTTTGGTTTGGATAATGCAGCCGATATCCGTATGTCGTTCGATTATGGTATTACCGATGAGCTTACGGTAGGTATTGGCCGCAGCAAATTCAGAGAGATGAATGATGCCGTTGTTAAATGGCGTTTTTTAACCCAGCGCGAAGACAATAAAGTTCCGGTATCGGTATGTTTTTATGGAAACCTGGGCTATACTTCTATGAGTACCGCAAATTTATATGCTGGTACCATTCGCCCAAAAACAAACGAAGCACACCGTGTTCAGTATTGCAGCCAGTTATTGATAGCCCGCAAATTTAACAAAAGCTTTTCGTTGCAGTTAATGCCAACGTATGTATACCGCAATTTTATAAAACAACAGATCAATACAAAAAACGGAGCTGAAGATCAAAATGGTTTGTTTTCTCTGGGTATTGGCGGGCGTATTAAACTCACCAAACGTTTTGCTTTGGTTGCTGATTACTTCTATAATTTTTCTAAGTTTCAACAGGATAATCCTAATGCTTATTATAATCCCTTATCTGTAGGTATTGAAATTGAAACCGGTGGGCACGTATTCCATATTAATTTTTCCAATTCGCCTGCAATTCTTGAAAGCAGCATGCTTACAACAACTCAGGATACATGGATGAAGGGCCAGATCAAATTAGGATTTAACATCTCAAGGTGGTTCGCTTTATAGTAGTATTTCTGTTTTAATTTTTTTATCATGCCGCTGTTGCAACCAGCAGATTCAATAAGTCATACAGTGGTTTCTGTTTTCAGTAACCATGCTTTGCACGCAACGGATATTACACCTTTATTCAGAGCCGGAACACATTATTACTGGCCAATTGTTGTATTATTCTTCGTGTTTGCATTATTTGTTTATCTAAACTTTACCAATCCGAAAAAATTGCTGCAGGTGTTTTTGTCTGTATACAGCAATCAGGCATCCAAGCAATTGTACCGCGAAGATTACAGGCTGGGCAAAAGCACCTCTGTTTTACTTTCGGTAAGTTTTGTACTGGTTATTTCTTTTCTCATATATACCACTAACAATTATTTTGGACTCATTTTAAAAGACCTTTATCCTCTGAAACAATTTCTGTTTTTTGTGGCGGTTGTAACCATGATGTATATCATAAAACTGCTCACAAATTACTTTATAAGTTTCAGCACAAACACGGTTGAACTTAACAATGAATATACCTTCAACATATTTATTTACTGCCAAACTCTGGGAGTAATACTCCTACCTTTGGCTATTTGTGTCCAATTCTCCAAATATCCTACAGAATGGTTCCTGTATCCCGCGATTATCCTGTGTGGCCTGTTTTACGCTTTGAGGTTTGTAAGAGGCTTTATTATCTCTGCAATTGAACAAAACGTTGGTATTGTTTATATTTTTTTGTACCTTTGCGCTCTGGAAATCTTACCCCTCTTAGTATTGATAAAATTTTTACTGGTTAATTTTTAATATGGCTATAAAGAAAAAAAAAGCTGTTAAGGTTGTCGCAAAAGCTAAAACTGCTAAAGTAAAAAAAGTATCGCGGCCTGTTGTGGCTAAAGCAACTGCTAAAAAAACGACTGCAAAATCTAAAGTTGTAAAAACAACGAAAGCTGTTGCTAAGGTAAAATCAAAAGTAGTTTCAAAAAAGACTGCTGTCAAAGTTAAAAAAACAGCAATACCTGTTAAGACAAAAAGTACAGCAAGTAAAGCGAAAAAGGTTGTAGCAAAAAAGGTGACCAAAAAAGCAACTTCAAGTGCCTCAGCTACCAAAGCTAAGAAACCGATTGCGAAAAAAATTACTCCTAAAACGGCAGAACCCTCAAAACCTGCAATCACTAAAAAAGCAGAGAATCCTGTAAAAGCTGTTGTAACTGAAAGCACTGCTAAACAAGGCTCCGTAACCAGTACCGAAAAAGTTGTAAAGATTGGTGTAAAAACAAAAAAACAGTTAGTAGCGGTAGCTCCTCAGCCTGTTATTGAAGTTTCCGATTATCCTAAAAATAAAGTAAAGACTCTTTTAATTTCTCAGCCTAAACCTGAAACGGATAAAAATCCTTATTACGACCTGGCTAATAAATATAATTTAATTGAAACGTTTCGCCAGTTCATTAAAATTGAAGGCTTGCCTGTAAAAGATTTCAGAGCACAGCGTATTGATATTTTAGAACATAAAGCAGTTATCTTAACGAGCCGTATGGCTGTTGATCACTATTTCAGAATGTGTAACGAAATGCGTGTTACTGTTCCTGAATCCATGAAATACTTTTGTATTAATGAGGCTACAGCTTATTACCTTCAAAAATACATTCAGTACCGTAAGCGTAAAATTTTCTTTGGCCACCAAACAATCCAGGATCTGGTAGATGTGATCAGAAAAAACAGGGAAGAAAAATTTTTGTTACCTGCTGCTGATGTTCAAAAAGAACAAATCGTTGATTTTTTAGATGCTTTAAATATTAAGTATACCAAAGCCATTATGTACCGCACGGTAAGTGCCGACTTAACAGATATCAAAAATCTGAACGAGTATGATGTGCTGGTTTTCTTTACTCCTGCAGGGATCCGTTCTCTTAAGCATAACTTCCCTACCTTTGTACAAGGTAATACCCGCATCGCCTGCTTTGGTGCAGCTACTGCCAATACTTTGTTAAAAAACGGATACAGGCTTGATGTCTATGCCCCTAATCCTAAAAATCCAAGCATGTCTGGCGCTTTAGATTCTTACATTAAAGAAGCTAATAAAAGGTAATACATTTAACCAAGCCTTAGAGATACTTTGGGATAAGTTACACTAAGCTCAATGATTTCTACATGGATTTTACTCTTGATAAAACTGAACGTTTATGCAGCAAAAAAGCGCTGGATGCTTTGTTTTCGGGAGGGAAATCGAAAAGCCAGTTTCCTGTAAAAGTTATTTATAAAACCAGTGTTTACGAAAGTGAATTTCCGGCGCGGGTTGTATTTATTGTTCCTAAAAAAAAACATAAACGCGCCAATAAACGTAATACCATAAGGCGCCGCATGCGCGAGGTGTATCGCCTAAATAAGCATCCGCTGTACAATTCTTTAAAAACCGAAAAACTCGATGTGATGTTTGTGTATTTGAGCAACGAAATAGCAGATTATGCAAAGATCGAATCCTGTATGGTATCTTTAATGGAGCACATTTCCAAACAGGAACATCATTAAAAAAGCCACTCGTTTTACAACGAATGGCTCTCTATATTTTTTTTAGAACTTAGTTAATTTTAATGCAACCGTCTTTAATTTCGATGTTTGCACCATCTTTAATTTTAATTTCGCCACAGCTTGTAATAATTACTGCTTCTTTAGCTCCACCCTGAATAGTTACACTTGATGTTTTGCTACCGTCGAAAGTTACTTCTTTTGTACTTCCATCAATTTTTACTTTAAAGGTTACTGATTTAGAGTCTTTGTTGTAATAGCGAATTGTAATTGCACTAAACGCTGAAGATACTGCGAATCCTAAGATAGCAACTGTAAGAATTAATCTTTTTTTCATGAGTTTTTAAATTAAGTGATTAGTAAATTATATTTATATAAATATATAAAATAGTTTAAATAATCCAAACTTTTGCGGTAAATATCGGATTAACAAACTGCTATTTAAACATTACCCAGCAGGCACATGGTATCAATGGTAGGGCTAGCGCTTCCGCCCATATTCTCAATGGTAACAGCGAAGGCTTTGGCGCCTGCAATCAATTTCATTTTTTGAAAAACAACTCCATCTACTCTATCGATAACACCTGCATCTACCGGCTTGCCATCTACAATGGCCCATAGCTGATATTGTTTAGATTCGGGGCTTTGCGGCAAAGCATTGGCATTAAAATACAGTTCCTGAGTTTGCGGATTCCAGTGTACCATCGCCGTTTTGGAAACCATGGAATTCATACCGCTTAAAGGAATGGCTTTCATGCCGGGATCTGATACTATATTAAAGTTTGTTGCGAGTTTTTCCATAGAGGCTTTCTGCACAGTCATTTCATTTGCCAAAAAGCTTTTGGAAGTATTTAATTCTGCCAGCTGGCTGTGAAGGTCGCTCAGTTTTTGTTGTAGGGAAAATATATAAACGCCGCTTGAAATCAATAATAATACACTTGCTGCTATGGCAACTTTATAAAAGCCTGTTTTAGCTGCCGGTTGCGTATTTATAGGAATAACAGGTGCTTGCGATGAAGCATCTTCGTTAAACGACAGGCGTTGTGTTATTTTGTCTTTAAGACCAGCCTTTAATGGTGGCGCATTATGGTTTGAATAATTAATTAAAGACGTTTCTATGGATTCAATTTCTTTGTTTAGTTCAGGGTGTTTTGCACACATTTCCTGCACCAGCAGTGTTTCTTCATCTGTGGTAATGCCTAACACATAGCTCTCTAATAAACCTGAGGATATGATCTGTTCTACATTCACTGCAACATTTCGTTTTTAGTTAATTCTCTTAATGTAATAATTGCCTGCCTAACTTTTGTTTTTACGGTTCCTAAAGGCAATTTCAGCTTTTGCGAAATTTCCTCCTGCGTATATCCCTGAAAATATGCCAGATCAATTATTTGTTTCTGATCGTCTTTTAAATTATTAATAATTGTTTGCAGGCCTATATTTTCGTGGGCATTATTTTCTGTAAACAAATTATTTTTATGATATACGGAATCGGTTGCTTCCTGGATTTTATTTTTAACTTTTTCGTGTTTAGATCTTGTGCTGTCAATAGCCATGTTACGCGCTATATTAAGCATCCAGGTATAAAGCCTACCTTTTTGTTCATCGTAAGAAGCAAAATTATTCCAGATCTTAACAAATACGTTTTGCAAAACATCTTCAGCTTCTTCGGCGTCGTTGGTGATATTGCTGATAATACCAAACAGTGCTTTTGAGTAGTTATCATACAAATAAGAGAACGCTTTCTGGTTCTTCTCTCTGATAAGGGCTATCAGTTCTTCCTGAGTATAGGTAACTTTTTTTATAGTGTAGTGTTTTGGCGAAATTAGCCCATAATTCTCATAAAAAAAAGCGGGAATTTGGTTTTAAAAGATTAAAGAGCGGTTTTGTCGTTATAAAACAGTGTCTCATAACTCATATTATTGTATTTGTAGTTCCTTCTTCAAAAATAAAACTAACTGGTTCTTAATGCGTTGAGTTCTAAATCCACGATTTAACAGATAGAAAAAATCCGCGCTTCTAATTGTGCCGTATTTACTTTAAATCATTTGTCATGAAAAAGTCATTACTCATAAAATCCGGAAAAGCTATCCTAATAGTTTTAGGAACAGGTTTTTTAAGTTTACTCGTATGGGCAAACTGGAACGCAAGAACCTATACAGAGAAACTGGTAGGCAACACACAATTTATAACGTATGATCTCTCTAACGCTTCGGCATTAAATCCTTTATTGCTTGAAAAAAGAATAAGTGTGATAGATGGCGTTTCGAGTTGTTCTGTAAACGGCGCTACTAAAATTGCCGGAGTTATTTTTTACACCTCCAAATTAACCCCCGGCGAATTACAAAGCAAACTTAAAAATACCTTAGGCTATGCCGTTTCCGAAAAAATACTTCCGATACAAAAGGGAGGCTGCCCGGTTGGTGGTATCAGGTACTTTATGCTTGGCCTTAAAGAAGCGCTTTGTTTCAGATCTTAAATAATAACCAATAAAAAATAAATCCTATGAAAAAAATCACGCTTATGTTAGCTGCTACAGGTATAGTTGCTGCATTATTTACAACTGCTTGTAAAAAGAAAACCGAAACGGTTACTGAAACAGTATACGTTGACAAAACACCCGATCCGGGGCCTCCAACTTTGTATACACGCCTTGGTGGTGTATCGGCTATTACTTTGGTAACGGATAAATTTATTAATAACTGTGCTACCAATAGTTTTATCGGTCCGCGTTTTTCTGCTACCGCTTCAGATGCTAACCGTTTAAGAGTATTCCGTTTTAACCTCATCGATCAGATTTGCGCAGGAAGCGGCGGACCTTGCCAGTATAAGGGTGTAACGATGTTACAGGCTCATACAGGTATGAATATTACCGGACCTGAGTTTGATACTTTAGTGAATCAATTAGTAAAAGCAATGACCTTTTATAATGTACCGGCTAAAGAGCAAGGCGATTTGGCTGCTATTTTATTACCAATGAAAACCGACATCGTTGGCCATTAATTCAAGTTTAGTTTTTAAGTTTAGATAGTAAGTATGCCTGCTCATGAAGCGGGCATATTTATTTAATGATGGTCACATCATTGAATAACATCGGCTACGGTAAAGGTGCTCCCACCAACAAAAATAAGGTCTTTGGCTTTTGCCTGTTTTTTAGCTTTTGCCAAAGCTTCGGGTACCGTTTTAAATACAGAGCCTGATAAGCCTGCTTTTTTTGCAAGGATACTTAATTCGTTTTCATCGAGTGCGCGTGGTATAGATGCTTTACAGAAATAATACGTTGCATCTTTTGGGAGCATTTTAAGGATCTTTGAAATGTCTTTATCGTTTACGACTCCTAAAACAAAATGCAGTTTGGTATATGTGTAACGTTTTAAATTTTCAAGAACTTCTTTAATCCCTTCCTCATTATGTCCTGTATCGGCTATTACCAAAGGCTTTTCGGATAAGGTTTGCCAACGTCCATGAAGGCCCGTTGTTTTTTGAACCTGTTTTAATGCAGATGCTACTTCTTTATCCTCTATCATAAACCCTTTTTGTTTTAAGATATCTACCATATTTAAAACACCGGGAAGATTTTTTAATTGATAGCTTCCCTGAAGGTCAAGCTCGTAATGTGTGAGGAGGTTTATTTTTTTATGAAGTACTGTCACTTTCAAATAGGGTTTCACATATTCGAAAGCTGTTATTTTAAAGTTTTTATCTGCAAACTCGATGGGTGCTTTCAATTCCCTGGCTTTATCGTTAAATACAGCTATTACTTCTAACTGTGTTTGACTGATCACAACGGGAACACGGGCTTTTATAATTCCTGCTTTCTCTGCCGCTATTTTAGGTAAGGTATCTCCCAATAAGTTCATGTGATCCATGCTGATATTGGTAATTAAGCAGGCAACCGGATTTATAACATTGGTAGAGTCGAGCCTGCCGCCAAGGCCCACTTCAATAACGGCTATATCAACTTCTTCTTTTACAAAATAGTCGAATGCCAGGCCTACCGTCCATTCAAAAAAAGAAGGTTCAATTTTTTCGAATGTGTTTTTATTGGCCTCAACAAATTTTACAACTTCTGTCTGCGGAATTTGTTTCCCGTTTATTTTTATACGTTCTCTGAAATCGATCAGGTGTGGCGATGTATATAAACCTGTTTTATAACCGGCCTGCTGTAAAATAGCAGCAAGCATATGAGAGGAAGATCCTTTACCGTTAGTACCGGCAATGTGAATACATTTTAATTTTTTTTCGGGATTACCAAGAGCATTGCAAATGGCAATGGTATTATTGAGGTCGGCTTTGTAAGCTGCTGCGCCTACACGCTGGTACATTGGCAGCTTTGCAAATAAGTATTCTAATGTTTGCTTATATGTCATCAGTTAGTTGTGAAATGAAAGACACAGATACAAGGCCATCATTTTTACAAATACATTCTTTAAAATTTAAATACAATGGTTATTGTTCCTTTTTGTTCTTCGAACTCACCACTTACATTAAACTTGGTATCTTTTGCTGCCTGACGTGCTTTGGCTTTTAAAATAGGGCTATTGGTATTTGTTCCACGTCCTACAGCATCTGCTTTAATTACATTTCCGTTTTTATCTACGGTTATTTCCACTACTACCGTTCCTTCTTCTTTGGTATCTTTGCTAATAGGAGGGGGCACCATTATTTTTCTTCCTAATAAGCTAAATCCGTAACCCGGATTTCCATCTCCTTTACCCGGTCCCGGTTTTTTGCCATCGCCATCATCAGGGCCACCACCGGTTCCGCCTTTTCCATCCGTATTAGGTTTTCCATCGGGTTTGCCTTCGTTGCCGGCATGATTGCTTTCTCCATCCCCGCCACCATTTTTACCCTGATTTTTGATGGCTGCTTCCCTGATTTTTTCCGCCATCGTTTTTTCCACAGGCTTTACAGGGATTACAACCGTTTGTTCTTTTATGTTGTTTTCGTTCTTTTTAATTTCGGCATCCTCTCCATTATCAGAGGTTACAAAATCTTCCGAATTGCTTTGAGGGGTTGGTGTTACCTCTGTGCTTTCCACTACTTTCGGAGCATCGCCAACTCCTACATTAGGATCAATATTACCGCTTCCCTCAATCATACTCCCGATATTAAATTCCATACCGCCGCCACCGCCTTCTGAAACAGGGAAAGCAGGATTTGGTGTGATAATGATATAAAAAATAAAAAATAAAAACAGCAACACAATTACTCCGATAGAGATTGTTAAAGAGATGATTCTGTTTTTATTTTCTTCGGTTTGTGATAAGACCATATTATTTACCGTTTGATGGCTTGGTAGCCCATATCATTTTACATTTCAGTTTATCTACAATGATCATTACATCTACTGCATCCTGTATCGTAAGGTCTTTATCCATCTGTAATACAACTACTGGTTCAGGATTACCGTTTATTTGTGCAATCAAAGTAGATTCCAGTACAGAGAAATCAACCGGTTTTCCCTCCACAAAATAATTTCCCTGGTTAGAAACATCGAGATGGATAGGGTGTTTTTTATTTTCGACCGGTGTATTTGGTTTTGAGCTTGGCAGGTTTACCTTAATGGCATTAGGGCTTACCATCGTTGATAAGATCAGAAAGAAAAGCAGTAAAAAGAACATAATATCATTTAATGATTCTGTACTTACTTCTGCTTCCCTATGTGCTTTTTTACGTAGTCCCATTTTAATAGTTATAAGTGATGAGTGATAAGAGATGAGTTGTAAAACTCATAATTCATATCTATTTGGTTGGTTCGTTTAAGATATCTAAAAACGCAATTTGTGTTTCTTCCATGCGATGCGCCAATCTATCGATACGTGCCGTAAGCCAATGGTAACCAACAAAGGCGATAACACCTACTATTAACCCTCCGCAGGATGAAACCATTTTTTGGTAAAGACCTGAAGAAATAACACCAATTTCAACCGTATTTGAAGTAGAGATGTCATAAAAGATTTTAATAACCCCGATAATAGTTCCGATAAAACCAAACATGGGAGCAATACGCCCTGTAATATTTAATACGCTCATGTTTTTTTCTAAGCCTGATAATTCTACAGAACCTGCTTTATCCATGGCTTCCCTGATTTCTGTCATGCTTTGGCCAATCCGTGAAATGCCCTGCTCCAGCATGATTGACTCCGGTGTATTTACTGTTTTACATAAATTACGAGCGCTGTCGATACTGCCTTTATTGATCATTTCCTTAATGTTTGGCAATAAGGTGACGTTTTTTCTGGCTGCTTTAGATAGCACCAAAAGGCGTTCAACCATTACATATATACACATCAGCAATAAAATCATCAAAGGAATGATGATGACCTTGCCTTTCATGACGATATCAAATAAGGGAATTTCGTTAGGCGGGAGCTGTTCTGCAACTGTTTGTATGCCTGTTACTGCAGGCTGTACAGCTCCTGTATCTACTAACGCAGCAGCTACAGTGTTTGTAGATTGAAGAATAAATGATAACATATGGGCTTATTTTTTAATTATACGAAGTTACTTGAGAAAGAAGCGAGTAAATTAAATCATAAGCGATGTTTTAAACAGATTTGTGTTAGTATAATACCAAAGTTTTAAAAAAGATACGTTTAAATCTTATTTTATATGGCTAAAACAGGGGCCGTTTAAGAATGTCGTAATTACACCCTCTATTGACATTTTCACCCAGCATACCTGTTGTATGATTTTTATAGCTTTGTCTCATCCTATTAAACCCTAAAAAATAAAATTATGGCAACAAACATTTTCGTTAATTTACCCGTACAGGATTTAAATAAATCCATTGAATTTTTTACCAAACTTGGTTATACCTTTAATGCACAGTTTACCGATGAGCATGCCACCTGCATGATCATTAGTGACACTATTTATGCTATGCTGCTCACAAAAGCAAAGTTCAAAGATTTCACTAAAAAAGAAATTGCCGACGCTAAAAAAACAACCGAAGTTTTAATTGCTCTTTCAACCGACAATAAAGAAAAAGTAAATGAACTGGTAGATAAAGCAATAGCTGCAGGCGGCAAGGAACCTAACGATGCGCAGGACCATGGCTTTATGTTTACCAGAAGCTTTGAGGATCCTGATGGTCATATATGGGAAATTTTCTGGATGGATCCGAATTTTGTACAGAAATAATTTACATTCTTAAACCCAAAAAATATCATGACTACTATTATCATCATTGTTTGCATACTGGCAATACCTTTTGTTTTAGCCCTGTTTCAAAGTAATGCATATGTTATTTCGCGCAACATTACTATTAATAAATCCAAAGAAGAGGTGTTTGATTATATAAGGCATATTAAGAATATGGATCATTATAATAAATGGGTGATGACTGATCCCGGTCAGAAAACAACATTTACTGGTGTTGATGGTGAGACCGGTTTTATTTATGCCTGGGACAGTCAAAATAAGCAAGCCGGAAAAGGCGAACAGGAAATAAAACAGATCGACCCAAATAACAAAATTGTTTTGGAAGTGCGGTTTGAAAAGCCTTTTAAAGGCGTTTCCGAAACGTACATGACCACCGAAACGACAGGCCTAAATCAAACAAAAGTAACGTCGGTATTTACAGGCAACAAAAACTATGGTATGAAGCTCGCCCATATGCTTCTGAATTTAGAGAAAGTACTAGGCAAAGACCTTGATAAAACACTTCAAAATTTAAAGCAAATCCTGGAAAAATAAGCTTTAATCCTTTGCTATTAAAAACCCCTGTCGCGATATTTTCCGGCAGGGGTTTTTTAATGGTTTTTAGCCATGGATTGCCACAACCAGCAGCCATTGATCCATTTATATTATTCTATCGTATATGCTTTTGGTAACTCATTAGTTTACCCAATACAGGAAATTTTTTACACATTTTGGCATTCTATGGTCTCAAAACAGGCAGGCATGGAGTTTAATTCCAAAAAATTATACACTTTATAAATCAACTGAAAATGGCAAAAAATCCTTTTAAAAATCAGCCAGAAAATGCCTACATGATAAATATGAATGAGTCCTGGGAGGTTATCTACTGGTGCAAAAAGTTTAATTGTACAAAAGAGCAGCTTCAAATTGCGATTCAAACCGTAGGTATTGAGCCTGTAAAAGTGCAGCAATATTTTCTGAATCTCATGAATTAAATTTCGGTAAAACAGGAATCATGGCAAAATATTCTAAACTGGCACAGGAAAAGGTTGAAAAAACCATGCACGAAAGAAAACACGGCACCTTGAAAAGCAGTTCAGGGAAAAAGGTAACCAGCCGAAAACAAGCCATTGCTATTGGCCTGTCGGAGGCCAGGGAAGCGGGAGCCAAAGTGCCTAAGAAGCCCACTACAAAAGCGAAAAAGAGTCCTCCTAAAAAAACTACCAGAAAACAGTAGGTCAAAATTCTGCCCGGTTTAATGTATACGAGTACCTTTACAATTTTTACAGCTGCTACTAAAGTACTTTTGCATAAAAGTCCAGTATTTTTTGCCTTAAAATATAATCGTATTGCGAACTGATTAAGTTTGCTTTCGCTTTTTCATAATTGGTTTTAGAGCTTATATATTCAAAGCTTGTAATAGCTCCTTTTTCAAATTTAGCTGTGGCAATTCTAAACGACTCTCCATAATCGCCCACCTGTTCTTTAATAATAGTATAACGTTCAAAGGCATTAGCCAGATCATTACCCGTTTGTTCTATGACTGTTTTATAGCGGATCCCGGTGCTTTTTTGTTGTACATCAAACTGTTTGTATTTAATTTTTGCCAGATCGGCCTGTGTTTTATTTTTTAATGCATTAAATAAAGGCACCTGAAGGCTCAGGCCAATGTATGTATTGAAGTTGTTTTTTATCTGATTATTAAAAGCAATTTTTTCGTTTTGATACTCATACTGTGTGGCATATACAGGCGACGGATTTCCTCCCACATACACATAGTCATTAGAAGCAACGTTGTATACGCGACTTACTCTTTGCAATAATGCAGCGCTTGAATAGTTGGAAGCTAAACTGCCATTTAATGTAAGTGTTGGAAGCATTGCTCCTCTTGCCGCATGTAGTCCTTTTAATGCACTTATTTTTCTATAATTCGACGATTCTACTCCGGGAATTGTATTCTGAATATTGCTATAGAGTTCTTCTTTCATAAGCGGTTGTGCTATTTCAAGATCCGTTGCGATTTTTTCAAATTTGGTAGTTGACGAAAAACTAAGATTTAATAGTTGAGCCAGGCTAAGTTTTGCTGTTACTAATGCTGCTTTTGTATTAATTAAATTCAATTTATCATTTGCCAGTTGCCCCCTGGTATCATATAATACGGAAGGAGATACAGCATTGTTTTGTTGAAGCACCTTTAGCCTGTCGAGCTGTACCTGAGTTGTTGCCATTTGTGAGTTTGCCTGATTGACCAATTCTTCATTACTTAATATGAGCAGATATGCTAAGGTTACCTGTATACTAATATCAATTTTAACCTGTTCATAATCCATTTTATTGGCCTTATGATTAAAGGCACTTTGCTGCATTGTGTTAATGGTATTAAATCCATTAAACAAAGTCAATCCGGCATTAAGCCCATACTGGCCGGTGTTTACCTCCTGGTTAATAAACGCATTGGTGTACGGATTAATGCTTTTTCCTGTACTGATGCCCTGATTGGCGTAGCCCGATACATAAGGTAAAGCCGATGCCCTTGCCTGCTGCAATGTTGAACTGCTGCTTTGCACCTGTAAACCGGCTATAGTTACTGCCTGATTATTTTGCAGGGCAATATCAATACATTTCTGCAGTGTATAGCTTGTTGAATCCTGCGCCTGAATAGTAAATGTCAGACACAGAAGTAGTATAAGCCACAATCCTTTTATTCTAGTTTTCAACTCTTCCATCCAGTAAATGAATAATCTTTGATCCGTATTCCGCATTTTTCTCGGAGTGTGTTACCTGAATAATTGTTACACCTTCCTCTTTATTTAATTTCTGAAATAGCTCCATAATCTCTTCGCCTTGTTTGGAATTTAAATTTCCGGTTGGCTCATCGGCCAGCAATAATTTAGGCTTTGAAATGAGTGCTCTTGCAATGCCCACCAACTGCTGTTGACCGCCGGAAAGCTGATTAGGAAATAAATCTTTTTTGGCAACGATATTAAACTTATCGAGCAGATCTGAGACCATTGCTTTCCGTTCTGACGATTTATAATTTTTATACAGCAGTGGCGTTTCAATGTTTTCGTACACGGTTAGTTCATCAATTAAATGATAGGCCTGAAATACAAATCCAATATGTTCTTTATAGATTTCTGCGCGTTGTCTTTCTTTCAGGTTCTTTATATGCTGACCTAAAAAGTTATATTCTCCTTCATCAAATTCGTCCAGCATGCCAATAAGGTTTAACAGGGTTGATTTTCCTGAGCCTGAGGGGCCCATAATGGAGACAAACTCCCCTTCATTAATGGTAAGATTAATATCTCTCAAAAGAAAAATACGGCTCCCAGCCTGATTAATGTATTTATAAATGTTGTTTAATGCTATCATCGGTTTTATATTTATTCTGTTCTTAAACTTTTTACCGGATTACTCATAGCGGCTTTAATAGTGTGAAAACTAATGGTTAATACGGCAATAACGATAGCGATAACTCCTACCATAAAAAAGGTGAACCAGCTAATGGTAGTATGGTACGGGAAATTATACAGCCATTTATTCATCAACCACCAGGCAAGCGGAGTAGCAATCACAATAGCAATAATAACCAGTCTTAGAAAATCTTTAGCCAGCAACAGGTTAATATTAAATACCGAAGCTCCCAATACTTTACGAACACCTACTTCTTTAATGCGCTGCTGAATCATTAATAGGGCAAGAGCGAACAAGCCAAGACAGGACAATACGATCGCAATGCCGGAAGAGATGCCTAACAGCATCGAAAGACTTTTTTCTTTACTATACCAGCGCTCTGTATTCTCATCCATAAATGTTCCCCGGAACTCACGCCCGGGCTCAAGGTCTTTGTACATCCTTTTGATCATATCCATTACCTGCATGGGGTTCTTACTATTTGTTTTTATAAATACGTAGCTTACGCCCATATTTCTTGAGATATCTAAGGTTAACGGCTCCGTTTTTTCGTGTACGGAGTATAAATGAAAATCGGGGATTACTCCAATGATCGTTGAAGGGGGCATCGTACTATCCATAGAGAAAGTAATTCCTATAGGATCTGTTACACCAAACTGACTAGCCATACTCTCTGTAACCAATACAGCCGAAACAGTGTCTGTACTGAATGCTTTACTAAAGTCACGACCTTTCAACAACTTAATACCAAGGGTATTTAAAAAATCATAATCTACGGTGAGCATATTTGTGTAGATACTTTTATCCCCATGAGAGAAGCTGCTGGCGCGCTTGGAAATACTGCCATCTTTACCAAGCCCTACATTAATATTACTGCCACTAATAGAAACGATAGAAGATTGTGATGCCAATTGCATTCGAAGCTGATTGACCACGTTACGCCCGTTAGAGCGATTGTATAAAGGAATAGTAATGATAGATTCTTTATTAAACCCCAGAGGCATGGTTCGCATAAATTCAAATTGTTTATAGGCAATAATGGTACAGCCCATCAACAGACAGGCCATGCTAAATTGCAGGATAATGAGAGAGTTCCGGAAGATTCCGGGTTTTTTTAAAGTAATACTTCCTTTCAATACGCTGATTGTATTCAGTTTTGAAATAACAAATGCCGGATAACCACCTGCTATAAAAGAAACCAAAAGTGTTCCTGAAATAATGGCTATAATGGTAGAAGGCTTTATAAAAAAAGTCAGGCTCAGTTTTGAATTAAAGGTTTGATTAAACCAGGTGAATAAAGCCAACGAACATAATACGCCAATGATCAATGCAACCAGGCATACTAAAAGACTTTCTCCCCATACCTGTATAAATATTTGCTTACGTCCTGCGCCCAGGTATTTTCGCACTCCCACTTCTTTTACGCGTGTAAACGACTGGGCAATGTTCAGATTAATAAAATTAAAACAAGCAATAGCCAGGATAAAAAAACTGATCAATAATAAGGTATAAATATATGATCTGCTCACTACGTTACTTCCTGATCCAATAGATTCATTAAAATGATTTTCTGAAAGCGGCAAAAGTCTGGTGGAAGAGTAAGCGCCATTGGCATCCGGCTTATAGCCTTTGTTTTTCAGGAAAGTAGTATCTCCGGGGTTATATTTATTTATCACGTATTGTAATTTTTGTTCAACCTGTTGTTGTGTGGCTCCGGGCGCAATCTTTATAAATACCTCGTGGTGCTGATTGGTCCAGTTATTTTTCTGGTTTTCAAAATCCGGATTTAATTCGGGGCGTGCGAGAATATTAAACGTAACCGATGAGTTTTTGGGAGAGTCTGCAGCTACAGAAGATACCACAAGGTCTTTCCATTCTCCCATTACTTTCAGTTTTATGATTTTCCCAACAGGCTCTTCATTATTAAACACACGCTTCGCTACAGATTCAGAAATCACCACGTTGCCTATATCTGCCAGTGGGTTAACAGAATTACCTTTAATGATAGGGAATGTAAATACTTTGAAAAAATCATTATCTACCAGGTTGAGTTGAAAATTCATTAACTTTCCTTTGTATTGTATTTCTCCACCCGACCACATACACCTGGTAGATGCCTCTATTTCCGGGATTTCCGCTTTAATGGTTGGAGCCACCGGATAACCCATACTCGTACTTAATTCTTCTCCTTCGGGTCCTGTGAGATAATGATAGGGTTTAAAAATCCGTTCTTTGTTTTTATGAAAATTATCGTACGAAAGCTCGAATGACGCATTCAAAAATAAAAACAGGCTGCAAATAAAAGCTACAGAAAGTCCCAGTATATTAATGACAGCAT
>JAZJZF010000034.1:0-733 GCA_040389965.1 Bacteroidota bacterium
GGAAAAACGGCTTATATTTCGTTTAACAGATTGTTTCAATACCTTAGTCTCTACTCCATACAATTCTGCCAGATCTCTGTCTAACATTACTTTTTGGTTTCTGATCATATAGATCTTGTTCATAATCACTTCATCATGAACCTCTAAAAATTCCGCTTTCTTCATCTTAATATTATAAAACGAAATTAAAACATTTTGTAATGGCTCATTGCCATAGATTGTAGCAATGCAAAATATCAGCCGAAAAGTACATCGTACCCGAACTTACAGATCATAATAGTAACGATTACTAAAAAAATAACGCGCACAAATTCATTTCCTTTTTTTAGCGCCAAATGGCTGCCAATGTAACTACCTGCTATGTTAAACAAAGCCATTAAAATAGCCAGGGGCAAAATGTAATAGCCTTCTTTAATAAAAACAATTAAGGCCGAAATATTAGTGATACAGTTTACCACTTTTGCATAAGCCGACGCTTTTAAAAAATCAAAACCAAGAATAACTACAAAACCCAATACAAAAAAACTACCGGTACCGGGCCCAAAGAAGCCATCATAAAAGCCAACCACCAAACCAATTAAACTTCCGTAAAGCAGTTGTTTATTAAAGGACAGGTTTTTAGTTTCAGCAGAGCCTAAGCTTTTTTTAAAAAAAGTATACACTGCTATTACAATAAGAATGACCAATATGACAGGCTTAAGCGAACTGCTATTAATGTGGCTGATAAGTTTAG
>JAZJZF010000034.1:743-8562 GCA_040389965.1 Bacteroidota bacterium
ACCAAAAAAGGAAGACACAAAACAACAGGTAGCAATAGTCAGTAATAACCTGAAATCAAATTTAATTTGCCTCGCATATTTGTAGGTAGCAATACTGGTTCCTGCCAAAGCAGCAATTTTATTGGTTCCAAACAAAAAGGGTAAAGCCGTATTCGGAAATAAGATCAGCAATACAGGCAATTGTATTAAGCCTCCGCCTCCCACAATAGCATCAATGAACCCCGCAATAAATGCAAAAACTACGATAAGCGCCATCGTAAAAAAACCATAATCGGCCAGTAGTTCATTAAACCCCATATGCGTTTAGCTCATTGAATAATTGCTAATGTAAGGAAAACTATAATTAAACTTAATATATTTGACTCCGAATACTTTACTGCATATGAAGATTTTAGTTCTGGATAACTACGACAGCTTTACATATAATTTAGTGCATCTGATTGAAAAAGTTTCTGATGCGACAGTTGATGTTTTCCGGAACGATAAAATTTCATTAGCCCAAATTGCAGCCTACGATAAAATTGTTCTGTCTCCCGGCCCGGGCTTACCAAAAGACGCCGGCATTATGCCTCAATTAATTGAAAGCTACCATACAAGCAAATCTATTTTTGGTGTATGCCTTGGTATGCAAGCCATTGGCGAATATTACGGAGCCACCCTAAAAAACCTTGAAAATGTTTGTCATGGGCAAGCCACACCTATTATTACAAATCAAAAAGAAATCTTTCATAATTGCCCTAAAGAATTTTTAGTAGGCCGCTATCATTCCTGGGTGGTTAACACCATTAACCTTCCTGCTCAACTGGAAATAACCGCTGTTGATACTTCAGGGAATATAATGGCCCTTAAACACACAGAAGATGCCGTTTGCGGCGTTCAGTTTCATCCCGAATCTATTTTATCACACTATGGGGAAGAGATCTTTAAAAACTGGCTTAGCCAAAAATAAAAAGCCCTCTACCAAATGGCAAAGGGCTTTTTTATTAGCTGTTTAACTTCTTAGAAATCAAATTTACCTCTGTGATCTTCGATATTAGCTTTTTCTCTTAAAGCATCATATAATTCATAATCCACACGGCCACCTGATGACTGTTCCATTTCTTTTTGTTTGCCTTTAAAATCTTTTGGTAAAGCGCCTTCGTTTATAGTACTAACACTTACTACAAAAACACCATTATCACCTTTAATAGGTTTGCTGATGGAGCCTGCTTTCATTGCTGTAGCAGTTCCTATTAATGCATCTTCTCTTCCAATAGCTGCAACATTGTATGCTGCAAACGTTAAATTATCAGCCACTTCAGGAATTAAGTTCAATTTATTAGCAATCTCATCTACCGTTTTTGCAGATCCTGCTTTGCTTGTAAACTCAGCGATGAATTGTTCTGCTTTTTTATCACGGATTGCTTTTTTAGTAACATCGTCTTTTACTTCATCTAAAGGAGCAATACCTTTTTCTTTAATACCAACTAAGTTTGCAATAATGTATCTGTCTTTAAATTCAAATACTTGTGATACATCTCCTTTTTTAGATTTATATACCCAACGTACAAGGTCTTTTGCACCATCAAGTCCCGGTAAATTTTTATCGCTTTCTTTTATTTCATCAGCAATACGTTTGTTCAACTTTTCAGTTTCAACGCTTTTGTTAAATGTTTCAGTCGTTTGGTTTTTACCGGCGAAATCAGTTGCCATTTTATAATACTCCTGGTTTGTTTCAGAGCTTGGAGCAATTAATTTTGTGATCTGAGCAACAGTATAAGAGTTATGACGTGTTTTAGAAACATTTAATACTTCAATAATATGGAAACCAAATTGTGTAGGCACTACTGTAATATTACCTACTGTTCCTTCTAAACCTGCATTTTTAAATGGTTCTACAAAGCCTTTGTTCTCATCGAACCAGCCGTAATCGCCACCTTTATCAATAGAACCTAAGTCATCAGACATTGTTTTTACCAAAGTATCAAATGTTACTTTTTTCTCTTTAATCAACGTCAATAAACTGTCTGCAATACGTTTTGCCTGTGGCAAACTACGTTGTTGTTGTGTTTTAGGGCTTTGTAAACCAATAAGGATGTGGCGTACTTTTGCCGAATCTGCCATTGATTTTATGTTGGTTAATTTATATACTTTAATAAAAGTACCTTCTGTATATGGCCCAAAAACAGTTCCTTTTGCGGCTGTAAATACAGTAGAATCAGCAATGATCATATTCTTTTTAGAATAGTTGGAAATCATTACCTGTCCACCTTCAGTTTCCTGTGAAATGTAAGAAGAATCTTCTTTAGCTGTTTTAGCTTTAAACTCATCAACCACACGCATTGCATCTTTTTGTATCGCTTCATAATCTGCTTTAGAAGGCAGAACATCGTATGATACGTATTCAATTTTGCGGGTTGTTTGACCTACTTTATAATCTGTTTTGTGTTTGTTGTAGTAGTTATTGATATCTTCTTCGCTTACTTTAATTGTAGAGTCTGATACGTTTACATAACGTTTCATAACGAAGTTTGCATTAACCTGTTTGGTTTGAGCAATAAATGCATTTTTAGCTTCTGCTGTTGTAACGTACATTCCTTTTTTAATCAATGAATTGTATTTTTCAGCCGTACGTAGATCTGAAATAGAAGTTTCCAGTTGTTTCCAGAATCTTGCCTGATCAGCATTCATTTGCGATACCCACTGGCCTAATTTTACAACATCCAATGTACCATCAGGACGGGCAAAACCTTCAATAATTTTTCCGGTGTTAGGATCCGTTAATTGTTGAAGAACATATTGATGAGGGTGTACCAACATTAAGTCATATAATTCATCAGCAGATACAGTGATCCCTAATTTTTTAAATTGTTTTTTATTAACGCGCTCGTTAATCATTTCCTGCCAAACCTGATTAATGATTTGTTCTTTCGTTTTATCGTCGATTTGCGCCTGAGGGTTTGATTGTTGAATTTGCATGATCTGCTCATTCACTTTTGAACTGAACGCAGCATAATCAATTTTGTCGCCGGCTATCTCTCCAACTAACGTATCATTATTTGCAAAAAGCACGCTACCGGAGCCTAATAAACTTTCTAAAATAAAAATAACCAGGGCTAAACCAATAATTCCAACCAGGAGTCCGGTTTTACTACGAATTTTTTCTAAAACACTCATTTTTGTTATAAATTTAAGGAATGCAAAGATAAAATTATTGCTGAATAACGGAAAATTAATCGAAAATAATTTTCGCGGTAATTTCGGCCGCCTGAACCCTGATCTCGGGTACAGCGGTACTTTCCCACAAAACCCCTTTTAAAGGCGGCCCAATGGTAAATAAATTCTTCGCTATTTGACCTGTTTTAGATGCTTTTATACCATAATGGAGTTCATGGCCTTCTATTAAACCACTACTAATCAAGTGTTTAATAAGTCCGGACTCTATTTTATGAAAATCAGATTCGGGACCGGTACAATTCACAATTGCCCGGGTACTTAGTGTATTGCTTTTTGAAGTTCTATCGGCATACACGATTTCAAAGCCATCCGCCCCTTCCTCTATATTCGAAATTCTTCCTTTTAATACCGTGAGCTGACTGTTAAGCATCAATTCGTTTATCACGTTTATACTCTCCAAAGGTGCTCTATGGCGGGCAACTCCCCATTTATGCCTCAAATGCCTTAAAAACTGTTGTTTATCTTCAATCGAAAAATTTAACCAAAGTGTCTGGATATAAGGCCTTAAAGCATCAATCACATTATGTGGATTTGCGTTTTCCCGCTTTGCTTTCTTCAACTGCCGGTTCACAAGCCTGAATACTTCCATTAAAGTATAGGACGCTTTAGGATCAATAAAACTTTCGGTAGCCTGCAAATTACTATGGTGTGGTTGCGGTAAATAACCATGAGGCGAAATAATAGTAATGTGCCCTTTATAATTGCGGTGTTTTAAGGCCAATACCACATCTATCATGGTAAGCCCGGCGCCAAAAATGGTAACACTTTCCAGAGTGCATATCTTTGACATAGCCTCTCCGGCAAAAGCATTTTGAAAATAGTTTTTGGATTTGGTAAAAGCATCGGCGGCAGAACGCGGATGCGCCGGCAAAAAATTCCCTACTGCCAGTACAACTGTATTAACCGTGTAAGTCTCTTTTGCACTAAGTGTATAATGGTTTTCCTGAAATGATACAGCTATTACTTCTTCTGTCTTTTGAATGATCTTAACAAAAGGGTTTTTATCTTTCATCTGATGAAATGTATCCAGAACATAAGCGCCATACAACTTTCGCGGAACAAAATGATTCCCTGTAAAAGGATGGTTATTTGCCTGGAGCCAGTTTAAAAAATGTGCCGGTTCATCGGCAAATACCGACATATTGGATGCTCTTACATTTAGCAGGTGCACCTCTTCTTCGGTAGAATAAGCGAGTCCTTTACAAAAAAGACCAGCACCATCAAACCAAATAATTTCCAATGCAGTGTGTGCCTGTTTTAAACAATTTAAAACAACAAATGTCCCGCTTACACCGCCTCCTATTACTGCAAGGGTTTGCATCATCTTTGCTGAGACATCTCTTTTCGTTTCTCCTGATTTTTACGTTGGTAGCGGCGCAGCAAATACTGAATAGAAGCAATAACAAAGAAACCAACAAAAAATAAAGCACTGTCAGAATCTTTTGTAATTAAAAAGTAAACGGCGATACCTGCACCAATAATAGCTCCTACTAGCCATAGTATTTCGAGTGATTTAAAAACTTTTCTATTATCCATGCTACATTTGGTTGTCTTCAACCCTTAACGTTCCTGTAATTTCTAAAATTTCGTATTGTGTAAAATCCTGATTCGATTTCAAACCTTTTCCCATAATGATCTCTTTGGCAGTTGTTATTTTCACAAAGGCATCTGAGGTTATTTGCCTGGTATTTTCGTCCCACACCAAATGTTCAGTATTGAGTTTTTCGCCATTCGCATTTACAACTTCTACATTGTATCTGGCTTCCATGCGCCTGCTGGTTTCATAATTTATACCGTAGTTTGCTTTTAGCGTGGTGGTTTCCTTTCCTTTATTATCTAAGAAAACTACCCGTAAACCCTTTGGCATGATTGTCATGGGTTCTTTAATCCCTTTATCATACATGAGCATTTGCGGTGCTTCGAGCCTTACTTTAAGCATGGCCGAATCGGTATAGAGCATGGTAATGTCTTTACCGGTTTGTGAAGGCATAATTTTTTTCGGCCCTATTGCCATTATTTCATCGCGATTGGTTTCGCAGGAAGAAACACCTATTATAAGGGATATTATGCCAAACAGGATACGGGTATATTTAAGTAAACGCATGGCAGCTAAATGAATTAATCGTATTTAAATTTCCTGAACCAACGGTTATTAAATGTAAAACCGACAATGATTCTTACATATTCTTCCTGCAATAAATTATTGCTAAGCGTTCCCAGTTTTCCGTATTGGGCAGTAAGGTTTACAACCGAACGGTCTTCTGCACGACCTAAACCTACAGGCAATCCAAGACCTGCCGTAATTGAATAATTAGCAATGTTGGTATTTTTAAGATCGAGGTAACCATTGGTATAACTAACTCCTAAACGGTACTGTACTCTTTTATAGTAAGAATTATAGGCTGCTCTGTCGGGGGTATAATTTAAACCTGCCGATACGCGGTAACTGTTTTTAAAGTTGGCACTTTTTTCGTCAAAATACCTGTAGCTGTTCCAGTTTGTGGTAGCCGCATCCATTAATAACGTTAAACGTTCTCCTTTTTTTATGGATAAACCAAACCCCATTTCTAAAGGAAGCTGAACACTTCCGTGTACATCCTGCGAATTTAAAACTGTGTCTTTTGGTGTTTCCACTCCAAAACCATCAAGAGCATAGGTATAAATCGTATTACTTTGTTTTGCGTTTACACCTGTTGGAACAGTAGCAAAGAAACCAAATCCGAATTTTATTTTTTCTTTCAGGATCCTTCTGTGCCCTTGTTTTAGAGTGTCTTTACCACGGTATTTTACAGAATCAATAGAAAACTGTGTTTGAAGACCTCCGTTAAATATAAAATCGTTTACCTGCATCGAACGCTGGCGGATGGAATTGAAATACGTAATAGAACCAGGATAAATAACGCGTGTATTTTGATTAATACTACCAAACAAATAGGCTGCGCTTACCCCTACCGAAAGTTCGGAGATGAGCTCTTTGCCTATTTTGATCCGTTTACGCTTAGCCGTTTCATGGTATTTTACAAGCGTATCGTTATAATCGGATTTATAAAATTTGTTGAGCGCATTGTGGAATGGTTTTACACCACTTGCCAGAAATGCTTTGTTTAAACCACCATTGCCATCGAACTGATAATTAACCGTACCAATATTTGATACCTCTTCGGAGGAGTTGATTTTGTATCCTACCGAGCTGTATGGCATAATACCGAAAGCGGCGCCACCTATTCTTTTAATAGGAAAACCAAGCGAGGCATAAGAGAAATTTAAATTTCGTTTATTGATGGATGTGCCGCTGTTGCTGATTTTGGTAAACTGAGCCTGGCCACCTAACTCAAGGGTAGTGAATCTGAGTCCTGCCAAACCCGCAGGGTTAGCAGCATTGATAAAGATAGGTGATGATATACTATCATGGCGATAGGCAATAAAAGAACCGCCCATAGCACTTGAAGTGGCAAAAGTTGGCAGGTTTAACTCTCCTAAACCATAACGTGAATAAGGGCTGGAAGTAAGGATTTGCGCGTAGGAAAATTTACCAACACACATACATGCCAGAAACAAAACGACTGTTTTTAAAAATAATTTATGTTTATTCACTGTAATGAGGTACTGTTTAATATATAGTTGAGTCCTTTTAAAACTAAATTTTGGTGGGTAAAGATGCGGTTTTTTAATCGTTTTGCCAAGCGTTCGCTATCACCGCCCGTTATAACGCAAATAAGCTGCGGGTATTGTTCTTTATATAAATCAATAAATCCTTCGATTTCGGCAACTGAACCATTAATAACTCCGCTTAAAATCGACCCCTGTGTTGTTTTCCCAATCAATTCGTTGTATGCATCATCAAATTCCAATAATGGCAAACGGCTGGTATAATCGTGCATTGCCTTAAAACGCATGTTCAGTCCCGGAGAAATAGCCCCACCAATATATTCGTTGGCCGAATTAGTGAAATTATATTTAATACAGGTTCCTGCATCTATCACCAATACATCTTTATTGGGGTACAACTCAAAGGCGCCAATAGAAGCTGCAAGCCTGTCAGAGCCCAGTGTAGAAGCCGATGCATATTTATTTATAATAGGAATGGGAGTTTCTGATGTAAAGATGGTAGTAGGCATAATGCCGTTTAATACCTTGTAGAAAGGCTCTGACTCAAGCACTACCGTTCCTATAATAGCCGATTGGGCCTGCGCAATAAAGGAACTGTCTTTTAAAAATTCGTCCATAGAGCCAAACCATTTAAAATCAGTTAAGAGCGAGCCTTCAAAAAGACCTGCTTTAATGCGCGTATTTCCAATATCTAAAACTAAATTCAAGCATATAAAAGTAACCAAATAGTGTTCAGCTTTTCTTATTTAGGATTTTTTAATATTTCTTTTGCGGATTCAAATTATTATTTTAATTTTGCTGCCCAATTAAGTTGGTACCTTAGCTCAGATGGTAGAGCAACGGACTGAAAATCCGTGTGTCCCTGGTTCGATCCCTGGAGGTACCACAAAAGAAAAGCCTCAACAGAAATGTTGAGGCTTTTTTTATTGCTTAATTATCACCCACTCCGCAGGATTGCAAATTCTGCGGATCAGGGGCAAAATAGCTTATATGA
>JAZJZF010000034.1:8572-15963 GCA_040389965.1 Bacteroidota bacterium
CAATTTTAGTTTAGTGTGATTGGTACTTAATACAAGCCAAGGAACACCACTTTACTTATTTTTATAAATTCCAATTTCGTTTAAAGAATCAAATTCCAATTTGAATTCCTTTTTCTTTTTTTCTTCAAAATCATACTTTTTGCTTGAACTTATTAGAATCTGAAGATGTAGCCAACCATTTTTGATTTTTTCTTTATTAAACAAATATGACCTTCCTAATACCTCCACTAATATTATTACTACAACAACTGCCAATAATGCCATTTGGGAAATCCCGAATTCCGCAAGCCATTTTTTAAAGTCTGCACTTATAGAAACAGAAAGTGTAAATACCGCTAAAATCGAATTTAAAATAACTACAGATATTAGAATAAAAATATCCGCTCTGTTCTTACGCTTTTCATCTAGCCACTTTTCATCAATGAATTCTGCCTTTTTTTTAGCATTTTTTTCCTTTTTGATTTTAAGTTCTTTCTCTTTATTTTCTGCTTCAATGCGCTGGAGCTCTGCTTTTAATTGTTCATTTTGTTTTTGGGTTTCACTCATTAATATTTCTTTATACGCCCTTTCATTCGCAAGCTCCTCAAAATATGACTCATTTTTAAGAAAATCCAATGAGCTATCTATAATTTCTTCCGTTATTTCCTCAGGTTTAGCTAGGCGCTCTCTATAACCATAACTTCTTTCCAACGCTTCTTCTTGTTGAAGTTTACCATCGGCAACATCTTTTTCCAGTTTTTGGTAACCAGCTGCAACAGAATTTGTTAAGTGCCCCGATAAAATAATTCGAGCTTTAGTTGTTACATCAAAAGACTTTGGAAGAGTTTGCTTGTCAGAAAAGCCTTTTTTCAATTTAAACCAAAACTTAGTAGTAATAAATTCTATATTCTTTGCAAAGGGGGTATCCTTATCGTCAAATTTGGTTGCATGGTGATGAGCTAGAAATTGTGCAAAGCTATTTTCTGTCATAAAAATATAGCCGACTCGTTCAAGAGGCACATCGCTTTTTCCCTTTCTTAAAAAATTTATTTTAGTAAATATCTTAAAGTACTCATGAGATATAAAATCACTGAATTCTTTACCATTTTCCTGTGAATGTTTGCTAAGAGTTTCAATAGCAGATGCGTCTTCAACATTGTACTTAGTAAGTTCGCTCATATTTAACTCTACTTCTTGTTCGAGAATACTCTTTAACGTAAGCTCTCTGGTAAACTTTATTCTTAATGCTTTAATTGAAGTTATGTCTATACATGTATCAATAATAAGTTTCATTGCTGCCTTGCTTGGGTCAAGTTTTTGTTTACCAAGTTTAATATATTCAGCCTTAGTAAAAAATCTATCCACTTCAGCCATTGTTTCCGGCAAATACCTCAGATTGATTTTATTATTTTGATTTTGATTTCGTTCTGAATTATTAATTTCATTTACTAATGTGAGGAAATCATTAAAGATTTCTTGAAAAAGAAGACCATTATAACCTAGTCCCCCAAATAAATGCTCTGTATTTAGAAAAATAGTGAGTTCTGTATTCCATTTACCTAATTCATTTAAATCAGCTGTAAAATTTATTCCTTGGTATAAAATTAGCCCTTCTTTAATTATATTGAGATTAGCTTTGAATTCCGCATTATTTTCATTTTTCACAATAAAAGCACTTATATAATCCGAATATTGATCTGAATATCCGTTATCCATTAAAAAGTGGTTAAAATTGATATGTATAGTTTCTTTATCTTTTTCGCTAAGAACTTTTCTTTCTTTTTTTGTAATAAATTCCACCAAATCGTTAAATATTGTATTTTGATTTTTAATTATACCATCAAATTCCGTTTGAAGATCCTTTTCATTTGCCAATAGGATTTGTGTAAAATCATAATATGCGCCTTCTCGTTGTACATTACTCTTCAGCTTATTATTTAATGTTGACTTTATAACCGATTCCGGGATTTTAAAATCATAAACTTTTTGTAATAATGTCCTTACTTCAGTAGAAGTTAAGCTAGTCTTTTTTTCATATAATACTGCGCCCTTAATAAATTCAGCAACAATATCAAAGATATTTGTGAATTTTGGATTATTATATATTTCACCAAATAGAGCAACAGATGCAAGTAAATTTTTTTCTTTCATAATACAATGGGGCGGAGGATTTTAAGTAAATATATAAAGTTTTATCATATAGTGTAATTATTTCAGTTTAAACAAGCCCTTTGATTTACCTGAGATGTTTCTAATATATTAACGTTATATGTTTCAATTTATAATGCTGATATTGATCCACTTAAATTATACAAAACCGTCAAATCTTCTAAAAACTGGTTCGACTTTTCATCCGTAGAGCCCACAAAATAAAAGCCTTAACATTTCTGTTGAGGCTTTTTTATTCACTATACTGGGTCCTGTATAAAATAAACAAAATAGCTTGTCGCTATTAGTTGAGGTCTATAATTTAAAACCCACAATCAGTATATCGTCGGTTTGCTCATCGCCCGATTCACCTCTCCAAGCCTCAATAGTTTTGTCAAAAATTTTCTTTTGATCTTGCATTGGCAAATGATGGATACTTAAAATTAATTCCTGGAATTGCCCGTACTGGAATTTTTTTCCTTTGGGTCCACCAAACTGATCGGCGTAACCATCACTAAAAAGATATACGCAATCACCTTTCTCAATTTTTATTTCATAATTATTAAACTCTCCGCCAGTGAAGTTTGTAAACAGATGCACCGGAATTTTATCTGTCTTCAGCTTGATTAGTTCACCTTTTCTTACGAGGTAAATGGGGTTATATGCTCCGGCATATTCCATGATCATATTTACCTTGTCAATAGTGCAAAGGGCAATGTCCATGCCATCTGTCATTTCATTGTTACTTATTTTCCTTGCAACAGAAGTAAACTCCTTATTCAACTGATTTAAGATCTCAGCCGGTTTAGAGAATCGGTATTCGCCCGTAAATTTGCTCAGTAGCTTGTAACCCACTATGCTAATGAGCGCACCCGGAACGCCATGGCCGGTACAATCGCAGGCAGAAATAAAGATTTTATTGCCCAGCTCTTTTATCCAATAAAAATCGCCACTTACTATATTTCTCGGCCTGGCAAATACAAATGCTTCCGAAAGAACTTCCTCAATCTGCTCCTGGCCTGGAAGAATAGAATTTTGAATAAGCCGCGCATAGTTTATACTGTCAAGAATCTCCTTATGCTGCTGCTCAATGATCTGCTGCTGCTCGATGATCTTGGTCATATCAAGAAAAGAGGATAGGAAATACATTTCTCCATTAAGCTCTATTTTTTCGATGGATGAGATTGTATACACCAACTCACCGGTCTTTGTCCGGCAGAGCACCGTATCATTCTGCAGCTTTCCGTTCTCACTTAAAAGACGACTCACTTTTTCCATTTCCGCTGCATCAAGCATGCCTACCTGGGCAGCATTAGCGCCTATCATCTCCTCTTCCGTATAACCAAACCTTTCGAGGAATTTCCGGTTTACTTTTACAAATATCCTTGAAGTAGTTGTCAGGCTCATACAGGCGGGACTGCTGTTGAAAAATTTCTCCAGGCTCCTCAGGTTTTCGCGGATCACTTCTTTGGCCTCCTGCAGGCTGGTGATATTAACGGTGTCTGCAAATAAATCTTTCATAGGTTAATTTTTTGATACGCGTACTACCAGATGATATATCAAACTATTGAAACAGATCAGGCATAAATAGAAATTTATGCCTCTTTATTACTAAGTTAAGAATTAATAGGATGTTTGGTTAATCGAAAAAGTTCGCAAAACCGATATTTTTAGACTAAAATCGTTTATTATAAGATTAAAATGTAAAAATGTTCGACATATTTCTATTCAATTTTCATCGGGTTAAAACCCCGCTTTCTATCACTTAAGATTTTAAACTCAATTGAATTCATTCGTAATTCAATAAGTTTGTTGAATAAACAGTGCTTACTTGTTGCAGGATAATTCTCTATTCAATTATATATTTAATTATTTGTAATTTTATTTATACCTGGAAAAGATCACTGAATTAATATACAAATTAATAAAATTGCAGTGGGTCGGAGGCAGCAGATTATAAATTATACTAATGAAGATTAAGTTCAATTTACAAAAAAGAGACGGAACATTTTTTTCTGAGACCGATCCGGAAGCCGATCTTCAAAAGTATAAAGAGGAGATCCGGGACAAAAGTGTGTTGTCATGTTCTTTGTCAATCTCTGTAAGTGGTGCTGATTGGATCATCCATGACGAATTGGGGCCACTGATCAATAATTTTTGCTTCCAGGTACCGTTGGACCTTCTTCGCACATCAGCAGCCGAGTATCATTTTTTTGAGGTGTTTGGAAAAGTCGATCTTCAGCGCATCGATGAATCTGTGCTTATTTCGGGAGCTTTTGTGCAGGATATCAAAGTTCCGTTCCTGAAGTTTATTTTTGAGGCGCTTCACTGTGGTTTCAGGTGCATTGATTTTTTGGAGCAATTCGACAATAAGTCCTTAAATAATGACCGTTTATTGCTTATGGAATCTGCCAGCCGGGTAAAAGCTTATTTATTACAGCAACACCCGGAATTTCTGGATTCTAAAGCGGATAATTGAGTACCTGATTTAGCTAATTGGTTTATATAGGCTAATCCGGCTGTGAAATCTAAAGAGTTGTATTTGACTAAATGGAAACACAAGCTATATCCACTATTGCCTATAAGTTATCTAATTTGTTTTTTAGTTTTTTAATCTCTGCTGAAAACTTATTTGTCTCTTTATTTAATTCGTTGTAGTTCAAAAAATACAAAAGCTTTTTCTTTTTATATACCATACATGGGGTTTGATTGGAGCATAAAGGTTGATTGACTTTTATTAAGTTTTTACAAGTGGTAAAGAACACCTCACCTTTCTTTAGGCCATAGTGAGCAAGAATCCCTTTGATTTCGCCTAGAGATTCATCACTTAATACAAATACAAAATTAAAGTTCTTTTTTGCCTTTGTAAAGTATTCTGTACACGCTACACAATTGACGGGAGAAATTATTACAGTAGGTTTGGCGAAAAACTTTGAATAAGACATAGCTTGTTCTTTTAAATCAGCATCAAACAGCTTAACAAATACACTATCATCATGGGCAATAATATCCTGGGAAAATATCCCGCTAGAGCTCAAGGCTAAGCAGATAGTGAACAAAAACTTATTTAAACCCAAAGCCAATATTTTATTTTTTCGTTTCATTATATTTAGCATGCACATTGCATTTAAAAACAATTATTCATTTTTTAATTCATCACTAAATCTTTCAATCCAACCATTCTCTATAATAGGTTCTGATTTAAGATCTTCGCTTATTCCAACCAGGTTTAACTGTTTCCCATCTTCCTCGTAAAATAATTTCAATTTCTCTTCTTCCTCAAACAGTCTCAATACATTAAATAACATACCACCCAACGATTCCCGCAGATAGTTTTGAAGTGTTTTAAAATCCTTTTCATCCAGTTTTTTAAAAAGGCTACTATACTCCTCAAAAATAAGAGGAGGATTCTCTTTCAGCTTTAATGATGCAAGATTCCCATAAGCCGGATCAAAGCACTTATTTATTAATTTTTCGCCAAATTCATCCAGTATTGCTCTATTCGTTTTCATCATTGTTATTCGATCCAGTTAATTTCTTCTTCTGTTGTTGGAATGGGTTCACCAGGCCACAAGCGCCTGTGGATTTCCTTGAATACAACTCTCAGTTCATCTTCATCCCAGGGATACTCATTTTTATGAAAATCATCTGCGTCAAAATGAGATGAGATCAACTGCCCAATTGCCAGCTTTAACACCGCTTCGGTATCATCACGTTTTATCCAGACCAACAAATCATCAAAAATATATTGCCCATAAATACCAGGATCATCTTCCGGCATATCAAAATCAATAATGATAAGATTAACCACTGTATTGATGTATTTCCTGATCAGCGATTTAGAAATGCTTTGTGCTTTCATTGTCAAAATCTAATTGCTTAATTGTTTAACATCCACCCGGCCAAAATAAAATTTACGAAATGTATTTAAAGGAATAAATTCCAATTCAGCTACATATATTTCAATTTCGCTATTAGTAAACAAATACCTATCCTCTTGCATAGTTACCATACCGTCCAGTTCGATAAGTCCCTCTTCTTTCTCGATCCCAACAAACAAAGAGCTTAGCTTAACCTGCACCCATTTGCCCACATATTCGTTCAGATTTAGACCCTTGGGGTCGAAAATCTGGATTTCAGCCTGATTTTTCAAACGGGCAGTGATCCAGAAATCCCAAACCATACCATCATATTCAGCACCGTTTTCTATTTTTATAACTTGAATGTCTGTCATTTGTGCTTTTCCGAATACTAATGCTTACTGTTTTTTTTAATTTAATCCACGTTTTTAAGCTCAAAAAACTCCTCAAAAAGATTAAAAAACAATTCAGCTTTTTCTTTAGGGTCCTTGCAAACCAGATCAATTGTTTCCGCCCAGAACGAATCGTGTTCCAGCATAGCTTCGTATTTCCTGTACACCCAGGTATTGAACTCTGTGTGATACAATTCATCTTTATCATCCGAAATACCAACTGCAGCTCGGGCGGCGAGGTAACCTGACAGATGGTAATACAAATAATAAATATTTGTTACCTCACCAAAAAACATTTTTTGTCTTTTTTTGATAAGTCTAACCGTATTAATAATATTGTGTTTCTTTTCCATTTAATTTATTATTTACCAGGCGTAGCTTCAACATCTGATTATCTATTTGTTCAACATAATCTACTATATTATAAAAAATAACCGTGAACTAATGGGACGTCTTAGGCCTGCTATAGATAAAGATAAAAAAAGTAGTGATTTAAATAACATTCATGTTTTGTGATTTTTCACAAAATGAATAATCACTTGCAAAAGGGTATTACACTGAAATCCAATAACTTAATCTATATAACACCGTCAAATCTTCTAAAAACCGGTTCGACTTTTCATCCGTAGAGCCTACTCTACAATGAAGCACGTCAAAAATGGCCTGCTTCATTTTTTATACCTATTCAACCGCCCCCTATTAGCGCAAATCTTTTCTACGACTTCATTAATTCGGCTGATTCAACATGCGTTATTTTCAAAGATTAGCTTTTCGGGGAAGATCGAACCGATTAATTGCTGTTTTACCTCTACACTTGCTTCTGAATATTAAAAATTGGTTTCAAAGACTAATAGTTTTTATATAAAATTCGTAACCCTTAAACTGTGTCTTAAAATTGAACTATCAATTTAGAACTAGTCAGTTTGCTTTTACTTCCACAAAAAATTAATTATTTCATGGAGTACGAAATAAGTTATACCCAGTTCTTTCACGCCTATTTTAACTATTAAAT
>JAZJZF010000034.1:16023-44661 GCA_040389965.1 Bacteroidota bacterium
GTATTTATTACTGTTAGCCATAGCATTATTGCACACCATCATCATTTTAAGGAAACTTTAGCTGAATTGCATCACCCTGACGATGACCACGATCACAGCGTGTTTTCTTTCGGGCAATTGGATGAGAATTTTATTTTTTCACAATCGCACACCACCATTTCTAATGATGTAAATACCACACTTTTTTTAATTCCGGCTAATCCTCTTTTAGTAACAATCAGTTGCACAATAAGCAGAACCAATTCTATTACTCATCAAGAGTTTCCACCTCCCGAAGACTACTTCCATTCCACTTTACTCAGAGGCCCACCTACAGTTTAATTTTTAATCCAAACGAAGTACGTTCTGTTTGCACAGAATACTATTGCCATTTGGTTTTTTGCCTTTAAATGGGCTTGTTTCACCTATAATTTAATTTGTATGCTTAATAAAATAATTGCGTTCTCCATAAAGAACAAACTCATCATAGGGTTATTCATATTAACTCTTATTGGTTACGGTAGTTACCAAATTATTCAACTGCCAATTGATGCTGTTCCCGATATTACCGATAATCAGGTGCAAGTAATAACCGTTACTCCCTCGTTGGGCGCTCCAGATGTAGAACGATTAATAACCTTTCCTATTGAACAAGCGAATAGCAACATTCCAGGATTAAAAGAAATTCGTAGTTTCTCAAGGTTCGGGTTATCGTTAATTACAATTGTATTTAATGATGATGTGGATATTTATTGGGCGAGGCAGCAAGTAACCGAGCGATTAACTATAGCACAGTCACAAATACCAAAGGGCATTGGAGAACCTAAATTAGCTCCGGTTACAACAGGATTAGGAGAGATCTATCAATATGTTTTGAAACCGAAAGCCGGCTACGAATCAAAATACAGGGCAACTGAACTAAGAACAATTCAAGATTGGATTGTAAAGCGCCAGTTGATAAGCGTGAAAGGTGTTGCAGATGTAAGCAGCTTCGGCGGCAGGGTAAAACAATATGAAATCGCCATTCATCCAAATACTTTAAAATCACACAACATCACTATCAATGATGTTTTTACAGCCTTAGAAAAAAACAATGAGAATACAGGCGGTGCATACATTGAAAAAGCATCTACTGTTTTGTATATCCGTACAGAAGGTTTGATTGCAAACATTGACGACATTAAAAACATAGTTGTGAAGAACACCAGTAACGGAACACCACTTTTAATTAACGATGTAGCTGAAGTTAGAATAGGAAACGCCACAAGATACGGAGCAATTACTTACAACGATGAAGGGGAAGTGGCAGGAGGTGTTGTAATGATGCTCAAAGGTAATAACAGTAGCAGAGTAATACGAGATGTAAAAGAAAAAATTATTCAAGTTAAGAAAACTTTGCCTTTAGGCATTGAATTAGAGCCATTTTTAGATAGAACTAAAATGGTAAATAGTGCTATTGGTACGGTTACAAAAAACTTATTGGAAGGCGCATTAATTGTAATCTTAATCTTGGTTTTATTTCTTGGCAATTTAAGAGCAGGGATAATTGTTGCCTCCGTAATTCCATTAGCAATGCTGTTTGCTGTTATTATGATGAATATGTTTGGGGTGAGCGGAAACTTAATGAGTTTAGGAGCATTGGACTTTGGGTTGATTGTAGATGGCGCTGTTATTATAGTAGAAGCCTGTATGTTTCAATTGCATATTTCTAACCAAAAGAAGGTTTCGCAATTGCAAATGAACGGCATTGTTTACAGTACTTCTACCCGAATGAGAAACGCAGCTGTATTTGGGGAGTTGATAATCCTTGCGGTGTATTTGCCCATTTTTACTTTAGAAGGCATTGAAGGTAAAATGTTTAAACCAATGGCTCAAACGGTTGCATTTGCTTTATTAGGAGCCTTTATTCTTTCGCTTACTTATATTCCCATGATGACGGCATTATTTCTAAATAAAAATGTGTCGCACAAAAGGAATATCTCTGATAGAATGATGGAAGTATTAGAACGAATACATCAAAAATATTTAATTAAAATTTTAAATATTCCGAAAACGGTTATTGGTTCGGTAATCGTACTATTCGCTATTTCTCTATTTATACTCTCAACACTTGGTGGCGAATTTATACCTGAATTACCCGAAGGAGATTTTGCTGTAGAAACAAGGGTTTTGACAGGAAGCAATATCACAACGTCATCGGAAGCAATTTTAAAATCAGCGCACATACTGTTAAAGAAATTTCCGGAAGTAGAAAAAATAGTAGGGAAAACAGGTAGTGGAGAAATCCCTACTGATCCAATGCCAATGGAAGCATCGGATATGATGATTATTTTGAAAGACAAAAGCGAATGGACTTCTGCTGATTCATGGAACGAACTCTCAGAAAAAATGAGCGAAGCGTTAAAAGAAATTCCGGGTGTTACATACAGTTTTCAATATCCTGTTGCTATGCGCTTTAATGAATTAATGACTGGCGCAAAACAAGATGTTGTTTGCAAAATATTTGGCGAAAATTTAGATACTCTTTCAAAATACTCAAAACTACTTGGTAGTGTTGCTGGTAAAATTGGTGGGGCGAAAAACATTTATGTTGAACCGATTGATGGTATTCCACAACTCATTATTAAATACAAACGGAATTTGATAGCACAATACGGTTTAACTATTCAGGATATAAACAAAGTGGTTAACACAGCTTTTGCAGGACAAAGTAGTGGATTGGTTTATGAAGATGAAAAACGTTTTGATTTGGTAGTTCGTTTAGCAGGCGAACAACGAAAAAACTTAGAGGATGTGCAAAATCTTTTAATCCCGACACCTCAAGGAACACAAATTCCTTTATATCAGGTGGCAGAAGTTTCTATTAAGGAAAGTGTAAACCAAATTCAAAGAGATGATGCCAAGCGTAGAATTATTGTAGGCTTTAATGTGGGCAACAGAGATGTTCAAAGCATTGTTAACGATTTGCAGACTCAGGTTGAAGAACATATTAAACTCCCAACAGGATACTACATTAGCTATGGAGGCGCTTTTAAGAATTTAGTAGCTGCAAAAAAACGGTTGTCATTGGCAGTTCCTGTTTCGTTGTTACTCATATTTCTACTGCTTTATTTTGCTTTTAACTCAGTTAAACAAGGGTTACTTATTTATTCAGCTATTCCGCTTTCTGCTATTGGAGGAATTTTTCTGTTAGCATTACGTGGCATGCCATTTAGTATAAGTGCAGGCATTGGATTCATTGCCTTATTCGGAGTAGCTGTTCTCAATGGAATTGTTTTGATTTCGGAATACAACCGCATTAAAAAAGATGGAGAATCCGACCTTAAACAAATAGTATTGCAAGGCACAAAGCATCGTTTAAGACCAGTATTGATGACTGCATTTGTTGCTTCGCTTGGCTTTTTACCAATGGCATTAAGCAACGGTGCAGGTGCGGAAGTACAGCGACCATTGGCAACCGTTGTAATTGGCGGGTTACTAATTGCAACCTTTTTGACCTTATTTGTTTTGCCTGTACTTTACATTTTATTTGAAAAAGGATTAAAAGCCAAGGACATCAATAAGGGTTTGTCAGTTATAATACTTTCTTTGCTTGTAACAGGCAATGCAAAGGCACAAACACCTATTTCACTTCAAGCGGCTATTGATACAGCATTTAAAAATAACTTGTCTTTAAAAAATGATAAGCTAAATGCTGAGTACCATAAAAAACTTCAGAGTTCGGGTATTGATATTCCGCAGACAACCATTACCGGGGAGTATGGACAGATAAACAGTTATTACAAAGACTCCAAGTTTGGGGTTTCCCAAAATATAAAATTTCCAACGGTATATGCAAAGCAGAAATCTGTTTTAAATGAAGAATGGAAAAACAGTATGCTGAATGTTGCCATTAAGCAAAATGATTTAAAAAAGAATGTAACACAAGTGTTTTATGAGTTATTGTATTTGCAGGAAAAACAAAAATTGTTGCAGCACATTGATAGTGTTTATACAATATTTCTTAAAAACGCAGAACTCCGTTTTAGTAAAGGCGAAAGTAATATTCTTGAAAAAACAACAGCCGAAGCACAAAGAGGGCAAGTAAATCAGCAATTAAAACAATTAGAACAAGATTATTCCATTGTTCAATTGCAATTAAAACTGTTACTTAATTCAAATAGTGATTTTGTTCCGATTGAAAAAAATCTAAAAATAGAGAGTGTTTCAATTGTTGACACTTCAATTATTAAACAACATCCATTTATTGCGCAATTAAAACAACAGGAACAAATTGGTATTTCAAAATTCAAATTAGAACGTTCAAAACTTCTACCTGATTTATTTATATCCTACAACAATATGAGTATGCGTGGTTTTGGGGCGGATGAAAAATTTTACACCTCTTCAAATAGGTTTCAATCTGTGCAGGCAGGTATTGGTTTACCACTGTTTTTTGGTTCACAAAAATCAAAAATAAATGCCTTACGCATAACCAAAGAGATTGCTGAGAATAATTATTTAACAGGGCTTAAAACTTTACAATCAGAATACCAACAAGCATTGTTGAGTTACAATAAGAATTTGCAAACCATCTCATACTTTGAAGACGCTGCGTTAAAAAATGCTGAAATTATTTTAACCACCGCTAATAAACAATTTAGTAACGGAGAAATTAATTATTTGGAATGGGTGTTATTAATCAATCAATCAGTAAGCATTAAAAGCGATTATGTGGATGCAATTAAAAACTTAAATCAAAGTATTATTCAATTAAACTCATTAACAAATAAATAAAATGGCTATGAAAAATTATATAATCTTAATTGCTATTACTCTTGTTATAACAAGCTGTGGAAGTAAAGAAGTAAAGGAGACTGAAACAAAATCAACAGCAAATCCAACTATTGTTGAGATGACAAATGATCAAATGAAAAGTGCCGGAATTGTAGCCTCAAAAGCAGAGCAAAAAAACATTTCTTCGCTTTTAAAAGTAAATGGTGTGATTGATGTTCCGCCACAAAATATGGTTTCTATTAGCGTTCCATTGGGGGGTTATCTTAAGTCCACTAAGTTATTACCGGGCATGCATGTTAGTAAAGGGGAAGTAATTGCAGTAATGGAGGATCAACAATACATTCAGATTCAACAAGAATATTTAACTGCAAAAGCAAATTCAGTGTTTACCGAAAGCGAATATAACCGTCAAAAAGAACTGAATCAAAGTAAAGCTACAAGCGATAAAATGTTTCAGAAAACAGAAGCCGAATACAAAAGTCAACAAATTTTAATCAAATCGTTATATGAAAAACTGAAACTGATAGGTATTAATCCTGAAGGGTTGAATGAAAGCAGCTTATCGAGAAGTGTTAATATTTCTGCTCCTATTGATGGTTTTGTGTCAAAAGTAAATGTAAACATTGGTAAGTACGTAAGCCCAACCGATGTTTTGTTTGACATTGTTAACCCAACAGATATCCACCTTGCCTTAACCGTATTTGAGAAGGATGTAAATAAACTTTTTAACGGACAAAAAGTTATTGCTTATACCAATAATAATTTCGACAAAAAGTACAACGCTGAAATTATTTTAATTGGACAGGATTTGTCGCAAGAACGCAGTGTAATTGTACATTGCCATTTTGAACAATACGATAAGGAACTAATTCCCGGTATGTTTATGAATGGAGAAATAGAAATAAAAAGCAATAATGCTTTTGTGGTTCCTGAAAACTCGGTTGTAAGTTACGAAGGGAAACAATTTGTGTTTGTGACTAAAGGGAATAACACCTTTGAGTTATTAGAAATACAAACAGGAAATACTGAAAATGGGCTTCTTCAAATTAGTTCAAAGGAAACCGACCTTGGCTCTGTAAATATAGTTACCAAAGGGGCTTATGATTTACTGATGAAAATGAAGAACACGGAGGAATAAATAATCTAGTTATAACTTCAAAAGAGGCTTGTTCGATGTCAAGATTCAAATCCCAATAATTGATGTTGATCTAAAAAATGTGCTGCAAACGCTTTAATAGCATCTCTCACCTGTCTAAATTCAACTAAGATCTGTTCTTCGGTTCCAGTTGCTTTTGCAGGATCAGGAAAGTTGTGATGAAACTTTTTTGCCTGTGATGGAAAGTAAGGACAATTTTCTTTTGCATTATCACAAACAGTAATTACAATATCGAAATCAATATTCCGATATTCATCAATGTTGTTGGAAGTATGTTTAGATATGTCAATTCCATCTTCTTTCATGACAGCAATTGCTTTCAGGTTTACGCCGTGAGTTTCTATTCCTGCGCTGTAAATTTCCGCTTTATCATTGGCAAAGTGCCGCAGATAGCCCTCGGCTATTTGACTGCGGCAACTGTTACCTGTACATAGTACTAATATTTTTTTTGATGTCATAGTTTAAACAAAAAGCCAAATGATATTAATAATGCAAAACTTTGGGTCGAATCCAAAAATAAATTGCAAAACAATAACGGAGGTAGTTATTATAATTGGTTTTTTATACCTGATAAGAATATTTTTCATAACTAGCAACATTTGCCGCCAGGCGTGCAACACGCTTCGACTTTCTCTTTTCCTAACATTGATAAACTTACTTTTTCTTTATCTGTAGGAACACCGCAATTTTCTTTTGCCAGGCAATCTGTTTGTTTCGATACTAATACAAAATCTTTACCATTAAAATCCAAATCATATTTACCAATGGTATCAGATTGATATTCTACTTCAATATTGTAGTCTTCCATTCCTAACACTTTTTCAGAAAGGGCAATAATATTCATCAACTTTCCCGGCTTTAAACGGTGTTCTGTATCATCTGCATTCCATAACTGAAAGTTTGCTACTTTCTCTCTTCTTACGGTTCCTCCACAATCAATAAAGTGCTTATCTACGATACCAACTTCCGTTACATGGAAGTGTTCGGGAACAAATGTGCCGTCAGGTAATTGAAAGTTTACAGCTTCTGCTGTATTTAAGAGTGCTTTGATTTCTGATAGTTTCATGCTTTCGTTTTTTTAGTTATTATATCGGTATTTTACGATTTATTTGAGTAATTTTTTATTTAAAGTTTTAGTAGTATTAACAGCATTTACTTTTATTAGTATAGGAAACAAATAAAGAATCGAAATAGGATTTAGCGGTTTCCCATTCTTTCTCATCGATGCAATAGCAAACTTTTACGCCTTCAATATCGCCTTTAATCAATCCTGCTTCTTTTAATTCTTTTAAGTGTTGAGATACGGTACTTTGAGAAAGGGGTAATTCATCCACTATATCGCCACAGATACATGCCTGTTTTTTAATCAATAATTGCAATATGGCAATACGTGCCGGGTGTGCTAATGCTTTAGCATACTTTGCAATTTTATTGTCTTTAATTGTAAATTCTTCAGATTTAGTAGTTCCCATTTTTTGATACAAAAAAATTATATCGCAAAGTTACGATAAATATTTTTTCCTTACAAATTTTAAGTTATTTGATTGATATTCATTCACTTAATTTATACAAAAGAGATGCATCATTTAAAAATAGTTCGCTATTCTCTCCGTAGAGTCCATAAAAGAAAAGCCCTTTCAAATGAAAGGGCTTTTCTTTTATTTAAACTCTCTTATTGAAACGAAGCCGGATCAGGCAACTTTCTTAGATCTATGATTTTATAAGCCGAATGCAAAGCGCTTCTGGCAGCATTATAGTTAGCCGAAGCATTCCGTATTCTTTCATCTAATTTAATCTGGCGGTCAAATATTAAATGTTGTATTGAATCGTATGCCTCTTGATTTTTAAATACTATTTGCCCTGTAAACAGTTGCTTTACATGATCTATTTCAAGTGTAGGTAATTTAGGTTTCAGTTCATTTGTAATTTCGGTCCATACCTCTGTTGCAGCTTTATTTTCTGCATCTATCATTAAAAGTGCTTCTTCTTTTAAATTTAAAAACAAAGGACTTTCCTTTGGCGCTTTTACAGTACTGATACTATTTTTGCAGGACTTAAATCTGTCCTGTATTTTTTTAATAAGCATATTACCCTCTTCCGGTTCAAATGTAGAAGACGTGATATCGCTTGTGGCTGCCCTCATTTCATTATTAAGAACTGTAACCACCCCATCAATTTCGTCCATGTATTTTACTACCTGATCCTGCGTAATACGGGTAGCGTATGAATAACACAATTTACCCACCGAAAACACGATGATTACAAGAGCAGGTACAATGTATTTTTTCATACAGATCTTTTTAGGATGACAAAATTATTTTTTAGGATTCTTAGCTTTCTCTTTTTTAACTATGCTATTATAGGTTTCTTCAAAAGGTTTGCCGGTGGGACTAAAAAAGCAAAAAAAATTATTTAACAAACAAAATAAAAGTTACGTATTAAAACCTAGCTGGGGCAAATGGGAAAACGAAGATTGCCTTCAAAAATGTAATAAACAATCTGTTTAGCCTGATCTTTCAACCAAAAAGAGCCAACTGTTAGCTAACAGATGGCTCTTTTAAATCTTATCATTTATGACGAAGCGTGTTCTGCCTTCTCGCGGTTAATTCTGATAACCTCGGCTAAAGATTTAACGGCACGGTCGTGTTTTTTCACAAACGGATTGTCTGTATCCCAAACGTAGCCTGCCAATACAGAGCATATTTGTTTTTTAAAATCTTCATTAATTTCTTTCGCAAAAAAGATATCGTGTAAAGTACCATCGTACCAACCCATTACATAGGTTCTAAATACATCTACTCCTTGCATGGTAGGATCTACAAATTCTTTTTTCCAGTCAATGGTTTCACTCTTTTGCAATTGCCTGATCACTAAATTAGCAGCTCTTTGGCTTGAAGCCGTCGCCAAAGTAACACCACTCGAAAACATTGGATCTAAAAATTCGGTTACGTTACCTGTCAACACAAAGCCATCTCCAAAAAACTGCTCCGTTGTTACACTCCAGCCTTCAAGAGTTTTAGGCTCAAAAATAAATTTCTCATTCCCAAAACGCTCTTTTAAATGCGGCTCCGAATTAATCAGGAAACGCAATTGTTCTTCAGTCGTTTTATCAGAATGTTCTTTGAAAAATTCCGGATCACCTACAAAACCCAGGGACGATATACCTGTTGAAAAAGGAATAACCCAGATCCAGGTTTTTGGCTGATGAACAACTACCATAATACGGTTAGGTTCTTCATACTTTAACCGGTTGGGATCATTAATATGCGCAAACATAGATTTACGTGGTGGTAAATTACTAGGCTTATCAAGGTTAAATAAACGCGGGATGACACGGCCATAGCCACTGCTGTCAACTATAAAACGTGCTTTAATCAATGAGGTATTTCCTTCTTTGTCAACCACAGTAGTGGTTGAATCTGAACCCTCAAATTTTATATCGGTAACCGTTGTTTCAAAATCAATAGGAACTCCTTTTCTCTGAACTTCTTCTGCCAAGGTGTTATCAAAATCTCCTCGCGGAACCTGCCAGGTCCATTTGTAACCATTCGAAAATTGTTCCTGGAAATTAAAATCACAAAACTCTTTGCCTCTCACAAACTTTGCCCCAAATTTTTCCTGAAAACCTTTCGCTTTTACAGCATCCAGTAATTCAGCCTCTTCCAGAGCTTCCATGCATCTTGGCAATAAACTTTCACCAATAACAAACCGCGGAAATTTTTCTTTTTCCACCATATGAACTTTTAAGCCTGATTTATGAATAATACTCGCAGCAACTGTCCCTGCCGGGCCTGCACCAATTACAAGAACATCTACATTTTTAGTTTGCATATTACCTTAAAGTTTTAATAGGTAAATTTACAGTGTTTTTTTTAGCTGACAACCATTTTACCTATTTATACTCATTAAAAACAAGCTAAATACTCATTCAGAACTGTTAAAATGCTATTTTGTTAAGATTTCAGGCTATAAACCTTTCCCGGAAGCGAGGTAATTACATTTGCAAACTCTAATTGCAAAAGACAGGAAGACGTTTTACTGATAGGAAAATTAGTAGCATAACAAATCTCATCAATATGAAGTTGATGCTTCTCACTTGTAAATACATTCACTATTTTTTGTTCATCGTTCGATAAATTTAAGAGAAGTGGAATTTGTGCCGATTTCTTTACAGGCTTTGCATCTTCTCTCCAGTTCATAATATAAAAGAGGTCTGCAACACTTTCGATCAAACTCGCTTTATTGGTTTTTATTAATCCATTGCATCCTTCACTTAATACATCGCCCACCTTACCCGGGAAAGCAAATACATCTTTGTTATACGCATTTGCAATAGTGGCTGTAATAAGACTTCCCCCTCCTCTTTTAGATTCTACTACAACTAAGGCATCACATATTCCGGCAACAATTCTGTTACGTTTAGGAAAATTTTCTCTGTCGGGATTTGTTTCACTGATATGCTCCGTAAGCAAGCCTCCCTGGTAAATCATACGTTTGGCAAGCGGTGCATGAACTGATGGATAAAGCCTGTCTAAGCCATGTGCTAAAACACCAACCGTATTTAAATCATTATCCAACGAAGCTTTATGAGCCGTAACATCAATGCCGTAAGCCAAACCGCTTACTACCAGAATACCCGAATTTTTAAGTTCTTCAATAAATTTTTCAGTCGTTTGCTTACCATATGCCGATGGCGTTCGGGTACCAACTACCGAGACTATCTTCTGAGCATTTAAATCTGCATTTCCTTTATAATAAAGCATTGCAGGGCCATCATGGCAATTTTTAAGACGTTGCGGATACCCTTTATCAGTAAAAAAAAAGGGGTCTATTTTATTGTCAAGAATAAACTGCACTTCTTTTTCGGCACGCTCAAATAACTCCTTACTATTTACGATTGATTTAGCAATGACAGATCCTATTCCGGGAATTTTTTCGAAATGCGAAGGTTTCATTTTAAAAACCTGCTCGGCATTTCCGCAATACGCAATTAAATTTTTAGTCAGCACATCGCCTATACCATCCAGTAATGTTAAGGCTATTTGATATGTTAATTCGCTCTGTTGCATTTGCAAATTAATTGTAAATTATTACATTGTATTCACAAAATTAAACACATAATGATAAAAACCATTAAATATATTCTAACACTCATCTTTTTTTATTCATGTCAATTGTATGCGCAAACACTGGGAATTGTAAAAGGAATTGTAAAAGACAAAACCAATAATGAAGTACTTCCAGGAGCCACTATCATATTAAATAAGACGAACGGAACAAGTACGGATATGAATGGGGTTTTTACACTAAAAGCTGCTGAAGGAACTTATGAATTGGTGTGTGACCTTATAGGTTATACTAAACTCACACAAACCATAACTATAACAGGCAACGATACTACTGTTGTTTCTTTTTTATTAGAAAACGGTGCATTAACGGGCAAGGGAAACCAACTATTGGATGAAGTAGTTATTTCTGCCGGAAAATTTGAACAGAAACTTTCAGACATTACAGTAAGTATGGAAGTGATTAAACCTGCTTTGATTGAAAATAAAAATACGACTTCACTGGATATGATCATGAACCAGGTGCCCGGTGTTACTGTAGCCGATGGGCAAGCCAGCATAAGGGGCGGAAGCGGTTTTAGTTACGGTGCCGGAAGCAGGGTATTATTATTAGTGGATGAAATGCCCATGCTCAGTGCCGATGCCAATGATATTAAATGGAATTACCTTCCACTCGAAAATCTGGAGCAGGTAGAAGTGATTAAAGGTGCCTCCTCTGCTTTATTTGGTTCATCGGCATTAAACGGTGCTATCAATCTTCGCACGGCCTATGCTAAAGATAAACCTGTTACAAAAGTAACTGCTTTTTATGGAAGCTACGATGCGCCAAAGAGAAGCTCTTTAAAATGGTGGAAAGGTTCTTCCCAATCACAAAAAGGTGTGAGCTTTTCGCATGCCGAAAAAATAAATAACTGGGATTTGGTAATTGGCGGTAACGTGTACGACGATGATGGTTACCGTTATCTTGAATCAGAAAAACGCCAAAGGATCAATGCCAACCTAAGGTATAATTTCAAAGGTAAGTTAAGAGGCCTGGCAATCGGCGCAAATACCAATATGATGCAAACCAAAGGAGGATTGTTCTTCCTATGGCAAAATGCCGACTCTGCTTATATTCCGCAAGGGCATGACATACAACAGTACAATAACAAACGCTTTAATATTGATCCTTATATTACTTATTTTTTCAGAAACGGTGGTAAGATCAGTTTAAGAACCCGTTATTTTTTAACGGATAATAAAAACAATAAAGGACAAGGCGCCCGTTCCGAATTATATTACTCGGAATTACAATATCAGAAACGCTTTAAAAACAATTTAAATGTAACAGCCGGCCTTGTTGTCATGGAACAAATGGTGCTGGGAGATTCGCTGTACGGAAGACATACAGGCATGAACTATGCCGGTTATATACAACTTGATAAAAAATTCGGCAAATTAACTACCTCACTGGGATTAAGGGGAGAGTATTATAAAGTGGACTCCGCTTTTACAAGAGGATACATTAGTCCTAAGATCAATAACCTTCCGTTTCAGCCGGTGTTAAGAGCCGGATTAAATTACCAGCTATTTAATTTCACCTTCCTGCGAGCTTCTTTTGGCCAGGGATACCGTTTCCCGAGCATTGCCGAGAAATACATCAGCACCAATGTAAGCTCTTTAAAAATATATCCTAATTATAATTTACAACCCGAGCGTGGCTGGAGTGCAGAAATAGGCTTTAAGCAAGGCTTTGGCATTGGCGGCTTTAAAGGCTTTTTAGATGTAGCGGGCTTTTGGACAGAATACCAGAATATGGTAGAATTCGTATTTGATATCTATGGCCCTAAAACCGGCAGTTTTTTTCTTGATTCACAATATGCCGGCTTCAAATCGCAAAACATTGGCAGGGCAAGGATTAACGGAGTGGATATTACTTTAACGGGTACCGGCAAAATTGGTCCTGTTAATGTGAGCCTCTTAACGGGATACACTTTTACTAATCCCATTGATCCTAATTTCAATAGCTTAACCGATACACTGGGCCTTCCGGGATTAAATATTTTAAAATACCGTAACCAGCATTTATTCAAAAACGACATTCAACTCGATTATAAAAAATTCTCTTTAGGATTTAGCACACGTTATTTTAGCTACATGAAAAATATTGACCGCCGTTTTGTACAAAGTATTTTTCATGAGTACAACGACCCTGCCAATGGTGTAAACTGGGATGCTGTGAGCAGCACCTATATTTTACCGGGCTTAAAAGAATACCGTGAAAAAAACAATAAGGGAAGCTGGATCCATGACCTTCGCATGTCCTACCAGGTAAGTAAAATTTTGAAAGCTTCTTTTTTGATAAACAATTTATTTAACGTAGAATATGCCGCACGACCGGGAGATGTAAGGCCTCCGCGATTGTTTATGATGCAGCTGGCATTTAAAGTATAGCCTTGGTTTTAGCATTTTTTATCTAAAAAAGCATTCAAAATTGTCGTATCTTTATACCCAAAAAATAAACAATGGATAACTATAATTTAAATTCAAGAAATACGAATATTAACAACATGCAGGGTGCATCCGTAGAGAATACCCGTTCTTTATTTGCTTCCGTATTTACCTGGATGTTTGTAGCTTTAGGTATTACTACCCTGGTTACTTTAGTATTTGCTAATGTCCCAAGCTTTACCGAAGTATTATTTAACCATAACGAATTTGGCCAGAAAACAGGTTTATCTATCGTGATGTGGATCTGCTTATTTGCTCCTTTAGGTTTGGTATTGCTCATTAATTTTGCGTTCGAAAAATTATCTTTTGGGGCATTATTAGGCTTGTTCTTTTTATACTCTGCAGTAAACGGTGTTATGTTTAGTGCTGTTATCATGGGCTTTACAGCTGCATCTGTCGTTACGGTGTTTGCCTGTACCTGTGCTTTATATGCCGTAATGGCCATTGCCGGTTATACGACTAAAGCAGACTTAACTAAATTAGGTTCTATTTTAATGATCGGCCTTATCGGTATCGTTATTGCATCGTTGATTAACTTATTTCTTCATAGCGATAGCATGACCTTTATCATTAGTATTATAAGCGTAGTTGTTTTTACCGGCTTAACAGCTTATGATGTACAAAAAATTAAAGAAATGTCGCAATACAATGATGGAAGCGCTCATTTTCAGAAAATGGGTGTAAGAGGTGCGTTAACATTATACCTTGATTTCATTAACTTGTTCTTAGCTTTATTAAGAATATTCGGAAGAAGAAATTAATCTTATTTCACTCCTCCTGAAAGCCATCTGTTATATAGCAGGTGGCTTTTTTTATGGAAATAAAATAAATTCAAAAGCGGTAAATATCTTCCGCAAACACCTATCTTTGGGGCAAAATTTTCTGTATGAACAATCAGGTATCAGCTCAGTTATTCGAAAAAGCAAAAGCATTTTTTCCGGGTGGTGTTAATTCGCCCGTTCGCGCCTTTAGAAGCGTAGGCGGAACTCCCGTATTTATTGAAAAAGGGAAAGGCTCACACATTTGGGATGCCGATGGAAACGAATACATTGATTATTGCGCCAGCTGGGGACCATTGATCTTAGGACATGCCAACGACAACGTATTAAATGCGGTTGAAAAAACCATGCGTAACGGAACCTCTTTTGGAGCTCCTACCCGTTTGGAAAATGAATTGGCTGAATTGATTTTATCAAACAACCCATATATAGAAAAAATCCGTTTTGTAAGCAGCGGAACAGAAGCGGTAATGAGCGCTATCCGTTTAGCACGTGGCTTTACCGGAAGAACTAAAATTTTAAAATTTGAAGGCTGTTACCATGGGCATTCCGATTCGCTTTTAGTAAAAGCAGGTTCAGGCTTAGTAACCTTTGGAAATACGTCTTCTGCGGGCGTTCCTGAGAGTTTTGTAAAAGAAACGATCGTTGTGTCACTGAATAATAAAGAAGCCATAGAACAGGCTTTTAAGCAGTTTAAAGATGAAATAGCCTGCGTGATCATTGAACCCATTCCGGCTAATAATGGCTTGCTGTTGCAAACCAAAGAATACTTACAGTTTTTAAGAGACATTTGCACAGCCAATAAAACGCTATTGTTATTTGATGAAGTGATCAGTGGGTTTAGAGTAGGCTTTACCGGTGCCGCCGGTTATTATGATATTAAACCGGACATTATTACTTACGGAAAAATTATTGGAGGCGGCTTTCCCGTGGGAGCTTACGGTGCAAGTAAAGAAATTATGTCTTCCATTTCGCCGGAAGGGAATGTTTACCAGGCAGGTACATTGAGCGGTAACCCTGTGGCTATGACTGCCGGTATTGCTCAATTAAAAGAATGCCTGAAGCCGGGCTTTTATGAAGAGCTGGAAAGAAAAACAAATGTGTTGATTGCCGGTTTATCAAAAAACACCAAGCACAACTTTAAAATTTTCAGCATTGGCTCTATCTATTGGCTGGCCTTTACAGACAAGAAAACGGTTTCAAGTGCCGAAGAAATTGATGCAGACAGCATGAAGCATTTTAAAATCTTATACCATGCTTTGCTTGAAAATGGCGTATACTCTGGCCCTTCGGGTTATGAAGTTGGCTTTATGAGCGAAGCGCATACACAAGAGGATATTGATAAAACGATTACCGCTTTTGAAAGTGCTTTTGAGAAATTGTAATTTTCAAATAATCCTATGATCTACAAAAAACTAAGCAATAAATCAAAATATCTCATGATTGGGGTGTTTGTTGTTTCTGTAACATTTACATTGATATACAATAGCCAATTTGTTTCCTCTTCCGATTGTAAAGAAGCTCAAGCTTTTTTAAAAGACAGTTATAGCGGCCGTGTTCAAAATAAATTTTATAGTCACAAAAATCACAATTCCAAAACTATCACTATTCAAAGAAATGGTAAACCTCATGAACTTATAATTTCAAGTGATACGTTATTTTTCAGCTTTGTGAAAATTGGTGATTCCTTAGTTAAAAATAAAAATCAGGATTTTATTGAAATATATCGTTCAAATACTATAACTCAATTTAAATTACATTTTGCTTGTGAAACAGGCACAAAACCACAATAAAACAATTAAAAATTGTAAATCTTATTTTTTTATTATAGGTAAAATAACACTTGAAGCATTTACCGCATCGTGATATAACTTAATATCACTTTTTATAAAATCTTTATCATCGCAATGGTAAATATCTACAAACTGCTGTGGATTCCTGTCTCCCAAAGGAAACCAGGTACTTTGTACCTGTATCATTAAGCGATGTCCTTTTTTAAATGTGTGGGCTACATCCGGTAAATCGAATTTTACGGTTGTTATTTTTCCGGGTTCAAAGGCTTCAGGTTTTTCAAAACTATTTCTGTAGCGCCCGCGCATAATTTCTGCACGTACCAGCATTTCGTAGCCATCCATCAAATACTCTTCGCCATTCCCGTTTCCGTAAACCAGTGTATCATATTCAAACCCGTCTGGAAACACATCAATAATTTTCACAACAAAATCAGCATCTGTTGTGGAAATAGTCACTTTTAAATCGGCAGTTAATGTGCCTGCAAGAGTAAGATCATTTTCCAGCACGGCTGTTTTAAAGCTGATCACATCTATACGTCTTTCCGCAAAACGTTGATCGTCGGTCATGTATTCGCGGGTTCTATGATCCAGAACACCTTCAGTATAAGGAACAGGCTTTGCAGGATCGCTGGTGTAACCTGTAAAAGAATTTGAAGATTTTGATTTCTCAAACGACATTACAGAATGATCATTAAAATAAACCGGCGTGGCAACCATTTCTTTCGGAGGCCATGTTGCAAGGCTTCTCCAGGTATTTTCTCCTGTAAAGAAAATAGAAGCTTCCGCTAATTTATCAATCGAGCCTTTTCCTTTTAAATGGTAATTAAAAAAGGGGATCTCAATATTATTCTGAAAATACTCTGAAGTTTTACTGCCGAAACGCACATTTCCTAAATAGCTTCCGTCACTTTTCGACCAGCCACCATGATACCAGGGGCCCATCACTAGTTTGTTATTAGTAGTTGGGCTTTGTTTTTCAATGGCTTCGTACAAACGCCATGCACCATAACAATCTTCGGCATCAAACAAGCCACCAACCGTTAGTATGGCAGGTTTTACATTTTTACATCCTACACGGGCATCGCGTGCTTTCCACCAGGCATCATAATTGGGATGGTTCATTAAATCTTTCCAGAATAAAATACTATCACCCATTAACTTGGTAAAGTTTTTTACAGCTCCCGTTTCTAAATAAAATTTATAGTTATCGCTCGTATAGTACTTAAATTCTTTAGGGCCTATGGTTGTTGGTTTAGGACGGGGCTGGCCAAAACCTGAATAAAAATTAAACGCATCGCCTAACATCAAAACACCATTATGGTGAAAGTCGTCTCCCATAAACCACTCTGTTACCGGTGCCTGCGGACTCACCGCTTTTATAGCCGGGTGCCCGCTTAATGCGGCCATGGTTGAATAAAATCCGGGATAGGATGTTCCAAACACACCTACATTTCCATTATTGTTAGGAATGTTTTTTACCAGCCAGTCTACTGCATCGTACGTATCGCTTGCTTCATCAATATCTGTTTTCTTTTTCTTATCAGGGTTAAATGGCCTTACATCCATAAACGTCCCTTCGCTCATCCAACGGCCACGTACATCCTGAATCACTAAAATATATCCTTCTTTTAAATATTCTCTCCAGTGAAATGTATATAATCTTGGCTGAATCTTATCTTCACCATATGGTGCGCAAGAGTAAGGCGTACGGATCATTAAAAACGGATGTTTTTCTTTTGCATCTTTTGGCGCATACACAGCTGTAAACAGCTTTACACCATCGCGCATGGTAATGCTATATTCTTTTTTGGTGTAATGATCGCGTACCCACTGTTCGTTAATTGTTTGTGAGGTGATAGTTAACGAAATAATGAGCAATAAACTTAAAACTATATTTTTCATGTGGAGCTATGTTATTTTAGTCAGATAAGAACTTTAAAAATAGAGATGTATCACGAGATATGCAATTTATTTATCTAAAAGCCCCGTCATTTGGTTTCCTGAAGAATAATTTTAACTTTGGTAATATAAAACTATGAAACATTTATACCATGAAACAGATCTTATTAATTACAGCCATTGCCATTAACTTCAGCTTGTTTGCACAAACAAAGGCCGATGATCTTATGGGCACCTACATGACCGACAAAAGTGAAGGCATGGTAGAAATCACAAAAAGGGATTCTAAATATTATGGAAAACTAATCTGGACAAAAACACCGGGTAAGCTTGACTCCAACAACCCTGACAAAGCACAACAAACAGAGAAACTAGCCGGAAAAGAAATTTTAAAAAATTTCACCTTCGACGACGACACCTGGAAAGACGGTACTATTTACGATCCCAAGAATGGGAAAACTTACAGCTGTAAAATTACCCGCGACGATAAGGGAAACCTTAATGTAAGGGGTTTTATAGGTGTTTCGATGCTTGGCAGAACCACCTTTTGGGTAAAAGTGAAGTAATTTAAAAAGGCTCATGATCTCATGAGCCTTTTTTATTATCATGTAGTACCACAATAATGTTGAATTATCTGTCAGTTCGAGCGGAGTCGAGAACTAGACAGAGATTATTAGAACACTTCTCGACTGCGCTCGAAGCGACAATCCTTTAATTCCAACATTATTCTGTAACAATATGTTTATTAATAATTTAACAACTCCTGAATAGCTATTTCCACTTTATCAGCATTCGGTAGCATTGTTTTTTCCAAAATAGAATTCAAAGGAATAGCCGGTAAATTTTCTGCTCCTATAACCCTTACAGGTGCATCCAGTTTTTTGAAACATGCCTGAGAAATTCTGGAAGCAATACTTTGTGCAAAGCCATTAAACACAGGCTCTTCGGTCAGTACCATGCATTTTCCGTGTTTATTGGCACTTTCAAAAATAGCAGCTTCATCTACGGGAGCAATGGTTCTTAAATCTACAATCTCAATCTGACCTTCAAATTTTTTAGCAGCATTCTTAGCCCAGTAAACACCCATACCGTAAGTTATAACGGTTAAGGATCTGCCTTTTTTGACATTTTCTACAGATGCTTCCTGCACAATTCTTGCTTTACCAAAAGGAATGACATAATCCTCGTCAGGCTCAATGGTTTTAGCATCTTCTGTGCCTTTTATTTTACTCCAGTATAAGCCCTTGTGTTCGAGCATTACCACAGGATTTGGGTCATAGAAGGCTGATTTCATTAAACCTTTGAGATCGGCACCCGTACTAGGATAGGCTATTTTAATGCCTTTGATATTTGCCAGTACACTTTCTACAGAGCTTGAATGGTATGGCCCACCACTACCGTAAGCGCCAATAGGAACACGAATGATACAGCTTACCGGCCATTTCCCGTTACTTAAATAACAAGAGCGGCTTACCTCTGTAAACAGCTGGTTTAAGCCCGGCCAGATATAATCCGCAAACTGAACTTCTACAATTGGTTTTAAACCAACAGCACTCATCCCTACCGTACTTCCTATAATAAATGCTTCTTGTATTGGTGTATTGAATACACGCTCATCTCCAAATTTCTGTGCCAGTGTTGCTGCTTCTCTAAATACACCTCCCAAACGTTTTCCAACGTCCTGCCCATATAATAAGCATTCCGGGTGTTTTTCCATTAATTCACGAATGGCGAACAAAGCACTATCCACCATAACGGTCCGCTCCTTGCCATTTGGTTCTCGGTTTCCTTTTTCTTCTGTTATAGGTGTGGGTGCAAAATCGTGCAAAAATAAATCTTCCGGGCGAGGCTCTTCTTCCAGTAATGCTTTTTGATATTCTGCTTCCACATAAATGGCAGCATCGTCCTCTATTTTTTTCATTTCAGTAGCATCCACTCCTGCAATGATCAATTGATTTCTTAAACGTGGTAAGGGATCTCTTTTTGCAGCATCTTCCAGATCGTGCCTGTACCACTCTTTACGAACACCTGATGTATGATGGTTCAGCAAAGGCACTTTAGCATGAATGAGCATTGGTCTGCGTTCCTTACGGATAATTTCAAGGCATTCGTTTACGGTATTATACGAGGTCATAAAATCTGTACCGTCAATGGTGCGTGTTTCTAACCCTTTGAATCCCCGTGCATAATCTGTAATGTCCTGCGAACGAATTTCGCTGGCATGAGCCGAAATATCCCATTCGTTATCCTGCACTAAATACAGGATTGGCAATTTTTTAAGCACAGCCATTTGAAAAGCTTCTGCCACTTCTCCTTCAGTACAGCTTGCATCTCCTAAAGAACAAACCGATACCGGATTTTTTCCATCAAAGTCTTTTTGTAATTTATTTAATTCTAAATATTGTAATCCCATGGCAATACCCGTTGTAGGAATTGCCTGCATACCTGTAGCACTACTCTGATGCGGAATTTTTGGCATATCATCGCGACGTAAACTTGGGTGCGAATAATAAGTTCTTCCTCCCGAAAACGGATCGTTCCGTTTTGCCAGTAATTGTAGCATCAGCTCAAATGGCGTCATTCCTATTGCCAGTAAAATACTATCATCGCGGTAATACGGACTCACAAAATCCTGCGGTAATAACTGCAGTCCTAAAGCAATTTGAATAGCCTCATGTCCGCGGGATGTAGCGTGTACATACTTAGCCGTAATTTCTTTATTAGCTTCGTATAATTCCGCCATACTTTTAGCGGTACACATTAAAGTGTAAGCTTTTTTAAGCGTATCGATCGATATTTTTGTATTCACTGATGTGGGGTCTAACGTTGTAGTAGCCATGTTAAATTGTACTCTTATAAGAGTACTAAATATATGGATTTTACTTTGGTATAGCCAAGAGAATCGTCAGAAAAAACAGGCAATATGTCTAATTTTTAAGAAAAAACAGAACTTTTATTCCTTAATCTACAGTTCCAAACCTGCGTTTAAAGCTTCGCTTAAGATGGAGAATCCTTCCACTCCGATTGATAAGCGCACCAACGAATTTGTGATACCTCTGATACATCTGTCTTCTTCAGGAATAACAGAATGTGTCATACTTGCCGGGTGTTCGATATAACTTATAACAGAGCCTAAACTTACAGCTAATTCCATTGGCGTATCAGGTCGGGCAAAATAATTCATCAATTTTACACCTGCTTCAAATCCTCCTTTTACCTCAAACGAAATCATTCCTCCGCCATTGCGCATTTGTTTTTTACAAATTTCATAATGCGGATGGCTTGGCAATCCGGGATACCAAACCTTTTCAATTTTAGGATGGTTCTCCAGATACTCTGCAATTTGCAAGGCCGTTTTACATTGATGCTCCATTCTTACACCCATTTCCTGTATGGTTAAACTATTTAACCAGCTATCAAACGGCGAAGGTGTAGGTCCAAAATCTTTATATACAGGATATACTTCTTTGCTAAAAAATTCATAGGGACCCATAGCGGCACCCGCAATAGAAGTGGAATGCCCGCTTACATATTTCGTTAAAGAATGAATGACTACATCGGCTCCCAAACGAAATGGCTGTTGCAGATATGGCGAACAAAATGTATTATCCACTATCAGCATGGCTTCGTGCGCCTCTGTATATTTTGATATAGCTTCAATATCACAAAGTTGCAATGTTGGATTATCGGGGGTTTCAATTAAGACCGCACATATGTGAGGATTGGCATTTAGTGTATCTCTGATATTATCAGGATTAGTAGCATCCACAAAGAAAACATCTATACCAAAACGCTTTTGCAAAAAACGCATTAACGAATCGGTGCAGCCGTATACATTACCAACAATAATTCCATCGCCGGGTTGAACAAATCCCATAATTACTGTTGAAATAGCGGCCATACCGGATGCAAAAACCAATGAGGCAATCGTAGGCGTTTTCTCATCAGCGGTTAAAGCATTATCAATGATATGCTGACACTCTAACTGAAACAGTACTTTTTCTAAATACTCTGTATTAGGATTTCCTAAACGTGTATAAATACGGGCAAAAGGTTTTTCTCCGGAAGGAGAGTTTCCTATAAAACGGGAAGCTCCATCGGCAACATCTTTAAATTTAAATGTTGATCTTTGATGAATGTTAGGTAAGCCTGTACCTGCACATATTGCATTAAATTTATCTGCGTTTAATTGTTTTTCAGTAGCTGTAGCATATTTATGCTTGCGCTCCTTCCACTCATTCCACCAATAAAATCTGCCTTTCATGATCGTGTTTTTTTAAATTTTACCTAAGATACGCGAATTTATATACCTCTAACCTTCCTGTTACAAAAGATATTATTTAATTAAGACGCCCTTTTTATTGATAACCGGAATCGTAATGAAATTATCCGGCACAATGGTTTCCGGTAAAAAAATAAATTTTTTATCGAGCAGCTGGTCGTTTAAGGTAAAACTTATCCAGTATTCGTTACTTAAACCAAAAACTTCTTTGGTAATAGGCTCTATCTGTATATAATCCTGTGATTTTATTTCTTCAAAAAAATGGCGGAGCGTACTCGTTTTGCGGTGCTCTTCATTTATTAATCCGTAACCGGTTGATGTTACCAGTACGTTTGAAATAGAGGTTGATTTTAAATTGATCAGGTAAACGGCATATTCATCAAGGCCTTCTACTTCCTGCACAATAGCAACTGCTATATCTTCAACTTCCGGGAAAACAATATCTTTTATCATGTTGTGTTTGTCGATTCGAGCGGAGTCGGGAACAAGTACGCGTCTCGACTCCGCTCGACGAGACACTATACTAAAAAATTTAAATTAGTTTCACCAAATAGTTTTCTTTTTTGCCTTTACCTACAAGCAGGTATTTTTCTGCTGTAAAACCGGCCAGATTTAATTGCATGGCTACATCCGTTGATTTTGCCTTATTTATACTCAGGGCATTTCCGGCTATCATTTTACGGGCCTCCGTTTTGCTAGGGAATACAGGGGCTTTATCTACCAGGAAATCTACTACATTAATTCCGTTTACAACGTCCGCTTTACTCACTTCAAAAGTATCGATACCTCCTAATAGTTTTTCAAATTCAGTGCCATTCAATTTCGCGACATCTTCTGCTTTGGCTTTAAATAAAAATTCTGCCGTAGCAATCGCTTCTTTTACGGCATCTGCACTGTGAACCCTTTCTGTAATATCGTTAGCCAATGCTTTTTGCAGATGGCGCTCATGTGGTGCCGCAGCTTGCTTTGCATCAAGTTCTTCGATCTCTGCTTTAGACAACATGGTGAAAATCCGGATATACGATTTAGCATCTTCATCACTTACATTTAACCAAAACTGGTGGAATTTATATGGAGATGTTTTTTCAGGATCAAGCCAAATATTTCCTCCTTCAGATTTTCCGAATTTAGTCCCGTCCGATTTTTTTATGAGCTGGGTAGTTAACGCAAAGGCTTCGCCACCTGCTTTACGCCTGATAAATTCAGTACCTGTTGTAATATTTCCCCACTGATCGCTTCCGCCCATCTGAAGTTTGCAGTTTTTTTCGTTCCATAAATGAAAAAAGTCGTAGCCCTGAATCAGTTGGTAGCTAAACTCGGTAAAAGACATTCCTGCATCGCCATTGATGCGGTTCTTTACAGAATCCTTTGCCATCATATAGTTAACGGTAATATGTTTTCCGGCATCCCTGATAAAATCAAGAAAAGAATAGTTTTTAAACCAATCGTAATTATTTACCAGTTCGGCACCTGTAGCTGAATCATTAAAATCTAAAAACTTACTTAATTGATTTTTGATCCCTTCTACATTTTTGTTAAGCGTATCTGTATCCAGCAAATTTCTTTCTGCCGATTTCCCGCTCGGATCTCCTACCATACCCGTAGCTCCGCCAATTAATGCTAACGGTTTATGCCCTGCCTTTTGAAAACGAACCAGGGTCATAATCTGCGCAAGACTCCCAACGTGCAAACTATCTGCTGTAGGGTCAAAACCAATATAACCGGTTGTAGCACCCTGATCTAATAATTCTTTTGTTCCCGGCATAATATCATGCAAAATGCCACGCCACGTTAACTCTTCTATAAAATTTGTTTCCATTGTCAAAAAACTGAACATCAAAAATAGAAATAATTGTGGATTAGTCCCGCAGATTTCGGAGATTTCACAAATTAGTCCGTACAAAAATTACTTAGTGTTTAATGAAATTGTTTATCAGGGCGCACATCTGTGGAACCGCTTCGAGGTTAAGCGTATGGCCAACAAGAGGTATTATTTCAAAAGCTGCCCCGGGAATAGCTTTTGCCACCTCATTTGCCAGGTGCACAGGAAGTAACATATCTTTTTCGCCTTGTATCACCAGGGTGGGAACCGTAATTTTTTTAAGTTCGGGTCTGTAATCGGGGCGCTCTTTGGTAGCACGCATGAGTTTAAATAAAGACTGAGAGTCGTTCTGAGCATCCTGCTTCGATTGTTTCATCAGGTCAATCGGCATTAAAGGATTGGAGAAATAACGTTCGCTCAAAACCGTGGGCAACATAATGTCAAACATTAAATTATAGCCTCCAAATTCCAAAGCCTTCCACCACGATAATTCAATTGCTTCATAATAGGGCGTTTTATTGGCAAAGGTGGCCATTAACAGTAATTTAGAAAGCCTGTTCGGGTAGTTAACGGCAAAATGCTGTGCAACCATACTGCCATAAGATAAGCCCGCTATAATAGGTTTTTGCACCTTAAGCGCATCCATCACACAGAGCAAATCATTGGCATGCTGATCGAAATTGCGCCACTCACTTGTTTTATCGCTTTTACCCTGGAAAATAAAATCCATTAAAACGATCCTGTACTCTTTTTTAAAATAAGGTAACGTTAATACCCAGGCTATTGTTGATTGTGACAAGCCATTTAAAAACACAATAGTTTCAGCGGCTTGCTCATTTCCATGAACTTCGTAATAGATGTTTAAATGGTCGCTTGTTTTACAGAACATGGCATGGTGTTTTAAAGATAGGTTAAAGATACGGATTCTTGATTGACCACAAGTTCCGCTTCCTTACCAAAATACAAAGCCAAATTACGATCAATATGACCGGCAGGGTAATTAAAACATACAGGGTAATTATACTCTTTTATGGCGTCTAAAATAATGGCTTCTGTTGTTTTACCAAAAGGCACTACATTGTCTTTCATATCTGTCATGCCACCAACAATAAGTCCTGCAAGGTTTTTGAGCTTTCCTGCTAATTTTAACTGCATCATCATCCGGTCAATGTGATACAGGTATTCATCCAAATCTTCTATAAATAAAATTTTTCCGTTTGTATCTAAATCATAGCCTGTTCCCGAAAGAGAATAGACCAACGATAAATTTCCCCCAACTACTTTCCCTTTCGCTTTTCCGGGTCTGTTGGAAAGATCAACCGGAGCTGTAATGCTTTTTAATTCTCCGAACATAGCCTCCATCATGGTTTTTGTGGCTTCTGCATACTTATGAAAATTAATGGGCATGGTAGAATGTAAGGTCGCAATGTCAAGATTATGAACAGCATTATGCAAAACCGTAATATCGCTGTAGCCTGCAAGCCATTTGGGTTGTTTCACAAATCCGGTAAAATCTGTTTTCTCCAGCAATCTTACCGTTCCATAGCCCCCTCTGGCAAAAAATACGGCTTTAATTTCGGCAGTATCTAAAGCCCATTGCAGGTCTTCGGCTCTTTGTGCATCAGTTCCTGCATATTGGTTATCAATAGCGAAAATATTTTTTCCCGGCAAAACAGTGAGGCCGTAACTCTCTAAAAAAGTTACGGCCTGTTGTAGTTCTTCTTTGCTTATTTTACGGGCAGTAGCAACAATTGCTACGCTATCTCCTTTTTTTAAATAAGAAGGGTTTATCATTTTACTTTTTTTTGGACTTTTTATGCTTTTTGTCTTTCTTATTTTTTTTCGGCGCTTTTTCCTTTAACTTTTTTAAAGACTTTGGTTTTTTGTTTTTAGTATCTGCGTTAGAGACCTTTGCTTTCTTAGCTTTGGGAGCTAGGCTTTTCGAAACTACTTTTTTCTTTTTTCCGGAATCTTTTTTCGCCTTGGCATCAGCGGTTTTTTTCTCAGCAGCTTCTTTCTTTACTCTTTCTGCTGTTGCTTTAGCTTCTTTTTTATTATGGAATTCTATATTCTTTAATTGCTCCTTGTATTTGGTAAACATTGGCTCCCCTTCTACATGCACGTGGAACCACATTTCTCCGCTTTTAATACGGTATAAATTCATTTCTGCAATACCGTATTTCTCAGCCAGTTTTTTAAACGTTAATTTACGTTTTGGATCCCAAAGCTCTTTTTTAAGACGAATTACTTTTTTCTCGTCCAGTTTTTTGGCAGTTGCTCCTGTATGTATTTTACGGGTAATAGCTTCAAGCACCAAAGGGCTCTTTTTATTATGTTCTATTTGCTCAACCTGGGTAACCCATTTTAAATTTGAGACTTCATTATTTGCCTTATTATGATCAAGGTGTATCACCTTTACACATTTTGGATTACGTTTCTTTAAAAACACCTCAGCAACAGCATTATGAATAAACAAGGCTTTTGATTTGCCATTGCTGTTTACCGAAATTAAAGGGAAACCACCGTTTAAATGCGGTTTTAACATTAATTTGTCATTTATATCCTTATCAAATGAAGCAAGTCTTCCGTGGTTGGAAACCGCGTAATTCCTGCTGGTTGTTCCTTTTAGTGAGGGGATCTGTTTCCAGGTCTCTTTAACGTTACTTGCCATACATTTTTGAGTTTAATGAATAAAAGTTAAATGTTATCTTTACACAATTTTACATTATTTTTTTCTATTTTAATTACCAATATGTCAGCTACTTATAAACGTACACTTGTTACTTCTGCACTACCATATGCTAACGGGCCATTACACATAGGTCATTTAGCCGGTTGTTACCTGCCTTCCGATATTTATGTAAGATATAAAAGGAGCAAGGGCGAAGACATTCTGTTTATTTGTGGAAGTGATGAACATGGCGCCGCCATTCCTATCAGGGCAAAAATAGAAGGAACTACTCCAAAAGCGATCGTAGACAAGTACCATAAAATCATGGGCGATTCTTTTAAAGAATTTGGAATTTCCTTTGATGTGTATTCCCGTACCTCTCACCAGATCCACCACCAAACTGCTTCCGATTTTTTTAAAACCCTTTATGAGAAAGGCGTTTTTACAGAAGAGGTAACCGATCAGTATTATGACGAAGAGGCTAAACAGTTCCTCTCAGACCGTTACATTACCGGAACCTGCCCTAATTGCGGTAACCCCGGTGCCTATGGCGATCAATGCGAAAAATGCGGAAGTACGTTAAATGCAACAGATCTTATTGAGCCTAAATCGACCCTAAGCGGAAGCAAACCTGTATTAAAACCAACCAAAAACTGGTTCTTACCACTTGATAAATTACAGCCTAAAATTCAGGCTTACCTCAACCAACATAAAGACTGGAAAGCCAATGTAACAGGGCAATGCAAAAGCTGGCTGGATAGCGGCGATGGATTACAACCCCGCGCCATGACCCGTGACCTCGATTGGGGTGTGCCTGTTCCTGTTAAAGGTGCCGAAGGTAAAGTGCTGTACGTATGGTTTGATGCACCGATCGGTTATATTTCGGCTACTAAAGAATTAAGGCCAAATGATTGGGAACTTTACTGGAAGGACAAAGACAGCCGTTTAATTCATTTTATTGGTAAAGATAATATCGTATTCCATTGCATTATTTTCCCTTCCATGTTAATGGAGCATGGCGATTATGTATTGCCGGATAATGTGCCTGCCAACGAGTTTATGAACCTGGAAGGAAATAAAATTTCCACTTCCAAAAACTGGGCAGTATGGTTGCATGAATACTTAATTGATTTTAAAGACAAACAGGATGTGCTACGCTACATGCTTTGCTCCAACGCACCTGAAACAAAAGACAACGATTTTACCTGGTCCGATTTTCAAACCAAAAACAATAGCGAGCTTGTTGCCATATTAGGTAATTTTGTAAACCGCACATTGGTATTGACTCACAAATACTATAACGGTAAGGTTCCTGCTGCTGAAACCTTTACCAAGGAAGACCTTTTGGTTTTAGAACAAATGGCTGCGTTTCCTGATAAAATAGCTGCTTCTTTAGAAGAATTCAGGTTCAGGGAAGCCCTATCGGAAATGATGAATTTAGCCCGTTTAGGCAATAAATACCTGGCAGATACTGAACCCTGGAAGCTAATCAAAACTGACGAAAAACGGGTAACAACCATCATGAATATTGCATTACAAATTACCTGTAACCTGGCTATTGTATGTGAGCCTTTTCTTCCATTTACATCTGCCAAATTATTTACTATGCTCAATATGCCTTCGTTGAAATGGCAAACTGCCAAACAAACCTCGAACATGGCTGCCGGGCACCAGATCAACAAAGATGAACTGTTATTTGCCAAAATAGAAGATGATGAAATTAAAGCGCAAATCGACAAATTAGAATTAAGCAAAAAAAATAACGCTGCTGCTAGTACTGAATCGGCAACAGATACAAACGCTATCCCACAAGCCAAACCGGAAACCAGTTTTGACGATTTTAGCAAAATGGATATTCGCACAGGTACTATTTTAGAAGCAGAACGTGTTCCTAAAACAGACAAACTTCTGAAGCTAAAGATTGA
>JAZJZF010000034.1:44671-57674 GCA_040389965.1 Bacteroidota bacterium
GGTTGTAAGTGGTATTGCAGAATGGTACAAGCCTGAAGATATTATTGGACAAAGGGTAAGCGTTTTAGTTAATCTTGCTCCACGAAAAATAAAAGGAATCGAAAGTCAGGGCATGATCCTGATGGCATCTAATACAAAAGGGGAACTAAGTTTTATGAATTCAACCAAACCCGATTTCAATAATGGTTCAGAAATTAAATAAAATATTGCTCATAGCTTTTTGTTTGCTTGGCACTACTGCCTTTTCGCAGGAAGAGGAAGAAGGTGTAAAACCACCGCAAATAAAGGATTACAATAACGACAGCACTTTTAAAAATTTTGCACGTTACCGCGATGATGTAGCCAAAGCCCAGGTAAATGCCTTAAAGAATGGCGGTGCTTTATTGATACGTTTAAAAACAAACGTCAACACCATCACTAAATTAAAAAATGCCGGAAAGGTAGATCTGGCAACACAGGTAGAACGCGAAACGTTTTTAAATAACAAAGCTATTGTAAGAGGGTTTACTAACCAGTTTAAATTTTGCCCGGTATATTTTTTCTATTCCAATGTTTCCGATTCAGTAAAACATAAAAATACAACAGGCATTTTTTTAGATACGAATTTAACGGTTGATCCCGCTATTATATGCACCGCCGGTTTTTATTTAATTGCCGAACAGGGCACCTTATACAGTTCTTCCATCGGACTTACAACCGAAGCTGAGGCCGTTAATGCCCGGGAAAAGGGAACAGCTTTCAAAGATTTTGCGATCGTAGTTAAGAACCGTTATTTTATTCAGCTTCATGAGCCTTTTCCTTATTTCCAAAAAGGATATAAAATGAAAACATACGGCCAGTATGTAAAAAACTTCAACGATAAACTTCAGATATTTTATACGAAGTACAAGAGTTATAATCCTAGCCCGGAAATTAAGCAATACATTTATTAAAATTCTGCGATAACAGATTGAGAACCTGTTACCACGTCGCCAATCTTCACTTTTAATTTAGCATCCAAAGGCAGGTACAAATCCACACGCGAGCCAAATTTAATAAAACCCATTTCACCACATTGTGTAGCCTTATCTCCCACTTTGCTGTACATCACAATACGACGTGCCAAAGCTCCTGCCACTTGCCTGAATAGAACCGATTTACCATTGGTAGCATGTTTTACAACAACACTGGTACGTTCGTTCTCGGTACTTGCTTTTGGTAAAGAAGCCACCATGAATTTTCCTTCGAAATATTTGGCATGTACTACTTCTCCACCAATAGGGTAGCGGTTTACGTGTACATTAATAGGAGACATAAATATGGAAACCTGGATACGCTTATCTTTAAAATATTCTGTTTCTTCCGTTTCTTCAATAACTACCACTTTACCATCGGCAGGTGCAATAATTTCATTATCATTAATGGTATGTGTTCTTGTAGGATGACGGAAAAACTGAACAACAACGATCAGTAAAAATCCTGATAATAAGTATGAAAACCAGTGTGCAATTGGATAAGGAGATAATAATAAACGGGACGTTATAATAATAATTGCACTAAATAAAACAGTAACTAATAATGTAGGAATACCCTCTTTATGAAATTTCATTTGATCCGTTGAATTTTTAAGAAACAAAAATAAGATTAATTGGCTTCAAACCCAATTTATAAATTTAAAGCGCCTAAAGTTTATTTTGTCTGGGCATCATCGGGCCAATGTTTCGACTGTTGTTTTGAAAACCTTAAGCCTAACATTAACTCATGCGTACCCGCTGAATATTTTTTTAACTTGGTTGTTGTAAAATCGTAGGAGTACCCGATCATTAAATAATTTTTGTAAAGGAATCCCACTAATGCCGTAAAAGCGTCATTATACCTGAAACCTGCGCCAAGCCAAACCTGTTCCTGATAGATAGCCCTTAACCCTACATCTATTTTAGCCGGAGCAGGATTTGCATATTTCAATAAGAACGAAGGCTCTAATTTAAAGTCATCGCCCAGTTTAAATTTATAAGCACCATTCAGTAAAAAATGTGTAACCAAAGTTCCTTTATTATCTCCGTTCCTGTATAAATGAATAGGGCTTTGATATAATTGCGGAGCGCTAAAGCCCAGGTACCAGGTTTCGTTATGCACATAAATACCGGCTCCAAAATCAGGCACCGTTTTGGTTTGGTACTGGATCAATAAATTATTATCTCCCTCATCGTGCAATACCAGTTTATGTCCATCGATCCCCCACTGCTGTATACCCGCACTTAAACCCAACGACAATCTTGTTTTTTGGTTAAGTTTAATATGATACGCATAAGCAATACTGATCCCTACTCTTCGTGTGGGGCCAACAATATCTGTATAAATATTAGTTCCAAGCCCCATGTTACGCTTTTTAAAGGGTGCGCTCAATGTAAGCATATAGGTTCTAGGAGCATCGGTAATACCGGTCCACTGATAGCGGTTGTTCGAACGCACATCGGTGTAAGTATCTTTTCCTGCTACTGCCGGGTTTATAGCCATTTCGTTTAGCATGTACTGCGTGTATTGTGGCAGCTGCTGAGCATGCATACTCTTTACAAACAACAGCACAAAAAGTATATATATAATTTTTTTCATGGTTTATCTAAATATGGTTAACGGTCCCGTATAAGCATTCGGGTACGATGGATGATTAAGCTTGATGACGTAATAGTAAGTTCCTACAGGTAAATTCTGGCCTTTGTATTGCCCGTTAAACGGAATAGGATATCCTTTTGAATAGAATAACAATTCACCCCAACGGTTATAAACCTCTACTTCATTATTAGGGAACAAATAGATCATATCCAATTGCCATACATCATTTTTACCGTCACCGTTAGGAGAGAAACCGTTAGGTATTTTTATTTCAGGATATACAAAAACCGTAACCGTATCTGAATTGGTACAACCGTTCGCATCAACAATCGATACCGTATAAATGGTTGTTACCGTTGTAGACGATACCGGGTTAGAAATGGTTGGATTATCAAGACCCGAAGCCGGAGACCAGGCAAAAGTGCTGCCGGCAGGAGCTGTTGGATTACCTCCGATAACTGACGTTGAGAAAATAGGAATATCAACAAATGGTCCTGCATCCACAAAAGGTAAAGGATTAGACGTTACCACAATTGTATCGCTGTCTATACAGGCACCGTTTGTAGCAATAAGCACAAAGGTATTGGTACCGGTTGCAGGAGTTACTGTAGTAATTAACGTATTTGAAATAGCTATATTAGATGGTAATTCGAACCATTGATAAGTTATACCTCCGTTCGAATTAGATCCGTTTAATTGCAGGCTTCCATTCTGACAGAAAGTAGTATCATTTCCTGCAAGGGCATTTACTGTAATGGCAGGATTAATTACAAACACTGTATCTTTTCTACAACCTGTTCCTCCACCATCAATTAATGTTAAGGTATAAGTACCAGGTAAAACATTGGTAAGTGAGGATGTTGTAGCACTTCCGGGTGTCCAGCTATAGGTATAAGAAGGGGTACCTCCCGTAACGGTTAAGCCTATAGAACCATCGGTTGCATTATTACAACTTGCCTGAGTTACTGTACTTGTAAGGGCTAATACTGTTGGATTTGTCAGAGAATAACTTTGCGATGCAGCGCATCCGTTGGCATCCACAACATTTATAGAATAATTACCTGCACACAAACTATTTGTAGTAGGGCCGTTAACAGGGCCAGGTGTCCATGTAAATATATACGGTAAAGATCCTCCAATAGGAATAGCAGTAAGCGAACCGTTACAATCGTTGTGGCATTTTGGTGAATGAGAATCCGGCGCACTGAAAATAATAGGAGAAACCGTATTCAATGAGAAATTCTGTACCGCTTTACATCCTGCCACGTCTGTTACCTCAACAGAATAGGCACCTGCACATAAATTAGTGATTGTATTGGTAGTAGCACTGTTCGACCATAAAACAGAATAAGCCGGCGTACCGCCCGTAATAGAAATAGCAATATTACCATTACAAGTTGTGGCACAGGTAACATCTTTTTTAGTAAAGGTAATAGCGGGACCGTTAATAGAACCTATTGAATACACCTGTGTTTTAGAACAACCCAGACCATCTGTTACAGTTAATGTATAACTTCCCGGAGCAAGGTTGGTAAGTGTAGCTGTATTACCCGCAGGTAACCAGGCATAGGTATATGTTCCATTACCACCTAAAACGTTCACCGTAATAGATCCCGTACTTGATGTACACGATGATTGCGTTACCTGCGACAGAAAGAATAAGGTAGAGGCCGAATTAATAACTACACTGGCTGTTCTTGAACAACCATTGGCATCTGTCATGTTACAGTAATATGTTCCGGCACATAAACCGGTTAATGATTGCGAAGGTGAATTATTATGTACCCAGTTATAAGTAATTGGTGCTACACCGCCAATAGCTGTTACAGTTACACTTCCGTCGCACACACCGGCACAACTTACATTTGACTGCGTTACACTATGGCTTGTAATACCTGAACTACTATTAATAACCACATTGGTATTAGAAACACATCCGTTACCATCTGTGATTTTAACCATATATATTCCGGCGCATAAGTTTGAAATGTTACTGCCTGTCTGGCTATTACTCCACACCAATGAATATGTAGGGGTTCCTCCTGTTGGTGTAACCGAAGCCGACCCATTACACATATTACAACTTGGTTGGGTTATATTTGGTGTAAATGTTACCGGCGAAGGAGAGCTGATCGTTGCAGGGATCGTACTGAAACAGCCGTTAGCATCCGTAATCGTAATAGAATAAGATCCGTTACATAAGCCTACTGCCTGTATGTTTGATTGTCCTAAAGGATCAGACCATTGGAAACTATAAGGAGGCAATCCACCGGCAACATTCGTAGCAAGTGCTGTTCCTGCACAGTTCTGGAAACAGGCATTATTGGTTACAAATGTAGAACTGGTTATAGTTGTTAATGCCGGTAAATTATAATTAGCAGTAAACGTACAGTTTTTACTATCGGTTATCGTTACCGAATAATTACCAGGACAAAGGCTTGAAACGTTAGATGTTGTTGCCGAATTACTCCAGCTATAAGTATAGCCTCCGTTACCACCACTTGGATTCAATGCTATAGCACCATTACAATTACCAAAACAAGACGAACTGTTTAGTACTTCGTTATCGTCCATCGTTTGCGGCTGAGCAATTGTAACCGATTGAAACAACACACAGTTATTGGCATCCACTATTTGTGCCGTATAACTGCCCTGGCATAAATTGGTGATTAAACTTCCTGTAGCAGCCGGGTTTACCCAGCTGATCGTATATGGAGCAGTTCCACCAACCGGATTAGTAATAGATGCCGCCCCGTTGCATTGTGCATTACATGCTACATCTGTAAAGCTGATCGTTGCAGATGAAGGTCCATTTGAGTTACTTAAAGGAATCGTTACGGTTAATGAACACGCACTGGCATCCGTTACAACAACGGTATATATGCCCGCTCCTAAACCTGTTACTACTGTAAACGTTGATTGCGCAGCAGGAACAGGAGGTAACCAATGATACGTAAAAGGAGGATTACCGCTTGATGCTGAAGCATTGATAGAACCATTACTTGTACCGCAGGATGCAGGAGTAACTGCAGGATTTACCGCCACTGTAACCGGAGCAACCAGATTAACCGTTTGCATATTCTGACAAGAATTAGCATCCGTAACTGTTACTGTATAACTGCCTGCGCATAAACCCGTAACCGTTTGGTTGTTGCTAATTGGAGATGCCCACTGATAAGTAAAAGGGCCTGTACCACCAATAGGATTAGCTGTAACAATACCCGAACAACCTCCTCCGCAAACAGGATTTGTGAAAGATGTGTTGGCAATTAAAGATGGTGGATTTACTAAAGTTGCAAGGCCCACACCGGTACATGAATTAATATCGGTAACTGTTACTGTATAATTTCCGGCGCATAAGCCTGTTGGGTTTTGTGAAGTTCCACCGGCAGTTAACCAACTGTAAGTATAGTTTGGAGTTCCACCGGTAACCGAAGTAGTAATGCTACCATTACATGCGGCATTACATAAAGGATTAGTTACTGTAGAAGTTACTACAATTGGCAAAGGTTCCGTAATCGTAAAAGGATGCTGGTTTGTACAACCATTGGCATCTGTTACAATACCGTTATAGCTTCCCGAACATAAACCGCTCACAACAGATGTAGTGGTTACAGGGCCTGTATTATACGAATAATTGTAAGGAGCAGTACCTCCTGCAGGTGTTAGAGTTGCGGTACCATTGCACTGACCATTACATAAATTATTAATGCTTGTTAGTGTAGATGTCAATAATGCAGGCTGACCAATATTTACAGTTCCCGTAATAGTACAGCCACTTGCGTCGCTTGCTGTAACAGTATAAATACCTGTACACAAATTAATGATCGTATCGAGATTAGATCCTCCAAAGGAACCTGAAGGAGTCCAGGTATATGTATAAGGCAATGTAGCACCACCTACTACTGCTCTTACTGAGCCCGTGCAGTTTCCATTACACAATACATCTTTTTTATTAAAGCTTAACGTTAAAGGTGTTGGCTGCGTTATTACAAATGTGTTTGTAGTTATACAGGAATTGGCATCCGTTATCGTTACCGAATAATTGTTAGCACATAAATTCACGGGATCCTGCACACTTCCACCGGAGGGTGCCCAGGTATATGTATAACCCGGTGTGCCGCCCGTTGGCGTTATATTAATAGAAGCACTGCATATAGAATTACAGGTAGCATTGGTAACTATCCCTGAAGAGGTTAATAATGCAGGCTGTACAATATTTACTGTTTGGTTGGTAACACATACATTGGCATCCGTTACCTGTGCAACATAATTACCTGCACATAATCCGCTAACTACTGTATTAGTAGATGGTACTCCCGGCCAGCTTACTGCAAACGGGCCCGTACCTGTAATAGAAAGACTTGCAGAGCCGGTACATAAACCAAAACACGCTATCGAATTTGAATTTACGGTAACCGTTGGACCAGCAGGATCACTTAGTGTAGTTGTAAAAGACCTTAAACATCCATTCACATCTCTTAGTGTAAGCACATATGTTCCATCCGGTAAATTTATCAAAGGATTAACAGGAGTTCCGGGAGTCCATGTAAACGTGTAAGGTCCAACACCACCCGACGCTACAAATGAAATAGCTCCATCGCTTGATGGACAGCTTGAAGGATTGGTAAACGAAAAAGTTGCTGTTAAAGAGTTAGACTGTGTAATAGTTATAATCTGCGTTTGTGAACAATTGTTTGCATCCGAAGCTATAACCGTATAGCTTCCCGGACAAAGGCTTCCAATATTGGCACTTGTAAAATTACCGGGTTGCCATAAATAACTAATTGCACCCGTACCACCACTCGCACTGGCGCTACCTGTTCCATCGCAGGCTCCGTTACAGGTAACATCTGTTTTTGTTACATTTAATGTTAGTACCGGCGGGTTAATAAACGTAACCTGGTCTACATTAGAACAGCCGTTTGCATCAGCTACCACTACCGTGTGTGTTCCGGCGCATAAACCGGTGGCAGTTTGTGTGCTTTGCATCGTAGGTGTCCATGTATAAGAATATGAACCGGTTCCTCCGCTTGCATTGGCAGTTGCTATTCCCGTGCAACCTCCGTTACAGGTAAGAGTATTACCATTGGATGTTACCAGTACAATTACCGTTTGAGCAATATTAACCGTTTCAGTAGCCACACAACCACTGGCATCTGTTACTGTTACTGTATGAACTCCAACACAAAGGTTTGTTGCAGTTCCGGTGGTTTGCGAGTTCGACCATACAAAAGTATAAGGAGCAGTACCGCCAATGCCATTTGCTGTGGCAGAACCTATACATACATTACAGCTCGACTGTATATTGGTTATTGTAGCTGTAAGTACAGGAGGCTGAACAACACTTGCCGATGTAAAAGCAATACAACCTTTACTATCCGTTACCGAGGCAATATAATTACCAACGCATAAACCCGAAGCCACTTGTGTACTTTGTGCGGGAAGCGAGTTCCAGCTATAAAAATATCCGGGTGTTCCACCTGTAGGATTTACAGATACAGTACCGTTACAGGCACCTGAGCAACTTACCGTTCCATTTACCGGAGTAAGCGTAATAGCCGGCGGCGTAATAATAGATACGGTTTGTAATTTTACACAACCAAAAAAATCATGTACCGTTAACGTATATACCCCCGCACATAAATTTGAATTAATATTGCTCGGGTTTCCGTTATTCCAGTTATAAGTATAGTTTGGAGTTCCACCACTTACCGTTGCTGTTGCAACACCCGTACATTGCGCATCACAATTCGGGTTTGTAGGTGTTATAGAAACCGTCATATCCGACGGAGAAGTAATATTAACAGATGCTGTAGCCTGGCAACCAAAAAAGTCGCTTACCGTTACAGTATAAAGTCCCACACACTGGTTAGTAATAGCCGACGTATTACTTCCTGTACTCCATGTAAATGTATAAGCAGGTGTACCGCCATTAACTACAGTAGAAAGCGAGGCGTTACAGATATTAAAACAATTTATAGGTGTTGTATTTAAAGTAATTATAATAGCATTAGGTTGCGTTAGGCTAATGGTTTGTGTAATAGTACAACCTAAGTTATCGGTTACGATCAAAGAATAAGAACCCGCACAAAGTCCGTTAAATGGTGGGCTGGAAATAATAGGTGCTCCAACAGCCGGCTGCAACGTATAAGTATATACGCCCGAACCTCCGGATGTAGTAGCATTAATAGATCCGTTACATAAACCATTACAGGTAGGCTGGGTCATAGTTATGTTTGCCGTAATAGGTGGCGGTTGCGTAATGTTAACAGTAGCTGTCGATAAACAAAGATTAGCATCTTTTACATTTAAAGTATAAGTTCCCTGACACAATGCTGATATCGTAGCAGTTCCCTGCCCTGTCGGAGATCCCGGACTCCATGTAAATGTATAAGGTCCTGTACCTCCCGAAATATTTCCTATGGCCGTACCGTTACACACGCCATTACAGGCAAGATCCGTTTTTGTAATAGTCAGCGTAGCAGGCGGCGGTTGTGTAATAGATAGTGTTTTAGAGATCACACATCCAACAGCATCTGTTACAGTAAAAGAATATGCACCTGCACATAAGCCCGATATAACGGAGTTGGTTCCCGCTGCAGGGGTCCATGAAAATGTATAAGCACCGGTTCCTCCCGAAGGATTACTACTGATAATTCCATTACAGGCACCACTACATAATACATTGGTTTGCGTAGGCGTAGCCGTTAAAGTAGGCGGCGCTGTTATTGCAAAAGTTACTGTTTTCAAACAGCTCTGATTATCCCTTACATCTACAGTATAATTTCCCACACATAAACCTACTGCCGACGAAGTAGTAGAAACGTTAGGTGTCCAGGTATACGTAAACCCAACATTTGTACCACCCGTTGCAGTTATAGAAGCTGTTCCGTCGCATAACGCACCACAAATTAAATTGGTTTTTGTAACGGTTAGCGTAATAGGTGGTGGTTGAACAATAGTAGCACTAAACGTTGCCGTACAGGTTCTTGAATCGGTTACCGTAGCAGTTACAACTCCCGGGCAAAGTCCTGAAACCGAATTGGCTGTAGGGCTACCTGCTGCAGGAATCCATGCATATGTATAAGGGCTTGTACCTCCTGTTGGAGATAAATTGGCAGCTCCGTTACAGGCTCCGTTACAAGTCACACTATTGGCAATCCCATTTGGTAATAATACAGCCGGCTGCGTTGTTGTAGATGTAAATGTTCTGGCACAACCGTTATTATCCGTAACAGAAAACGTATGTATACCTGCACATAAATTAATAACAGGGTTAGTTACAAAGGGATTGGCCGTAAACGTAACTCCCGGCAAAGAGGGATCTACACTAACCGAATAAGGCGCAAAACCACCGGTTAAAGAAATATTAACCGAACCATTACACTGTCCGAAACAGTTTGGTTCTTTAGGTGCTGTAAATACAATATTGATAGGCGGTGGAATCGCCGGCATGTTCAACGATGTAAGAGAAGTTACAAATCCGCTTCCATCAAACACATAAATATCCAATAAATTACCTGCACAGCCACACAAACCGGGAAGTGTTAAAGTTGGTGGCGAAATACCATTGGTTCCCGAAGGTACACAGGTTGCCAGCGTATTAAAAATTAAATCGTAAGGTCCCGTATTACAGCCCGCAGCAAAGGTTACCGTAATAGAACCATTACATACGTTATTACAGGTTGGGTTTGTAAATGCATATCCAATAGTACATGCTTGTGGCGAAGGATTAACAACCCTGGCATTAGAACCCATACTTACGCCGGAGTTTACATGGTATAATGCCGAATTAGTTGAGTTTGCAATCAGTACAAGATCTGTAGAATTAAAGCTTACATCCTGTCCTAAAAATATTCTGTTCTTAATGTGAAAGGTAGAATGAGTGGAATTGAATGTTACCGGATCAGTAGTAGCTTCAAGGTTTCCGGCTACGATAGAGGTGTTATTAACGTTATAAGTTCCTTTGTTGAATTTTAAAGTATAGTTGTCACCTACTTTTATGGATTGCAGATTCCAGCTCGCGTTTTCAAACAACACATCTGCCTGAATGACATTCCCAAAAAAGTTTACCGTATTTACAGTTGAAGTCGGGTTCTGAAAAATAAGTTTTGAATTAGCTTCGTAAAACGTTCGGCGGTTAAAGATAAAATCACCGGCACAGGTTACATTAGAAAAGCCGTCGCCCGTAAAATGCAGGTCAGTTGTCGTGTTAAGACATTCGAGTGATTTCGCATAGTTTAATCCAACAATATTTATAATAAAATTTCCGGACGAGGAATTATTATCAAATACCAGGTCTGACGAAGGGCCAGGTACTACATTAGCAGAAGTTCCTCCACTGGTTAATGACCAATGGTTTCTGTCATTCATATTACCCGAACCACCAACCCAATAAAGAGTTTGAGCATTCAGAAGATACGAAAATGAAAGGACAAATAACAGTAATAGTTTTCTCAACATAACAATTTTTAACTTTTACGAAAATAACGGGGTTAGGGTTTCTAAAACTACTAAAAATAAGCCAGTATTAACAATTTCACTGTGTGAAACATCTGTTTTAACTATTAAAACACTCGATATATTTCAGGAAGTTTAACTGTATATTAATTTTAAGTGAATTAGTTGATTTTTTACTTTATTTGTTGCCTTAAAACAAATGGAACCTATGAGCACGAATGACCCACAAAATTCATGGAAAACCCTTTCGTCGGAATTGGTATACGAATCGGCATGGATTGCTGTAAACAAGCATCAAACCATTAACCCTGCCGGTAATCCTGCCATTTATAGCGTTGTTAATTTTAAAAATCTGGCTATTGGCATTCTGCCTTTAAGTGCTGATGGCTATACCTGGCTGGTGGGTCAGTGGCGTTATCCCTTAAATGCCTATAGCTGGGAAATACCAGAAGGCGGAGGCCCACTCGGGGAAAAGCCCATAGAAACTGCCCGACGCGAGTTAAAAGAAGAAACCGGGATTGTTGCCGGTAATTTTGAAGAGATCATGCAATTGCATTTAAGCAATTCGGCTACCGATGAGCATGCTTTTGTTTTTTTAGCCACAGACCTTGGTTTTGAAGAGGCTGAACCCGAAGAGACCGAAGATTTAAAAGTAAAAAAAGTTCATATCCGTGAAGCTTTTGAAATGACTTTGAATGGCGAAATTACCGATGCCATAAGCGTTGCGGCTATTATGAAAGTAAATTATATGTTGGAGAAAAACATAATTGTTTTATAGTAAAACTGCACTCTGCGCCTAACTTTCATGTCACCCTGAACTTGTTTCAGGGTCTCATAATACTACTTATTTTAATACCGATGAGCTGCTGAATCAAGTTCAGCATGACTGCCAATAAAGAAAGCTACCAGCCCCCAATTTCCCAGGTTCCCTGTGAACGCATTACCTGTTCTATGATATCGCGCACGCAACCTTCGCCACCTTTGCGGTTAGAAATATACAGACAAATATCTTTTATTTCATGGGCAGCGTCAAACGGACAAGCGGCTATTCCTACACGTTGCATCACCTCATAATCAGGCAGATCATCTCCCATATAAAGGATCTCTTCTTCTGCAAGGCCATGCTCATAAATATAATCTTTGTAGCACTGCAGCTTATCGTGCTGACTCATAAATATATCTTGTATTCCAATATTTTCCAGCGCTTTTTTTATGGGCATACTGTTCCCTCCCGAAATAATGGTGAGCCTGTATCCTTTTTTAACCGCCAGTTGCAAGGCATATCCGTCTTTAGAATTCATATTGCGCACAAACTCTCCATTTTCCATTACCAACACCTGTCCATTGGTTAATACGCCATCTACATCCAATAAAATAGTTTTGATACGGGTAAGCTTTTGTTTGAAATTTTCCACAGAATTAATTTAATGCTTGTTGTTTTATAATGAGTTCGGATAATAATTTATATACCTCCGTTAATTGTTTATCAGACTTTAATAATGCTAAATGTTTTTTCATCACTACCTGATCGTTTCGCATAGCAGGACCTGTTTGCGCCTGTTTAGGACTTAGCGATTCGAGTTTTAAAAAAGACTGCAGCATAATTGGTTTTAACAGAGCCGTGTCTTTTTTACTTACATGTGCTTCAATAAAATCGAAAGCGGCAGCATATAAAGCGTTAGTAAAATTACTGGCAAACACTGCCGACAAATGCAGTTTTAAACGGGTAACGGAATCAACTACCTTTACAGTATGCGATACTGATGCCGCCATCTGTTTAATTGTTTTTAAAGCAGAAGCCGTATTTGCTTCAATTAACAAAGGTGTTGTATCCCAGTTAATGCTTACCCCTTTTGTAAAAGTTTGCAAGGGATAATAAACACCTATGTGATTTGATGCAGGTTTTAAGACAGACAGATCAATACTGCCGGATGTATGCATTACAATG
>JAZJZF010000035.1:0-12512 GCA_040389965.1 Bacteroidota bacterium
CCATGTATATGGAAAAATATATTGAAGAACCACGCCATATCGAAATTCAGATTGTAGGTGACCAGTACGGAAAAGCCTGTCACTTAAGTGAAAGGGATTGTTCAGTACAACGTCGCCACCAAAAGCTAGTAGAAGAAACGCCTTCTCCATTTATGACTCCTGAATTACGTGAGTTAATGGGTGATGCTGCTGTTAAAGCTGCTTTAGCTATTGCATACGAAGGTGTTGGTACGATCGAATTTTTGGTTGATAAACACCGTAACTTCTACTTCATGGAAATGAATACCCGTATTCAGGTAGAGCATCCTATTACAGAAGAGGTTATTAATTACGATTTAATTCGTGAGCAGATTTTAGTAGCTGCGGGTGTGCCTATTTCAGGAAAAAATTATTATCCTCAACTGCATGCGATCGAGTGCCGTATCAATGCGGAAGATCCGTTCAAAAACTTTGCACCTTCTCCCGGTATTATTACAACATTACATACTCCTGGCGGGCATGGTATCCGTGTTGACTCTCACGTTTACAGTGGTTACAGAATTCCACCTAACTACGATAGTATGATTGGAAAATTAATTACTGTAGCACAAACCCGCGAAGAAGCTATTGCTAAAATGCACCGTGCCTTAAGCGAGTATGTGATTGAAGGCGTTAAAACAACTATTCCGTTTCATATTAAATTAATGCAAAACGAAGATTTTAAAGCAGGAAATTATACGACCAAGTTTATGGAAACCTGGGATTATGTAAATGCTTAATCGTTTTAAAACTAAAAAAGCCCTTTGTTGATTTAACGAAGGGCTTTTTTTATTGCCATTATTTTAAATACCTTTAAAATAAATTAAGTCCTTTCTACGTTTGAAACCTTATAAAAACAATTCATGTATGACAAAACTGGTGTATGTCTTTTTACTCCTGCTACTAACCGGCAAGGTATTTTCTCAAAATCCGGTGATCATCGTTAACAGCATTGCTGCAGATAATAGCTGCATGCCTGTTCATACCGTACAAGGCAATATGGATACCATACAGGGAAAATGGGTAGGCATCTATCACGCCGAAATTGTGGGCGACTGCCTCGAACTGAGCATTATGTACGGGGGCTGCAAAGCTGAAATGGAATTTGTGACGGACGATGTGCTGCTAACCTCTCAATCCTATAGGATGATTTTTTTATTGAAATATATGACGGCAGCCACTAATCCGTGTAAGGATACCATGAAAACCAAACTTAGTTTCGATCTGCTGCCTTTTAAAAATAAAGCTCCCGGAAAAGTGGTTTTCATTTCCCTGAAAGGATCCGTATTTAACCTGGGGTATAGACAAATGCAATAATTAAAACCTATTCTTATGAATTCTCTTTTTACCAGCATTCTTGCTTTGTTCCTGTTAACAGCCTGTAATTCTTCTGATAAACCGGAGCAGAAAAATCCGACTTCTTCGGCTTCAGTTAAAGCTGAAACGCCACTACCAGAATCTACAGCCCGCCTGGCGATTTATGTCACAAAAGATGGGAGTATTTTCCTGAATGAGCAAAGCACGAGTCTGAAAGACCTTGAAGATGCTTTAAAACAACATAAACTAAAAGGTGGTACGGTGTTCTATTCGCGTGATGACCAGCAACAGGATCCTCCGGAAATAGCGCTTCAGGTAATAGACCTGATTGCCAAATATGAACTGCCGATACAGTTTTACACGGATAAAACATTTACGCAGGTTGTAGAGTTTAAATAACATTAAGAGGCAAGGCGGGCAGATCCCTGCTTATTTATTTAGCGTTTTTTTTGCAACAGCCGAATCACTTCTCCTGAAGTAAATGTACTATCAACAGTGTGGCCTGTTCCATTTAAATAAACAGTACTATCGGTTTTTCCGTGTGTTATCCAAAGCCCTTGTTTTTGGCCATTGCCATCCACTAAATTAATAGTGTCTTTACCATTTAACGATAGCTCATACGATTGTGACATGGCTGCTTTAGGAGTTTCGTGACAAGCACATAAAACAAAAAGAAATAACGGAATGAATAGATGTTGCATAATGAATCAATTTAAACGCTTCGTGTAAAGGTAGGTATTTAGTATTTTAGTTATAAATTTCACTTAATGAAAAGCCCTTCTACCTTATGGCGGAAGGGCTTATCCTTGCGGGGGAGCGCTAAATTTGACTTTGTTAAAGCTTAAGAGCAATAACTCATCGAAACTATTGAAAAAAAATGTTAAATATTAAAAAATGGTGCAAACGACAGATTAAAGTATGTGAACGACAAAAAACCTCCGAATTGCAAAAAAACAATTCCCCGCTACATAGAGAGTAGTTGTTTTTATTACCGGATTTAATGAAATACTTATTTAAAAGATACCATTCAGGTTTTGCTGATAGGCTCTTCCAACAGCCAGTTCTACTTCATTAATGAATATGCTGTTTGCTTTTGCCTCTGTAATGTTATTTTTATTAACGAGGTATGATTTATGAATACGGATAAAATTAGCAGGTGGCAATTGCTCCTGCAATTCAGATAAAGACTGCCTTATAACACGGCGTTTATCATCTTTTAAATAGATAGTCGTATAATTTCCATCGGCTTCGAGCCATAATATATTAGAGTGGTATAAACGCACCATCGTTCTCCCTTCTTTTACGACCAGCTCCTCTGCATCACTTGATTTTAAAGGTGTATGAGATACATTATAAAGCCCCAGTTCAATGGCTACTAACAGATCTTCTTTTTTAAATGGCTTAACTATATAAGCACTTGGCCTTGTATGTTTAGCCTTATCGATCATGGCCTTATCGGCATGTGAGGTTATGTATATAAATGGAATTTTATATTTTGAGTGTAACAAAACACCCAAATCAATACCGGTTGTTTCTTTTCCTAAGGCAATATCCGTCAAGATAAAATCTACAGGATGAGATTCTATGTAAGTAATCGCTTCTTCAACAGATTCTACGATTGCTATGTTTTCACAACCTTCTTTCTTTAAAAAAACAGAAATAGTTTCCGCAATCAATAATTCATCTTCTACAATTAAAAAATGGGAAACGGGAATCATAGGTAAAATTACGTGGTTATAGTTATTTTTAAAGTATTTAAAGATACTATAAAACCCTTAATCTTTGCTATGTTCAGATGAATATTTCATCTATCAACAAGCAACATGATCCTGATTTACAGTTATTTACGAATTAAACTCATAAAAAAAGGCGCTGAAACCAGCGCCCTTTTTATTTTAAGTATGGGTGTCAATAATTACATGTTTTCAATAACAAGTGCTGTAGCACCACCACCACCATTACAGATACCGGCTGCACCATATTTAGCATTGTTTTGTTTCAATACATTAATAAGTGTTACAATAACACGTGCACCGGAAGCTCCCAAAGGATGACCTAAAGAAACTGCTCCACCGTTTACGTTCACTTTTGAAGGATCAAGGCTCATTAGTTTCATATTAGCTAAACCAACTACTGCAAAAGCTTCGTTTAATTCAAAGTAATTGATATCGTTCATTTTTAAACCTGCTTTTTCCACAGCTTTAGGTACTGCTATCGAAGGTGTAGTTGTAAACCATTCAGGAGCTTGCTCTGCATCGGCATAACCTTTAATTTTTGCCAAAGGTTTTAATCCTAATGCTTCTGCTTTTTCTTTGCTCATTAATACTAAAGCTGCTGCGCCATCATTCATCGTAGAGGCATTAGCTGCAGTAACAGTCCCGTCTTTTTGAAATACAGGTTTTAAGCCCGGGATTTTTTCAAAGTTTACTGCTTTATATTCTTCATCTTCTGCAAAAAGAATGTCTCCTTTTTTTGTTTTTACTTCAACAGGCACAATCTCTTCTTTAAATTTCCCTGCAGTCCATGCTGCTGCTGAACGCTTGTAAGATTCAATAGCAAATGCATCCTGATCTTCGCGTGTAAATTTGTATTCTTTCGCGCAAAGCTCTGCACAATTTCCCATTGGAAAATTATTGTACACATCGGTTAAACCATCTTTTGCCAAACCGTCGATTACTGTTCCGTTACCATACTTAGCACCCCAACGGTTGTTCTCTAAATAAAAAGGTACTGAGCTCATGCTTTCCATTCCGCCGGCAATTACCACATCGGCATCGCCTAACATAATGGCCTGTGCTGCCAATGAAATAGATTTCATACCACTGGCACATACTTTATTTACGGTAGTACAATTTACATTATCGGGTAAGCCTGCAAATTTAGCCGCCTGACGTGCAGGAGCCTGCCCTAAATTAGCCTGCAAAACAGAACCCATGTACACCTCGTTTACCTCTTTAGGATCGAGTTTAATTTTATCTAAAGCACCTTTAATAGCAATGGCACCTAATTTAGTTGCTGGCATACCTGCCAATGTTCCACCAAAAGACCCAATTGGAGTTCTTACGGCTGACACAATATATACTTCTTTATTCATTTTTTATGTTTTGATTTAACGCGCCAAATATAACATTGCAATTTAAGTTTAATGAGCCGTTCATCTAAAAAACATGAACAATTTCATTAATAATTAACAATTTAGGTTTTAAGGCGTGTTTAATGACTTATTTGCACTTTAAACACATAAGCAGAAGTTTAGTTTATACAGATAAAATCATCAGAAAGTACCATTTACCGATACACGGTAACATTAGCCTAAAATACATTCAATTTAGTAAAATATAACTTGCAGCCCTCATTAAAAGCATTTCCAAAACAATATCTTTACGCCCACAATACCAGAACATATGTTTATACGATTTCTTATATTCTTTATTTTAATAGCCGTAGTAGAATTATATTTCTTCCAGGTTATTAAAACCATTAGTGTTGATTACAGCCCCGGCAAGCGTAAAATTGTTTTTTATATTGCTTACTCGCTGGCCGCTTTTAATTTAATAATAGGTGCCATTGCTTTATTTTACCCGCCATCTGAATGGAATAATTTTTTCCGGATGTTATCTTCTGTTGTTTTTATTTTACTGATCTGTAAAATAATAGGCTCTACATTTTTACTGATAGATGATGTGATCCGTTTGTTCAGATGGATAGCCAGTTATTTTCAAAAAACACCCGCCGATGCTACGGAGGTTACACACCACATTAACCGTTTAAAGTTTTTAAGTTATGTTGGCTTAACGTTTACAATTGTACCTGCCGTATCATTCCTTTATGGTATGGTTAGCGGCGCCTATAAATATAGGGTACACAGGGTAAAGGTTAAATCGCCTAATTTACCGGAAGCTTTCAATGGTTTTAAAATTGTTCAGTTATCAGACATTCATTCTGGTAGTTTTTTAAGTTCAGATCCTTTGGTAAAAGCCTTCAATATTGTAATGGAACAAAAGGCGGATATGATTTTATTTACAGGCGATTTGGTAAATAACGAAAGCACCGAAACGGCACCACACCTTGATAGTTATAAAATGCTGAAAGCACCTTATGGTGTTTATTCATGCCTTGGAAATCACGATTATGGCGATTATAAAGAATGGGAAACGCCCGAAGCCAAAGTTCAGAATTTAGAAGATTTAAAAAACGTGCATGCCAATTCGGGATGGCGTTTATTAATGAATGAGCATGTGCCTATTGAAAAAGACGGGCAAAAAATAGCTTTATTGGGTATTGAGAACTGGGGTGGTAATTTAAGATTTCCGCGTTACGGAAAACTAGACAACGCTCATGCGGGAACAGAGAATTATCCTTTTAAAATATTATTATCTCACGATCCGTCGCACTGGGATGTGCAGGTAAGCCAGGAAGCAAAATATAAAGATATTGACCTGACATTAAGCGGCCATACGCATGGTATGCAATTTGGAATTGAAATTCCCGGGTTTAAATGGAGCCCTGTACAATATATTTACAAGCACTGGGCAGGCTTATACAGGCAGGATAACCAATACCTTTATGTGAACCGTGGGCTTGGATTCTTAGGCTATCCGGGGCGTTTGGGCATCTGGCCTGAAATTACCGTGATAGAACTGGAGAGGGCTTAATTATACAATTATATTCTAAAACAGAAACATTCCATTAAAAAAAGGCTACCCATTTTAGGTAGCCTTTTTTTGGAAGATAAAATTTGTTCTGTTATTTTGAAATAGAAAGTTTTTGAGTGCTTACTTTATTTCCAACCATAATCTCTACATTATAAATCCCTGTAGGAAGTTTTTCTGTATTCAGTTTTATTTCCTGTGTTCCGGACTCATAGTTTCCTGTTGTTTCAGCTACTATTTTACCTAAAAGGTCTATCACTTTTACAGACACTTTATTTTTTTCAGATAAATTCATTTTTACTGTAGCCAGGTCTTTTGACGGGTTAGGATAAATGGCAAAGCCTTCGTCGCTGAATTTATTATCAGTAAGTGTGCGTATAAGAACAGGCGATACTGTTGCGTTTGAAACGCGACTTACAGGGCCATCGCTGCCATCGGGTTTCCTGAAACAGAAGGTCATGCATCTTTTGCAAATAACTTCTTTTTTTAGGTATTCTGTTATGCATACAACATATGTTCCTCCTGTACTGTATACGTGCGATACATAAGGTGTGGAAGAAGGCGAACCATCTCCCCAGTCAACTACATAAGTAGCACTTGGATCCGTAGAAATCAGGAACACATCGGCTGTAGCAGTGCCATCAGGATTAAATGTAACTGAAAGTTTAAAGTCAGCATTGCAACCACCGCAATTTTGTACACAAACATTATCAATCGACATTTTTTCGCAAGGACAGGATGTAATATCTGTAGGAAAATAAATGGATGTTACATTGTCTAAAACAGCATTAAAATCTGTACAGGTAGAACCCGTTATTAAAATCCAGTTCCCATCCGTATTACCCGGTAGCGTAGTGCCTGTACAATGCTCAATAGGTGCACATACATGAATCCATCCACTTCCTTCTGTAACAGCGGTAGACGATACAAAAGCAATTGTATTTACACCATCTGTAAGATAAACAGTAGGATTAAATGAAATTGTGCCGGGATCTCCATCATCCTGAAGAAAGTAATCGAAACACAAGCATTGATTCGGATATCTTTGCCCAAGGTTATTATAATCTATGTTGTTACTAAAATAGGAAGCACCCGATTGATCGGATAATATAACACATTGAGAACCATCAAGCGGATTAAGGCCTGTATAACTGGCGCTGGATGCGGTAGTGAACCAATTACCTGCCGGATTAGGATCTTCGAATGTGGAACAGGGAATTTGCGGCAGAGCAACTGCGCTTGTTTGTGCCTGTAGTGCGGCACCTGCTAAAAGCAATCCTCCTAATAAACTGTATAGCTTTTTCATTTTGATACTTTGATTTTATATATCAAAAACCAATAAAAACTTTAAGTCCATATGCCTACTCTTTTCAGGTTTTTCGGCTACCACCTCTTTTATCTTCCGGATAATTCATTTTATTTTTTAAAAAACAGTTTCAATAAATCAAATGGTATATCATACCATATGTGTACCTGGCGTTGTTATTGAGGGAATTCAAAGGGGATTTAATCGTGGGTCAGTAAACAGTGATTTAAATTTCAATATGAACTGACAATTGGTACGGCTCCTTATTATTGCGTATTCATGCTGGAAAGCATGTATTGATTCTTGTTTACTTAGGCGGAAAAGTAATTTTGAAACCGTAAATTAAAAACACGTTTGTATAAAAGCCTAAGTAATTTTAAGCAAACTTATAACATTTTATTGATAAAGAAATACGTAAAACTACCCGATTAAACAACCGGTAATACTACGTGTGCAAGGCAATGCACGTTCAGTAAATTGTGATTTATTTTGTTTCAGCCTGCTTTTTAGCTTCAATAATATCCATACGGATACCATCTTTAAAAGCAGCTACGAAACAATCTTTATAACCCAGCTCTTTTAGTTTTAGCTGGTGTTTTGTTGCTTCCTCAAAGCTTGAAAAACTGCCGGAAGTATATTTATAAATGACACCTGCTTTATAAAACCAAACATCTTTTACATTAGGATATTTTGTTTTGGCATCTACTTCTTTATCATTGCCGGCAAATTGCACTTTAAATACAATACCCTTAGTTTGTTGGGTTACGGGAGTAACTTTAGAACTGTCTTTTTTTGTTTTGTCTTTATAATTTTTAATTAAGTCGTTTTTATCAACCACTTTATTCTTCTCTGCGTCTTCTTCTTTTTTCTGTTTTAGTTTCTCAGCCTCTTCTTTTTTTAATTTTTCGGCTTCCTCTTTTTTAAGCTGTTCAGCTTCTTCTTTCTTCAATTTATCGGTTTCTTCTTTCTTGAGTATTTCAGCTATTTCCTCCAGTTTTTTAGAAGCGTATTCGTCTTTGTCGTTCCTTATTTTAAGGGCTTTTTCATATAATATTTTAGCATCTGCATAATTTTTATTTTTAAAAGAAACATCTGCTACTGCTACTAACTCTGTATACTTTTTCTCACTTTCTTCATTCTCAACTTTGGTATCTGTCTTGGCGCTATCGTTCTTTTCGTTTTCGTCGTCTGTTTCAACAACAGCATCTGTATCCTTTACAGCAACCTGTACTTCTTTTTCGAGATTTTTTTGGTGCTCAATCGCATCGTCATATTCTTTTTTAATGCCTTCCTGCTCATCTTTATATTTACGAAAAGCTCTGAACAGGCATGATGCCATATATTCCTGTCCTTTTTCGGAACCAAGAAATTTTTCTTCCTGAGGATTGGTGAGGTAACCTATTTCCGTTAATATGCTTGGCATGGATGTACGCCATAATACCCATATACTTTGCCTGTGAACTCCCTTATCAACCCTACCCGCTCTTTTCGAATACTCATCCTGGATTTTTAAAGCCAGGCCCGCACTCTGTATCACATAACCCGATGTGTAGTTACTCATAATGATATAACTTTCTTCGCTGTTTGGATCAAAGCCCTGGTACTTGGTTTCGTAGTTATCTTCCATTAAAATTACAGAGTTCTCGCGCTGAGCTACCTTCATTTTACCTTCTTCGTTCTTTAAGCCCATGACATATGTTTCAGAGCCATAAGGCACAGGGTTAGTCGTTTCCACCACTATTAATTTTCCTTTCGAATTTTTAAATGTTTTAGCGCGGAGCTTGCCGGTTTTTTTATCCTTAATCATAACCGGTTTCCCGGCAGCGTTACAGTGTATGGATATAAACAGGTCAGCATTATTATCATTGGCAATTTTAGCCCTGTCTTCCAGCTCTACAAACACATCTGTTTTACGGGTATAAATGACTTTAACATCTTTCATGTTTTCTTCGATCAGCTTTCCTAATTTTAAAGCAACAGCCAGGGCTACTTCTTTCTCTTTATGGGAAACGCCATTACAGCCGGGGTCTTTGCCACCATGGCCTGCATCAATAACCACTACTTTTACTTTTCGATCTTTAAGAACATAAAAACTACTAAATACGATAAACCCCAGGAGCGTAATGCTCACAGCCAGTAGAGACCTGTATATTTTTCGGCTATTTTTAAACTTCATGTTCTATTCCTGTTTCGGGCTTAAAATCATAAACCCTATTATACTTTTTTAGGTTTTTTAATTCTTAAAATTCGTTATTTGATAGTCTATTAACCCGTTAATTGTTAGCTTTGCAGGTTTAGGTAAATTTAGCCCGAAGGATTTATTATTAAGCTGAAACATATCTTTTTTTTACTCTTATTATTGTTAATAAGTAAGGGTGTGCTGTTGGCTCAAAATTCCGATCTAAAAAAGAACAATACCAAAACTGTTAACAAGCCTAATACTCCGGTTGCCCCGGATACTAATTCTGCTGCAAAAGTGCTTCCTAAACCCTTGCCTGAAGATTCTGTAAAGACCCTTAACATGGATACACTGGATACAGACGATCAACAGGCTTTGGACCACAAGGTAATTTATAACGCCAGGGATTCGATAAGATACGAGACCAAAGGTCAAAAAGTGTATTTATTTGGCGATTCATACATAGAATACGAGGGTATGACCATTAAAGCCGAGTATATTGTTGTGGATAATGAAAAGAATACTATTAAAGCCAGCGGCAAAAAAGATTCGCTGGGAAGAGCTGTTGGTAGTCCTGTATTTAAAATTGAAGGTCAGGAATCGAGTTCGGATAGTATGATCTACAATGTTAAAACAAAAAGAGGCAAGATCTATGGCATAAAAACCAAGGAAGGTGAATTGATATTATTGGGCAGCGAAGTAAAAAAAGACAGCAACAATGTAGTTTACATGAAGGATTTGAAATGTATTCCTTGCCAGTTTGAAGATTCAAGAACTATTTTCAGGGCTAAGAGAGCCAAGATTATTCCTGACGACAAAATTGTAACAGGCCCTATGTACCTCGAAATTGGCGGCGTCCCTACTCCATTGGGCTTACCGTTTGGGTATTTCCCTAATACGAAAAAACGACATTCGGGTATATTGATCCCAACATTTAACAGTAGTGAGGCTTTGGGTTACAGTTTAAAGGATGGTGGTTTTTACTGGGGTATAAGCGACAGAACCGATATGACGATTCGTGGCGATATTTATACCAATGGAAGTTGGGCCTTAAGAACATTAAATAACTATAATATCAACTATAAGTATACCGGCTCTTTAGCGCTTGGTTATTCTGACTTTAGATCAGGCGAAAAAGAAATCCCTACTTCCCTGGGGCTACCTACATCATTTGCAAAACAAAAAGATTTTTCGATTACATGGGTGCATACCCAGGATCAAAAAAATAATCCTTCCGTAAGGTTTAGCAGTAACGTTAATATCAAAACATCAAAATACAATAAGTTCAATGCTTTAAATACAGGGCAATACCTTGCCAATACATTTTATTCGAATATTAATTTTACCAAAACATTTAAAACATCTTCTTTAAGCCTTACGGCCAGGCATGATCAAAACACGCAAACCAAGATCATGAATCTTAGTTTTCCGGAATTGACATTTAATATAAATCGTTTTTATCCTTTTAAGAAAGAGGGAAGAACAAAACCAAACCCGATAGATAAGCTTGGGATCAGCTATTTATTGGAGGCCCGTAATACCTTGAGTGATTCGGAGCAGTACATTTTTAAAGGCGATATTGCAGATAAATTAAAATATGGTATGAGGCATTCTCTCCCTATTTCAACAAATATTACCGTATTTAAATATTTTACATTAACGCCTGCATTGAACCTGAGTGCTGTTATGACTACCAAAACAACAGATAAAGTACTTGATGCCACTACCAATAAAGTAGCTGTAAATACGATTAAAGAATTTAAAACAGGTTATGATGCCAACTTTAGTACGTCATTAACAACAAAGGTATTTATGGATTACCTGTTTAAAAGTAAACGCATTAAACAGATCAGGCATTTATTAATTCCTACTTTAAATTATACTTACCGCCCTGATTATGGTGCTAAACAATATGGCTTTTACAAAGAAGCTTATTTGGATACGACACACCGTTATCTTTCTAAATACTCGGTATTCGAAAATGCCATGTTCGCAGGGCCTGCACCGGGAGTGCAAAACAGCCTTGGTATTAATTTAAATAATACGTTTGATGCCAAAGTAAGGAAAAGTACAGATACAGGCTATGTTTATAACAAAGTACAGTTATTACAAAACCTCACGCTTAACGGTAATTATAACTTTGCGGCAGATAGTTTTAAAATGAGCGTGGTCACTATATCTGCCCGTACCAAGATCTGGAAGTTTTTTGACATATTGGCAAACTCTACGTTTGATCCCTATTATTATGACGCTACAAAACATTACAGAACACGGGATCTGAGTATAGACCGTAACGGCAAACTGACACGTTTTACAAACGGGAACATTGCCTTAAATGCCTCTTTTAGCTCGAGTGCTGTAAATGCCATGAAAGCTAAAAAGCCCGATTTAACCAACGGTGCTGAAAAGGGAGCAGCGCCCACAAACACGGTACAATCGCAGGCTCAGCTGCCATGGAATCTGAATATGTATTACAACGTTAACTTAACGAAAGACACCGGCAAGGTAAGGCATGTACAAACATTGAGTTTTTCGGGAGACATTGCCATTACAAAAAACTGGAAAATGGGAGTTACAAGCGGTTACGATTTTACTGCCAAAAATTTAAGTTACACAAGCATTAATCTTTACCGCGATTTGCGTTGCTGGGAGGCACGTATTGACTGGGTTCCGTTTGGTTTCAGAAAAAGTTACAGCTTAACTATTAATTTAAAAACAAGCATGTTAAGCGATGTAAAAATACCAAGGCAAAGGCAATGGTACGATAATTTTTAAGTCTTACGCTTTAGGATCGTTTAAGATGCTTAATTGTTTTTTAAGCACGTGATAAAGTTCAGGGGCTTTTTGTGTACCAATTCGGTAAGTAAATCCTGTATTATCTTTTAGTTCCACAAACTCATCGCCACTGGTATAAAACCTTATAATGCCACGGCTGTGAAGGTTATATACAGCTCTTCTGAAGATGTTCTTTTTATATTTACTCTTGCGAATATGTACAATCGTATCAAGGCTTATCTTCACACGGCGTGCTGTCCAAAAC
>JAZJZF010000035.1:12540-17946 GCA_040389965.1 Bacteroidota bacterium
TACTTTAGTATGGCTATGCAAAATGTATGTCAGCATTACTGAAAAAAGCAGAACCAATAAACCAAGTAAAAAAAATATTTGTCCCGAATTAGGAATATCTACTGCAGGGTAAGACCCAATTCTGAATATGGCTACTTTAACGGGCTTGGGATTCTCACTCCAGTAATAGCCAACAAAACAAAACAGGGCAATAATGGTACGCCATATCATACTAAGCCTGTTATGGCCCATGTATTGTCTTTCTTCGAATATGGCTTTAAGTTCCTGCAAGGTAAATGATAGAGTAAATTTAAGAAATATTTACGTAGCATGGTTCCTTTAATCTTTTTGCAGAATCATAAACAACTCCCTCTCTGCCCTTGGCTTTATAGAGTTGTAACACAATTCAAAACAAATTTTACGAAATGTTGGAAAAAACAAGGTTTCGTATTCTTCTTTAAATCCGCCAAAAGGAGGCTTATCTGTATTTAATATATCATTAAATAATACACCTGCCAGTTTAGCTCCGGGCTTCAGTAAATTGTACATGTGTGCAACGTAACCTTTTCTTAACAGAGGATCGAGGGCACAAAAAAATGTTTGTTCTATAATGAGGTCATATTGCCCGGTATGCTCAAAAAAATCCTGCATGATCAAATGACTAAAAGGGAAGGTAGGTACACGTTGTGCTATATTTTGCAGGGGAAGAGAGGCTAAATCGAGAACGAATACATTCTTAAACCCTTGTTCATGCAGGTATTGAGCTTCATAGGCATTGCCTGCTCCCGGAATTAAAATACGAAGGTCTTTATTTTGAAGCTGATCGAAATAGGCTTTCAACGGAGAAGAAATTTCACCAAGATCCCATGTAAATTCATTGTGGCTATAACGGTTATTCCAGTAGGATGAACTTAAATCGTGCATTACAATTTTATTGGTAAATTTATATTTTTATTTCCTAACTTTCAGTTGTTTTTACATTTTGCTGAGAAACCCCTTTATAGCTTTTTTAAAACTGATTCGCGTTGAGAATCTTTTGATCATTGCAGTAACTCAAATCTGCATTAAATATCTGGTATTTGCTCCGGTAAATGATTTTTCGAAATTTACACCTGCTCTGTTTTCTATTTCACTTTTAAGTACATTACTTATTGCCGCTGCCGGCTATATCATTAATGATTATTTTGATGTTAAAACCGACAAGATCAATCGCCCTGAAACAGTGGTTGTGGATGTAAGTATTAAGCGTCGTTGGGCGATGATACTTCACATTATTTTTAGCACCACGGGTTTATTACTGGGAATTTACCTTGCTTTAAAATGTCATAACCTTAAACTTTTAAGCTTTCAGATTTTAAGTATTATTTTATTATGGTTTTATTCTACCAATTTTAAAAAGCAATTATTAATAGGAAACCTTGTAGTATCATTGCTTACAGCTGTTATTCCTATTATGCCTTTAGTGTATGATTATTATTTAAGCGTACATGCTGATCGCGGCATGCTTTTTCTTATTGGCCCTCTTTTAAAGCCGCTTGTTATTATTGTATTTGGTTATGCCGGTTTTGCTTTCCTTACTTCATTTGCAAGAGAAGTTATAAAGGATATGGAAGATTATAAAGGCGACGTGCAAACCGGTTGTAAAACCATGCCCATTGTATGGGGTATTATTACTAGTAAGGTGGTTACCTTTTTTACAATTCTCATCACGATGGGCTTATTGTTTATTGCAGGAATTAAATTTTATTATGAAAAGCAACCGCTGGCTGTTTACTATATAGGAGGCCTCATTCTATTGCCTTTGACCGTATTATTGATTCAAATTATAAGGGCTAAAACGTCTAAAGATTTTAAAATGGTAAGTTTATTGCTTAAATTTATCATGTTATTTGGCATTGCCTTTACACTTATTATCAAAAATATATATGACTAATATTGAACAAACTATCAAAGAATTTCCTTATCAGTTAATTTTGGGATCAAACTCTCCCCGCAGACAGGAATTATTAAAAAGTCTGGGGTTTGATTTTTTAAATAAGCCGCTTAATGTTGAAGAGACATTTCCCGTTGATTTGCTGGCCGAAGAGATTCCTTTGTTCCTTGCAGAAAAAAAAGCGGATGCATATGAAGATCCTTTGAAAGAAGATGAGATCCTTATTACAGCCGATACGATAGTTTGGTGCGATGGAAAAGCTTTTAATAAACCGGCTAATTTTGTAGAAGGAAAAAAAATGCTGGAAACACTGAGTGGTAAAATGCACGAAGTATTTACTGCTGTTTGTTTAAAAAGTGGTAATAAGCAAACTACTTTTTTTGATGTCACTAAAGTTTATTTTAAGAAATTAAAATCCGAAGAGATCGAATATTACCTTACCAATTACAGTCCTTATGATAAAGCCGGCGGTTACGGTGTGCAGGACTGGATCGGTTATATTGGGATTGACAAAATTGAAGGGAGTTTTTATAATGTAATGGGGCTTCCTGTAAAAGAGCTATATGAAGAACTTATTAAGTTTTAAGCGCCGGATCTTTTAATTACTCTATAAGGAAATAAGTAACTACTAATCAGCTCATTATTAATAATATGTAGACTAATTTCTACAACAAAAGGCAGATAATCAATTGCCATAAATTATTCTTTTTAATTTAAAATTACCTGTAAAGCCCTTGTTTAAAGGGTTTTATTATTATGGGTACGATTTACCCTTTAAAAGTGCATGGGTACAGATGTTGCAGTTTTTATTTAAACCCTAAAAACTTATCATTATGCCAAGCAAACTAAAAAAATCTCCTGCAAAGACCGGCAAATCTGCCCGCGGGATCAGCAAAAAAAGCGTTGCAAAATCTGCGAAAGCTCCGGCTAAAAAAATCGCAGCCAAATCAGTAGCCACTAAGAAAAAAACAACTTCAGCGAGTGCTGTTTCCAAAACAAAAAAAGCTACGTCGGTTAAAAAAGTAACACGACCTCTTGCAACAAAAAAAATAACTGCCAAAAAAGCAACTTCAACAGGTTCTACCAAAAAGGCAATTAAAAAAGTTGCGGTTAAACGTATTGCTCCAAAAAAAACAATTCAACTTAAAAAAACGGCTAAGCCCATCGCTAAAAAATCTACTCCTTCAGTTAAAAAAGTATCGCGTTCTGTTGTAAGCAAGGCATCTAAAGCCGTTAAAGCAAGTAAACCGGTTATTGCGAAAACACAACCTAAAAAAGGTGTAGCTAAAAAAATTGCTACCAGGCCAAAACAAATACAGGAAACAACTCCTGTAGCAAAAAGAATTGAACAAACACCGATTGCATTACCAATGTTTTCGGAACATGCTGAAAACATAGAGCCTATGCATATTACCGCAGAAGCTGTAAAAACAGAAGGGCTACCGGAAGAAAGTGAACACAAGGAAAATCATTCATTATTTCAACAGCATATTTCGCCAAAAGATATTGCTACAGTTGGAGTTAATAATAAAAAGGAAATACTCCAAAACCTTTCTTTAAAACATGCCAATAATCATAAATTAACCAGCCAGAAGATTGCAGGAAAAAAACCTTTATGGTAAGCTGACTTTATTTCTAAATACCATTAAAATCCCTGGAATGCAAAGTTCGGGGATTTTTTATGCTCATTGGAGTCATTCGATTCACATTGGAATTATGGAATACAAAAAAAGAGGAAGCTTGGCTTCCTCTTTTTTATACTTGAATACATCAATTACTTCATACTAATCAATTTCATAAGGATATCCAATTTCGGCGAAAGAACTATTTCCGTTCTTCTGTTCTTAGCTTTTCCTTCAGCGGTAGAGTTATCGGCAACCGGAAAATATTCTCCTTTTCCTGCAGCCGTTAACCTGTGTGCATCCATTCCATACTCAATGGATAATAACCTCACTACATTGGTGGCTCTTGCTGTACTTAAATCCCAGTTATCTTTATACAACGCTGTTTTAATAGGTACATTATCTGTATGTCCTTCAATAGCAATACTAACGTCCTGATTTTTGTTTAAAACATCGGCCAGCTTTTTCAGTGCTTCTTTTCCTTTTATCTCTACGTTTGCATCGCCCGATTTAAATAAAAGTTTATCCGATAAGGAAACATATACCTTTCCGTTTTTCATTTCTACGGTCAATTCATCAGGGTTAAAGCCCAGTAACGCATTTTTTACAGAATTATTAAGTACCGATAAAACAGAATCCTGACGCATTAATATGGCTTCCAATTGCCTTAAACGGGCATCTTTTTGCTTTAATGCGGCCTGTTCTTTTCCAAGGTCTGTACTCAGCTTATCAAGCTGATTACCTGAGGCTTCCTGCAGCTGATTGTACTTAGCATCAAGGTCTGTATAGCTGTTATTCAATTTATTAATCTGCTCTTTTTGTTCTTTGGTAAGATTACATAATGAATCGCGTTCCATTAACGCTTTGCGATAACGTTTCGAACTATAGTCTTTAGCCGGTTTCGCATTTGGATCACCACACATTTTATGTGAGGCACACGATATAAATGAAGCAACACCAATAGTAGCAGTTACAATGCATACGCTTTTAATCAAATTTTTCATATTATTTTAGTTTAATGATTTTATATCAAACTCTATACTCGTAGTATGTTGTATTAAACAGAGCTCTATCGCTCTGTTTATAATAACAACGCATCTCTGTTGAGGAAACTAATCTACACTGTTTTTTACTGTAGCTATTTAAGCAGGGTTGTCTGCCATAGGGGGTTTTGGTTTTTGCATGCAAAATTGTGAATATTTGTTTTACATTTACTGTTAAATCAATCTGATTAAGCTCATGAGAGGGTCTGAAAAAAATTTAATGATTAACACACATCCTTTAAAACGAATGCTAATTAGCCTGGGGTTTTGCGGTTTGACATTTATTTGTTTGCCAAAACACGAGCTAAGTAATTTAATGCTTACCATTATTACATGGATCGCTTTTGCATTTTGTTATACTTCCATGAATATTGTTGTATTATTCAGACGAAACGTTGAACAAATTAAAAAAACCGCTACTGATGATGATGGCAGTTCTGCATTTGTGCTGTTAATGATCCTGATTACTTCTTTTGCAAGTGTGATTCCGGTTTTATTACTTGTGATATCAAAAAACGAACATTCGTACGATAAAGTATTATACGTCACCGCTTCTTTATCCGGCATGCTTATTTCATGGATCATGATCCATACTGTTTTTACATTTCATTATGCCCATTTGTATTATAACGATGGCAAAAAAGCCTCGCGGGGCCTTATTTTCCCGGAAGATAACAAACCCGATTATCTTGATTTTGCTTACTTTGCTTTTGTTATCGGCTGCACTTTTCAGGTATCGGATGTGGCAATTACATCGAAACATTTACGCAGACTTGTATTATTGCATGGCCTGCTTTCGTTTGGGTTAAATACGTTTGTTGTTGCCCTT
>JAZJZF010000035.1:17956-19057 GCA_040389965.1 Bacteroidota bacterium
ACAATTAACCTTATTGCAGGAATAAGTAAATAAGATTTTGCCAGCTCTTTTCTATTAGCATATTCAGCAACATTCATTTATAATTCATTTAAATTCAAAAAAACAGGTACTACTTAGTTTTTAACACAAGTAGTATTACCTGTTTTCACTAGGTAATACTACCTGTTTTTGACCCAGTAGCTATTATTTAAATAGCTGATTATTAGAGTAAGTATTTACAATAGGTTATTTAATTTACATTTTAGATAAATAGTAAAACCTATTTAAAAAATCCTCGTATCATAGATTTAAAACAATTAAATCATTAAAAACAATTTAAAACAAAATTTTATGACATTTACAGGAGATGAAGCGGAAGAGTTCCCATTAGTAACAGCTGGAGAGTGGACTGCTAATTACAGAGCTGCAAACCCAAACAAAATCAAAGCTCACTTTTTTGGTTACAAAATCATTAAAAAAATCCTGGCACAGGAAGGATGTGTAGGCATCAGATGCTATCATGCATTGGATGACAAAGGTGTACAACAACTTATTATGGTAGGAGCAGATTGCAATCAAAATGATCTTATCAATGGCATTATTGCTGAAGTTGCAAGACCTTGTCCTCCGTATTGTTCAACTCCTAACCCATTAGTAGGTAATCCCTAACCAATAGTGGGTAATTAAATTTTAAAAAGCGCATTTGTATGCGCTTTTTTTTTATTTTTAGCCAAAACAAAACTATCTGAATCCCTTATACGACATATTAAGTTATTTAGCAGTTTATATCACTCTTGCCCCCTTTATTATTGGTTTTTTTACATGGAAGTTCTTTAGCAGAAGTGAAAAAAATATTTTCATGCTTATTGGACTATCTGTTATTACAGAAATAACCAGCACCTTTTACGGAGAGTTTTTAAACTCAAAAAATATTTCCATATTAAATATTTACATTATTTTAGAGACCATATTAATCTGTATTTTTTATCATACTATTTTATTAAATAAAATTTTAAAATTAATTATCGTTCTGGTCACAATTGCATTTGTTCTCATTTCTATATACCTCATTTTAATAAATGACAAAAATATTTTTAATAATGTTTCTTTTACCATTGAATC
>JAZJZF010000036.1:0-55726 GCA_040389965.1 Bacteroidota bacterium
CTGGATAGAGCAACAGCCTTCTAAGCTGTGGGCCATTGGTTCGAATCCAATCGGGGTCACGTAATGGGACTGAGATATTAATTTATCGTAAGTCCCATTTTTTTTGTTCCAAAGTATTGATTTTATAGGAAATTTTCAGTACAACACTCATCTGTTTTCGGTTCAATATTACCCATTTTCGCGAATCAATTTTTTCGCAAAAAACCGAGCCGATTTTTTGCGCACTTGAGTTCATCGGTTCTTTGATCACCTAAATATAAATTCATCGCATAAAACATAGGCTATTAAGGCAAAAGAGATCCGAAACGTTATACATTTCTAATGTGTAGACCTCAAACTATAACAGGAAAATTTGATAGAGTACATTGAGTATTCGATAAATTCAAAAAAGTTAATTTGTACTATTATTTTATAACTCTTTCTAATTTTAATTTCGCTCCATTTATTTTCATCTCGCAATACCTGTAACGTGCATTTTCAAGTTGAATAAAGTCAAATATAATGCCTTGTGAGGGATTGAGCAATCTGTTTTTTTCCAGTGCCATAGTTGATATGATCATTTTAAAAGGTGATTTTCCTTTTACCAAACGTACACGCAAATGATCCTTTTTAGTATCCACAATCACAGAATAGCCTTCTTTTTCGTTCGTATAGCGCCCTACCATTTTACGTATATCGTCTTTCTCCAGATCAATCTTTGAGAAGTTAGGAAGAACTGATGGTTTATCAAATACAATTTCGCTTACGAATACCATAATATCATTTAAAGGATAGACTGTTCCGTTCTGAAGAAAAGTAATACCAATTTGTTCTGCAGGAAAATAACTGCAGGCGCTTGTAAAACCTTCTATTCTGCCAGTATGTCCAAACCCTTTATGTTCATAAAAATTACTTTTCATGAGGCCGTATCCAAACATACCGGTCTTTGGAAGCATGGTCTCTAATGATTCTTTGGTGATGAGCCTATTTTCAAAGAGCGCAGTCATAAATTCATTCAACGTTTTGGTATTGGAAAGTAAAAATCCCGAACCATCGCTAAGCGGACTTTCTGTAATCTCATAATCTTCTTTCCATACTTCATGTTCCAGATGAAAAGAATTGGCTTCGTTTTTTTGATAATCAAGCACATGGTAAGTACCGTAAACTGTGTGATCAGGTAAGTCTTTCAGGTAAGATGTCAGGGCATTATTATAGGTTTGTCCTGTTACTTTCTCTATAATTAAGCCTAATAGAGTATAATTCAAATTATTATATACAACCTTTGATGTATCGGTATTTCCTTCTCTTTTATTAATGATGGCTATAAATTCTGCTTCTGTCTTCGCTTTTCTGAGCTTTTCGAGATCATCTACTCTGTGATAAATCGGAACCAAACTTTTATGAGAAATTAGTTGTGCGATTGTTATATTTCGGGAGTTTTTTAAATCAGGAAAAAAACCGGAGACGTTATTCTTTAAGGATAGTTTACCTTCTTCGGCCAGTTTCACAATCATAAAAGCCGTAAATACTTTCGAAATGGATCCGATCCTATAATGCGTTTTATCTCCTGCCGGTATTTTCTGATGATTTTTATCATTTGCTATGCCATAGGTTTTAGAATAAAACTCTTTCCCGTTTTTGTAAATACTAATGCTACCCATTGACAGATTATTCTTTGCCAGTGCATCAAATAATGAATCCAACTTCCTTATTTTTAGCTGATCAGATAATTGGGAATAACAACACCCAGCCGATAATAATACATAAATCAAAAACCTAATTTTCATATACTTGTAATATTTAACCTCTTTTAATTTTTCCAAAAATACCAGCAAAATTGCTTGAGCCCGTAATTTTTATCGATTAGTTTTTTGTGGATATAAATTCTCCGCCGCCAATGCGATTATGGATTCATTACAATCCAGAATACCAATTTTGAGGCATTATTTATTCCTTTATTAATTTCATTCTCTTTATTCCATCTTCTGTATATATAGTTAACAGATATATTCCAGTCCCATATGATTCTAGATCAAAATCAGTTTTTTTAGCTTTTAATTCCAATAACTCAGCCACTATTTTTCCGCTCATATCTGTTAGGATAACTTTATGAATAGCAGAAGAGCTAAGAATAGATATTTTACTAACTGTGGGATTTGGATATACGTTAATATACATTTCTTCCGAGTTAAATGATTCTATACCTGTACACGAAGAAACAGATAATGTTATGACTGCACTATTTGAACAACTGTTTACATCCGTTCCAATAACTGAATAGTTTGTATTGGCTGTAGGAGCGATAATTACCGAAGAATTTGTACTTCCTGTACTCCAACTATAACTAGTAGCACCAACTACGCTTAATGTAGTTGATTCGCCAATACACAATAAAGTAGAGGTTGCTGAAATGCTCAGTGAAGGCAAAGCATTAACCGTTACATTTTTTGTAGCGATATTTGTACATCCATTTGCGTCTGTACCTGTTACATTATAACTTGTGTTTACTGTTGGTGACACGGAGATACTACTACTATTAGATGAAGTACTCCAGGTATAAGTATTAGCTCCAGATGCTGATAAATTGATACTACTTCCTGTACAAAGTGAAGTTGCTCCACTAATTGAAACAGAAGGTAAAGCATTAACCGTTACATTTTTTGTAGCGATATTTGTGCAACCATTCACGTCTGTACCTGTTACAGTATAACTTGTGTTTACTGTTGGTGATACTGAAATGCTATTACTGTTAGATGAAGTACTCCAGGTATAAGTATTAGCTCCCGATGCTGATAAATTAATACTACTTCCTGTACAAAGTGAAGTTGCTCCATTAATTGAAACAGAAGGTAAAGCATTAACCGTTACATTTTTTGTAGCAGTATTAGTACAGCCATTTGCATCTGTACCTGTTACATTGTAACTTGTGTTTACTGTTGGTGATACTGAAATGCTATTACTGTTAGATGAAGTGCTCCAAGTATAAGTATTAGCTCCCGATGCTGATAAATTAATACTGTTACCTACACAAAGTGAAGTTGCTCCATTAATTGAAACAGAAGGTAAAGCATTAACGGTTACGTTTAAACTTTGTGAAGAACTGTTGCCACAGCCATTGATAGCCAATACAGATAGGGTTCCTCCCGAAACGCCGGGACTTACCTGAATGGTATTGGTTGTAGCTGTTCCAGACCAACTACCCGGCAGCGACCAGGAGTAACTTATTGCTCCGCTTACAGCCGGTACACTGTAAGTTTGGGTTCCTGAGCCGTTACAGAGGCTAACAGCTCCAGAAATGGATGTTGGTTGTGCAGGAACCGGATTTACTTGAACGGCCAACGTTTGCGCAGTAGACGTGCCACAACTATTTACTGCGGCAACACTTATTGAACCTGAGGATAATACAGTGGTACTAATCGTATTAGTAGAACTGCTTCCTGTCCATCCAGATGGAATTGACCAAACATAACTACTTGCGCCACTAACAGGACTAATGCTATATGTAGCTGTACTACCCGAACATTGAACTGTACTACCGCTAATAGTTGAGAGATTTGTTGGTGCATTTAAACACGTTGCATATTTTCCCATAAAAACATCTCTGTTGTCGGCATTTCCAACGCCCGCCATTAAAGTATACACGCCACTTCCGGGATCGGCATCAAAAGAACATGGTGTTGATGACCCAGTTGATGATCCTCCTATAACACCCGCAACTAAAACAGTCCCATCTAAAGAGTTATATGCTATAGCTGTCCCCTCATTACCACTTGGGCCATTATAACATGAACTTGTGAGATTATTTCTCCAGATTATTGATCCAGAGCTAGGATCTATTTTCGCAAAATAAAACCAACTGTTCGAGCCAGCATTACTTTCCCTGCCAATAATTAAAACATTGCCATTATTATCCATATTTATCACAGGACCCTGAGCAGTATTTGCTGGATTAATAGACGTAATTTGCTTAGCCCAGCTGAATGTATTTGAAGAATTATATTTTATGACAAATGCCTGAGCGTAACTACTTGTTGTTGGTAATGAATAACTAGCTGTTGCACTCCAGTCAAAATCAGTCACACCACTATAATTTCCTGTAAAATAAAAATTACCCACAGCATCAAAAACAACATCTGTTACTGTTCCAACACCCATATTTGCATCATTAATAATGGCCCCTGATGCGTTGGTAAGTGCAATATAAAGATTATCATATAAGCCAGCCATAGCCACATTACCAGTTATAGGATCAATCGAAATAGCGTTAGCATTATCATCCATATAACCTGCTTTAACATTAGCCCATATCATAGACCCTGTAGGGCTATATTTTCCGTAAAACAAATCCCAAGTTGAAACGGAAGCGTTTACTACACTGGTTTTATTATAATTTCCCGGACCAGGATCAAGGTCTACAGATCCACGGTATTGTCCTCCAATATAAATATTATTAGAGTTATCCGTTTTTACTGAATTTACAGGGCATTGGGGCATAGAAAAAGCACTTTGCAGAGTACCGCTTGTATCAAAGGTTGCTATAAAACCTGATGATATACCACTGCCACTGCCGGTTAAAGTATAAGTTCCGGGGCCTGGATCCATATCGATAGAATTTGCTTGAAATGCTCCAACAACATATAGTTTATTGTTAACTACATGCAGACCGTTACCAGCATCATCGCTATTTGTGCCAACAGATTTTACCCAAATAAGATTTCCGTTAGTTGTATACTTTGCAATGAATATGTCATAAGTTCCAAGCGATGTAACAGTATGTGTTCCAGGTCCAGGATCCATATCCAGTATTCCGCTAAAAGAACCGGTAATATAATAATTGCCCGCATTGTCGATTACAAGATCATTAGGACGAGAGGTGCCGTTAGTAGTAGGATAATATAAATTTTCTGCCCAAATCATGTTGGTGGTTTGTCCATAAATACACAGTCCCATCAGAACTGAAGCTATTAGTAAAAGTTTTTTTTTCATATTGTTTTTATTTACTTCGTTTTACCCAAAATTCTTTATTCATGCCCTCAAATACTTTGGTGGCATCGGTGGTTTTGGTTTTATCCTGTTCGTCAATCAGTAGCATGGCTCCATCTTTAATCGTAAAAGAATATTCCCGTGCTTCTTCATTTAATTTTACTTTAACCACATATTTTCCGTCTTTTAAATCGGCTTTGCTTATATAGTCGTTGCCAACTAACTTAGGGAAGGTATGATCGTGATTAACCCAACTACCACGTGTTTGCGAAAAATTTTCTTTAATAATCTGTGAGATTGCCTTATCATTATAAAACAATTGTATTTCCATTTTAAATTCTTTGTTATCCTGCAAACTTTCAATAGGTTTTTTATCGAGGTTATTTGTAAACACATTCCATATCATGTTCCCTTCTTTATTGAACTTGTAATACGCATACTTCGACCAGTAGCCGTCAATCATTCTATACTCCTTAACAGCAGCATAGGGATCAGGATTTTTTACCACAATCACTTCAAAAGGCATCGAGAAAATTATTTTTTGGCTGATCATCATCTCGCAGGTATAATTACCAGCTTCCAAAGGGCTTTGTGCTTCTTCCGATTCTGCAAAATCGCTTTTCGCCAAAGCCGTTACAGGCATCCCGTCATTTATTTTGGTATAATAAGTTCGTGTAACTACTTTATTTCCCTGTCTAATATCAAATTCCAGTTCTTTGGAGTTTGAAAAATCTATCGGTTGCCCATCAGTAGTTTTGGTTGGCAGAAATACTATTTCAGGTAAATACACATAGGGCGCCTTATAATCGGGTTCCATTTTAAGGCCATTCTCTAAGAGAGAACTCATCAATACAGTTGGCGGAAAGGGATGTTGCTTGAAATCGAGCTGCGCAAACAGTGCGTTTAATGAGCTCACAAGAAAAACAGAGGCGATTATTTTTTTTGTTATCATCGTTTTTTGAATTTGATCATTGAAGCAGAATCTTTTATAAAAAGAAATAATACCAGCTTCATTTATAGGATTGCTTTTACACTAATATAGAAATGTGGTGGTTTTGCAATGCTGAATCTCATTGTTTTATTTTGTCGTAATGGTTTTTGTTGCTTCATACATGGGCATAAGGGCTTCCTGACTAAGGGGAGCAACCCGCTTGTCGTAAAAGCGATACGAAACAGCTCCTATAGACAGGATACATTCAAAATGTGCCATATCCCTGCCCATCATACTGGTTTTATAAATAAAGGATTTATCACCTGTTACAGTTATTACGTTAGTTTTATCCGCACTTATTTTATCTTTCATAGCGGCAAAGGTCATCGTAGTTTCTTCTACAGAAATCTCAAAATCATTGTCTCCTTTAATACTGTTGCTCCACTCCCCTGCTACTGCCTTTACAGAAGCAGGTGCTTTCATGGTAGCATTAAGCCCAATGGGAGACAGATCAACCGGAAACATTTCCGGAGCCGCAGGTGTTACCTGTTTTGTTTGAGCCGATGTTGCAGTTTTAGTGGCAGTAGCGGCAGGCTTCGATTTTGCTGAACTGCTGGCCGTTTGCGAGCACATGGTAGTTATAGTTACTAAAAAGAATAAAGAGCAAAGAATAAGTTGTTTTTTCATAATGTTGGTTTAAAAATGAGTATACTTTTTTAGTGAAAATTATTTTTGTATGTCTTCTGCCACTAACGAATCAAGAACAGAACATGACATTTCGCGATAATCGCTATATCCGATTTCATCACTTCTAATACCATAATCTTCCATGTAGTTTCCTCCTCCAAGATATTGCCTAGTTATAAGTACACTTCTCATATAACAACGCCCATTCGTTTTGGTATAGCCCACATAAACTCTCATATTTAGGTTTTGTATTTCACCATACTGATTTTTTTTTACCCACCAGTTATAATTAGTCATATGAAGTATTTTTATCTCTTTCACATCTTTTCCTTCAAGTTCTAAATATGCGGGACTTCGTTTTACTACTTCAATCATTTTTTTTTCCATAACAGGATCAGTAACGCCTCTAATGGGAAACTCAACTTTTTTAAGTTTCTCTTCCCTTTTCTGTGCCTTTTGTTGTTCTTTTGTAAGTTCCTGGGACTGAACAGTTGCAGATAGAGCTATTAACAAAAAAGCAGATGCTAGTAATTTGTTTTTCATGATTTTATATAATTTTCCACGAACGTATGGCAAATCAATTAAACAAAAAAAGCGTATTTAGTAAGTGTAGCTATATTTTGCGTAGCTGTTAAAACTTAGGCTAATTCATTTAATTGATTGCCCTTCTTAATTTTTAAATCTCGTTTTGAGTAACCAAATAATAAACCTTCGTTATTTACTCATGATTTGATAACTGCTGCATTTTTTTTATTATCTGCCAGCAATTACATTAGCTTTTTATTAAATAATGTTTTTATTTAGCTCCTGCGATAGTTTCTTACTATTATGATTCAACATTACTCTTGTGCTCAAGGCTCTTTTATGTATTTTTACTAAAAAATAACACTCATTTGAACTATAGTCATATTTATAAATCTTTGTTTCTTATTGATTTTAATACAAAAAGAATAGTTTTTTTCTTTTTATGTTTATACAGGATGAATAGCGCCGCGCAAATTAGTGGGGCAACTAATTATGCTCAGGAACAAGGTCTTAATGCCACTCTTACTTACAGGATTACTCAGGACAAAAAGGGATTTATCTGGATAGGAAGTGACAATGGACTTTTTCGTTTTGATGGAGCAGAATTTAAACAGTATGGTCAAAAAGATGGTTTAAAAAACATAGATGTTCTTTATCCTATTCCATTGGAAGATGGTTCAGTTTTTATTGCTCCTTTCCAAAATGATTTTGCAGTATATGAAAATGGAAAAATTAATACTTCAGAAAAAAATAAAGAATTAGTAAAAATAAATACAAACTCGGTAATTAGCCTGTTGCCTATAGTAAGTCCTGATCACAAAAAAGTATGCGTTCTTGCAAGTGCTAATCCGGAGGTCTTATATCTTTATGAAAATGGAAAAGTAACAAGCTACCCAATTACCATTGATTACAATTTATCTAATACTTATGGGTATGTTGATTACGACTTTAAAGGAAATTTATTTTTGAGTACGGAAGGAACAAAACTTTTTCAATATAATATTTATAATAAAAAATTAATTCTCAGAAGTTCCAATTTCAATGTTACTAGTCTGGAAGGAATTCGCAAACTGCAGGATGGGCGTTATCTGATATACTCAAAAAATAATTTACAGATTATTGATTTGTTAAAGGAATATGTGAATATACATTTTACTAAAGAAATTTACTGGTCACTCCCTTCCGGAAAGCATTATGTATGGGTTAGTTTCACAAATGGAGGAGTGGCCTGCTATGATCTCGAAAAAGTTCCCATGATGCTAAACCCGGTTAATTTTATGGAAGACTATATTATTAATGACGCATTCAATGACCTAGATGGAAACATTTGGTTCTCTACTAAAAATAATGGTATTTTTTTCATGTCAAAAGCTTATTTCACTAGCTATATGACTTCTCCGTTTAAAGATAAATCTTCTAACATTACAGCTATTTCAGGTAATAAAAATTCCATTTTCATTGGTTATGAAAATGGAGAAGGGGGTATTTATAAAACGGGTGATATAAAACATTTTACTTTTAACAAAGAGCAAAAATTGGAAGCGAGAGCTATTTTTGCAAATGAAAACTTTGCCATATATGGCCTTAGCTGGGATTCCTATATATTAAATATACAGACCAATAAATTAGAGAAAGCTAAAAGTATCGGATTAAATGTCATAAAAAATATAGTTCCATATACAAGCGAAAGTATACTTCTATGTACAAGCGCTCGACTAGCTAGCTATAACTTTGTGAGGGATGAAATGACAGATATTCTAACTGAAAAATGCTATTCGGCACTTCCTTATAGTAACGATAGTCTGTTTATTGGCACCTTCAAGGATCTATATAAGTACAATACCCGCACTAAAAAGAAAACCCTTTTTCTGAAAAATTACTATTTCACAGATCTTAAAAAATTAAATGAAACTAGTTATCTTGGAGCTACAAATGGTAATGGACTTATACTTTTCGACAACCATAAAGTATTTAAAAAAATAACAACCGAAGATGGACTTTCAAATAATCAGATAAAGCGTCTTACGATTGAAAATAAAAATACATGGTGGTTAGCTACTAATTCAGGGCTATGCAGAGTTCATCAAGAAAAAAATCATACCTCGATCAATACTTTCACTCGAAATGATGGATTGCCCTCTGACAGAGTTTCGGGTTGTTTCATTAGAAATGATACGGTTTATGTTGGCACAGCAAAAGGGCTTGCTATACTGCCAATGAAAGAATTAATAAACCAAAATCCCGACATACCGAAAAATGTTATAATTAATTCCATTATAATTGGTCAGCAGGAATATTATAGCTTTTCAAATCACATAACAGCGACTTATCCAAACAACGATGTGATTTTAAACTTAAGCTTTTTAGATTACGCTTCTCAAGGTAAAGTAGGTTATAACTATAAAATTGAGGGACTAAATACTACCTGGCAAACAAGCTTTTCACCAAAAATCATACTTAACTCCCTCCCTCCCGGCAAGTATGTTTTTAAAGTTTATGGATTGGGTTATAATAATAAAAAATCGGAAAGATATACTGAGTTGTCTTTCGAAATATTACCTGCTTTTTGGCAAACATGGTGGTTTAGAAGTTTGCTAATTACTGCTTCTGTTATGGTAGTATTTTTAATAAGTATTTATTTAATACAAAAAAGAAAGGACAAAAAAATAGCGTCTCTTTTTTATGATAAGAAAATTGCAGAGCTTGAATTACAGGCTATAAAAGCTCAGATGAACCCTCATTTCATATACAACTGCTTAAATTCCATTCAATATCTTCTTTATAAAAATGATGTTCGTGAAACCAAAAACTATTTGTCTGTTTTTACAAAAGTCATTCGTAAAACATTGCAATATTCGGAAAATACATTTATTCCAATTCGTGAAGAAATCGAATACATTAACCTTTATCTCGGTATGGAAAAATTGCGATTTTCAGATAGCTTTGAATATGATGTAAAAATAACTGACACTGTTAACCAAAGTTGGAAAATACCTTCATTACTTATACAGCCATTTGTAGAAAATGCATTAAAACATGGAATTGGAAATATTCCCAATCGAAAAGGAATTATAACGGTTCAATTTGAAACGTTAGGTGACGAATTAGTTATTACAATTTTCGACAATGGCAAAGGCTTTAAAGACCATAGAGAACTAACGGAAAAAGAAGGGTCATTTGGAATCAAGCTTTCACAAAAACGAATAGAAACATTCAGACAACTTTTTAATATCCCTATAAAACTAGAAGTTACCAACTTAGCAGAATACCAAAAAAAAGGTACAGAAATTAAACTTTATCTCTACACGCATGACTTATAAACTAAGAATAGGCATAGTTGATGACGAAAAACATGGACGTGACTATCTTGCATTATTGCTCGCCAACGAATTCCCCGATATTAAAATTGCATTTATAGGTTCTAGCATGGAAGATGCTCTGAATCATTTAAACCAAACACAAATTGATATTCTGCTACTAGATATTGAACTTGGCGATGGCAGTGCCTTTGACCTCCTTAAAAAAACAAAAAACAAAGAAGCACAGCTTATCTTTGTTACTGCTTACGAGCATTATGCACTAAAAGCTATTAAAAATGACGCTATAGATTTTGTTCTTAAACCTATCGAAATCGAAGATTTTATTACTGCAATCAATAAGGCAATTAGGAACATACAAAAAAATCAAGCATTTTCAAAGGAAGCCATTTCAAAAATCAATTTACCAACCCGCAATGGATTTAAAAGCGTTGCCATTGATGAAATCATACGTTGCGAAGCTGATTCTAACTATACATGGGTATACCTTACAGATAAAACGAAAACGGTAATTTCTAAAACACTGCAGGACTTTGAACAACAATTTTCTGAATATAATTTTTACCGGGTTCACTACAAACATCTAATCAATCTTGATTATTTTTCAGAATACATAAAAGGGCCAGGAGGTGGTCAGGCGTTGATGACTGACGGTTCGCTTATCAATATCTCAACAAGGAGAAAAAGCGACTTTCTGGATGCAGTAAAAAATAGAAATTAATTATTTGAAAGACTAGGAAAGCATAAAGCTATGTGTCAATCAACACCTTAATGCCATATAAAACTTTTTAAATCTTCAGTTATTTGGTTCTATATTAATACATCCATGATACATTAAAAATAAAAAAATTAAATGGGTTTCTGTAGAATTATGGAATTTTTCGTCACTCTACCATTGTCTGCAAACATAGAGTGTTAATTGATACTATTATTTGAGATTTTTAACAGAGGAAAATGAATAAGCCCTTGCCTGTTTTGTAACTTTATAGTAAAATATTCATATCATGAAAACTTCATTTTTTATAGCTGTTGCTTTTATGTTCAGCATTCATTTATCAGCTCAGGATACTTTATACACGAAAGAAGGAAAAGTTATTGCGGGCAAGGTTATGGAAATAAATCAGAATGAAATCAAATACAAGAAATCATCAAATCCTAACGGACCTTTGTATATCATCGATAAATCAGATGTTGTTGTAATAGACTATAAAAACGGTTCCAAAGATGTATTTGCAAATCCTTCAGATCCTAATACCGTTAATAATAGCAATAACAATAACGCAAATCAGAATTACACAAATCAAAACAATGTAAACCAAAATCAGGCTTATGCAAATTCGCCTTATCCTGTTTACGTTAATCCACGTCCTGCCGTAAATGTTGTTGTTGGTGCTCCTTTTGGTTACAATCCATGGGGCTGGGGCTGGGGAGTTAGACCCATCTATAGAAATTATGGATATTATGGTGGCTTTCATCACTACGGCGGTGGCGGTTATTATCACGGAGGCGGTTACGGCCATGGCGGTGGATATGGCCACGGACATCATCGTTAAGGAATTTTAATTTTCCGTTAAACAAATAGCAAAAATTATTTAAGGAGGGCTGAAGTATTAATTTACTTCAGCTTTTTTATTGTTAATTGTATATACACGATTGCATGCACGATTTATTCAAAAAAAATTCAGTATTTATATAAATACGTGCGCGAGAAATACCTGAAGTAGTACGCTAAAAACATTCCTTTGTCGATAAAAAGAATAACGCGAATAATAAAAAGGAAATTAATATCTTATCTTAGCAATAACCCGAAAGATATTATATGGCTGGAAAAATTACGTTAGCGTTAGTAGATGATCATGTGTTAGTGCGAAAAGGATTCCATGCACTATTAAAAGAGTTTGAAGATATAGAAGTCATTATGGAAGCTTCTAACGGTATTGAACTCATTGATCAGTTAGCATTTAAACAACCCGACGTTATTTTATTGGATATTGAAATGCCATTCATGAATGGTTGCCAAACTGCGGACATTTTAAAAGAAAGATATCCTCACATTAAAATAATTATTCTAACGATGCACAAAGACGAATTCCATCTGATTGATCTGATGGAACGCGGTGCCAACGGCTTTCTGCAAAAGGATGTAAATATTGACATCATCATATCAGCCATACATGAAGTTGTAAAAAACGAATACTATTTCGATAAACACGTTTCAGCTACACTGGCAAAAAAAATAGTAGATGCAAAAAGACATCCTCAAATTCATCAACCGGATCAGTTATCTGACAGAGAACTTGAGATCGTAAAACTTATTTGCGAAGAAAACAGCAACAAAGAAATTGCAGAAAAAATGTTTTTAAGTCATCGGACTATTGACAGCTACCGCGAAAAAATTATGCAAAAAATAGGTGCTAAAAATACTGCCGGTGTTGTTATATATGCATTAAAACACGACCTGTTAAAAAAAGAATAAGTTTTTTTCTAACAGGCCGCACGTAATTTTACGTGTATGTTTTTTCTAACGTTGATGCTTTAAACCAATTATAGGAATTTTACTTCCACCCTACGGTTTAATTGATTTTCGGCATCACTGCATTTTTTAGCATCTTTACAATTATTCAGGAGTCTTGTTTCTCCATAACCTCTGGGAACGATTCGTTTTTTATCAATACCATTCCCTATAAGATATTCATAACAGGATATGGCTCTGTTATCTGATAATTTTAAGTTGTATTTATCATTACCTGCTCCATCGGTATGTGCGCTTAACTCTATCATTGCCGCCGGGTTCTCATTTAAAAATCCCAACAGGTTATTTAATATAGAATACGATTCGCTACGGATATTGGCCTTATTAAAATCGAAATAAATATTATTGATCTTCACAATATTATTTTTCTTAACTACAGGACTTAACTTCACCTCTTTCATTCCGGCCATAGCATCTTTTCTTTTATTGGTTTTATCTTTAGACATAGCAGGAATAATATATCGTCTTGAATAATAATCCGGAAAACTAAAGGTTGTAGAATATGATTTTAACGGGCTTACAGGAAATAGCCAGAAACCCTCCGCATCAGATGTAGTAGTATTTACCAACAAACTATCTCCTTTACCATTTAGTTCATACAAATTTACAGTAGCTCCCTGTATTTTGGCATTTGTAATCCGGTCTAATACGATCCCTGATATAGTATCAAATGGTGGCGGCGTTTTTTTAAAGTAGTATAATTTATCTTCCCCATGCTCTCCATCTCTGTTGGAAGCAAAATAACCTTCCTCATAATTACTCTTAAAGAGAAGGTAAAAATCGTCTTTCGAAGAATTAAACGAAATACCCATATTTTGTGCTGTACTCAACTTACCGTTTGACCCAATAGTACTCATAAACATATCTGCACCGCCAAAACCTCCTTTTCCACGGGAAGCATAATATAATTTATGATCATACACACGGGGCGCAAAATCGTCATCGTCCGAATTAATATCTTTTCCTAAATTTTCGGGTGCAGAAAAAACCGAATCATTTTTTAATACAGCCTTATAAATATCAAAGCCTCCAAAGCCTCCCGGGCGATTCGACGAAAAATACAATGTTTTACCATCAGTATCAATAAATGGGTAAGCACAGGAAAACTCTTTGCTGTTAAATGTTAAACGCTTAGGAGCAGACCACTCACCATCCTTATTAACAGACACATAAATATTTAAAAGAGAAATACCATCGGGATTGATTTCAAGAGACTTACTTTTTTTAGGATTGTAGAAAAAAATGTCCGTTGTATTTCTTGTAAAATACATGGTTTTACCATCTGTTGAAATAGATGGCTGTGCATCGTTACTCAGGCTGTTCGTCTTACCCGGAATTTTTTCAGGATTTGAGAACGTAACCGAATCCGGCATCTTGGAATAATAAAGATCGGAATACATGGTTTCATCCGGATTCTTTTGCATAGTGCCATACATTAATCCCGAATTATAAAAATCTGCTCCGAGAAATACTCCTTTGGTATCCATCGATGTTAAAACAAGGTCATAATCAGACTTATCATTTATATGCTCCTTTGCCCATATGCAGGAAGCTTTAAAAGTTGATGGCGTCGAATTACTAAGTTGCATTCTTTTTAAATACAGATCATACACATCTATTGCCTTATCGTACATTTCCATATTTTTAAGGATTTGTGCATATTCCAATATGTCTTGTCCTACTATATCCGAGGAGAATTCCATCAATTTTTCATACCAGATAGAAGCATTCTGGTAATCAAACAATAAGCGATAAGATTTGGCAAGCTGACGGGTAAGGTACATTTTTTTATCTGTGCTTCCCTTTATAGCTTCCTGGTAACTGAGCACCGCTTCCTTTAACCGATAGTGTTTAAAATAAGCATCTCCCTCTTTTAAAGAAGTTTTCGAGCTTTTAGGACCTGCTGTAAAATTCGCTTTGCAGTTTAAAGAAAGTAATGTTAACAGAGCCACAACGTATAACTGTTTTATATAAAATGTTTTCATAAATAGATGTTTTTATTATTACAATAAATAGTGAACGTTTACTTAGAAGCGGGGATTAAAAAAGTTAACCGGTAATTTGTCTTTTACCATACTAAAAATGAGCATGATCTCATGAGATCCCGATGTGTACTTAGTAAGTTTCGACATATTATAGTCATAGGCATATCCCAATTTAAACATTGGAGTAAGCTGGTAATTGACCATTGCCACCAGTTCTTTACTTGTACGGTACGAAAGACCAAGCCCTAATTTTTTATTATAGATATACTGGGCATTCAGGTCTATTTGCATAGGTGCTCCTGATGCCTGTTTAATTAAAGTAGAAACACCTATTGCATTTTTAGGATCAATGTCAAATAAATAACCGCCTTGTAAATAATAATGTAAATTTTGCGCGTTGAATTTTGTTTCGCCATGACTGGTACCCACAATTTTGTTTTCTAAAATATTGGGAATAGCAAACCCGGCGTAAAATTTAGAACCTTTTAAATAGGTTCCGAATTTAAAATTAGGCATGGCTACCGTTGCAGTATTATTACTAAAAGAAGGATCATATACATTATCGCTTTCTAAACTGTTATAATTACTTTGCGTAATATTTACAAAAGCATTTAATCCAAATGACAGATCAAGACGATGAGTGAGTTTTAATTTATAGGCATACGCAGCCGATAATTGTGTACTATTAGTGACACCGATTTTATCGTGCAGCACCATAAGACCCACTGTGTTTTTAGCATCCTTAAAAGGAAGATTAAAACATAAACCTTGTGTTGTTGGTGCACCTGCAACACCTACCCATTGCGAGCGGTGAAACACCGCTGCGTTAAATACACTTTCATTACTGATAGCGGCCGGGTTAATAAACCCCTGGTATAACATGTATTGCGACATGTTATATTGATTTTGGGCCAGCATGCAGTTACTGAAAAATAAAACAATGGTAATGACAGATATATAAAGCGTTTTCATAATGTGAAATTTTTTAGTTATCGTTAATTATCTATTAGCTGTTTATGGTTTAATGCTATTATTTATACAAATAAAATAGGGTATGTATCAGATAGGTTTATTTTCGTTTTAATTCAAAAAAGCCTTTGATAGGTTTAACTCCATCCTCTAATGTTAAAAGATAATAGTAGGTTCCATCCAGTACTTCTGAACCCGACAGTTTCATTGACCCGCCGGAAGATTGCCCGTGCCAGTCGTTATTGTATGGTTTTGCAGAAAAGACCACATTTCCCCAGCGGTTAAAAATAACAAGTTCAGGGTCGGTATATTTCGACAAACCTTTTATATAGAACTGGTCGTGTGTTCCATCACCGTTTGGAGATAAGACACCGGGTACATGAATATCCGATTCTATTGTAATAACTAATTTTGCCGATGTACATACGGTATTACAATACATATCACACATTGCATAATGTACAGTATCTGCACCATCATAATTATTAGCAGGCATATACACAATAACTCCATTAGAAATAGTAGCCGAACCATGCGACGCATTTTGCGTAATAGTAATTTGAGATGGTGTATTAGGTAATGCTCCAATTGAAACATTTGATGTAACAGGCGTATTGACAGGAGTTGTAACATAATAATTTAATAATGTTAGGTTTAAGGCTTCTGGATCTATAACAACCACATATACGCTACCGCTTGCCGAACAGCTATATGTATTGGTTGTGATCACATCATAAACCGTACTGGTAATTGGACTTACTGTAATGTTCTGTCCTGTCATACCATTATTCCATGTGTAAGTCATGGCAGATCCTGATACGCTGATATTAACTGATTGTCCCAAACAGAGAGTATCGCCGCTCATATTGGTTGAAAGTGAGATCATTGGAGTTGGGTGTACAGTAACCGTTACTGTTTGAGGATTTAATGCATTAGAACAACCATTGGCAGATTGACCTATGACAGTATATATGGTAGTAGCCATAGGATGTGCAATAACATTGGCGCCAATGGCAGTATTTAATGAAGCTGCCGGACTCCATGTGTAAGAGTTTGCACCACTTGCACTAAGAGGAATGTTACTACCGTTACAAATACTATAGCTTGTTGTCCCCGATGTTAAACTAACGGTTGGCACACTGTTTACCGTTAAAGTAACGGTTAGCGGGTTGATAGCATTAGTACATCCATTAGGCCCTGTAGCCTGTATGGTATATACCGTTGTAACCGAAGGACAGGCAATAACCGTTGGCCCGGTAGTAGTATTTAACCCTAAAGGAGGGCTCCACGAATAAGTATTGGCACCCGTTGCCGTTAAAGTAGCACTTGTACCCTGGCAAACAACATAATTAGCTGCAGTAGAATTTAAATTTATAACCGGAGACGAATTTATAGATACTGTAAATACTGTTGGGCTATAAGCATTATCACAGCCATTTACCGCAGTTCCCAATACCGTATAAATAGTTGTGGCAGAAGGCGTGGCAATAACATTTGCGCCGGCTACTGTATTTAAGCCTATAGGCGGGCTCCAGGTATAGGAAGTTGCTCCGTTAACTGATAACATAGCATTAGTCCCCTGACATATTAAGGTACTGGTGGCAGTTGATGGCGTAAGTGTTGGCCCGTTGTTAACGGTAATTGCTAAAGTTCCTGAACTGGCACTACCACTACAACCACCTGATACAGTTGTATTAACTGTATATATAGTTGTTGTTGTTGGATTGGCAATAACATTTGCCCCGGTTGTTGTATTTAATCCTGTAGATGGGCTCCAGGTATAAGAGCTGGCACCACTGGCGTTTAAAGCCGTGCTATTTCCCAAACAAATGGTATTGGCAGGCGAATTACTGGCTAAAAGTAAAACAGGCGTATTATTAACCGTTACTGTAACATGCGATACACTTAAAGCACCACAACCAATTGAGGAAGATCCTGTAACCTGGTATACTGTCGTTACAGTAGGGCTTGCAGTAACGCTCGCCCCGTTTACGGAACTTAATCCCGTGGCCGGACTCCAGGTATATGTATTGGCACCGGTGGCATCTAATACCGTATTACCTCCACTACAAATAGTATTTGCAGTAGCATTTAAATTTATAACAGGCGCTGCATTTACATTTACCATAAATGTGGCCGGATTAAGGGTATTATCGCAACCGTTAGATGCCGTGGCAAACAGGCTATAAGTAGTACTTACACTCGGACTGGCATTAACACTTAAACTGTTCACAGAACTTAACCCCGTAGCAGGCGACCATGTATAAGAACCTGCTGTTCCTGCTGATAAGCCAAGACTATCTCCCTGGCAAATAGAATTACTTCCCGTTAAAGAATTAATTATAACAACCGGCGCCGGATTTACATTTATAGTAATTGTATTTGTATTATTACAAGTACCTATCGAACCTGTTAAAGTATAAGTAGTAGTTACACTTGGGTTAACAACAACTGTTGAACTTGTTCCTCCGCTAAAACCGGGAAAAGGCGTCCAGGAATAAGAATTACTTCCACTTGCCGTGAGAGTGGCGGAGGTTCCTGCACATATAGTAGACATATTACTTGTAAGTGTAGGAATGATCGAATAATTAACTGTAATACGGATATGGTCAATATCTGCATTTGGCAGCAACATTAATAGTCCTACAAGTTCGGCTGAGATAGCAGCTCCAAAACCCGGACTATTTATATCTGCAGGTGTCCATGTAGTGCCCCACATATCATTTGGTCCACCATAAGTTTCATAAGCACTATTAAAAATAGGCCAGTAATTATTCGAAGCTTTGTCCTGACCAACAAACACACCTCCTTTCATAATTCTCACAGAATTATCCTGTATTTTGGCCAACAGGTTTATACCTCCGCTCAAGCGTTGTATATCTACCTGAATTCCTTTAACAATAGCATTTGAAGGAATATTAAATTGAAAATCAGAAGCTTTTAAAAATTTGGTAGGAGCAACGGATAATAAGGTCAGTACAAAACCACTTGTAGCATATGAACCGTCGGATAATTTTGCTGACCCTGAATTTGCCCACGATTGGTCGCCGGGAAGCGTGTTTCCGGAAAAAAGATTACCATTATTGGGACCCGCAGTAATGCACTGCCCATATAATAATGTTGTTTTATAAAAACAATTCAAAACTAAAATAAGGAGTAGAGCTTTTTTCATAATCATATGTTTTTATGGTGAGTAATAATATATCTAACATTTATAGTTTTTTTTTGTAACAATTTGCAAACACCCACCTATTTCATTTTAGTCAAAACATTTTAAATAATTGCGAATGGCAGCTTTCGTCTCAAAATTCGCCATATTAATCATGCCAAAACAGGGGATAAGTACGTTTTTTTCTATAGTAGAACTACAGTACCTTATCGCGTAACTTTACTTGTAGGATATTTCGATTTTTTAATTAAATTTTAGTGAATGAACTTTTTGTTCATGAATTTTCACAAAAAATCGCCTGACGATTTAGACTGTTTTTATTTTTTAATCTCAAAAGCAACATGAATTATCTGCATTAACTTAAATAGTAAAATCTATTAAAAGCAGCCATAAAAAAGGTATTCACAGCTATTGCACTTTATAATAAAACAGATGCTAATACAAATTAATAGACATTACGATGCCTTGTTGCAATCGTTTTTTATAACTGTCATAACAGCTGCCAGACTCTACTAACTCCCGAAAAAATTTAATATATTTGATATGATGTACCGCTTTACTGAAAGAGGTAACAACGGTATCTGTGACGCATGAAAACTAATTATTTTTTGAATATGATTCAGCACCTTCGCCAATACGAAGAAGTAATGCTATATGGTCATGTTTTAATAATGAATGATGCCGATTGCAAAGAAGTTATTGAATTTCTTAAAAATGAATATCAAACAGAAATTACAGAATATCCTTATCATGCTCCTCCATTTAATGATGATGCAGCTTTATGGGCAGCTAAAACGATATACCTGGCCGCACAATTACTTTTGTACAGAGAAAATAAACCGGAAGACCTTGATGCTCTTTTTCCAGAACATATAATGACAACTGATGCTTCTGCTATTTTATCAGCCGATCTTTGCCTGCGTTTTTTACCGGATGCGATCAATGAACTAAAAATCATAGATAGTATGGATCCATTAATTCCCCTGCTAGAGAATATTCTTTTGCAATGGCACTTCTCAGGAATTAACTACCCTTTAGAAACAGAAAAATTAAATCAGGAAATAACAGGAACCAATGATTGCTTAAAACAATTATACATTAACCGCATTATAGAATATAAAAAAATACACCTGGCAAGGCATCCCGTTTTTAAAGAATGGATCAGCGCCAACATGGGTATTTTTACACAGGAGTTTTGGAACGAATTTCAATTAGAAAAAAACACAGATGGATAAAACAGAAAAACTGAATAAGGTACTGCGCTTTGCAAAAGAAAGTTTTATTGGTAAAGATGAGATCATTGATCTTCTTGGCATTAGTTTGATTGCCAGAGAAAATGCTTTTTTATTAGGTCCCCCGGGAACCGCCAAGAGTGCTATTATACGCTTGATATCAAGTTGCATTAAAGATGGTAAAAATTTCGAATACCTGTTAACACGATTCACAGAACCTAACGAAATATTCGGACCTTTTGATATCAGAAAATTAAAAGACGGCGAACTCATTACCAATACCGAAGGAATGATGCCCGAAGCCTCCATGGTTTTTTTCGATGAGATCTTTAATGCCAACAGTGCTATTTTAAATAGTTTGCTGATGGCCCTTAACGAAAAAATATTCAGGCGCGGTAAAGAAACAAAAAAACTCCCCGCACTTATGTTTGTGGGAGCAAGCAACGTACTTCCGGAAGACGAAGCGCTTAATGCCCTACTCGACAGGTTTCTGATACGTGTGCGTTGCGATTATGTGGATACCGATTTATTAGAAGAAGTATTGCTGGCCGGTTGGAAACTGGAAAATAAAACTACTGATGAAAAACCCGAAATTACACCGGCTGAAATTATTGAATTGCAACAACTAAGCCGACAGGTTGATCTGTCGCCTATTCGCAAACAATATGTCGATCTGGTGCATAACTTAAGAAACACAGGTATTAAAGTGTCAGACAGAAGAGCCGTTAAAATTCAGAATTTACTCGCAGCAAGTGCTATTATCTGTAACAGAAAAGAAGCAATCCTTTCTGATTTGTGGGTACTGAAATATATTTGGGATACAGAGGAGCAAATCGAAATTTTAGCAGGTATTATCGATACCATTATTGAAAAAGATACTGCCGCTCAGCCTCATCCACAGGCCATGTTCAATAAAACTCCAAACGCAGAAGAATTGGCAAAAGAAGTAGCCCTGTTAAGCACCAAATGGGAATCGGGGAGCTTATCGTTTGAAGAACAAAATGTAGTAAAAGATAAATTAAGGTATGTTCAAACACGTTGTAACTGGATAAAAAACAACGAACACAAGCAGCACATTCAAACAGAAATAGAATCGTTATGGCACAAGATGCTACAAACCATATAAGCTATTACCTTGTAATTGATGAAGCCCGCAAAAGTGATTTGGCTGCTATAAGACCATGGCAGAATTTAAAGGTTGCTTTTGACCGCAAAGAAATTTGGGTTAAAGACCTTAGCTTTGTACAGGCCGACTCAACGGAAGTAAAAAGTATTCCGTACAAAACCATGTATTATGAAAAGAACGGGAAACTGTGCTTTCTTAATAGCCTCCTGCCTGAACGTAATGTGCCATCCCTACTCTGGACACCCATCGAAAGAGCATTGCCTGTAAAGCTTCCGTCTTTTAACCATAACTATTTCGGAATCAACGAAAAAATCTCAGTAAGCCTCGTACCTACCGACACAGAAAAAGAAGCCGAGGCAATGATAACAACCGTTAGTAATCTTAAACACTATATAGAAACAGCACCCGCCGTTCGGTTTCAAAAATTAAAGTGGGCACTTTTAAATAACGATAAGGCGATCATTATCGGTAAACCGATTTTACCGCTGAATGGAAACACATACTGGAAGAAACATGATTGTATGCTTCCCACAGGTTTCGACCTCGATTTTGATATGCTGAGTGAAAGCATCTATAAAATTTTAAATCCTGGTGATCATTTTTTAATTGTGTGGGATACAGACAATTCTTATTCACTGATCGACAAAGATGATCTGCAGGCTCTTTCTGTAGGCTCTTTCAGATCAACATTGCAGAAACATTTTTCATATACCTAATTTCGTTTTATGCAACTTCAGGACTATTTTCAATCATATCATACTTATTTCTGGCAATGGGAAGAGAACGAAACTGTTATATCCGTCCCGGGATCAGGAACAATTGCCTACAGTGAGTTTATATTTGAAGCCCTCGAAATGCTTACACCACAAGGCCTTCCTCCTTTTGGGTCTTTATTACTGGCAATCATTGCAACCAATCCCACAGGAAAAAATGCCATTGACGAAATAGATGCACTGATTCTGGAAAGCTTAAAAGCTACAGAGAGTGATACTTTAAGGGGTGCTATTTCTTTTTTATATACATTAAATAGCCTTCCCGAACACTATAAAACCGGAAAAAAAAGGTTAATGGTATTTCAAGCCATTTTTGCAGACTGTCACAATGGCCTTTCTGTAAAGCACTCCAAAGGAATTGTAAAAGATTTTCGTTCAAAAGAAAAACTGAAAGCTACTGCCATTAAAAGAGGTTTTGCTCAATCGGTATTTTACAGAGATTTCAGGGTAGCGGATCTTTTAAATACAAAATTTGCGACGGCCTCCGACATTATTTCTAAAATAGCTTCCTTACCCGATTTCCCGAAAGAAGATATTCTATTGGAGGACATGCAGGGTAACGATAAAAAACCCGAAGACCTTATTGATTTATTAGTAGATAATGCTAAAACATTTTATGTAGGCTCATTGGTAAAACGGATCTGGAGCGGCTTAAATATTCCCGTACATAGCACTCTCCCAAGTCAGCAGCCATTAGGCGGTTTTTCGGATCTTAGTAATAAAGGTGATTTCGATAAACTCTTATTATCTGAATTTGCAAATGACGACCTATTGTTTTTATCGAGGCTAGCTAATAACGAAGCACTTTTTATTCAGAGAGAAATTCCACCCAGCACCAATAAGCTTGAAAGAATTATCTTAATGGATGTCTCTTTAAAAAACTGGGGCACGCCAAAAACGGTTGCTTTTGCAACCCTGTTAGCCATAGCCAAACATCCTAAAACCACCATTGCCTGCAAGGCTTACGCCATAGGAAACAGCTACGATCCCGTTTATATTGACTCTATTGACACAGTTATTGACGGTTTACAGTTACTGGAAGGAAGTCTGCACCCCGCCAAAGGCCTCACCGAATTTTTCAAAGAGTATCCCTCTCCCGCCAACCGCGAAGTATTTATAATTACAGAAGCATCAACTCTTAAGCAAAATGAAATGCTTAAGGCCATGTACGATTTCCAACCGCTGATCAATTATGTGATCTATACCGACAATGAGGGGAATATTGACGTATACAAAAAACAACAGAATAGCAAAAAACATTTACAGCACATTAAACTTCCTCTCGAATCACTATGGCAAAAAAGTGCTGCTCCACGCAAAGTACCCGAGCGGAAAAACTCTACAACCACTGATTTTCCAATACTATCCAAACCATCGTTAAATACAAAAAAAATACTGTCAGCTTCAGATGGAAACATTTTTCAGGTAACAGGCGATAAATTATTATTACGCTTTTACGATCGAACGTATAAATACAACGAAAAAGGCTGGGAGATTCTTCATGCCAATTTACCTGTAATATCAGGCGATTTTGAAATTGGTCTCCTTAAGAACGGCGACTATATGCTCCTCATGTTCAATCCTCAGAACCGGGTGATAACGCTGCTTAATATTAATACCGCTTCTGTACAAAGCTTTCCTTTTAACCAGTGGAAATCCGTAAACGACGGCTTTATTTTTATGGCTAACGCCTTTTATTACAAACACCACGAAGGCTATTTACGTATTACACCGGAAGGCGTGGTAGAAGATATAAAATTAGGATCATACGAAAATAGCGAGTTTAAAAAGAGAAAAGGAGAACTGGCCGAGCTGGCAAAAAAACCGTTTTGGTCAGGTGTTGTTCTTAAAAACATTAACACCGTATACATCAATGATAAAAATAATCTTGTACTCAATGTGCATGAACTAACCATTAATACAGGCTTTCATATTAAGCTTGGCGGATCGTTCAATTATGTAAAAAGAGAAGAGGCTACGAGAACAGAGAAAAATGAGTTTACATTTCCTGATGGTAGTGTTATAGAAGTGCTAAGACACGGCATGATTGTTTTAAAAAGCAGTAACGCCGATGTTCCTTACATTTACATTCCTACCTTAATCGATGCCTCTTTAGGAGTAGCTACTCAAAATGCCTTTGCAGGGAATGCTTATTTCGCTAAAGAACCACAATACAATATTACACTTGTATCAGCCGGCGAAAAAAGACTCGATATTATTAAACGTGTAAAAGATATCAGCGAGCTGGATTTGAGGGAAGTTAATGATATGGTAAGTTCAGCACCCGGTACCATTTTTAAAAACATGGCAGAAAAAAAAGCGTGGGAGATAAAAAAAGAACTGGAAGAGGCCGGAGCAGTTGTTGAACTTCATAAATTACCTTCAGATATAAATTCACAAATCACATTAAGTGCTACTTCATTTTTTGAATACTATGTACAACCCTTTATAAAAAACATTTTGCTACATGGAACTAAACATTAAACCTTTTCATAAGAACAGTTTCCCCTTACATGGCATCTTAATCAAAGATACTTCCGCTGCTGCGTGGTTAAAGGAAATAAAGATCTTAAATCTGAACTTTAAAGAGATCAGCATCTATCCTTTGCCAGGCACTATTGCTAATACAATATGGGGTTGCCTGGTTATATGCCGACAAAAAACAGACAGCAAGCAGGCCGGTAAACATGAGCTTTGCCAGATGGTAATGCCCGGACTTTTTATTCCTGAAAAATCAACATTGTACCCTTTATTAAGCATTCATGAAATTGAAAAGTTGTTTCCTGCCAACATCCATATTTTTCATCCCGAATTTGGATTAGTGGAGCTGACAGAAGAGTTAAATTTAGAAGCCCTGATCGAAGAACCTGTTTTAAAATCATACCATGTTACCAAACCCGATAAACCGGTGTTTATCCCTAAACGTATCCGTAGTTTTCAGGTAAAAGCATTAACCCCCGAAGAGGTTTTAAAGAACATGGAGGAAAGCCTGTTCCCTCAGCACGAAGCCATGCCGGATGAGGAGTTGAGCGGTTTTGAAAAAGCCAAACTTGCTTTTTATAAAATGTTGTTCACTAAAAATAAAACAGATGGGAAAGAAGGAACGGATGAAACAAAGGGTATAAATAGTACAGATAAAACCGGATTTGGAAAAGCCATAGAATCATTACTGAATGCTATTACCCCGAAGAATAGTAAACTTGGCGATAAGATCCGGCAGGACTTTGAAGACCTGGAAAGAAGAAATCAAAAACAGATAGATAAATTAATGGATCTGTTTAAGAACAATCCTGAAGAAGCGCTAAAGTATGCCATTCCATTGGATGAAACAGGTGGCGTACGTGGCGGAGAAAAAATGCAACTCGATCTTTCGAAACGCTGGTCAGATTTTTCGTTATTGAATCATACATCAGGCTCCGGTTCAGGCTCTATTGATCTGGGAGACCATTACTATCAACTTCAAAAACAATATACCGAAACAGCGGAGGAACTGGTAAAGAAAAAAGAATACCACAAAGCGGCTTTCGTATATATGAAATTGCTTAAAAACACAACTATGGCGGCTTTAACCCTTGAAAACGGAAGCCACTACCAGGAGGCAGCTACTATTTATTTAAAGCATGCCGGAAATAAAGCCAAAGCAGCCGAGTGTTATGAAAAAGGAAAAATGACCATTGAAGCCATTGACCTGTATAAAGAATTAAATCAGGACGAAAAAGTAGGCGACCTTTATGTAACCATTAACAAAAGAAAGGAAGCTGATGTGTATTTTGAAAAAGTAGTAGATACTTATAAAACAAAAGACCAATACCTTAAAGCTTCTTTAGTGTATAAACATAAAATGAATAACGAGCCGGGAAGTCAATCCTTACTGTTAGAAGGCTGGAGAAATCATAAAGATGCTTTTACCTGCCTGAATAATTATTTCAGTAACATTGGCGATGTAAAAACATTAAAAAATGAAATCAACACTATTTACAGAAATGATTTAAGCGACCACAACAGCGAAACATTTTTGCAGGTAATAAAACATGAGTACAATAAAAAGAACGAGCTCTCCGAATCTATACAAGATATGGCTTATGAGATCATAGCTGCACAAATCCCCTACAATCCGGCGATAGTAAGCGAAATAAAAGAGTTTAATAAACCTGATAAGGAACTGGTAAAAGACGCCCTAAGATTCAGGAATAAAAGAAAGAAGTAAACTATACAGATAATAACTCTGTTAAAAATACACAAAGACTCCATTCCGTACTTTATTATGAGCTACATCCGTTTTTATGTAGCTACCTTTACTGAAAAGGTTTACAGAGATATGGAACTCAGAGCAGGGGGAAAAACAGCAAGGATAGGATTATTTAATAAATCACATTTAAAAATAATACTGCTTTCAGGTGCTTTAGACCTTATATTAAAAGATAAAGAAGAAATTTTAACAAAAACCTATTACGATAATGCCGGAGTATGTTTTGACGGAGAAACTTCAAACTATTTATCCTTTCAATTTGAGTCGCTAAAGGGAGCAAAGTTTGAATACGAGCTCTTTTGATGACATAAACAGAAATCTACCCGTTTCCAAGATCAAATACGTAGGCTTTTTCAATCCTTTCAAGAAGCCTGTTACTTTGCTCGGAGGTAATAACATGGCTGTTAACCATAGCCATTACTTTGCCTAAAAACAGTTGCTTCCAGTTTTTTTTATCTAAAAAATAATACCCTTTCATTTCATTAAGTTCCAGCCTAAATTTAAGGTATTTATTTTTGTCAATTAATTTTATGCCGGACAATAGCTCAAGCATATCTTCTATATTTTTATCAATAAGCTGGCGTTCCCGTTTTTTAAAATAAGCAAAGGGCAGATCTTTCTCCTGGTAATCGATCTCATTTTGAAGGTAGAATAATACCACTTTATAAAATTTACTGAAACGACACTGATCCTGGTTTGTTAAGGAACAATGTACAAGGTGCCGCTCATAATTTGTATTAATAACAACTTTTATTCTTTCCAAAAAAACAATGCAATGTATGTTTTTTTTATAGTTAAGCATTGCCTTATTACAAAGCACTATAAACTCCTTATACTCGTCACAACTTTTCACGACATGATTCATAAAATCATCTGCCTGCTGCTGTATCACATTTTTTTTCACGATAGAGGTAATTTTGATTTCTGTAAATTCCGTTGTTATTACATCCATAGGAGAAAAGTGTTTATTTTTAAATCCTGCCGGTAATATTTAAAAAAATCGGGTATTAGTCTTTTGATAACAACTATTTATTATTAGGATTAACAAAATATTTTGCGATACACTCTTTATAGGAAAGGCCTAAAGCAAGACTGACATCATTTTTAAGGTTTACCTGTTTTTTATTGACATCTACAAAGTCGATCCATTTTACATTTACAATATAAGCGCGGTGTATTCTTTCAAAACCAACAGGTAATATACATTGCACTTTATACAATGGGCTTTTGCATACCATATAATCCCCATTGGTAAAAAACAAGACTGATATTTTTTCGCGCGCTTCAATATAAATCACATTACTAAAATCAATCTTGACCCATTTTTGAGTCTCGAGTTTAAGAAATGCTGTGCTTCTGCTTTTAATAACGCCCATTCTTAATGCTGAATTAACAGGCTTAACAGATTCCTGTTCTTCTGTTTTTTTTACGATTACTGCTGTTTCCATATTACTTTGTTCTTATTTTTGGTACTACTAATTTTATTACTGTACTATCTTTTTTCTATTTCCAAAACGTCTTTATATTCATTTAGTAGCTTTGCTTTATATTAAGTCTAAAAAAACTGGTATTATCCCAGGCAAATTCTTTGTTAAGCACCATGGTTCTCTTTATTGGTAGTGTATACAAGTTCCGTTTTACTTTGGTATGCAGGTGCAAAATCGCTCTCAGAACTATTAACCCCTTCAAGAGGTTTAATACTATACTTCGGGGAATCCTGCTTGATCGTTTCAGTATAGTTGGATCCGGCTTTATAATAACGTTTAGCTACAGTATTAATGTTCGAATAATCGTAAAATTTACGCATAACATCTTCTGCTTGCTTGTATTTGCCATTGTTCAGAAGGGTTTGAGCGTAGTTATAATAGTTGATAGGTTGAATATCAGTTTGTTGACTCGGTTGTTGATAATACGTTTCGGCTTTTTGCGGGATGTTTAGTTTACTATAACTTTGCGCTGCTTTACGAATGTTTTCGCTACTTGCATCTTTTTTGCCTGCTAATTCAGCATACATAGGAGCGCGTTTTTCATAAGCCGGCAGGTTATAATACTTGTCTGTTATGGTTTGTTTAAGACTTTGACCATAGTCCCACAGCCCTGACAGCAAACTAAGTGTTAGTAAGATATATTTCATAGGTCGGATATTTTCTCTTGAGGTACTTCTGGTTTATTTTATTACTAAATGTGTTTGGTAATGTTTTGTTTTTGTCTGTTGTTATGGGATGGAGCTTGTCTTTTAATCTTGGGGGGGTTGATTAAAAGAACCTGAACATTTTAAATGTTTTTTGTTTTTTGTTCAGGTCAAAGCCCGGCATGATCTCATGGCTGCCGCTGTTATAGTTTCGGAGTTTGGTAAGAGTATAATCGTAGGCATAGCCAAGAGTAAGATAATCATTCAGGTAAAACATGTACATACTATATTGTGCCTCCTGCTGGCTATAGCTTTTTGTATATATTGTCAACACTAATATCAACAGCCCAACCTTCTTCATTCTATTATTGTTCAATATCATTTTACTTCTTTGGGTTAGGATCAGGGCTAACTTCTATACCTGATTCTATATTTATGTCTTATTTAAAAATTTAACCCGCTATATAGAATCAAAATTAGTTCCAATAATGCCATCTAAGTCGTTTTTTATTCTCATATATGATTAACTAAGATTTAAGTGCTATAATCTATTAATTATCAAACTTTATCGTTAGTTCATATTTAGTATACATAGAATCTGGTACTAACATCATTTGTATATACTATAAATGTGGCACGGGATTTGGGCTAATTCTAATTAGCAATATAAGGCTCAAACCAGAGAGGTTTTGGACTTTGTTTACGTTTTATATTTTACGATTTTCACTCTTTATTTGCATCTTAGATGCGCCAGGCAGGCAGGTTGCAATTATTCTTAGAATAAGGCAGTAATTAAGCTGTAGGCCATTATTACAGAATGTTTTCTGACGTTTGCCCTTACAATTAATTTCTTCCAATTTTGGGAATTGAATACCTTAAATTAATCCAATGGAATTTTTATGGTGGCAATCGTGCCTCTTTCTAAAGGGTCTGTTTCTTTTCTATTCTTAATGTCAAAAAAAGAATTAGGAATGACAGAAATACGCTCTTTCAGGTTCGACAGACCCATAGATCGATAACCGGGTTTATTTATCCGGCTTGTATCAATACCTACTCCGTTATCGGTAACTGTAATGACAAGAAAATGGTTTTCATAGGTTATCTGCACTTTTATGATACCTATGGTATCGTCAGGCAACATTAAAATGCCATGAATAATAGAATTCTCTAATAATGGCTGAATAACCATATTTGGAAGTTTGCTTTTTAGATCTACCTTTTCATTAACGTCTATAGTATATTGAAGTTTATCGCCGCAGCGAAGTTTTTCCAGCTCGAGGTAGGCATTAAGCCTATTCACTTCTTCTTCAAGGCTAATGTATTTTTCGCCGGCATGGTTGAGTGTTATTCTTATTAACCGGGCAAATTTCGCAATATAATCTGAGGCCAAAAATGGATTACTCCTGCTCACATAGCCTTGTATGGCCCCTAATGTATTAAATATAAACTGTGGGTTAACAGCAGCGTTAAGAGCCTCGAGTCGCAAATCTTCAAGTTTCTGTTGCATGGCTACACGCGCATTTGCTTTTTCAACTTCAAACTCATTTTTTAATTTTAATATTTTTAACTGTCTATTTTTATTCGCAACAATAATAAATACAAAAATGACCAATACAATCGCTATTAATGAGATGGTATAGATGAAGGCCATTTTTTGTTCTTCTGCTTCGTTAGTGGCTCGTTCTTTTGCTTCTTTTTTATCAAAGTCGTACTCCATTTGCTGCTGCATTACCTTTCTCGTATTTTCTTCGTTAATGAGGCTGTCATTTGCAGCCATATACTTTTCATAGTACTCCAATGCCCGTTTATCGCGGCCGGTAGCACCATATATAGCACTCAGGTATTTATTAGCATCTCTTATATTACTTAAAACATCCAACTCTGTAGCCATAGATAATGCTTTAAGCCCGTATTTTTCTGCTTCGGAATATTTTTTAAGATTCATATATAATTCACACAAAGAAATATTGCAACCTACAATACTTGCCATGCTTCCTGTTTCTTCATAGAGCTTAAGACTGGCTTCATAATTTTTAAGCGCCTCAGGTATGTTATTCATCTTAAAGTAGGTTTCCCCAATGTTATAGTACGATTCTGCAATACCAATTTTATCTTCTATCTCTTTACGGAGGTTTAACGCAACGGTGTGTTTTTTAAGGGCTTCATCATATTTTTTATCATTAAAGTAAATACAGGCTATATTATCATAGGTATCCCCCATTCCTTCTTTATCATTCAACTCTTCATATATTTTCGCAGATCTTATATAATTTTTTAATGCTTCTTTCTTATTTCCCATTTCATCATCAATAATTCCTATATTATTATATACAATTGCCAGATGAAGCCGATCATGAAGGTTTTCGTACGTTTTTAAAACTTTAAGGTATTTTTGAAGTGCTTCGGGATAATTGCCTTGCGCGGTATAAATAATTCCAATATTTATATTTAATTCTGCTACCTGCACTTTGCCATCTACTTTCTCACTAATATTTACAGCAATAAGATTGTTTTTAATAGCCTCTTTATAATTGCCCTGATAAAAATAAATATTAGCAATGTTACTATAACAGGCCGAAAGGCCGGCACTGTATCCAAGTTGCTCATTAATTTTTAAAGCCATTACATGCATTTTAAGTGCTCCTGGATAGTCTCCCTGAAATTCATATACTAAGCCAATATTATTATAGGCATTAGCAAGTCCTTGTTTATCATCAATACTTTTATACAGTTTTAATGCTGCTAAAAAATATTTAAGTCCTTCGGAGTAATTATTCATGTAGCAATGTACAGTACCGAGGTAATTATACGTTTGGGCAATATTTTTTTTATTGTTGATCGCTTTCCATAATACCAAAGAGGTGTTATGTGCTTCTTTAGCCTTAACATAGTTGCCCTGACCTAAATACACAACGCCCATATTGTTATAGGCATTCCCCTCTCCTTCTATATAGGCAGGAATAAGCAGTTTGGATGTTTTCAGGGCTTCGGTAGCATATGTCCATGCTGTGTCTTTATCCCCTTTTTTACTATATAGTTTACTTAAATTATTTAAGGCATTTACCTTTATAGTATCTTTTGCGGCTTTTTGCACTAATTGCTTAAGCGTATAGATTTGACTGGCTTGTGAATATGCACTAACGGCTACAAAGTGCAACAGGAGTACGACGATCGTTCGGAATTTTATGCTCATGATACCATTCAAATTTTTAGCCGAACTTTTTAATAGCTCACAAATTACGTATATTATACTAACTATTTCTTATTTCAAACCTATTAATATTATTTATAAAAGTCAACCGGAATTTTTACCGATGCAATTGTTCCGCTTTCATGTGCGTTAATCTGTTTCCTGTTTTGGATACTAAACTCCGCGTCTTTTATAATGGAAAGCCGTTCTTTTAAATTTGGTAAGCCAATAGATTTGTAGCCGTGTTTGCTCATCACATCACGATCATAGCCCGCTCCATTATCTTTTACCTGTATTGTCAGAAACTCATTTTCTTCAAAAACAGTAACATCCACAAGGCCCGTATCCTTTTCATCGAGCTTTAAAATGCCATGTATAATTGCATTTTCAACCAGGGGTTGAATGATCATATTGGGGATTTTTTTTTGCAAATCAATAGCATCATCTACCTGAATATGATACGTGAGTTTATCGCCGCATCTAAGTTTTTCCAGTTCCAGATATGCATTCAGGCGTTTTACTTCTTCAGCAATTGAAATATATTTTTCGCCGGCATAATTTAAAGTGATCCTGATAAGTTCTGCAAATTTTGCAATATAATCCGATGCTATTTCAGAATCTTTATTCATCACAAAACTTTGGATTGCTCCTAATGTATTGAATATAAAATGTGGATTAACCGCCGCGTTTAACGCCTGATGGCGCAGATCTTCGAGTTTCTGCTGAACAGCTAGGCGCGTATTTGCCGTTTCCACTTCGAACTCATTTTTCAGTTTTAATATTTTCAGCTGCCTGTTTTTATTTGTAACAATAATAAATACACTAATTATGAGTGCAATGGCAGCCAATGAAATAATATAGATCAGTGTAATTTTCTCTTTTTCTGCTTTGGCTGTAGCTTTAAACTTTGCATCCTTAATATCATACTCATTATCAAACTGCATTTGTAATAATGTTTTTCTTGTAGCTTCGTTATTAAGGCTATCCCGCATGGTAGTATACAGCTGATGCATGACAAATGCTTTTTTATAATTTCCGGTTTGCTTATATACTGAATAAAGTAGTGTCGCAGCTTCTTTAATACTAAGCGGGTCAGAATTTTTTTCAGCCGTTTTCATGCTTTCGAGGCCATATTTTAAAGCGCTGGCAGTATCTTTTTGCCGAACGTACAGGGTTCCAATTCTTGTAAGGGCAGTTGTAATACCCGTGCCAAAATTAGTGCCGCGGTATACCTCCAGGCTTTTTAGGTAAAATTCTAATGCCTGATCAACCTTGTTTTGCTGCGAATAAATATCGGCAATATTTGCTTCCACTATTGCAATACCTGTATCATCATGGCACTCTTTAAACAGCAGTAATGCTTTTTGATAATAGCGCATGGCTTTATCATACTGCTTTTGAGCGAAAAAAACCCTGCCTGCATTATTAATAATCATGGCTTTACTATACGTAGAGTTCATTTTTTTTGCCAGAATATAGGCTTCGCCATAATACTGCAAAGCTTTATCCATATAATTTTGCGCATAATAGATATATCCAATATTCAGCAGTATAACCTGCCTCCCGGTATTTACAGTATCATCGTTTACCTTTAAGGCTTTTTGGTAATAATCCAATGCCAGTTTAATATTACCATTGTCGTTATACACTAAGCCTATGTTATTATAAAGCTCCAGCATATTTTTTTTGTCACCGATTTCTTCTGCAATTTTTAAGCTTTGCTCATAAAGATCAAGAGCCTTTATATTACCTGCGTTATCGAGCATATAACCAAGATTAGATAAAGCAGAGACCTTTATCTTTAAAAAAGCTGTTTTTTCGGTATCCGTTAATTTTTTTTGCAGATTACGCTCGGCTATTGCCAAGGCCGTATTACTCAGGTAAGTAATTGTATCAAAATTATCATGAAAAAAAACATCTACAAGACCTAAATAAGCATTTGCCACAAGCGTGTCGTGCTTTGCGGTTTTGATCACATGGTTGAGGCTGTCGAGTTGATGATTGGTTGCATTTAAAACATATTTCCCACCGAAAATAAAAAGCACTACCATACCTATTTTACAACGGTAGTAATTATTTGTAAAAAAGCAGAATATGCACTTTCTATTTAATTCTTTGAACCCGACCATCAATAACACTAACGAATATACAAAAGATTAGCACTGATTGTATTTGCTCATATTTTTTGCAGGCTGCAATAAATCTTTTTAAATAAAAAAGCAGAATTTATTTTTTATAAATAGTGGTTAGAAATTTTTTAAACTCGGGTTGTTTTGGCTGTGAAACCGTAATCTTTTGGCCATTTTTCATGAGGACAACCCGTTCTTTACCGTCTTTTAGATACTCTTTTATATGTTGTGTATTAATAAGATAAGATTTATGTACTCTAAAAAATAAATCTTTGGGTAATAGCGTTTCGTAAGATTTCAGTGATTTGGCAGATGAAATTATTTTGCCATTGTCTAGAACAATATTTGTATAATTCCTATCTGCTTCAAGCCATAAAATATCGCCGAACTCAATTAACATATAAGAGTTATTATGGTGTATAACAATTTTGCTTAAGACCTCATTCTCCGGCTCCGGCATTATTTCAGGCTCTTTTTTTACGGTTGGCGCCTCTGCCTCCTGCTTATGTATGATCTTAATGGCTTTATCAACAGCGTCTCTAACTTCGGATGATGCCACAGGTTTTAAAATATAATCAATTGCCCCTGCCTTTAAAGCTTCCAGTGCAAAATGATCGTAAGCCGTAATAATTATTACCTGGAATTTTTTGTTTTCCATAGTTTTTAATAATTCCAAGCCATTTACTTTTGGGAGATTAATATCCAGAAAAACGATATCGGGATGAGTTACCTGAATCTTTAAATTTGCTTCAAATGCCGAATTTGCAGTAGCAATAATTTCAATTTCAGGACAAAATTCATTTAAGAGAGATTTTAAGGCATTTATTAATAAAATTTCATCGTCTACTATAATCGCTCTGTACTTTCTCGTCATGTTTTTGCTTTAGAACTCCGAACTAAAACAAAAAGCGTTCCAAAAAAGAAACCTTGACTAGAATATATTTTTAAGCGATTAAAGTCGCATAAATACAGACTAAACTGTTCATTTATTATAAAGCTACAACCTGACTTATTTATAAACCAATTTTCAGATATCTCCTAAAATTGTTAGGTTAAATTAAAGAGCAATCCCATTTTATGGGATTGCTCTTTTCATATTGTTAAAAAGGAGTTTCAAAATAAAAAAAACATTTAAAATTACAGATAGAGTCTTAAAAAGAGACGGCGGCATAATCCGGCAAACGGAAATACCCGCAAAAAAAGGGATTAGGTTTTAAATTTTAGAACCCAGATAAAAAGCAACAGGCCTTGCTTCTTTAACTATTATAGGAAAGCGTTGCCAACGGAATACTGATGGTAACAAGTGTCCCGTTTAGCGGAGCACCGGGAATGCCTCTTTGCACCATTACCAGACTTGCTCCGGCATATGTTTCCAAACGTTCTTTAATATTATTTAAAGCCATTGATTTATGCTCGGGGGTGTGACTATTATTAGAGTTATAGATTCCTGCACCGTTATCTTCTACTTCTATAAAAAACTGATCTTTGAGTATAAAAAACCGTATTTCAATATGCCCGTCTGTCATTTCTTTTACACCATGCAGTATGGCATTTTCAACAAGGGGCTGCACAATCATATTAGGCACAAAAACATGATAGAGATCATATTTTGCAATGATCTCATAGGTGAAATTATGATTAAAACGATCCTGTTCCAACTGAATATAATATTTAAGTCTTTCGAGTTCTTCTTTAACGGAAATTTCTTTTTCATTGGCTTTGTCAAGCACAAGCCTTATTAAACGTGCAAATTTCCCGAGATAGTTAGAAGCTTTGGATTTATCATTATGATTAATGTAGTTTTGAATAGAGTTTAAGGAGTTGAAAATAAAATGGGGGTTGATGGATGCATTTAATGATCTGAATTTAAGTTCTTCGATTTGTTTTTGAACGGAAATTTTTTCCGCAGCTTTTAGCCTGATCCTTTTTATGCGTAATTGCACCAGATAAAAAATTAATATTCCTAATAAACCTATAATAGTGATCCAGAAAATGAAGGTTGCAAAATAAGGTGTCTTAATATTAAGCGTAACGATCGACGGCTTGCACCAGTTTCTGTTATCGAGGCTTGCCCTGATCCTTATCGTGTGATCGCCATACGACAAGGATCCAAATTCGAGTGTGTGATTAAGGGTTCCTACCCATGTTCCTCCATCAACCTGGTACTGATAAATAACAGATCTGGGATAGGTAAGGTTAATGGCAACAAAATTTATCCGGAAACTTTTTTGATTGTAATTAAGTTTGTAATTGTTTGTGAATGGTAAAACCGAGTCATTGAGCATGACCGAAGTAATATTTACAGAGATAGGCAGTTTTTTAAAATTTTCGTACTCGTTGATATTTAACTCGGCATAGCTTTCATTAGTTGCAATAAGCATATTATTTCCGGCACTGTCGTAAGCAAGTTCATTAATTTCGTTTGTGGAGAGACCTGATTTATCGTCGAGATAGCTGCTGATTCCGTTTTCGATAATGAATAATCCTTTTAATGTGCCTACATACAACCTGTTCTTTTTATCGATTGCCAACGTATTTACTTTACCTAATTTATGCTTACTTAATTCAGAGTAATTGCTCCAGGTTTCCCTGTCATATTTTACAATGGAGTTTTCTGTGGCAAACCATACCGTATTATTATGATCGATCAGTACATCATTTATCTTCCCCGAAACATAAGGGTTATCTATTTTTTTTGAAGATTCTGTTTTTAAATTTATTTTATATAATCCATGATCAGCCCCGCACCATACTTCGCCGTCTTTATCCATAACAAGGTCACTTACCCTGTTGTTAATTGATCCTTCTTTGCCCAATGCAATTTCGCATACTTCTACCCAACGCTTGTTTTTATATTTTTTTATAGCAACCACGTTATTCCAGCGACCCAATACAGCGGTACTATCGTTAAAAAAAAGAATGGCCCTGGCAGCCTGCATTTTTAGTTCGGTATTATTCTTTATATCGGAAAAATTTTCGGGATAAGCTCCGTTTGTCTGAACAAAAATAGTGTTTTTGTGCTGCATGAAGCCGTAGGTATATTCCCTCTGGTTTTTGCTGGCACTTACATCGGAAATGATTCTCCCGTTGGGATCAACGATATGAATACCGCCTAAGCTACCGATATAAATATTGCTTTTATTATCCACAAAAATGGAATTGATATATGTGTTTTTAAAAAAACTATTGGTATATAGAAACGTATTACGGACACAATAGAGCCCTTTGTTATAGGTTGAGATCCAAACATTATTTTCTCTATCCTGCAACAAACTATTTACATCTGTATTACCAATGCCTAAAAACCGGCTTATGTTCTCTATTCCCCAGTGCCCTTGTTTGGCAACAGTCACAAATAATTCTGCCGGTAACATGGTAGAAAACCAAACGCGGTCTTTATGATCGATCATAATACAATCTACCAGGTTTTGCCGTGTATTATCAAATACGATGGAATCGGTTACTGAAAAATTGCCGGTATTGAGCTTGTAGATCACACCTTTTGTTCCAACCCATAAGTTCCCGTTTTTATCAATATGAAGTGCATTAATTTCATTAAATGTCCTGTTCGTTTTTAATGGTTTTATTTCGTTGGGAGAAATCAGGAACATGCTTTTTTCCGTGCTTGCTATAAGTTTATTATTCCATAAGCTTACTGCAGTAATTAAGCTATCGGGGTTTACACTATTGGAGAAATATTTTTTTTGCTTTGTTCTATAACTATACATGAGCACATTGGTTTTTGAATAGACATAAAGCGTAGAATCGACATAGTACATTTTGGATATCTGCGCCCCTTTAAAAGGATCCATAATTTCACGAACTTGCCCGTCAGGAAAAAGCTGTACTATTCCTTTTGAAAATGTACCTACAAGAATTCCATCGTCAATGCCATTTACAACAGAAATGGTAATATTTTCCGGAAAACCGCTTGAAACGTCGTAGCTTGTAAATGTATTTCCATCAAATTTATTTAAACCAAACTCGGTGGCTACCCACAAGAATCCTTTTTTATCCTGGTACAAACCATAAACACAGGAGTTTGATAAACCTTCTGAAGTAGAATAATGCACTATATTGAACTGCTGCGCCTTTATACCAAAGGTGTAGAGAAGGATATATAACAGAACGATTATTTTTCTCTCCATTAATTTCAATTGCTATACGGCCACATACTATTATGGCAGACCTTTTCAGCTTGAGTTTGGTAAATATAACTATTTCATATGTAGTTATTTATAGCTTTTTAGAGGTCATATGGTATAGCTGCTCTTGTATTTTTAGTAAAAGCAGCTATTTCATATGTAGTTATTTATAGCTTTTTAGAGATCATTACCTGCCCCGAACTAGTTTCGGGGTGGTATAGCTGTTATTTCATAAATGCAATAAGCCTTTTTTTGAAATCAGCTCTTTTTAAAACTGCTACTTTTATTTCGGTATTATCTTTAAGAATAACGCTTCCATCGCCAGAGCTTTTATATTCTTTTACAAAATTTAAATTTACAAGGTGCGTTTTATGAACTCTCAAAAATATTTCAGGGTTTAATTGTTCTGATATATTTTTTAATGTGCGCGATGTTGTAATACTGGTATTGTCCTGAAGGTATATTTTACTGTAATTACTAAAGGCTTCTAATCTTATAATATCTTTTACATCAATAAAAAAATATCCTTTCGAATGATTGATCATTAAATTTTCAGGATACATTTTAGGGCCTTCTTGTTTAGAAGAGGGCGTGCGGTCGTTTATAAATTTGCACACCCGCCGAACTTCATCTACCAGCTCTTCAATAATAATAGGCTTCAAAATATAACCTGTGGCTCCCGCTCTTAATGCATCCAATGCATATTTATCATAGGCTGTAACAAAAATAGCTTCAAAGTTTCTCTCGTCAAATGAGCTCAACAATTCTATGCCATTTACTTTGCCCATATTAATATCCAAAAAAACAAGATCGGGCTTTACGCTCTCAATCATCATCTTAGCTTCAAAGGCATCTTTAGCAGTGGCCACTACGTTTATTTCCGGCAAATTTTCCCTGATCAGAATCGACAAATTATCTATCCCGTGGAGTTCGTCATCAACTATAATAGCCTTCTTTATTTTTGTCATGACAACAAAAGTATTTAATAATTTGATATGTTGTTGCCTTAACTCTGTTGCAGAGCTACTCTACGTTACACGAAAGTATTCAAACGTATTACAATGCACATTTTCCTTTATACAAATTTGGCAATTCGTCATGCATAATATAAAATTAGTGCTTTAATTAATGTGTTTTACGAAATTTGATAGCTCACAAAAAAATCCCGAAAAAAAATATTTTTTTTGATGATAAAAATAATATTCCGGCCATGGTGCCACTAGTGTGATTTTAAAGCCGGAGACGCCAGAGCATGGTTAAAAGAAATTTAAGGACGTATTACTACATAAAAAAAGCCCTTTGCTAATTAGCAAAGGGCTTTTTTGTTTAATTGGTAATGATTAAGCTACGCTTACATTTACAGCGTTAAGGCCTTTTTTACCTTGTTCTGTTTCATATACTACTTCGTCATTTTCGCGAATTTCTTCTTTTAATCCTGTTACATGAACAAATATTTCTTGTCCATCTTCTCCTTTAATAAATCCGAAACCTTTGGCATCGTTAAAGAATTTTACTGTTCCTTTTTGCATTGTTGTTTTTGTTTTGTGTTCATCATGATAATGAACGGGTTATTTATTTGTTTTTATTATAATCAATTACAAGACTTAATTTTTTTAAGCCTATAGTGACTTTTGTACGCCGTAAGAAAAAAGTAAAATATCAAATTGCAATCAGGATTACAAACAGATTGAGAATACAATCTTCAAAAGAAGTTAACAAATATAGTTATAAAAACTTAATAAAAAAAATAAGAATTGCTATTACCTCCCTTAAAGCCAAAGTATTAGAAGACAAAAAAGGTTATAATTACTATTAAATATCCTAAAATGGTGGTTATCAGTATAAAAACATGCTTAAAAACTTCATTTTCTCAGAAAAACAATCATTTCAACAATTTTAAGCAATCTGTCAAAATAAATTATTGGACCTTAAAATAGTTCTGTTTAGTCATTAAATACCCCATAAATGAACTCCATTGCGAGGTATAAACTATCCGGAGAAATACGAAAACACTACTTAGAGGCATTAATAGTTCTTAGCATTGATCCTATTAAAATAAAAAAAAGCCCCGGATAAATCCGGAGCCTTAACCTTTAAAAATAATTCCAGTCGTGAAAATAGACACTTTATTGTTAACTATTACATTTTTTGTAAAATAAAATGCATACAAAACTTAAATAATTGTATTCCCAGCATTAATTTAACCTCTCAGCAATGGCATTCCATAGGTTTATTCTGGCCTGCAGGGCTTTTTTAACTTCAGCTGTAGCTTCTTCCCATTTAGCAGTATCGGTGCCACAAAGCTCTTCGGTCATTTGGTAGGCCAGGTGTGAGTGATGATCGCCATCAACTTCTATATGCCTTTCGAGGTAATATTTTAAAATACTGATACTGTTGGGCGTTTGGCTGTTAAGCTCCTTCACAAAAGTCAGGAACATACCGGGGATAAGGTCTTCACGACCAAAGGTAAATACGGCTGCCTGTACATGCGTTTTATTGGAATGTACTACTTCAAATGTTTTGTCTACAAAGTCGGAAGCTGCCACAGGTACACCCGACGTGCGCATACTTTCAATTAAGGTTATTTTATTTTTGATATTTTTTATGAATGTATGGATCACATTCAGGTTACAGCCTGCCTGTGCCATAGCCTGTAAGTACAATTCGAAATGACTGGTTCGCACCCCGTGTTCGTCTACATCCGATTCTTCTCCCAAAACAATTTCATTGATCAGGTATCTTGTTTCTGCACTTCCTACAGGCACCCAGGGCAATTCGACACTGGTAAGATTTCTTTGCAGCACTTTTAATAAAGACATAAAATCCCACACAGCAAATACGTGATGCTCCATAAAAAGGGTAAGGTGTTGCAGCGATTTTATTTTGTTGTATACGGCATGCCCGATGAGTTGGTTCCTTAAAGGTTCAATGTCTGATTTCAGTTTTTCGATGTGCGAGCTCATTTTTAATAATTGCTAAATAATGGCGCGAATTTACGGAAAGTACACTGTAAACACTGCATTTATACTGTTTTAATCAGAGAGTTAATGAAACAGAATTTTAAGTGTTGCCCGGCTCTGTGATCGGTATGTAATGCTAAAGTTCGCGCTCTTTCGCCAAAACAGCCGCAGCCCCGCCAGGGCATGTAACAGAAAAAGAAAGACTGCAAAACTAAAAACCTACAGGAATTTTACTTCTACCCTTCTATTCAGCTGATTTTCGGCATCGCTGCATTTCTTAGCATCTTTACAATTATTCAGCAGTTTGGTTTCACCATATCCTTTAGGAACAAGGCGGCTGGCATCAATGCCTTTGCTTACCAAATATGTAAAGCATGATTTTGCTCGATCGTCGGAGAGTTTTAAATTATATTTATCGTTTCCGGCTGCATCTGTATGAGCGCTCAGCTCTATACGCGCTGTTGCATTTTCCTTTAAAAAGTTAACAAGGTTATCAAGAATCTCATACGACTCTGTGCGGATGGAAGCTTTATTAAAATCAAAATAAATATTATCAATCTTCACTACGTTATCTTTTTTAACCGTTGGGTAAAGGTTTAATGGGTTTAGCATCGTAATCACATCTCTTCGCGAAGGCTTTACGGCAAGGTCTTTTTCAGGGATAAAAAATTCTTTGCTGTCATAATTATTGAGTTTAAAGGATACGTAATATGCTTTTTCGGGGTCTGTAATAAATAACCATTTTCCATCTTTCCCTGTAAGGGTATCTTTTACAAAGACTTTATTGCCTTTGGCATCCACTTCATATAAACTCACTTTTACGCCTTCTATGGCATGTGCTGTAATACGGTCGATCACAGCGCCTTTGATGGTATCCCAGATCAAACGTTTTTTAAAATAGTAAACTTTATCTCCACCATGATCTCCCTCTCTGTTTGTTGTAAAATAGCCTTCTTTGCCATTTTCTTTGAACAGGATCGAAAAATCATCTTTTGAAGAGTTAAAGGGAACTCCCATATTTTTTGGGTTTGCAATGATTCCATTTGTCAATTGTGCTTTCTGAATATCCAATCCTCCAAAACCATTTTTCCCTCTTGAAGCGTAATAAAAATTATCTTTTGTAACATAGGGATACAGGTCATCTTCAATTGTATTAATTTCTCCTCCCAAGTTTACAGGCTTGCTTATTACGGTATCATTTACAATATCTGATTTATAAATATCATAGCCACCATATCCACCGGGCATGTTAGAGCAAAAATAAAGCGTTTTACCATCCAGACTTACGCAAGGAAACACACAATTGTATTCAAGTGTATTAACGTTCAGCGGCCTGCCTTTGCTCCAAACACCACTCGCATTAATGGATCTGTATAACTGCAAATTGGCCGAGCCATTTTTATCAATATTGTATTTTGAGACTTTTTTGGGTTTATAGGTACTTGCATCCGTAGAGTTACGGGTATAGTACAAGGTTTTACCATCAGGCGAAATAGAAGGCCCTGCCTCATAATAGGCGGCATGCACATCACCGGCTAGTTCTTCGGGTTTACTAAAGTTAATGGTATCCTGCGCCTTTACGTAAGATAAATTATAATACACTGTCTTCTCATCATAATTAGAACTTCTGGGTGTTGAGATCATTATGCCATTGTTATAGAAAGCCATTCCCAAATGCAGACTGCTCTTTTCTATATTGGTTGGATATACTGCATATTTAGGTTCTTTATTAATATTTTGCTCAGACCAGATGCAGGTGGATGCAAAATACTCTACAAACAGTTCGTTCTGTCCAATGCGCGAGGCATACTCTTTATATACTTCTATCGCCTTATCGTATTGCTGATCATTTTTAAGAAGCTGTGCATAGTCTTTTAAATTATCGGGTGTATTGTCTGTTTTAAATTCAGACAATTTCCCATACCACTCCAAAGCCGGTTTGTAGTCATATATTACTTTATAAGATTTTGCTATTTGCTGCGTGAGGTAAAATTTCTTTTCACTTCCTCCATTATAAGCATCTACGTAGTAATCGAGCGCTTCATGAAATTTATATAAATTAAAATTCTCGTCACCCATTTTCAGATTGTAGTCGGCACTTCCCGACTTTTTCTTGGCAGCAGTGGTTTGCGAAAATAATGTTCCGTATACGGAAAACAGAAGAATAAAAGAAAGTACTTTTTGCATATGAAAGGGATTAGAAGCTTGGGATCTGTGCACCTATTGTTTTTTTATCGTTTACCATGTTAAAAATGAGCATCACCTCGTGGCTACCCGAATTGTATTTTCGGAGGGCAGACAAGGCATAATCGTAGGAATATCCTAATTTGAACATTGGTGTGATTTGAAAATTAACGAGCCCTACCAAATCGTTACTTGTCCGGTAAGAAGCGCCAATTCCCAATCTACGACTGTAAATATACTGCACATTAAGGTCTGCCTGTAAAGGCGAACCACTCACTTGTTTAATCAAGGTAGATACTCCCAGTTCGGATTTAGAACCCAAAGTAAATAAATAACCACCCTGCAAATAGAAGTGAAGGTTTTTAGCATTAAAACTTACATTGCCTTTGCCGCTCGTAATTTTATTTTCCATTAAGTTTGGAACAGCAATACCCACATAATATTTATCGTTTTGCAAATACATACCATACTTAAAGTTAGGTAACACCGCGGTGGTATTACTGCTAAAAGTTGGATCTACAGCGTCATTGAGGGCAAGCGCCGTGTAATTTGTTTTTAAAATATTGGCAGTGGCCATTAAACCTAACAATAAACTTGTTTTACTGGTAAGACGTGCTTTAAACGAATAACCTAGGGAGATTTCATTATTATTATTAGCTCCTATTTTATCGTGCAAATAAGCAAGCCCTATGGTATGTTTAGCCGATTTAAACGGCAGGTTTACATTAAAGCCCTGGCTTACAGGTGCTCCATCAAAGCCTACCCACTGGCTCCGGTTATAGATAGCGCCATTAACTTTATCGTAACTACCAATAGCAGCTGGATTTACAAAGGCTTTATAAAGCATATACTGACTCAGGTTGAACTGATTTTGTCCGGTTAACACTACCCGAAACAGCAGTAAGCAAATCGTTATATATATTGAATTTTTCATGTAATTAATTTTAAATAAGGTTAATGACTATTTTCTTTTTAATTCAACATATCCTTTCAATGGTTTGGTATCCTTATCGAGTGTAAGTATGTAGAAGTAAGTTCCTTCTACGAGCTGTGTACCATATAAGGTTAAGCCTTTACCCTGTGATTGTCCGTCCCAGTCGTTTTTATAAGGAGCTGCTTTAAAGACTTCATCTCCCCACCGGTTAACAATTACCAATTCGTTATCCGGATAATATTCAAGTCCTTTTATGACAAATGCGTCGTTTTTACCATCGCCATTAGGAGAGAAACCACCCGGTACTTGTATAATTACTTCTTTTGTAACGGTTATTACCAATTTAGCCTCGCGGCAGATCATAGAACAGAAAGCATCACAAATGCTATAATGAATCGTATCTGTACCTTCGAAACTATTAGTAGGAGCATAAGTAATTGAACCGTTAGATCCAACCGTTGCGCTGCCATGTTGAGGACCTGATAGGATAACTACCGTGTTAGGATCACCAATATCATTGGCTGATACATTTACGGTTACATTTGAACTGTTTTGTACGGTTCCCGCATCATCTGCTGCCTGAACGTTTCCACTCAGGATAATATTTACAGTTACTATATCCTGAGCTGAACAGGAGTTAGCTCCTGTTACGGTTACTGTATACGTTGTATTAACTGTTGGCGTAACAACGATACTGTTTGTGGAAGCCCCGGTATTCCATAAATAGGTACCACCGCCTGTAGCTATAAGTGTTGTGTTACTACCCATACAAATAGATTTGTTGGTTCCGGCATCCGCATTAGGTAAAGCATTTACTGTAATGGTAAACGGCACATCGCCTCCCAGATTACTGCAACCATTGGCAACCGATTGTAAATAATAAGTTGTGGTAGTAGCAGGATTTAAAGCAATTGGGGTGCTACCCAAAGCACCTACTCCATTTGGAGATGAATAAACTGTATATACAGCACCAGTTCCGGAACCGTTAGCGGTAATAGTTGTTGTTTGCCCCGCACACACTACCGAGCTTGTAACCGCTACAGCAGGCATTACCGGAGAAGCACTTACGGTAATCGTTTTACTTTGTGAAGCACCACATGGTAATGTTCCTACCGAATAGGTAATCACAATACTTTGCCCGGCGTATCCCGATGGATTAAACGTATTGGCTGTAACACCTGTTCCGGTAAATGTACCGCCGGTATTACCGGTAATTAAAGTATTTAAATTAAGTGCAGGTGAATTTTCGCAGACCGTGGCAGGAACTGTAAAAGAAGCGTTAGCTACGTTTACTACCTGTATGGTGTGCGACTGAGAAACGATGCATGGATTAGTCCCTACCTGATAACCAATTAAAATGGTTTGTCCTGCCAAAGTTGAAGGATCAAATATAGTTCCCGAAACACCTGTTCCTGTCCAGGTGCCACCACCTGTTCCGGTTAAATAAGTCGTTAAATTAACTGTACCACCCGATGCGCATAAGGTGCCGGGACTTGTCCAGTTTGCCGTAGCAGCCGGAGTAACACTAATGGTGAATGTTTTTGAATCGGAGCAACTTCCTGAGCCGACCGAATAAGTTACTGCAATGGCACCGCTTAAAGCTGCAGGATCAAACGTTGTTCCTGACACTCCTGTTCCACTCCAGGAACCGCCGGTACTACCCGTAATATATGTACTAAGATTAACTGTTCCATTGGATGCACATAAAGTTCCGGGGCTTGTCCAGTTTGCTGATACAGATGCCGCTACAGAAATACTATGTGTAACAGAAGCTGAACACGAACCATTAACTACCGAATAAGTAACAGGAATGGTTTGTCCTGTTAAAGCCGAAGGATCGAAAGAAGCACCTGTAACACCTGTACCGCTCCATGTACCACCCGTATTGCCGGTTACCAGAGATGCCAGATTCAGCATTCCTGTTCCTGAGCAAACTGTTCCGGGACTTGTCCAGGCAGCACTTGGGGTTGCTGTCACAGAAACTGTTACCTGCGCGCAAATGCTATTTCCGCAAAGGTCTTCGGCACGTACAAAATAAGCCGTGGTAATACCCGGAGAAACCACAACGCTCGTACCGGTCCCTGCAGCACTTGTGCCACAACCATTGGCATACCATTGCCATGTTCCACCGGTTCCCAAACTTCCACCACTAACGGTTAATGTACTGCTGTTACCGGAACAGATTGCACTTGCCGATGGGTTGGCAGAGGCCGGTGCTGTAGAAACGGCATTGACATTAATAGTGACACTTGAACAAAGAGTAGTATTACAGCTACCTACTGCTTTTACAAAATAAGTAGTGGTAGATGCCGGACTAACGGTTATAAAGTTTCCTGTTCCGGCAGATGTTCCTGTACAGCTTCCTGTAAACCATTGCCAGGCCGCGCCTGTTCCCAGACTACCGCCATTTACAGTGAGCGTAGTTGTAGCGCCTGCACATACTGTACTGCCTGATGAAGCTGTTACAGAAGTAGGATTTGAACTTGCCGAATTAAGAGTGATGACAGTAGAAACACAGCTTGTATTTCCACAGGCTCCTTCTGCTCTTACATAATAAGTAGTTGTTGAAGCAGGCGAAACGGTAATAGTATTACCGGAACCTACAGATGTACCTCCGCAGCTACCGCTGTACCATTGCCAGTTAGCAGCTGTGCCAAGACTTCCGCCATTTACGGTTAAGGTTGTACTTCCACCCGAACATAAACTTGTTGTTGTAGTTGAGATAGAAGTTGCAGCTGTTGAATTGGAATTTGTATTGATGATAATATTTGAACAGGCAGTCGTATTACATGCTCCTACTGCTTTTACATAATACGTCGTTGCCGAAGCCGGACTAACCACTATGGCTGTTCCTGTTCCGGCAGCAGTACCTGTACAGCTTCCTGTAAACCATTGCCAGCTTGCCCCTGTACCAAGGCTTCCACCGTTAACGGTAAGCGTTGCATTTGCACTTGGACAAATAGTTGTTGTTGCCGTTGTAATGCTTGTAGGCGCTGAACTTATCGAATTAACGGTAATAGCGGTTGATACACATCCTGTATTACCACAGGCTCCTTCTGCCCTTACATAATACGTAGTGCTTGAGGTGGGAGAAACAACAAGAGTCGTTCCTGTTCCTTCGGCTGTTCCTCCACAACTTGCGCTATACCATTTCCAGTTAGCAGCTGTGCCAAGGCTTCCGCCATTTACGGTTAAGGTCGTACTTCCACCCGAACATAAACTTGCAGTTGTAGTGGAGATGGATGTGGGTGCAGATGAACTTACATTTGCATTGATGGTAATACTTGAACAGGCTGTTGTATTGCAGGTTCCTTCGGCCCTTACATAATAGGTTGTATTAGCTGAAGGTGATACTGTTATGGCTGTTCCTGTACCTACACTTCCTGTACCGCAACCTGTAGAATACCATTGCCAGGAAGCACCGCTACCAAGTGATCCGCCTGCAACAGTTAACGTTGCTGAAGCAGGTGTACAAATGGTTGTTGTTGCTGTTGTAATTCCTGTTGACGCCGTTGAGTTTCCGGCAGCACTTGGGTCTTCAATTAATAATATAGCATTAGAATTTGTTGTGGCAATCGTGCCTTCAAAAAAGGCAGCACCACCGGGGTTTGTAGTAGGTAAATTAGTACTTGTGGTAGCAAAGGAATTAAATTGTTTAAAGCCACAGCCATTAGCTAATGTAGATGGATTAATTTTAATACCATAGCAATTGTCATTTCCAGAACCACCATAATAAGTAGACCATAGGCCTCCACCTGCAGAAGTGAATTTCATAAGAACCATATCCATCATACCACCTGAAGCAGCCTGATTATAAGATCCTCCCAGATTTTGAATAGGATGATTCGTGGTATTAGTGTAACCTATAGCATAAATATTTCCTGAATTATCTGAGGTGATACCCGTTATAGAAGAGGTATTATTATTGGTGCCTCCTACATAAGTTGCCCAATATAATGCTCCTGCCGGAGTAAACTTCATAATCCCACCATCCTGTGAACCCGGGCTGCTCCACGTACCGGGAGATTGTTTAGTAGCATAATAAAATGCGCCACCGGGATTTGCAGTCGGTAAAGAGGGGCCACCAATTGTACGACAGGCTATTAAAATATTACCGCTGGCATCGGACGATACTTCAGAAATACGATCGAGATCAGTACTGCCATAATAGGTTGACCATACAGGCTGCATACTCGGGTTGAATTTTGCAATCTGAAGATCGGTACTACCTGCAAAGGTTCCGCTGTAATAAGCACCACCACCGGGGTTTAAAAGATAACCCGATGTAGGACTTGTACCACTCGCCTGCCCTGCATATAATAAATTACCGGATGCATCAATGGTAATATCTGATCCTTGTTTATACGCTTTTTGAGCCGGAGCTCCTCCATTAAAATAAGTACACCACTCGAGGATGCAATTGCTGTTGAATCTTCCTATGAAAGGATCCTGATCGCCACAAAAGGTAGAGTTGTTATAAGCCCCTGTCAGTGTACGCAGTGGAACATCATTACTATTAAATTTATAGGTTTGGCCTGTGAAATATACTTTTGTTCCACTTACACAAATTCCGTTTAGAGCCATACCTGCACTATTGGTATTAGCCTGTTCATGCTGAAACATAGTTGCCCACTGTCTTACACCATTTCCATCGAGCTTTACAAGAAAAGGTGTATCGCCTCCATAGAGTTTGGTTTGATCCTGGTAAAAGGCGCCGCCTGTTCCGGATGCTTGTGTTGGAAAAACTGTAGAGCCATTAGTATAACCACCGAAATAGACATAGCTACTTGCATCCACACCAAGCGTTTTACCATAATCGCCACCGGTACCGCAGAGGTAATCGCTACCATCACCACCATAATAGGTTGCCCATTGTTTTGAATAGTTATTATTGAATTTTGCAATTACCAAATCCGTGCTTCCATCTTTTGTAGCATCGTAATACTGCCCTGCACCGGCATTAATCAAAGGCCATGTACCATAATAAGTAGAATAAGCTGTGTAAATATTACCGCTTGCATCAAAGGCTGAGTTAGCATGAAAATCGGAAGAAGACCCGTTACTATAGTAACTTGCCCAGGTTATAGTTGGATCAATGATGATTGTTTTTGAATGATCATAACCAGACATATTGAAGGAAACAATTTCATTTTTCACAGAGAAACTACCTTTTACTTCATCACCTGTTTCTTCATAATAGGTATACGGTTTATCTTCTACAATTGTATTATAATCATTTGTCACTTTAAGCTTCCCATCTTCCAAAGTAGTTGATTTTGCTCCTTTATAGAGGAACTGTATCTTACTGATATCACCTCCCGGGTGTACAATGAATTCGTATTTAAGATTACCTTCTTTGAAATAATATTTAATATCAATATTGGGGTAAATATTTTTATAGCTGATTTCTCCAAAACTTTTTACACCCATTATCCCTTGCGGACAATGACCCAGGTAATAGTTATTAATGCACTCCTGCGCATCGGCGGAGCTGCTTTGAGCAGTTTTACTGGCATTCAGCAAATCAAGATCTAATCTGAAAAAATAGATTTTTTTGCTGATGGCATTTCTGTCGCCCCGAGCATAATTGTCGTTATCCGCTTTTGTATATTCCGCTTTCGGTTTTTCTTCGATGCGGTAAAAATGATACATAATACCGTCGGACTTGAAATAAGCATTTACATTGGGCTGCTCCAGTTTGAACTGTACTTCCGGATGTAACTGTTTATTTTTATCAATGATCTGTCCTTTATTTTCGATAAAGCCCGCAGGAGTTCCTTTATCTGCACGCGCAGAAAAAAGTGCTGTAACTAAGAATAAGAGAGTGAACGTTTGTTTCATAGGTGATATTATTAAAATTTGATATGAGTATATATTCGTTGCACGCTTTACATCCATGGATATAAAGGCATAGCTCGAAAACTGATATAATTAAGAAGTGCGGATCTTTTTACGCACAGGTACGCTAAGTAATTTTACGCAGACAGGCTGCAATACTTTTTCGGGAAAAATGGTTAATCTAAGCTTTAAAAGGCTTTGTAAAAAGGAATGAACTGTTTTCATGGATAGTGTTTTAGATAGCGTTACTAAATTATAACTAAAAACAATGCGGTCATCCTGACAACTGATTTTGACAATATATCGGGTACTAAAATGAGGTTAGTGTGGGTTTATTATCGTTTTGATAACAGAAAATAAACACCAGGAATTGTTTCTCTACGGGTTATTTGTTAATTAAACTGTTCCAATTCTCCTCTATAAGTGGGATTAGCGGTGTGTTGTTCTTTTTTATTTAAATAAAAACACCTCGTAATGCGTTTAATTATATAGCCCGAACAAAGCCGCACTCATAAAGATTGATGCATAAAATAGTTATCTTTAAACATTTCCTTTAGTATGCTGTTAAAAACAAATAATCCTTTTGTAAATTTTATTTTTTACGGAAATTATTTTTATGGCATCTGCACACTGGCCTTATGCATGGAAGCCGGCATGCAACACCTACTTCCTTTAAATTCATTCTGGTTTTATGTATTGGTTTTTTCGGCAACGGTTATGTATTACACAAAAGCCTATATGACCGATATTTCGATAGACACCATTAATAAAAGAACACAGTGGTATAATCAAAACAGAAAAACGGTAAAAATAAGCCAGGCTCTGTTTATTAGCATCACCCTTATTCTTTTAGGACATATAGGCCTTACGCATTACCGTGGCATACTCCAATTAACTATTATCAGCTGGGCCATTATATTATTATTTCCTTTAGTAGCTGCTTTGTATTATGGTTTCAACAGTAAAACATTTGGTCATTATAATTTAAGAAACAAGGGATGGTTAAAGCCTTTCGTCATTGGCTTTACCTGGGCAGGTTTTGTAACCATTTATCCTGTTATTTATTATTACCTCGAGCATAATATTCCTTATAAGCCACAATCGCTTACCATTTTTCTGTTTTTAAAGAATTTTATTTTTATTACAATCCTCTGCATTATGTTCGATATCAAAGATTATGCATCCGATTATAATCACCACATCAATACGTTTGTAGTAAAAGCAGGTTTACGAAACACTATTTTTTATATCATTATTCCTTTAACCTTGCTGGGCTTGCTCACATTTATTATATTTGTATTATCTGAACATTTTCACACAACCAGGATCCTGCTTAATGCCGTTCCGTTTATTTTATTGTTTTTTGTAGGTTACTCACTCCGGCTTCGCAGAACAACCCTTTACTATTTAGTTGTGGTTGATGGTATGATGCTTATTAAGGCTCTCTGTGGCATTGCAGCCATGTTGCTTTATTCTTTATAACAAAAACAGAAGACATTATTTCTAATAAATAAGTTAAATTCACTTAAACAAAACTGCTATGGTACATTCAAAACACAGCCAAACGGCCACGCTTGATACACATTACCTGGAATGTGGTGATATAACAAAAGATATTATCGTGTTGCTGCATGGTAATGTATCATCCTCTGCTTTCTTTAAACCTTTTATGGAAAAGCTTCCCAACGATTACCATTATGTTGCTCCCGATATGCGCGGTTATGGCGATTCGGAGGGTAAACCGGTTGATGCCGGAAAAGGTGTGATGGAATTTTCGGAGGACCTTTATCATTTTTTAAATGCCATTAATCCAACACATAAAAAAATGCATTTGCTGGGCTGGTCATTAGGTGCAGGTGTTGTTATTCAAATGGCCACAGACCACCCCGAAAATATTGCCTCTGTTATTTTAGAATCGCCGATGTCTCCTTTTGGTTTTGGTGCCTCCGTAAATGCCGGTATCGAATTGAAAAAAAGCGACGACGATTTTGCAGGTAGCGGCGGTGGGGCCGTTAATCCGGCATTTATAGACAGTATCCGCACACAGGACGAGAAAATAAAATCTACCATGCCTGATGGCTTAAAAGCGACGCCACAGTTTTATGCACGCTCAACAATGAATGGCCTGTATTTTAAAATGATAAACGGCCAGACTTTATTGCAACGCAACGTAATTGATAAAGCTGCAGAAGACCTTTATACGGAATCGATGTTTAAAACAAAACTCGGCGAAACCAATTATCCGGGAAATTCTGTTGCAACCGCAAACTGGCCTGGAATGGCACCGGGAGACAAAGGTGTAAACAATGCCATCTCTGCAAAGTATTGTAACCTTACAGCTTTCGGATATAAAAATTTAAGTATTCCTGTACTCTGGATTCGTGGAGCCGACGACCTTATTGTTTCAGACAATTCTTTTTTGGATGTAAATAATTTAGGTAAAATGGGTGCTATACCGGGATGGCCCGGAAATGAGACACATCCTCCACAACCTATGGTTACGCAAATGCGCGCCTTGCTTGAGGAATATAAAAAGAATGGCGGTTCTTATACAGAAATTGTGTTTGAAGATTGCGGGCATTCTCCGCATATTGAGCATGAACAAAAATTTAAAGACTGCATGTTTGATTTTATCAGAAAATAACGCTTGAATTATTTTTTAATACATAAAAAAAGCTGCCTTATAAGGCAGCTTTTTTAAATTTCATTATGCTTATTAATAAGATGTTTTCAGTTCAACTCTTCTGTTTTGTGTACGTCCGCTGGCTTTTGTATTATCACCAATCGGCCTTGTTTCTCCATAACCAACAGCAGTTAACCTTGAATCAAATATACCTTTCGACATTAAGTATTCTTTTACCGACTCTGTTCTTTTTTGAGAAAGCTCCATGTTATAAGCATCTTCTCCAACATTATCCGTATGCCCTTCAATAATAAGATTTGCACCTTCATAACGTTTTAATATTTCAACCAATGCATCCAACTGTGCATTAGAAACAGCTTTTAATTTTGCACTGTTTGTTTCAAAATATATTTTACTCGCAATCTGTGTTATTCTTTTAACATCTTCTTTAGCAATTTCAGGACACCCTTTATTGGCGATTGTACCTTTAATAGCAGGACAACGGTCATTTAAATCAGAAACCCCATCTCCATCCGTATCAGGGCAACCTTTAAGTGCTAAAGGGCCAGCCAAATCAGGACAAAGATCTTCTTCATTTACCAAACCATCTTTATCGTTATCCAAAGAACAACCTGTAGCATCCACTTTATAATTAGCTTTTGTATCAGGGCATTTATCATCTACATCCGCTACACCATCTTTATCGGTATCAGGACATCCTTTTAATTCTATCGGTCCAAATATATCCGGACAACGGTCTTCCTTATCTGCAATACCATCCATATCTTTATCAGGGCAACCTTTTAAGGATGCTATGCCTGCCATATCCGGGCAGTCATCTATATAATCAGCCACGCCATCCAAATCCCTGTCTAATGGGCAGCCGTTTTTATCAACTACTACACCCGGTGGGGTGTTGGGGCATTTATCATTTTTGTCGGATATGCCATCTTTATCTGCATCTTTTTTTCTTCCCAAATTAAATGTTAAACCGGCTGTATGATATAAATAACCATCGTTAGCTTCATTCACATCCCCATCAATATCGTCGGCACTAGTATACATAAACGATTCCTGCAACTGAAGAGAAACAACATCTGTGATACGGATGTTTAAACCTCCACCAAATGACGGCAACGCATAATCATACCGTTCATTTTTTACAGATTGATAACGTTCATGCATAATAACACCCGCTCCCGCATAGATATAAGGCCTTAGAACATACCTGTCGCTAAGAATATTATAACGCAATACCAGGTTCGCCGTGTTTAAACGAATTAAAAAATGATTATTATCATTAGGTGGCGACCAAGATCTAAGAGGCTCTACATTACCCAGTTCGCCACGAGTTAAAAATAAAGAGGCATCAAAATGTTTCCCCAGGTAACGCGAAACCGACACACTTGCAAAGCCATAGGCCGCCTGATCTGTTGCATAAAAATTTTGTCCGCGATCTCCGTTATATTGAGTTAGGCCGCCATGGAAACCTATGTTCCATTTTCGGTCATGTGTTTGCGATTTAATTGTAATTGCTGCTAATAAAATAGCGCATGACAGTATAATTTTTTTCATAAATTAAAATTTAGGGTGTATTAATGTTTTAAGAATATGGAAAGTTGTGCCAGTATTTTTAGTGCCAAATAAAACAAACTAGGTGTAGAATTATTTCTTTGTTCTACACTTTGAGCAATTACTACCCCTGATATAGAGGTAAGACATACATCTTGTTAAACAGGCCAGTGTGTGGATTTTTCATAAAATAATTCATCGGTTAATTTAAATTTAAATAAATTTACAGGCAGATCCTGTTACTTGGCAGGCTGTAATACTACCTGAATACTATGCAAAAAATACTGATTACAGGCTCTAATGGCCTATTAGGACAAAAACTGGTTTATAAACTTAAAGATAGAGCTGATATCAGCTGCATTGCCACTGCCCGCGGCGAAAACCGTTTGGTAAGTAAAACAGGCTACGAATATGCCCAACTGGATATTACGGATTACAAAAATGTAGGAAACATGTTTAAAACCTACATGCCTGATGTGGTAATTAATACTGCCGCTATGACCAATGTAGATGCCTGTGAAACAGACAAAGAGAACTGCTGGTTAATGAATGTTACGGCTGTTGAGAATCAGGTAAACGTTTTAGAAGAATTACAAAAAAGCACTCCGGGCTACAAACCGCATTTTATACACCTTTCTACCGATTTTTTATTTGACGGAACACATGGCCCTTTGGACGAGAAAGCCGAAAGAAAACCCTTAAGCTATTATGGGGAAAGCAAACTGGCTGCCGAAAAAATTGTGGAATCATCGCAACTGCATTGGGCAATGGCCCGTACCGTGCTGGTATATGGCATTGTAGATAATATGAGCCGAAGTAATATTGTATTGTGGGTAAAACAAAATCTGGAACAAGGTAAAACCATTAATGTAGTGGATGACCAGTTCAGGACCCCTACCCTTGCAGAAGACCTTGCAGATGGCTGTATTTTAATGGCAGAGAAAAAAGCACAGGGCATCTACAATATTTCGGGAAGCGATTTTTTAAGTATACTAGAAGTAGCACATTTGGTGGCAGATTATTACAAGTTGGATAAATCCCTTATTAAGCCATCCAAATCTGCCGATATTAATCAGCCTGCCAAACGCCCGCCAATTACGGGTTTCATTATTGACAAAGCAAAAAAAGAATTAGGCTATAACCCTCATACATTTATAGAAGGTATCCAATTTTTAGAAGAACAATTGAAACAGATGTCGAAATAAAGAATCTGTTTGTGATTTTGAGGAGTACTTTATCATTTTTGAAAATAACTACTGAACGACATGAAGAAACTCCTTACCGAAATTTCTACCTGTACCATTTGTAAAGCATTTTTGCCTTATGCTCCAAAGCCTGTTCTATCGGCAAGTAGTCATTCAAAAATAGTAATCATTGGGCAGGCTCCCGGGCAAAAGGTTCAAAATAGCGGCATTCCATGGGACGACCAAAGCGGAAATGAATTAAGGAGATGGCTTGGCGTAACTAAAGAACAATTTTATGATAATAGTTTATTTGCATTAATACCAATGGGATTTTGCTATCCCGGCCGGGGCATTGACGGCGACAAACCGCCGCGCCGC
>JAZJZF010000036.1:55736-86635 GCA_040389965.1 Bacteroidota bacterium
ATCCCGGCAAAGGAACATCGGGAGATCTACCGCCACGACCCGAATGCGCCCCCACATGGCATCCTTTATTATTAAAGAACATGAAACAGGTTCAGCTCACTATTTTAATCGGGCAGTATTCGCAAAAACGTTATTTAGGGAAAAAATTAAAACCAAATCTCACTGAAACCGTGAAGGCTTACGCTGATTATCTTCCTGAGTTTATTCCTCTCGTACATCCTTCTCCCCGTAATAAAATATGGCATAAGAGAAATCCCTGGTTCGAAAAAGAAATTGTTCCTGAACTTCAAAAAACAGTTTACCGCTTTTTAAAATAATCCGCATTCAAATTTATAGAAACAAAAAAGCTTCCTTATGTATTAAGGAAGCTTTTTTATAAACCATTTAATTACTCACTAATGATCATTTTCCGAACAAACGTATTTCCGTTTTGTGTTACTCTCACAAAATAAACACCTTCTTTTAAATTACTCAGGTTTATTTCTGTTTGCAATTCTCTTAATGACATTTGAATGACTTCTTTTCCAAGGATATCAGAAATGGCAATAACAGCAGGGCCATTTTCAAAAACATGAACCGTTACTTTATTTTGAGCAGGGTTAGGGTAAACCTGAAAAATGCCGTCTGCTAATGACTCTATAAGGTTCGTTGCCAATACACAACTAAACGAATTTACGATCATATTTGAAACCGTATTGGTAAGCACAGCAGCATTAAAATCGAAATAAATTCCCACGCTGTTTTTAATGACTGTATTATTAGGAAGACTTGCCATTGGTTTTACTTCAAAAATTACATAGCCGTGACTTTGTGGCTCATTAGAAGTTGCATCAGCAAGATTAATATTATTAAAATGAAATTTTAAACTCCTTCCGGCCACTTCTGTCACTACAGGATGACTGTTACTAATAACACGCACCGTACTCATATCCAAATCTCCATCCAATGAGTCTTTTACCATAATATTAATGGCGTTGGATGTACCTGTATTTTGAAAACGAATGGTATAGGTTAATAATTGATTATTTAAAATTTCGTTATTTGCGCATTCTCCTTTCGGATATACTTTTTTATCATTAGGATCATAAGAGCTAAACACCCTAAAGCAATAACTTTTGACATTATTTGTAGGATCCACATCGTTAAGCGTTGGTGTAATTATTAATTTTACACAAATGGTATCTCCCAGCACTGCTGTGCTCTTGGTAGATACACTTAACATCGGCATGAGATGAGCCGTATTGTAAGTCATGTTTGTAAAATTCCAGATGATGGTATCACCTGAAATAGCAGAAGGCACAGGGTTTGAGAAATTAAATACTTGTTTTGTCAAGTCCAGCACCAATTTTAATTTGCCGGATGTAGGAACACAACCATCATTGTATGCATCAATATTCATTGTAGATGGAGTACCCGGAATATAATTGGAAGCAACCAAATTTGCATCCAGGTCAAATCCGGTAAGATTTGCCGGGGCACCAATTAACACGGCAGAAGATCGGGTACAACCTAAGGCATCTGCTATAGTAACCGAATAAACACCGGGGCTTGTAAAGCTAGCTGAAGTAGTATGAGACACGGGACTGCTTGTCCATGTATAAGTGTATGCAGGATTCCCATTGCTTACCGAAACTATCGCCTGTCCATTAGCTACACAGCTAATATTGGAAGCACTTGAAACACTGAGTGCCATGTTGGAACACACATTCTGTGATAATTTCTGAACGTAGAAATCCGTTAAACCATTCGATGTTAAATTATACGTTGCTGCAGAGGGGTCAAAATCAGCAGTACCCTGGTAATAACCACAACTGTATACATTATTTTGATTATCTGTTTTAATATCATAGCCCCATTCATTCACATTGGAAGCGATAGAGTTTGCCCAAACAAAATCCCCGATGCTATTTAATTTCAGGATAAAAGCATTTTGCGCGCTTGCCGTTGTCGATAAATTATAAATTCCCGCGCCCGGATCAAAATCAGAAACATCGCTGAAATAGCCTGTTACGTAAGAGTTTCCTGCAGCATCTGCTGTGATGGCAAAGCCCTCTTCATAGCCGCTCACTCCACCAACACTTTTTGCCCATACAACATTACCGGAGGCATCTACTTTTAAAATAAACGAATCATACGACCCATTACTTGTTAAAGTGGTAGTACCAGGACCGAAATCAATATTGAGTGCATACTGGCCGGTTACATAAGCATTCCCTAATGGATCTAAAGCAATGCCGTTTCCCTGTGAAGTGGTAAGCCTTGAGGCTATCGCCCAGTTAAAATTACCATTGGAAGAAAGTTTAGTAACAAAGGTACTGGATTGCCCGCCTCCCGAACAAGAGGTAAGCGTATAGGTTCCTGCACCCATATCAAAATCGGCAGTACCACTAAAGTTACCACAGGCATACACATTGCCGGAAGCATCTATTGCCGTTGAACGGATAGGAGTATAACCACCACCGCCATTAGCAATGGTTTGTGCCCATAAAAAATTACCGGAAGCATCCAGTTTCATAATATAGGCGTGCTGATCGCCGGGAGCTGTGGAATAGGTACCTACTGCGTTTAATGTATAAGTACCAGGACCCGGATCAAAATCAACTACATCCTGAAATCCACCCGATACATATACGTTACCGGTAGGGTCCACGTTCACATTACTGCCATTATCAAACCCAATTCCCCCAACAGATTTACCCCACACAAAATTGCCCAAAGCATCCAATTTTAAAATAAAGGTATCGGTTGCTCCGTTTGAAGTTACATTAAAAACGCCTGCACCCGGATCCATATCCATAGTAGTTTGAAAAACTCCTGATATGTACATATTCCCGGAACCATCCAGCTTTATGCATAAACCCAAGGGGTTTACATAAATACCACCAAAGGATTTTGCCCATACAAAATTACCCAACGAATCTAATTTTTGAATAAAGACATGAGCAATGCCTGAACCGGCCGTTAAGTTATATGTGCCAGGACCCGGATCAAAATCAACCGTTCCGGAAAATTCCCCTGTTATATAACTGTTTTTTGAAGCATCCAGCACGATGGATCGAGCTCTTTCGGAGCTTGTAGAGCCCACACTTTTTGCCCATTGCAAATTTTGTCCATACCCAATAACAGCGTAGCATATTAAACATAATAGTGCAATTTTTTTCATACGGATGATTTTAAAGTTTATCAAACATATTTATAAAAGTTAAGTTAAGTTTTTGAACTTATTAAAAGTATAAGATGGATGAGTGAATTTTTGAGCGTTGAGTGAACGAACTTTTAACAATTGTCCCCGCTTAAATAAAGTATAGTTAAGTGTCATATTTAACCAGACAAACAAAAGAAAATACAACTAACAGGATTTAGCGCAGTTCTTACATTTTACACTTGCAGCTCGGCGACATATACACCGTGGCTTTGGGCATCTGGCTTTTGAGATAAGCCTGTGTTTCATCGCTAATAAGGATGTTACGAAGATCAATTACTTTTAATGATTTTAAGCCTGATAAAGTGGTTGGATAATCATCAAAATTATTGCTCCATATATCAAAAAACTGCAGCTTATCGAGATTACCAATTTGTGGCGGAAGAGCTTCCAGATCATTTTGGTTTAAGTTCAGGTAAATTAAATTCTGGAGTTTACCAATTTCTTTCGGTATGGTTTTTAAACCTGTTTTGCTACAGGCAAAATATTGAAGATTTTTTAAAACACAAATACTGTCAGGTAAACCGGCAATTGAATTTTTACTGATATCGAGGTACTGTAGATTTTTAAATTTTAAAATATCGTCCGGAAAAGATTTTAAATGTTGTTTACGTAAAACCAGTTTTATAACCTTGTCGGGATTTTTAAGCCCTTCCTGGATATCAATGCAGGCTGTCATTGTATCCAGTGTAAGAGAGTCTAAAAGTTGTGCTTTAGAAATAAAAAAGGAAAAGAAAAAAAACAAAACCGGAATGGCTTTTTTATACGATTGACAAAAACGATTCTTTTCCATCTTTAAGGATTTAAATACCGGCACAAGCTATTTTATCATTTGCCAGAGCCTCTTTTAGTTCCTCTAAGTTAGCAAATTTTTCCTCATTTCTGATCCATTTAACAAATTCTACCTTTATATCATGGCCATAAATATCAGCGTCGAAATCAAAAATATTAACCTCTATTTTTATTTTATTGTCGGTATCAGTAGTAGGATTAGTACCAACGTTGAGCATGCCTTTATATTTTATGCCATTTAAAATAACATTTACGGCATACACTCCAATTTTAGGAATGAGCTTATCGGCATCTTCCACATAAATATTAGCCGTAGGATAACCAATGGTTCTGCCCAATTGCTTTCCTTTAACCACAACACCGGTTACAAAAAAGGAGTAACCTAAAAATTCATTGGCCGTTTTAATATCTCCTTCTTCAATAGCCTTACGAATACGCGTACTGCTAATGTTTAACTGATTAATTTCCTGGGCAGGTATTTCTTCTACTTTAAAATCATAGGTGCTGCTTAATTCTCTAAGCGTATCAATATTTCCTTCCCTGTTACTTCCAAAATGATGATCGTAACCGATTACCAGCGTTTTTGTTTTTAAGCCTTTGGCAATAATATCCGAAATATATTCTGTGGCATGCATTTTCGAAAACTCCTTTGTAAAAGGATATACCAACACATGATCAATTCCAAACTGTTTTAAGAGCTCACATTTTTCTTTGGTAGTGGTTATTAGTTTCAAGTCGGTTTGTTCGGGAAACAATACCTTACGCGGATGGGGGTCAAAGGTAAATAAAATGGTTTCTCCGCCTTGCTTTTGCTTCAGATCAACCAGGCGTTTAATGATCTTTTGATGCCCAAGATGTACCCCATCAAACGTACCAATGGTAACAATGGAGTTTGTAATGTTTTTTAATTCGGATATATGATGGTAGATCTGCACAAAAATTTAAGAGGCGTAAAGATAGGAATTTAGAACACTTTTACACTACCGTTTTTGATAATGTAATCTACCCCGTTAATGTTGAATTTTTTACCGGTTGTTTGCATCATTAGGTTGGTAATATCCTGTTCTATGGTATGCAGGGAACCTTTTGTTTTATAGGCAATATTCAAGTAATCTTCGTTAATTTCCATGCCCTCATAAACCCCGCATAATATCACATGTATAGGAACTTTTATCCGCGATAGTAATTTTATATCACGCGCTTTTGCCCAGTTATCTGCTATTAATACAATATCATCCACTTTACCGCTTCTGTTAAGCCCGTATAGAATAGCTTCTATCACATTTTCAGGAGCATCGCCGCCCGTTCCTTTTTTAATGGTTAGCTCCATGGTGGTTATCAATTCTTCCATGTTCTTTGCTCTGCAATGGTACACACCACCTGTAGCACCTATTTTCTTTTCATCGTCACGCTTTTTGTCCCCATCATTAAAAAAAACAAAATGCTGGCTCATGGTATCTTTTAAAAAGTGCAGCTTTAACCAGGTGCTAACCTGCTGCCCGTAGGGGTACATACTTCCTGTAAGATCTGCGACAATGAGCTTATTCTTCCATTCTTTATGTTTCTTTAATACATTAAACACTACCTGGTTGGCAGTATCTGCAATATTGGGCTGTAAATCGGTTTCGCTATCGGTGGTGCGGCTTTCAAACGAAAAATTTCCTTTTTTGTCATACACTCTATAATAGCCGTTAAGGTTTCCTTTTTTATAATCTCCTTCCGCTTTTATATTCCCGTTTGGATAGTAGGAGAGCTCCAGTCCTTCTTTAACGCCACCTCTAAAGGTTTCAAAAAAATCTTTCTTGCATTTTTTCGAATAATAGATGCTTGGCCCGTCTAATAGCCCATCCTTGTAATACGACTCCTGTTCAATGCAATCGGGCTCATCAAACCATTTAATTTCGAGTCCCTGTTTTTTATTGTTTTTGTAAATAACCTCTTCCCTTAAATCGCCATTGGCCCAAAATTCTTTCCACACGCCTTGTTTCAGGCTATCCTTATCCATCACATTTATGGTATCGTTTTCGTAAATTTTGTAGCTAATAAGCGATTGCCCGCTTACTGTTAAACAACAGCAAAGGGTACATAAAAAAAATGCGGATATGAGAAGATGCTTTTTCAGTACTTAAAATTGATTAAATTTGTGGTTATTATCAAATTATTATGTTAGAAAAAATAAACAATCTGTTATCAGAAGTAGAAGAGTTTGCGGCTCAGAGTAAAGAGCAGGTGGAAGAATACCGTATTAAATGGTTGAGTAAAAAAGGCCAGATAACATCGTTGTTTGATGATTTTAAAAATGTAGCTCCTGATGTAAAGCGTGAAATGGGTCAGAAATTAAATGAACTCAGAAATAAAGCGCAGGATAAAATTAACGACTTTAAAGAAAAATTTGACAAGTCTTCGGATAAACAGGTTTCCAAAGAATTTGACCTTACTGTTCCTTCAGATCCTACGATTCAGATTGGTTCAAGACATCCCTTATCATTGGTAAAAAATGAGATCGTAGAGGTGTTTGCCCGCATTGGTTTTACGGTAAGTGACGGGAGGGAAATTGAAGATGACTGGCATAATTTTACGGCACTCAATACTCCCGAAAACCATCCGGCACGTGATATGCAGGACACTTTTTATGTGGAACTAAACCCCGAAATGGTATTACGTACTCAAACCTCATCGGTACAGGTACATATTATGGAAAATCAAAAACCGCCTATCCGTACTATTTCGCCGGGCAGGGTTTACCGTAACGAAGCCATTAGTGCCCGCGCGCATTGCCAGTTCCACCAGATAGAAGGTTTATATATTGATGAAAAAGTATCGTTTGCCGACTTGAAACAAACTTTGAATTTTTTCGTGAAAGAATTATTTGGCACGGAAACAAAAATAAGAATGCGCCCAAGTTATTTCCCGTTTACAGAACCAAGTGCTGAAGTAGATATTAGCTGTACCATATGTAATGGTGCCGGTTGTAACGTATGTAAATATACAGGCTGGCTCGAAATTTTAGGCTGTGGTATGGTTGATCCTCAGGTATTGGAAAATTGCGGGATCGACAATAAAAAATACAGCGGCTTTGCTTTTGGAATGGGTATTGAACGTATTGCCATGCTTAAATACCGTGTGAAAGATCTTCGTTTATTTTTTGAAAATGATGTGCGCTTCCTAAAACAATTTACCGGAGAATAAACAATGGAAAGGCTTCCGAGAAAAGAGATGATTTTTGACATGCTGTTGCTGGAGCCTAATGATGTATTTTTAAATTATGCCCTGGCAATGGAATATATTGCCTCTACAGATTTCAAAAGTGCCGAAACGCAACTTCGGAAAACATTAACTATAAACCCGGAGTATCTGCCTTGCTTTTATCAGCTCGGACAATTGAATGAAAAGTTAGAAGACAATGAAACAGCCATTTCCTTTTATAAACAAGGGCTGGAGCTTGCCAAAAAACAAGGCAATAGAAAAGCCATGGGCGAATTAAATGAAGCGTTGTGGATGCTGGAAGATGAGTGATAGTGATTGAAATTAGTTTTAAATCATTAATTTTAGTTTTGGTGATTATTTTTCTATGATTCTAAAATTTGTTTATGCCTTTTTGTGTTGCCTGTGTTTTGTATCTATGCAGGCGCAAACTATCATAGATATAAAGCATCCTAAAAACGATACCACAACGGTAAATGCCCTTAATAAGCTTGGGAGGGAATATCTTTTAGTGACAGATTATTTTAAAGCGGATTCCTGCTTTGATGAAGCTTTAAAAATAGCGGCGCCCCTTCAGTATAAAAGAGGCCTGTTCAATATCTATAATCAAAAAGGTGTTATTTACTGGTACCGTGATGAGTTTTCAAAAGCCTTACAAAACTATTTAAAAGCACTTAAAATCGCGGAAGAGCTCAACGATCGTTTTTTAATATCCCGGTCGCAGGCCAATGTAGGTTTGGTGTTTATTAGTCAGAAAGAATTTTCCAAAGCCTTAATCTATTATACCAAAGCCTTAAAACTAAAAGAAGACCTGCACGAAACCAGAGGAGTATCAGCTATTCTTAATAACATTGGCACGATCTATCAGGCCCGTAAAGACTATCAGCAGGCGTTAATGCATTTTTCAAGGTCTTTAGAGATAGCCCGTGCCGATACCAATCATGGCATGGAAGCATTAGATCTATCGTCGATAGCCGAAATTTATGAATTACAACAAAATCAGGAGAAAGCGCTGGCCACTTATATCGAAGCCTTAGACATTTCGGAACACTACAAGGACAAAATTCTGGTGCCTATTATGCAACATAAAATTGCGGCTATTTATATTCAGCAAAAAAAGTATGATGCCGCGCAAACCTTTTTAGAAAGTGGCTTAAACGTATCGCTCGAAACAGGCGATCTGGGAACCCAGAAAGACATTAACCGAAGCCTGAGCGAATTATTTGCCATAAATAACAACTGGAAACGTTCTTACCTCCATTACAAAACCTATACTGCCCTAAAGGATAGCATTTATAATGAGAACAAAACCAAAGACATGGTGAGGAATGAAATGAATTTTGATTTTGATAAAAAGCAGGCTCTGGATAAAAAAGAACAGGAGAAAAAAGATGCCGTCACAGCTGAAGAAATCAAGCAACAGCGCATGCAGCGGAACTATTTTATTATAGGCTTTATACTGATGTTAATTGTGGCAGGGCTTGTATACCGCAGTTACAGACAAAAACAAAAAGCCAACAACATCATTGCTCTTCAAAAACAGGAAGTAGAGAAGCAAAAAGAGATTGTCGAAAATCAAAAACAATCGCTCGAAGAACATCAGAAAGAAATAATAGATTCCATTACCTACGCCAAGCGATTGCAGGAAGCAATTTTGCCGCCACAGGAATTTATAAATACCTACTTACCCCATAATTTTATTTACTATAAGCCAAAAGATCTGGTGGCGGGCGATTTTTATTGGGCGGAAGCCATTAACGGACTTTTCTTTATTGCCGCCGCCGACAGCACCGGGCATGGTGTTCCGGGGTGCATGGTATCAGTAGTTTGTAGCAATGCGCTAAACAGAAGCGTGAAAGAATTTAATATTACAGATACCGGAAAAATTCTTGAAAAAACCAGAGAGCTGGTAGTAGAAACCTTTGAAAAAAGCACCAATGAGGTAAAGGACGGGATGGATATTTCTTTGCTGTGTATCGATACTAAAAACAAAAAAATAATATGGAGTGGAGCCAACAATCCACTATGGTATATCGAGAGTGCCGGAGATGTTAGCCCTGCCATTACGGAAATTAAAGCCGACAAACAACCTATTGGCAAAACAGATTCCCCAAAGCCTTTTACGAATCACGAAATAGAGTATAAGGTGGCTACGACTTTTTATTTATTTACCGACGGTTACGCGGATCAGTTTGGTGGCGAAAAAGGAAAAAAATTCAAATACAAACAATTTTCGAATCTGCTTTTACAAAATTACCGTTTAAGCATGCAGGAGCAGAAAGACCTTTTGGATAAGGCTTTCCAGAACTGGCGGGGCGATCTGGAACAGGTAGATGATGTATGCGTGATTGGAATAAAATTATAACGGTTAGCGCACTGTCTTAAACTCATACAATCCTTTATTTCCAACCTTATCGAGCACTTCCAGTCTTATCGTGACTGCTCCCACAGGAGTAGTCTCATCAAAGTAACAGGTTATTTTATCAGACTTAGCATCGTATTCTGCTATTTGCCAGGTATCATTTATGTATAGATTATACTCCCCTATTCCACTCATGGCATCTATTACTTTAAAAGTAATGGCTTTAGCGTCTTTTAAAGTGGCTGTTTTCGATTTGGCCAGAGCACAGGTAATCACAGGGTTTACCGTATCGTAACCGTAATTAAAGTTCCCGAAAGCTTTGGGTTCGGCTCGTAACCAGCCGTCTTCAAACTTACTGTTTACCACATCACCATTTACCAGCATTACCAGTTTCGACTCTTTATCTTTTAAGGGCCTCGAGATTTTTAAACCTATTTTAAAGGCCCTGATGAGCTTTTCGTTTTTATCACCTATCTCTATGCCTCCATTTACAGGCGCTTTCATAAATACTTTTTGGTGCAGGTACGTATTATAAGCTAACGCACCTTTAGGAACCATCATCTCAAAGCCGGCTTGCTTCAACACAAAATCCTTGTTACAATAGGCATTATAAACAGTTGTATTAGCAGCATAGCCCGTTATTTTTTTTGCCCTTACATAAAACGTTAATGTATTGGCATTTCCTTTTTCATCAAATACCGTTAGTTCCATGGTATGCAACAAAGTATCCTTTAGTTCAATTTTACCACCATTCACAAGGGTTTTATAGATAGGCACATCATAACAGGCCGGCGAAAAACATTTTTGAAATTTAATGCTGCCCACTTTTTCACTAAATATGTTGACATAACGGGCATTATCAAAACTGATATTATTTAACTGATGATGATAGATCAATTGTCCATCCAATTTTAATTTTGCTTCGTAGATGGTATTTTTATTGGTAGTGCCATCTGCCAGGTCGTAGCCTGCAAAGCCAATGGCAAAGGTATTTTGTGGCAACAGAAAAGTATTTTTAGCAACGGTTAATACATTTGCTTTACTATTTGTCGCATTTAATTCCTGCTGAATATGAGAACTGTCTGCCGTATTATAAATAGCCAGATGACTTATTACCGGTTTCACGTTATCCTTTATATTATAGATCAATAAAGGGTTTAAGGGTACTTCCGATTTTTCGTCCCTTATTTCGAAATGCAAATGTGGCCCTGTAGAACTCCCTGTATTGCCTGTATAACCAATGACTTCTCCTTGTTTTACAACCAACTCGTTAGCCGCAGGAAACAATTCGATCTCATTTTTTTTCTGTTCCTTTTGTTTCTGTTTTACATAAGCATCAATCTTGCCGGCATACTTTTGCTGGTGTGCATAAACAGTAACGTAACCGTTAGTATGTGTTACATAGAGTGCTTTTCCATAGCCTCCACTGCTTATTTTAATACGGCTGATATAGCCATCGGCCACACATTTAACAGGTAAATTAAGCGTAGGATCTGTGCTAAAATCAAGTCCCGCATGAAAATGATTGGGTCTTAATTCTCCATAATTACCAGTAATGACAGGCACTCTATCCAGAGGGTAGGAAAATCGCAAACCGTTATCCTGACCATAACCGAATGATGAAACGTATGTTAAAAAAAGAAAAAATAGGGCTCTGAAATTTATCATTATGGTTAGGTTAAATTGCTGTGACTTAATTAACAACGTGTTGTTGATGCAAAGTTAAGACGCTAAGTAAAAGGCGTTCGTCTAACCTCTATTTTTAACCAACAATAAACTGTTTATGAAGCATGAATGATTCGTGCTTCATAAACAGTACTATAAATTAATTGAGCATGAATGTAGAAAACATTAAATCGGAATTACAACAGGTCCTGGATAGCGACGTAGCGCTGCGTAAGGAGTACAATGTAATTAAACGTTCCTTAAGCGATTACCGCAATCAGTTGATTGAGCGTGACGAAGATTGTAAGCGTTTACAGGTTTCGATCGATGTATTAAATACAAAGCTCATGGTGATGGAGCGTGACAATGTGAACCTGAAAGGCGAAGTAAGCTCGTTTAAAGAATTACGCAACAGCATCCGTGAGCAATTACAGGAAAAACAAAACGAGATCGATGCCTTGTTGGTTAAGATCGACGAATTAACAGCACAACTTTCTTCCATTTCATCTGAATACGAATTACAAATAGCTGACCTGCAATCTGCGTCACAAGCAGAAATTTCAGGATTAAAAGAAGCTTACGAAGCACAGATTACCGAGTTAAAAACAAGTTCATCCTACCAACAAAGTGGCCTCCGTACCGAGTTGGAACAAAAAATGAACGAGCTTACTCAAACTTATCAATCTTCGCATGAAGAAACGGTTTCTTCTTACGAATCTAAAATTGAAAGCTTAACTGCCGGGTATAACAGCCAGCTGGAAGCCCTGAAACAGGAAGCTGAAAGCCGCGTCTCTTCTTTATCGAACAATAGCGAAGAAACTTTAACGGGTATTACCAACGAATACGAATTAAAGATCAGCGGCTTAACCTATCAATGGAATAACGAAAAATCGGAATTGTTATCAGGCCACGAAAACCGGGTTACTGCTTTAACAGATGCTTTTGCAAACGAAAAAGAAACCTTGGTTTCAGGTTACGAATCGCAAATAGCAGATCTTAATCTTCAGCTAACCAACAAACAAAACGAATTTGAAACTGAGCGAAATGCTACGATGGAATCCATTACCAATTCATTCCTTGAAAAAGAGAACGAATTAAAAATGGCCTTCGAAGCAAAAATCACTTCCATTCAAAATGAATCTATCAGTTTAACAAACCAGCTGATTTCTGAATACGATGAGAAATTATCGAATACAGTGATTCATTCTACCTCACAAAATTCAAAACTGTCAGAAGACCTTCATGCTTTATCAGTAGATAATGAAGCGCTCAAATCAAGTATTGGAGAATTAAGCAATACCATTACTTCCCAGGCAACACAAATTGAATCTTTAACCGCTGAGTTGGCTTCAAGTACTTCGGAACTGTCTGCCAAAACAGAAAGTCACCAATCTTTGTCGTCAGAATTTCAAAGCTACAAAACCGCGCAGCTATCGACTCTTGATCAACAGATTATAACACTAAACGCTAAAATATCGGAGCTTGAATCGGGTATTTTGGCTAAAGAAGGAATTATTTCCAATCTGAATGCCGCCTTCGATTTACAAACTTCCGAATACAATTCCTTAACGGAATCTCATACTTCCTTAAAGGAAGCGTTCAGTAATTTAAACTCCTCCTTTGAGACTGAGAAAACCAATTTCGATAACTTTATCAATGAGCTTTCAACCAGTAACACACAGGCTTTGGAAAGTAAAGACATTGAGTTTGCCAAGCTATTAGCAGAAAACACGTCTTTGATCTCTGAAATTGACAGCATTGCCGATAAATTGGAAATAACCGAGCAACAACTGGAATTGGTTAATACAGAATTATCGGAACTAAAAGTAGTGGCCGAAGGCAGAGCGGAAGATTTAAAAGACACGCTTAACGCGAAGAATTTTGAAATAACAACCCTCACGGCCAATAATTCTGCCTTGCAGGCCGAACTGGATTTGTTAAAATCGGAAGTGGAAAATTTACGTGGCGAATTAGCCGGTTCACAGACTTCTTCGGAGCAGGTAAGCAGCATGCAAAATGAATTGAACGGGCTGGTTTCGCAAAAAGAAGCCCTGGAACAACAATTAGCTTCCTTACAAACTACTATTAGCGCTTTAAATAGTGAGGTTAGTACGCTGAATAACTCTATTTCCGAATACGAAACGGAGATCGCCAACTTAAGATCTCAGGCAAAAACCGATGAACAGGAGGCCTTTATTGACCGTTTATTTAAACAAATTGACCTGTTGAGCGACGAACGCTTAAACCTTTTAAATGAAAAAGAGGAAATGGCCAATCAATTGTTAAAAATGAACGAAACGGTCTTTAATATTTCGCAATATGTTGATAATCATAATATTGACATAAAAGAATTGGATAATCACCGAAAAAATGTTATTTTAGCAAATAGTTCAAGTAATGTCGGTTCTGAGAAAACCGTTATGAAAAAACAAATTAATGAGTTGGTGCGTGAAATTGATAAATGTATTGCTCTGTTGAGTGCTTAAAAGAAAATTAGCTTTGTTTAATGAGCGACGTAAGTGTTAAAGTAGAAATTGCAGGTGGATTATATCCGCTAAAAGTTAAAAGTGAGGACGAACGAAGCGTTAAACAGGCAGTAGAACTTATAAATCGTAAAATTTCGGAGTTCGAAAGAACCTACGGAGTAAAGGATAAAAAAGATATTTTGGCAATGGTGGCCTTGCAATTAGTTTCAGAATTGCAAAAGGAGAAGACTACAGCCGAAAAAGAGTTAAGCACTCTTAAAAATGTGTTGGGAGATGTAGAGCAAATGTTGGCAAAACATCAATCAAACATAGAAAACACAGAAGAATAATATATTAACGTCTTTTAGTAAGACCATTTTACGCACAAACAGTTTGATGAAGATCGAATCGTTTGTGCGTTTTTTATTGATCAATACCCGGATAGTCGCCCCGGTTAAAGATCAAGCATAATATAAACAATGTGCGACAAAACACTATTTTATGACAATTTTATCAATTATATTCATTGCAGTAGCGCTTATTGCGGGAGTTGTAGCCGGATTTATCATGGCAAATTCAAGACTCAACAAATCGAGCGTACTCGAAAAAGAGAACTTAATTAAACAGGCCGAACTAAAAGCAGAAAGCTTAAAACAGGAAAAAATGCTGCAGGCTAAAGAAAAATTCCTGCAATTAAAAACGGAGTACGACAAAAGCGTTAACGAGCGTAACCAACAATTGGTGTTACTCGAAAATAAAGCCAAACAAAAAGAAGGCGAATTAGCCAAGAAACTGGAAGACGCTACCAAAAAAGATAAAGAAATCGAAAACCAGAGAAATCAATTGAATTCTCAGGTTGAACTGTATAAAAAGAAAAGCGAAGAAATTGAAAAATCGCACCGTAAACAGGTTGAGTTATTAGAAAAAGTATCGGGCTTAAGTGCAGATGATGCCAAAGCACAATTGATTGAAAGCGTAAAAGCAGAAGCTAAAACAGAAGCCATGGCCTTTATTAAGGATACCATGGATGAGGCGAAGATCAATGCCAATAAAGAAGCTAAAAAGATCATTATTCAATCGATACAGCGTTTGGCTACCGAAACAGCCATTGAAAACTCTGTAACGGTTTTCCATATTGAAAGCGACGAAATTAAAGGCCGTATCATTGGCCGTGAAGGAAGAAACATCCGTGCCCTGGAAGCTGCAACAGGTGTAGAGGTTATTGTGGATGATACGCCTGATGCTATTACCTTATCTTGTTTTGATTCTATCCGCCGTGAGATCTGCCGTTTATCGTTGCATCAACTGGTAACCGATGGGCGTATACATCCTGCGCGTATTGAAGAGATCGTTGAGAAGACAAAGAAAATGATTGACGAGGAAATTGTAGAAACAGGAAAACGTACCTGTATCGACTTAGGAATTCACGGTTTACACCCCGAATTGATTCGCATGGTAGGCCGTATGAAATACCGTTCGTCCTACGGACAAAATTTATTACAACACAGCCGCGAAGTAGCAAACCTGTGTGCAATTATGGCCAGTGAAATGGGCTTAAATCCTAAAATTGCCAAACGTGCCGGCTTGTTACACGATATTGGAAAAGTGCCTGATGAAGAACCGGAATTACCACATGCTATTTTGGGTATGAAGCTGGCAGAAAAATATAAAGAAAAACCAGAGGTTTGTAATGCTATTGGTGCCCACCACGACGAAATTGAAATGACTACTATGTACTCGCCTATTATACAGGTGTGCGATGCCATTAGTGGTGCAAGACCTGGCGCACGCCGTGAGGTAGCTGAACAATACATGAAGCGTTTAAAAGACCTTGAAGCCTTGGCTTTAGGATATAACGGTGTGGAAAAAAGTTACGCGATCCAGGCAGGAAGAGAAGTACGTGTATTGGTATCTGCCGATAAAGTAGACGACAAACAATCGGAACAACTGGCTTTTGATATTTCGCAAAAAATACAAACCGAAATGACTTACCCTGGACAGGTTAAGGTAACGGTGATCAGAGAGGTGAGAGCTACGGCTTACGCTAAATAATTGAACTTATGCTATTACAGAAGCCGTCACGATATACCGTGACGGCTTTTTTATTATATTTGAGTAGCTGGGAGTTAGGCGGCTACAATTAGAAGAGTAATACCAAGTAAGTAGTTAGCCATAAATTTGAGACGACAATAATATATTTAATTAATGCGCATGAATACGATTTAAATTTAACATTACATAAATATAAAAATGAAAATATTTCTAATTTTCCCATATAAATCCGAATCCGAAGACATTTATGAAATTGTTAGATTGGCTGTTACAAATTCTGGACATGAAATTATAAGAGCAAGAGATTATTCAGGCGACAGAGATATAGGTAAAAAAGTTACTGAAGAGATTAAAAATGCAGATATAATTATAGCTGAAGTTAGTAATTATTCCAAATCGACCAATGTTCGCGGTGAGTTTTTAAAAGCACAGACATTCGACAAACCAATAATACCAATATGTAGTAAAACTGAAGAGCTTTCATTCGATGTTTCAAATTATCAGGCAATACTATATGACAGACTTAGAATGCAAGAAAGCTTGGTAAAACCACTTCTCAGCTATTTGGGAAAAACAAAACCTATTGATTTTTTATTAAATAAAACTAAAGACGCTAAACCTCAAAAAAACATTAAGTCAATTTTTGTTAGTTACTCTCATACTGACAATGAATATTTAGAAAGACTAAAAATACATTTAAAACCATTTGAAAAAAAAGGTCAAATTGACCTTTGGGTTGATACAAAAATTAAAGGTGGCGAAAAATGGAAAGAAAAAATAAACTCAGCCTTAGACAAATCTGTAATTGCTATTTTACTAATTAGTGCAGACTTTCTAGCATCAGATTTCATTGTAGACAATGAACTACCTCCATTATTGAAAGCTGCAGAAGAAAAGGGTAAAATTATTCTGCCGTTAATTGTTAAACCTTGTCGTTTTACAAGTGATGATAATTTAGCAAAATTTCAATCTATTAATGATCCAAAACATCCATTAAGTAAATTGACTGAAAATGACAGAGAAGAAACCTATGTAAAGGTGGCAGACTTAATTGATAATCTGGTAAAGTAAACCAGCTGCCAACAACACATTTGCAAATTATAAGTCCTTTTGATGGCTTATGATTATTTGTATATTTATACTAAATATAATGGCAGTCATACAAAACCTACCTGTTATGGGTGGATATATATGATAAGGTCATACATATAAGTAAGTTAGCGGTAATGATTGAAACAATACACGTAAAAATATTACATTAGGACAATGATTAAACTTCTTGAAAAATTACTTTACGAAAAGACACAAGGAACGCAAAGCGAAATTTTGTATGCACAATGGAATTATGACAAAAAAGTAATTCCCGTTGCTTTAAATGCTGTTTCTACTTTATTTCCTCATTATAGCCTTCATGACGAATCACATTCAATAACCATAATCAACAATATTGTAAGAGTTTTAGGCAAGGAAAAGTTAGACAAACTTTCTGCAATAGACATTTGGTTAATTCTAGAAGCAAGCTATTGTCATGATATAGGTATGGTAGTTTCAAGCGACAACCTTATTGATGCGCTAAAATCAAAAGAATTTATTGACTTCTTCCATGAAATTCAACAAGACAAAAAGAATGGATTACATGAATTTGCATTACAATTCAAAATTGAAGACGGAAAAATAAAATACGATTTAAATGAATTGAACTTAGAATATCACGACGGTATCAAATTCATTTTAGCTGAATTTTTCAGAAGAATACACTCTGATAGGTCTAAGGAAATTATCACTAATCCAAATGGGGAATTAAAATTATCTTCACCAAGAGGCGTAATTCCTCAAAGAATTTTTAAAATTCTTGCAGACATTTGCTCAAGTCATACAAAGAACTTTGAAGATGTAATGATGTTACCATTTAGCGAAGTAGGTATTGATATTGAAAATTCACACCCAAGATTTATTTCATGCCTTTTAAGAATAGGTGATTTATTAGACTTAGACAATAATCGGTTTTCAGAAGTCATGTTAAGAACTTTGAGTAAAATTCCGATTGACACTCTAAATCACAAGGCAAAACACCTTTCTATTGAATCTTTCAGAGTAGATAATGAAATTATAGATGTAAGAGCAAAATGTTTTGACTATGATACAGCAAATGTAACACAGCATTGGTTTAATTATTTAAACTCTGAAATCAGTCAGCAAATGATTAACTGGAATAATATTGTTCCTTTCAAAGAATTAGGATATTTACCGACTATTGGCAGTTTAAAAGTAGAACTATCAGACTACGACTATATTGACGGAAAAAAGAAACCAAAGTTTTCCGTTGATACCGATAAAGCAATGGAATTACTACGAGGTGCCGGAATATATGAAGGTGCATACCAATGTATAAGAGAGGTATTACAAAATGCTGTTGATACTACGTTGCTAAAAGAACGTAGTAGGTCAAGATAAAATTTGGGAGTTTAATATTACTGACAAAGGGACTGGACTTTCAACCTATGATTTAGGCTTTTTAATGAACACCGGGAGTTCATCTAAAAATAGGAAAAGAATTAACCTAATTGATGAAATGCCTTTGTGGTTGCGTCCTTCTGGGATTTTCGGTATCGGTTTTCAAAGCATTTTTATGCTGACGGAACAAGTGAAATTAGAAACTAAAAGTTTCTTCACAGAAAAATTTCAAATCATAGAACTTAATAGTCCAAACTCAGCTAAAGATGGCGGAATTTTGGTTCAAAAGATTAAAACAAATCACAAAACAAAACCTGGAACAAAACTTTCATTTGACCACAAAACAAAAGCAGTTCCAGAAAGATGGTCTATAAAAGGTGAGCAGAAAAATGCAAGTAGAATTGCACATAATTATGATCCTTTTTCTCACGAATCTCTTGACATTGAATTAGGAAAAGTTTTTGATGAAATCTTTGACTTTACATCAAAAAGTCATATTCCTATTAAGTTGTTCTTAAACGGAAAAGAAATAGAAACCCATAGTAACAAAAACAAATTCAAATACTTTGAAAAAGAAAATTCGTTAGAACTTAACATTTATTCTGGTCCAAAAGAAAACAATTGGCGTGTTATTACATATTACAAAAATCAAAAAGCAGAGAATAGTTTAAAGCATATGTTTTTGGGCTTTGAACTAAATATTCACAAAGACAAAGCTTCTGTTGTTTTAGAGTTGAATAGAAATAAAATCAGACCTGAATATCATAATGAATTAATCCGACAGTTTTTCACGAGTTCATTTAAAATAATTACAGAAAACTTTGATGAAATCTTTAAAAGCGATGAAGAAAAAAAGTCAGGAAGTATGTTTCTAAACTACTACCATGAACAATTTGACTACTTAACTCAGTTTGATGTAAAGAAGTTTAATCAATGGGAAAACTTAGAAATCAGCATAGGCGATACAAATTATAAAGTAAAGGATTTACTAAATACAATTGATAGCTTAAAAATAATTTATGATAGAAGAATCAATTCGTCTTTCAGAGATCTTTATGAAATTAAAAATAAAGAGCTTTCAATTAGCCTAGGAGGTGGGGCACCTTCTTACGATTATACCACTTTCATTTTAAGTAAATTTAGTGAAATAATGTCGTCTATTCAAAAAGTTGAAGACGTCGAAACTAACGTTAGGCAAATTCTTTTTTCTAAGAATGAACAAAAAAGTCCAGTAGAAGAATCGGAAATCAAACGTATTCTAATAAACACGAACAATAACTATTACTCATCAAGGTGTATAATCCCATGTGTAGAAAAATACTTCAAACTACGATTGAAAGATGATGCTCACGAAGCATACGTTTATCATTATAGATTTGATTACTATTTGAATTTACAATATCCGAAAATGCTGTCGCCATACATTTCTGTTGAAGATGTGAATAACAAAGCAGAATTGCAACTTGTACTAAATGAAAAATTGTACGACTGGGTTTACAAAAATAGATATGATGACAAGACGACATTGGACGAAATAAAAGACACTTATCAGAAGTTTACTGATGAATACAAAATTGAAGAACTAAATAAAGATATCACTACCGCTAACAGCGGTTTGGCAAAAGTCGGGCTTTAGTGTCAAATTGAACATTCGCGCTAATGTCTGGTGACATCTATGAAGTAGAAATTGACAATATCGATAAATACTATGGGCAACTTGGACACTTTATTGAGCAGTATAAGATAAGTGAAACGGCCAACTTATAACCCAACCTAAATCCCATTTGGGCATTCGGCTTTTTCAAACATGGTAGACAATTGGTCAATTTTCACTTTGCAAAAGCCCCTTAAACACTTATCTTTGTTAGCAACGTTTCGTAGGCAATATTTCAAATCCAACCTTTGCTTAGCAAGGAAACGTTATACGGCATTATTATGACAAAAATCTTTCAGACAATACTATTCGCTTTGACAGTTTTTTTAACTGGCTGCATGACAATTGCCCAATCAATTATTGGTATTAAGGAGGTAAATAAACTTTCAGACAGTCAAATAGTAAAAACTTCCAAGTCGTTTAAAGTAGATCAAAATGCTAATTATCGTTTAGACACAACATATTTGTCATATATTCTAAATTTAGACACGGCACAATTTAAGGCACAACGAAAAAATCATATACAGCCTATGCAGGCTTTATACTTTAACTCAAGTGGAAAATTAATAAAATTTTACATTAATTGCTATGCCGCCGGTGGTTTTCCAAATTTAAAATGGAACAGAAATGGAAATTTAGAAACATTTTTACCAAAAGACCAGGCTCCATTAGACACAATTTTAAATCTTGCAAAACAACTAAGCTATTTACGACCTGTTTGTAAATCAACAAATGACACAGTAACTCAAAATCAAGACTATTATGTTTTTGTTTATTGGAGTAAATTTACAAAACGGCACTCGAAACGACTTATAAGAAATATAAAGCAAAATGTTTCTAAATCGACAATAGCAAAAGTGAAAACAATCTATGTCAATTATGACAATGTATTTTATAAGTTTGAAAATAAATAACGACCGCATAACAGTAGTTACAAGTAATGCGGGCTGAAACATCATTGCAAAAGCCCATTAAACAGTTATCTTTTTTAATAGCGTTTCGGTAGACACTATTTCAAATCAAACCGTTACTTCGCGAAAACGTTATGTATCAGCGGTTGACAAGAACCGAGAAACTTAACTTTGAAATCAATGTTCGCCTTCTTTTAATTTATATTTCAAATTCGGTGGCGACAATTACCGATCAAATTATTTTGTAGCGTGTTGATATCGCTAAAATCGGTAGAGCAAAGTGCAGAACTCACAAAGCGTATCGAGCTAACCGCCGACAAATGAGAATATCTATAAACAATAATTATGAAATAAATTCGTTCTTAATTAAGGATTTTGAATTCTAAATATTAATCAATAAAATTTATTAAAATGAAAACGACTTTTTTTTTAATTATTGTGATTACATGTACATTAATAACTTCATGTAAAAAAACTTATGTATGTAAAGACACATACGATAATAAAATAGGAGAGGTTAAAGCATCATCACAAGATAAAGCTAATTCACTGTGTCCATCTGGTAGTCATGCTGAAAAAAAATAAAACCGCCGAATACATAACCGCACCTAAATTTAATTTGCATTTGGCTTTTGCAAAAACAGAAACTGTACAAAAAAAGACATAAACCCTTAGGTTTATGTCTTTTTAATAGTAAGTCAGCCTGAAAAAAGATTATTCCAGGATGATTTTTTTAGAATACGTTTTAGAGTTGCTGTGTACATTTACAATGTAAATGCCTTTTGATTGTCCACTCAAATCAATTTTGTACATCGGTGTATCAGCTGTTACCTTAATGCTTTGAACTTTTCTGCCCATGGCATCAAATATTTCGATGATTCCGTCTTTTATGGATTCTGTTGACAAGGTATAGATTCCTGTTCCGGGATTTGGGAAAACAGTAAAGGCATCGTTTACCATTTCATTGTTTTCAGCTATGGAAGTAGTTGTAGCCATTCTGTGTCCACCATATAAATAACTATTATCAACACATAAGTTGTCGATTCTTAAAGAGGTACGAGCAGTTGTGTTATAATAAATATTATTGGCATGTTCAATAGTGGTGAGTAAATCAGCACCGGTACCTACGTTTGCATCAATGGTAAAATACTGAGGAGAGCCGGGAGCATGAATCGTCCTGGCTGCATCGGTAAACACTGAGATACGGCCGGTAGTTGGGCATGTTCTTTCTAAACTTACATAATTGATTTGTGTGGCGCCGTAACCCTGAATGATGGTGATTCCCGTTGATGTTAAATAGGTTGTCGATAAGGCAACATCAGAACGGGATCCTCCCCAGATATAAAGGTTAGTCACTGAACTTGGCCCTGTAGATAACATTTCTCCAAATCCTGCAAACACAACATCCTGGTTAGTACTTAACGGATCTGAACCATCATTGGTTATTGCTGCAATGTAAGCTCCCGGGTTAAATGATGAACCCGGATCATATTGAAATTCAAAATCAACTCTCCACTTATCAGAAGGCAGATTTCCTATGTTTTTTGTAATTTTATGAGAAGTAGAATTGGGAGTAGATTTGTACTCTCCATATTGACCCCCGGTGTTGATGTGAACATCCGTCCCGGTTTGAGTCCAACCTACAGTAGTAGTATAATCACTTGGTACATCACAGTCCATAGCCGGGTTAAATACCGGAACTGTTATCTTAACCATATTGGAAGTAATGGTGCCGCAACCATAATCAAATGTGCGGTTATAAGATGTTGTACCAGTTAATACAGGTGGATCATAATCCATCGTTGTATTGGAAAGTCCGGTAGGAAAACCACCTTCCGGCATTTTATACCAATGATAGGTTCCAATAAATTGACCCGGGTAATTTGTAGTTGTATTACCAATGATAGCAGGATTGTCAGTTGGTTTACATAACAATTGATTTGCACTTATTGTAGTGGGGTCATCAACATTGTCTAATACAACATCATCTATTGCTCCGGTAGCTGTACGATCTAATCCTGCCCATGAAACACCGCCATGCTGTAGTGTAGTGAGCACGCTGCCTCCCGTTCCGGTTGCATTATCAAACGTGGTAAAACATAATCCCGATCCCGTTACCGGCATTGTTCTTGCAAAATCTGAAAATACATGCATTTGTAATACGCCCGGACCTATACGTTGCAGGGTTACAAAATACAATGTATTTGGAACTACTGCAATTCCGGTACTAAGAGCTTGTGTAGTTCCTCTTTTTGTACCAATCATAATTACCGGGTTATTAGGGCTTGCAGAAGATGGGGTCTGCAAAAGAACTCCAATATGATCCTGATTAGTAGGAGTTGATGGTAGAGCACTGCACATCATATCCTGTGTTCCTGCAGTTAGTACAGCTAACCAATTGGCAATGCCATTTGTTGGTGGATTTGTATTGAATTGGAAAGTAAAATCTAATCTCCAGTAGTTTGTTAGAGTGGTGATAGGAGAGATAGATTTGTGCACACGCCTGAAACTATTCCCTTGAATGCCGTTAAAATAAAGGAAGGTTGATGGAAAAGTGTAACCCGATCCAATAGTGGTCCAGCCGGTATTACTGTTGTAGGCATCTGAAAATTGCGAAAACCCATTCATGCTCAGGCCTACTAGTGCACCGAGCGCGAAAATTTTTTGTTTTAGTTTCATAATAATTGTTTTTAGTGGTTAATTGTATTTGCTAATATCCAGACTAACTCATCCATAAAAAGTACAAACTTATTTACGGTGGTGGTTTTCCCATGAAATACATAAAAAAAGACATGAACGGTAATTTTGTTTCTGTCTTTTCGTATCCTGTCATTTCGAACAAGGCAAAAGTTCAGTGACCTTTTGAGCGAGGAGTGTCGTATACCACCCTTCAGAAAGGCATAATCACACCTCGCAAAAAATTATTCAGCAATCTATCTTTGTTTAAAATTAAACGACATGAGAAAATTAAAATTACAAATGCAAATGACCATCAACGGATATGTTGGTGGACTAAATGGAAAGAATGACTGGATGACATGGAATCCCGATTCCGAATTTACTGCCTTTCTCGCCTCTCTGCTTGATACCTCAGATACCCTTTTACTTGGTAGAAAAACGGCAGACAGCATTATAAACTATTGGGAGGAGGAAGCTGCCAACAACCCTACTCACCCATTTGCAAAGAAAATAGCGGCTCTTCCAAAAATTGTTTTCACAAAGACACTCGACGAGTCAAAATGGAACAATACCACATTGGCAAAGGGAAATCTCGCAGAAACAATCGCCGATTTAAAAAAACAAAACGGCAAAGACATTATTGTTTTTGGCGGTGCTGATTTTGTTTCATCTCTGATAAAAGAAGGACTTATTGACGAGTACCACCTTATAGTCAATCCAACAGCTATGAGTAATGGTATGACTATTTTTAATGCGTTTGACAGCGTACGTAAATTTACGCCCCTACAGGCAAAGTTATATCCCGGTGGCAAAACTGTTTTGAGCTATAAAGCAAATAATGACTGATCAGGTATTTTGCCCCGGCTCAATGCGGAACGTCAATAGGGTTTCTCCCGAAATAAATCCGGGACAATTCTGAAACATGGCACGCTTCAATGGAACGAAATTTTCAGCATGAGAATTACACCAAAAGACCTTTGGTTATGGACAGTCTAAATAAATACATAAAATTAAATTTATTCAATGGCGATGCAATAGAGCTCAACGCAACTTCGTATGATATTGACTATAAAGAACTAACGAATCAATTAAATAAAATAAGGACAATAGACAATAAGCAAAGGTGCTTAACAACATCTCTAAACTTATATGAGCTAACCAAAGGCATTTGCAAAAGCCCATTAAACATTTACCTTTGTTAAACGCATTTCGGTAAGACTCAGTCTCAAACCCAAACAGGAATTTAGTTCCAAAACGTGATATGCCATTTTAGGGCGACTGATAACATCCATATATTGACAAAACATTTATGTTTAGACACCAGGGGAAAACCAGAACATTAAAACATAATCTAAACATTGCTTCGTTGTTATCATTTGTAGCCGGAATTGTAAATGTAGCCGGTTTCTTAGCGGTTCAACGTTTAACAACAAATGTTACCGGACACTTCGCCTTTTTTGTAGATGAAATTTTCAAACTCAACTTATGGCAGGGGCTTATTTATTTTCTGTATATTTTCTTTTTCTTCCTGGGTTCATTTGTGTCGAACATGCTTATTGAAATTGTTTCAAAATCAAATGACAAATTAATTTATATAATCCCTATCATCCTCGAAAGTCTGATCTTATTTTCCGTAGCGGCATTTGGAGAATTCCTGATTTCACAAAAGCCCAATCTCCTGGCCTGTTCATTGCTTTTTGCAATGGGATTACAAAATTCACTGGTAACCACCATTTCAAATGCGACCGTTCGTACAACACACTTGACAGGACTATTTACAGATTTAGGAATCGAACTCTCTCAATTATTTTTTTACAAACATAAAGACCAAAAAGATAAACTTTACTCTTCAATAAAATTACGACTGACCATTATCAGTTTTTTCTTTTTAGGCGGACTTTTAGGAGGTATATGTTATTCGACACTGAACCTTTACGTATTAGTCATTGCCGGAACAATTTTACTCATCGGAATAATATATGATGACTTAAAATTAATCATGCAAAAAAGGCACCATAGCGACAAAAACAGCATATAATCTAACCTAAATCCGATTTTGGCATTTGGCCTTAACTTTTTTAAAAGCAATAGACAATTAGTTGATTTTCGCCCCGATGAAAACCGGGGCTTCGTCTTGCAAAAGCCCATTAAACATTTATCTTTGTTAGTAGTGTTTTGGCAGGCAGAGGATCCAAAACCGTAAATCTATTCACAATGGAAAAAAAACAACAAATTTGAAAGACGGAAATTTCTGCAAGGTGATAGCAGGGACGCACAAAGGCAAATCGGGTTTTGTTCAGGATATCAACACAAGCAAAACAGGACACATGACCATTACGGTTTTACAAAAAGACGGAGTTAGATTTAAAACCCTCGGAAAAAACGTACTAGTAACAAAAGAGGAATAACACTATACTATACAGGGTTTAGCATTAGGCGATGGACTCGCAAAATTCAACAGTAATTTCAATGGAGCATTAACAATAAATTTAGCTTTTAAGACACTTGACAGACATGACAGAGACTTTAGCATCAATACACCATGACATTAAAATAGAACTGACAGGATGGGACGAACCTAACAATGGTCGTATGTTACATGTCGCTGACCTATACATTAATGGCCAAAATGCTAATGAAACATATTTTAAAGACTGGAACCGACTCGACCAAAGACTGGAAAAATATACCATGGACTCAGTCGATGGAAAATTTGTTTTTGTTCCATCAGAATCCGGCGGCTTTTTAATTAATGGACTGAATTTGGAACAAATAAAATTACCGTACAAAGGTATCTCAACGGTCACTTTTCTGGGCAATTCGTTTCATGACAATTTGCTACTCCTCATTCACTCTGACGAAATAATTATAGTTAATTTGTTAAATCATGTTTCAACCAGAGTGCCTTTTCCTGAAGAAAACATTCATTGGGCTGAATTAAATGACAAGAAAGATCTGTTGGTTACATATTACGACAAAAATTCTCAGACACTAAAAAAAGAAATCTTTGACTTAAAAAAACAAACAACGATTCAAAACGAGCTATAACAATACCTAAGAAAAAACGGGCTGTCCGCAAAGCTTTTGCAAATATCCGGAAAGATTTTATCTTTGTTTAAGTATGAGAAATATAAAAATAACCGCACTTTTCATTTTTATTTTAGGTATTACTTATGGGTTTGCACAGAGCAAAAAAGCCATGGTTTTGTCCGTTGAGAAACATAACAATGTTTCTGACGAAAAAAGAATGGAGTTGATTTCGTTTTTCCAGTCGCGTTCCAATTCTGATTATTATGTCTTTCCCGCTATACCTTCCCGAAAACTAAGAAAGGCCAGGAAAAGGGCATATATTGATAAGATGGATGTGCTCCTGCTCATTGACACACAACTTTTTGGACCGGCTAAAAATTTTATTCTTATAGGCAAGAGCGGCGTTTATTTTAAAAACGGCTGGGTATCTGCCAATCCCGGCAGGCATTTCATTCCGTTTGATGAATTTAAAACAAAAGAAATAAAAATTAAAGGCGACGAAATCGGGATTGGCGATTTGTCGATTGATATTACCGGCAGTTATGCCGAATTAGAATTTATCATGACCTTACTAAAAGACCTTCAATCAAAAGTATAACCACTTAAACTCCTATAACCATGACAAAAGCCATTAAACTCTTTACAGTCTTAACAGCAATTATTTTGTTGTATTCATTTACAAATAAGCATACCAATGGATTCATCGGTACCTACGGGGTTTCTGACTCAGACCCCTCTGAAATTAAACTGACTATTAATCCTGACCATACGTTTTATTACCAGGATTTCAGTAATTCAAATAACAAAATTACAATGAACGGTACATGGACCTTAAAAAAGAAAAAACTGGTTTTAAATAGTACTACATCCGGCACAAAATTTCATAATGTCTGGACAATTGATGAAAACGGACAGGTAGCCAAATCGCACAAGGGGCTTAGCTTTTACAGGTTATGCAGAATAAGCGGTTAGAAAAATACCAAAGCCAGACACTGTGAATAAAAGACTCTCTAAATTTCTTAAGATCATTGGCATCACGGCTATGCTATTGTATTTAGGGATTTGTGCTTTACTGTATTTCAACCAGGATGAGCTGTTATTTCATCCGCAGCCAACAAGTAAGCAGGAAATAGCAGAGATCATTAAAACTTATCCTGAGTTCGACACGCTGTGCTTTACCATGAAAGATGGCAACAGAACCTATGGCTTTATTTCCAAAGACACTCTCCAAGAAAAGCTGCCACTGGTATTATATTTTGGTGGTAATGCGGAAGAAGTGTCGCATCTGGCTGATTACAAAACATATTTCCCCCATACTATTATGGTCATGCTTAATTACAGGGGATTTGGTTTAAGTAAAGGCATCGTCTCCGAAAAAACGATGTTCGGTGATGCTTTAGAAGCATATGACAAATTAATAACAAAGCCTGAAATAGATGCTGATAAGGTAATTGTTATTGGCAGAAGCATCGGAACAGGCATTGCTACCTATCTATCATCACAACGTAAAACAAAGGCTACTATTTTAATTACACCTTACGAAAACATGATTGATGTGGCTTTTGAGAAATACCCTTTTGTTCCGATTGGTTTACTCATTAAGCACCCTTTCGAATCTGACAAATACGCCAAAACCATTACTACTCCTGTTCTTGCTTTAATTGCAAAAAATGATGAAGTGATTCCTAAACACCACGCCTATAATTTAATGGGAGTATGGAAAGGAAAAACAGCCGTTTTAGAAGTGGACGAGGATCACAACTCCATTATGGGCAACGAAGCCGTTTGGCAAAGGATAGAGCTGTTTGTTAAAGAGAATAATAAATAATAACTCTTTCAAAATAACAAACTAATCTGCTTTTTTCCTGTTCTTAAAAAATGTGATCACTACCGGAATAGCCGTAACCACAATTAATCCAACCACAATATAGCCTAAGTAATTTTCAGTTTCCGGGAAACGTTTTCCAAGAAAATAAGCAATACTGGCTATACTTCCTATCCAGGCAATTGCTCCTACAATATTGTATATTAAAAATAATTTTAAGTCTACTTTAATAACACCAGCCAGCACTGGTGCAAAAGTGCGAATGATTGGGAGAAACCGTCCCATTACCAGGGTTTTACCGCCATGTTTTTCGTAAAATGCCTTTGTTGTCTCCAGGTGCTTTCTTCTGAAAAAGAAACTGTCTTTTCGTTTATATAATGCGTCTCCTGCTTTTCTACCGAACCAATAACCAAACATATTACCCAGTATAGCCGCAGTCATTAACAATAATACTAAAGGAATAAACGAAACATCAAGCAGATCAGGCTTTGTGGCACATAACAAACCTGAAATAAAAATGAGGGAATCGCCGGGCAGAAAAAATCCTACCAATAACCCGGTTTCGGCAAATACAACAAATAATAACAACCATAGACCACCATAGTGAATGATGCTTTGTGGATCGGTTAGTGTTTTAAAGAAATCGAGCATAATTGTGCAGAACAAAAATACAAGAATAATGATGATAATTCTATTTAAATAAGCCCGAGCAGGATCCGTTAATCTGTTCAATCCATAAAAAAGCAGCGCTTTTATCAATAGCGCTGCTTTCAGTTTTACTTTACATTTCCTATTTTTTGGATGCCGATTTTACATTTTTTGATTTATCAGACTTAAATATGGTATAAGAGATAGAAACAAAACCGCCCATATTTATTTTTTTAATATACTCCACATCATCGGGTTTGGAAGAGTATAAAGTGGTTCCTATACCCGGATATAATTCCGATTTGAGATGATCCACTTCCATTAAAGAAAGCCCACCCGTAATATTGAACTGTCGTAACTCGCCAAAAAACAGAGATCCGCCTACAAAATATACAGGTTTCGATTTTTTCCCAATAGCTATCCCCACACCTGTTGATATTCCTATTCCGAAACCGGGGATTAGTTTTGTTCCGATATTACCAAAAGCTGCTATACCTATTGGCGCGCCCGCTTTACCTGTAGAAACTAATTTATATTGCGCCGAATCAGTAATAATGCCATTGGCATTAGCTTGTTGTTGCCAACCATACGTTTCTGTTCTAAGCTTCTCTCCAATTCCTACAAAAGGTCCGGAGCTGAAACTAACAAACCATTTACCTTTTACAAAAAGGTCTACACTTAACGAATCATTATATAGAGGCATAATGCTCCATTTCTTAATCAAACTCGAATCTGCAGGCGTAATATTTAAACCTATTGTAAGTTTATTACCTTTAGGAAATATAGGTGGCGAATTATAAGAAAAATGATCTGCATTCAGATTATTATTAAATAAAATAATCTTCATAAGTTCCTGTTCTGTTATTTTTGATATAAGTGCCCATAATTTATCCAAATTAGTCTGAGATAGATTTAGTGTTTTAATGGTTTTATCTGTGTCTTCGTTACCACATGCCAGTTCATTTATTTTTTTCTGAATTTTTAGTTTTTCGGCAGGGGTTGCTTTAGCAATCTCTCCTTCTAGCTTCTTTTTCTCCTCTTTGCATTTATTTATTTCCGCGCCGCGTTTTTGCGCATCTGCAATACCATTGTTTAATTCTTCTTCATATTCATAATAATCCATTTTCAGCTTTAACAGTTTACTGCTTAAGGAATCATAATCAATTTTACCCTTACTATTATCGCAACAAGGCATTATATTGGGACAATACTGATAGGCATTTAATTGGGTAGCTAATAGCTTATTATATTCTTTCATAAATTCCTCAATCGAAGATTTAAGTTTAGGAGGATTATTCTTATCAGTGATTCCATGCGAAATATCTTTATTTAAACCATCTATTAAAGAATTCAGATAACTTCCGTCTCCTAAAAACAATTGTTTAAAAAGAGCAGGTGGTTCGCTTCCAAAATCTATATTATCGACAGTAAATCCTACGTTATACATATACCGATTGATATTTATAACTTTTACTTTAAACTGTTCATTATTCCTGATCCTTAAATCCTTTAAATTGAAAACCGGAACGGTATCTCTTCCCTCCTTTTTATAAAAAAATTGCTTGCATTTAAAATCATAAATAAGAACAGTACTATCCTTACATTCATTACATCCATGATAGTAATTAGTAACTATTGGACGCTTGTTTTGGCCCGTCATGTTACTATACATTACGGCAAGCATTATTAAACAGGCGGATTTAAATAAATTTGGTTTCATATAAATAAATTTTCAATTACCTACTCTATTCAGGATTTTCGGCTTACTCCTTATACATAAAAGACATTACAAATATGCTGTGATGAATGGCCATGATACAAGGGGAGTATATGAAAACCAGGGAGGGTGTTTTTCCCGGATCCCTTACCGTGGATAATACAGAGCATATTATTTTGAGAATGAGGGTTTTAAACCCACATTTGTATAAACTAAAAAACATTATTTATGAAAACAGT
>JAZJZF010000037.1:0-40852 GCA_040389965.1 Bacteroidota bacterium
AGCAGCACTTACGTTAATAGAAATGGTTTTTGTAGAACTACAACTGCCGTTGCTTCCGGTTACTGTATAAACAGTGGTAGAAGCAGGATTAACCGTAATAACCGTAGTAGTTTGTGAGCCAGGTAACCACGAATAGTTTGTGGCACCACTGGCAGTTAAAGTAGTGGTTTGCCCGGTACAAATAGATGCAGAAGAGGCGCTCACACCAACCGTTGGAGTAGTAGTGACATTGACCGTAAAGTTTGTAACAGCACTTACACAAGCACCTGTGGAACCTGTTACCGTATATATGGTCGTTGCTGTAGGCGCTAATACACTTGAAGAACCTGATCCGCTTGGCAACCAGGTATAAGTTGTTGCCCCTGTTAATGTTTCGGTAACAGAATTACCGCTACATATAGTTGTATTGGTAACCGATGCCGCTACCGTAGGTGTAGCCGTAATAGTAATGGTTTTTGTGGCCGTAGTTGTTCCTGAAGCATTTGCTACCGTTAAACTAATTGTTTTTACACCGGCTGTAGCATAAGTTACAGAAGTATTTTGTACGTTAGCTGATGTAGGCGTTCCACCCGGCATGGACCATATCCAGGAAGTTGGCCCTCCTGTAGAGGCATCTGTTAATGTAATGGCACTACCTGTACAACCCGTACTTGGCGATGTGATAGCAGCCGTAGGGCTTGCCAAAGATGTACCTGTTATATTAATATTATCGAGGTAAAGATTATCACCGTAATGCCCTCTGTTGATAAAGGAAATCATAACACTGGCCTGCCCTACATAAGGAGTAAGATCGATCGAATCTTTTTTCCATTGAGTAGATGTTGGTACAAAACCTACAGCTGTATTGGATGTAACAGCTGTTGAGAAAGTAGGGCCTCCTTTTAAATAAGCAGAAGTAACACTCGCACCACAGTTAGTGGATAAACCAATTTGCAGGGAATCGTAATTAGGACTACCAAAAGTTGCGGAATATGCCCTGTAGAAGGTCATTTTTGCTGTATTGTATCCCGTTAAGTTGACATATGTTTTGAGCTCATCGCGGTAACCCGCATTTGCCGCATCGTTATAATTATCAAAAAAGGTACTCTGTGTACTTGCTTGCCCGGCGGTAGTTTTAAGCGCCCATTTTATATTATCGGCACCAGCATCTACCAGGTACCAGTTGGTTGGCGGAAAGGTAGCCGATTGAAAACCCTCTACCAGAGGGATGGCTGCGCCGGCAACGACATTTACATAAGCTGTTTGTATGCTTGAATTAGAACCGTATGCATTGGTAGCGGTGAGGGTTACACTATAAACACCGGGTGTATTATACGTAACCGTTACATTGGTTTGTGTAGAGGTAGCAGGTGTACCGCCCTGGAAAGTCCATGCGTAACTAACGGTTCCCGAACTTGTGGAAAGATTAGTAAATGTTACGGTACTGCCCGGACAAATATTTAAAGGAGCTCCTGTGAACGAAGCTGTAGGAGCAACGCTCCCTGTAGCCTGAGCACACTGCACAGCCGCAAGCGCATTGATACGGCCCGATCCTATTTTACCCGACAGTGCCGGCGTTGCAGAATTTGCTGCTGTAATATTATCTGCTGTACTAATAATACAATTTCTTACCTGTACTTTGGTCATACTTGGATTTACGGACCAGATAAGACCTGCCAGGCCTGCCACAAGTGGCGAAGCCATACTTGTTCCCTGCATTCCATCGTATTTTGCATTGGTACCAAACAAACTATTTGACAAACCATAATATGCACCCATACCATATGTATTACACCAGGTTGTACTAATTAATGGCGTTACATACGGAGAAGACCATCCTGAGATAGCTTCATTACCGCCCGGTGCACTTACGTCCACCCATGTACCATATTCCGAAAAGCTTGCTTTTGTATCATCACTGTTCGTTGCTGCTACAGCAATACATTCTGTGTAGGCAGCAGGATATAAAGTACCATTAATGTTAGCCATGTCTTCGCCGCCATCGCCATTGTTTCCGGCTGCTGCAACCAATACACAACCCTGATTATAAGCCGCTGTAATCACATTTGCTGCGGTGGTAGAAGATCCATATCCGCCCCAGCTCATATTAATTACTTTAGCCGCACCGGTTGTAGAGGCCCATGTCACACCTTCGTAACCGGCAGTAAGATTACCTGTAGCATCTTCTGCAATTTTTACGGCTACCAGACTCACACTAAAACCGATGGAAGCCGTACCAATACCATTATCTGATTGTGCACCAACCAAACCGGCTACGTGCGTACCATGCGACCATTCGTAATTTGCAAGCGTAGATGTACCACTGCCAGGAGGAGAAGCCACATTATCAAGATCGGCAGCATCATACTGCGCTACTATTTTATTGGTAAGATCGGGGTGTGCTGTATAAATTGCATTATCAACAATAGCAACTTTAATAGCTGCACTTCCTTTTGTGATATTCCATGCTGCAGGAGCATTGATTTTGGTTAAAGGCCAGTTAAAATGCATCGTAGCACTTCCACTACCACTGGTTTGTGAATAAATAGGATCATTAGGAACATACGATAATTTATATACCGGTAATTTTTCGGCATATTCTATGATCCCTTTTTTTCCAAGTTCTTTCACAAGCGCATCGGCCTGATTAATTTTCTTAAAAAAGACTTTATAGGTACGAAGTAATTTTTCGTCCTTGGCCATATAAAATGACTTTCTGATTTCTGTGATCTGATACTTACCTATTATATCTCCCAGAAAAGCAAAATCTTTCAGATTAGTACGTCCATTCTGATCACAGGGGATCTTATATGCCGCCTCTTTCTTTATTTGGAAATAGATAATACCGTCTACATATTTTTTGTTGACAGTTTGCGCAAATCCTGTAAATGCAAGGAATAAGATAATAACGGGTAGGAGTTTTTTCATATTATTTTAATTTGATACATAAATATAAGTAAACATAAACTGCAAAAATAATTCTACAATAATAATCCCAAAGTTTTAACATTTCCGGATCTTTTAATCACTATTTATTGACGTGTTAAAACAAAAAAAGCTCTGCTTAAACCGCAGAGCTTTTTAAAATATTAAATCAGGAACAATTAATCCAGTACCACTTTTACAAGTTTGGCCCCATCGTTCATTTGTATTTTCATATAATATACGCCTTTACTGAAAGAACCCATATCTATTACCAGTTCTTTAGGGTCTTTACTGCTTTCAGATTTCACAGTTTGGCCTAACATATTTACAACAGATACATCCAGCTTACCTGTATTAGCCAGACTCGAAATGGTAAAGATGCCATTGCTAGGGTTTGGATATACCGAAATATTGTTATGTGTTGTAAGGTCTTCTAATCCTGTACAAGTACTTACATTTACCACTATTGTATATGGAATAGAGGCACAAGCACTTGTTGTACCTACAACCGTGTAAGTAGTAGTTGCAGCAGGGGTTACCACATTGGATGAACCTGCAGTTCCACCCGGATTCCATGCATAACTTGTTGCACCGGTTGCTTTTAATACGGTAAACTGACCTGTACAGATAGTTGTTGCTGTTGGCGTAACCGATAATGTTGGAGGCGCTACTACAGTAATGGTTTGTGTAGAAGTACTGCTTGCCGTGCCACTTGTTACAGTTAATGAAATAGTTTTAACACCTGCTGTAGCATACGTTACCGAAGTGTTTGAGGCAGATGCCGTAGCCGGAGTTCCTCCCGGCATTGACCATGACCAGCTCGAAGGCGTTCCTGACGAACCATCTGTTAAACTCATAGAAAGACCCACGCAAGCAGGAGAGCCAATTGTAAATGCCGAATTTAAAGATCCTAATGAGCAGGTAGATGCCGAAAGTGGTGTCATCAGAGGATTACTGCAAGTACCGCCTGCCTGAGCATTTCTGTTCATTACTGCTAAACCACCTGATAGATCATCTGCATTAATGGTTCTTTTATTTTGTCCGTTTGATAAAGCATAATGCATCAAATCTGAAGAATTGATAACGTGGCCTAACTGATGTCCGTGACCTAATTCATGAACCGTTACCGATTCAAAATCGTACTGAGATGAATTTGCATTGGTAGGGCCATACTGCCATGCTAAACTTCCCGGATTGATGGCAAATTGAATATCTAATTCGTCAACAAACCATTGCATAGAAGACCCTGACCCACAACCTGAAAAATAACTTCCGCATTGACCTAAAATCCCTGCTCCTAACCCTGAATTAAACGTCACAATATTTACGTTATCACTGGCTGAAGCTGTGATAGAAGAAGTAGTGGAAGCAAGCGTCCAGTTAACCAATGTATTACATCTCCATGAATTCATAGAACGTTCAAAGGCAGCTTTTGCAGCAGTATTAGAAAAAAAGTTTGTGTTGTATGTCCAGATATAACCACCTGATCCCTGACTGATATGTTTGGTATTAAATACATAGCCTGAACTGGTTACGTTTAAGTGGCTGTATGGGATGGTTAAAGAAGTTGAGCTGTTAACTCCATTTACACTGATAACTCCTGTACCCGCTTTGCTTGGTACTTTTACCTGAATTTGAGTTGTCGACCAGGAAACAATTTCATATGCTGTTGAAGCAAGTGTGTAAGTAGTTGCACCACCATCATCCGAATTTTTAAATCCAACTGTACCGCTGGTTCCAAATGCACTTCCGTTTATGGTTAATACGGAATACGTTCCGGCTGTAATAGTTGTTGGCGAAAAGCTTGAAATAGCAGCCACGGCCTGCGCTGTATTAGTATTGGTAATGGTTTGTTGAAAAGGATTAACCGGTTTTATCTGTGAATAGCTAACACCTGTTAGCTGATCAATGGTGTTATATAAATCATTTGAAATGTTTATGTAAGTATTAAATGGTTCGGTTGCTTTATTATTCACAACATCGTATTTAATAAAGCCCTGTGCACTCGCATACGATTCGTATACAGGTTTGGCAAACTGTGCAGGCTGACTGTTTGAGTTTAATGTAAAAACGCCAAGATCTCCTACTTCCAGTTCAAGAGTTGGATCAAAAACGTGTTTCTTGTTTCCGATAGTTCCTCCTTCTGTAATAACTTCAAGGTAAGGACCTGTGTTTCCTTTAAACGATTTGTACACGTCTATTAAGTTAGATGTATAGATTCTATTATGCTCAGCATTCCAGAAACAGATCTGATTGATTACCTTACCTTCTATAACGAGGTTTGATTGTGATATACGCTGACTTAAAAGTACCGGATGCATTAAGCACTGGGCAGATAATTGTGTGGCAGCAGAAAAAATGGCACAGATTAGTAAAAGTTTTTTCATATATAGTATATATTCAGGTTTGTTTATAAGATAAATATATAAAAGAGAAATGAGAATGTCAATCTTTAGCCAAAAATGTTAAAAATTAACAATTATAGTATAAACATGCTGCTGTTTATTTCTATTAAGCCGCTCATAGATTCAAAGTGTTAAAACAAATAGATTTATAATAACCTAATCAGATATACTTATGGCAAAAAAAGCACTGAACACAAAAGCGGAACAAAAAATCTTTGTATTGGATACTTCTGTGATTATTTACGATCATACTGCTATCAAAAATTTTCAGGAACATGATGTGGTGATTCCAATTACTGTTTTAGAAGAGCTCGATAATTTTAAAAAAGGAAACGATACTAAAAACTTTGCTGCAAGAGAATTTACAAGATATGTAGATGAAATGTCGGGGAAAAATCTTTTACAGGACTGGACTCCTATTAACGGCAGAACACACGGCAGATTTAAGATTGAGATGAATACTTCTGCTAAAACCGATGCAGAAAAAATATTTGGCGAAAAGAAAGCGGATCATAAAATATTAAATGCCGCGCTTTATACCATGGAAACAAATCCGGGGAAAAAAGTAGTATTGGTTACAAAAGATATAAACCTGCGTATTAAAGCCAAATCACTGAACTTGCATTCGGAAGATTATACCACAGGAAAAATCTTAACGATTGATGAACTCTACACCGGAAATTCGATAGCAGATAAAGCAAGTGCAGAAGCGGTAAATTTAATTTACGAAAAAGGCGCTTGTCCGGCAAAAGACGTCCTTAAAAAAGATGTGCCTCTTGCAAACCATTATTTCGTTGTAAAAAATGCCAGCGGATCAGTATTGACACGTTATGAGGAATCATCCAAATCATTGAAACGTGTTGTAAAAACATCGTCTTACGGGATCATTCCAAAAAACGCAGAACAGTCGTTTGCACTCGATGCTATTATGAATCCTGATATTCGTTTGGTAAGTATACAAGGTGTGGCAGGTACAGGTAAAACCTTATTATCGCTGGCAGGAGCTTTAGAGCAACGCCGCAATTACCATCAGATATACCTTGCACGACCTATTGTACCATTAAGCAATAAAGACATTGGTTATTTGCCGGGCGATGTGACCTCTAAATTAAACCCTTACATGGAACCATTATGGGATAATTTAAAATTCATTAAAAGCCAGTTTACTGAAAAAGACAAAGAACTGAAAGCCATTAATGAAATGATAGAGAATGAAAAAATTGTTATTTGTCCGTTGGCATTTATTCGCGGGCGTAGTTTAAGTAATATGTTCTTTATTGTAGATGAAGCGCAGAACTTAACGCCACACGAAGTAAAAACCATTATTACCCGCGCCGGAGAAAATACCAAAATTATTTTCACAGGCGATATTTACCAAATTGATACGCCTTACCTCGATGCACAAAGTAACGGCCTGAGTTACCTGATTGACAAGGTAAAAGGACAACCTTTATATGCACACATTACCTTACAAAAAGGAGAAAGAAGTGAGTTGGCGAATTTAGCGAACGACTTATTATAATACATTATTTGATCCATTAAAAAAGGGTTTGTCTCGTTAGACAAACCCTTTTTTTGTTTTAAGCCACGGGTTATTAAAAATTAAATCCTACACAAAAAGTATTTTGCATATACATATCATTTCCTTTTTTCCTTACCCTATCTACTTTATCGGAGTTCAGGTATCCGAAGTTTAAATTGTAGCTCAGATTTAGCCGGTTTGTAATATTGTATTGAACACCGGGACCGAAGTTAACAGAAGCGTAGCTGCCAACCGTAACACAATCTATTTTCATAAAATCCTGCATATTATTAAAGCCTGCTCCCACATATACAAAGGGTGCCAGCTTTGAGTTTTCTTTTAAAATGTAACCGTTGGCAAATTTATATTTACAAGCTAAATAGGCAGTAAACATACGCGAACTCAAGTCGAGTTCAACTTCTTCTTCACCGTTTTCTGCGTGCTCTTCTTCTTCTCCCGGAGGCGGGCAATATCCCCAATCGCCATAAACCAATGCCAGTTTAAGATCAAAAGACCTGTTGAGGTAACGGTCAAATCCTAAGTTAAATGCACCATAGGTAACGTTATTGCTTTTATAAAATCCATTTCCTAAATCGCCATGATACTGTTGAATACTGCCTCCGACGGAGACCATAGATTTATGGTCTTTTGTTTGTGAAAATACTGCCAATGATAAAAGGCAGATGCCTGTTGTGATAAATAGATGTTTCATAGTATGAATTAAGTTTAAAAGGTTTATGTTTAATGGATTAAAAAGATTAAAATCTGTACCCGATACTCCAGGCAAAGTTTACGTAAGGCATCACGTTGTCGGGTATAGCGGCATCGTATTCTGTACTTCCGTTTGTAACTTCAAAACCATAAGGATCTTTTTTGTTGTACGTATCGTGTTTAAACCCAACTGTAAGAAGCATATTCATATTGATACGTTCTGAAAAACGGGCCATAAACCCAACGTTTACGCCATAGTGCAAACGGTATAATTCAAATGTATTGGTAAACGTTGCAGAGTTGTAAGGGTACTGTGAATTTCCCGGCAAACGGTACCGGGTATTTACCTTCATATTATAATCTATGAAAGTAAGCGATGGTCCCATTAAAAAATTCATTTCACTGTTCATTGCCGGTGTAAACAAAGGGCTGATTCCTACCTGATATCTCATCAGATTATATTTAGTGGTGCTGTTATTATCGAGGTATTGTCTGCCATACAATCCGTTAGTAATAGAAGGGCTTCCAAGTCCAAAAGCAAAAGGTACATTAATAATAAGGTTTGCTTTTTTTATATCGCGCATATAATTAAAGCCTAATGCTGTATTTAAAAAAGCGATGTAATTAAAGCCCAGATAATTTTTGTGCTTGTAAAGTATTTCGCATTTTTTTATTCTTTTCCTGCTATTGTATGTTTCCACAGGCACATTATCCAGATTATATTTATTGGGATTGTAACCCGGAAAATCTACAGGTGTCTGAGGAGGAAATTTCTCGAGTTCACCGTTTTTAAAAACGATATATGCGATATCCGTTTTACTACATACTCTTGTGGGACCATCTGTATAGTTGGATAATTTATATTTTACATCTGAGGAATTTATCTCGATGATCACAGCACTTACCTTACTGCTATCTGTTTTCGTGATCATGTCCTGTGCATATGACAGACCAGTAGATAATAAGCTGATGTATAAGAATGAAAGTTTTTTCATAAGTATTTTTTTATGGGTTAAGAATTAGGTTAATTGGTGCGGCGGAGTCGTTGGGTTTCTACAAATAAATTATAGGCAATAGGGAGATCACGGAAGAGTACTGTTTTCCGCCTTTGATGAGGAACAGAAGAGTAAATAGCAATTGCAGGAATAGCCAGTACAGCCATAACTCCGGTTACAGCAAGAGTAGCTGTTACTGTTTCGTTGCTTTGAGTATTAGCAGCAGCGCCTCCTAAAAGGGCGAAACCTGCAAAGCCTGATCCTAAGGCTGCCAGGCCCAGTTTCTGCTTTTCGGCAGTATAAGCGTCGTACCTTGCTACCTGCTCCTGTACAGCACTGTCCCGAATAGTACGGCATAAATTCAGAAATTCGGCTCCGTCCATTCTTTGAGTTCCATTATACTTTAAAAGTCTGCGACGATAATTAAAATACACCGGTAAATATTCTATAGTAGATGACTGGCTTACCTGTAGTATTACCTTATCAACTGTTGAAATTTGCTGTGTATTATTACTTTGTGCTTTGCTCATAAAACCACAAATGATGAGTGCGAGTAGTATACCTGTTGTTTTCATAATAAAATTGTTTTATAGGACAAAACTATTCGAGGCACTAGCAAAAAGACACAATTAAGGAGTGTAAAATGCGATAAGAATAAAAAATCAACTATACATTAGCTCAATTATTCAAAATATCTATACAGATATCATTATTTGATATAAATATTTTATATATTTATCTATATAAACAACATTTAATTAAGTAATATCATTTACGATGAAGCATTTGAAAATTTTACTGGAATCGCTGGAGGCTGCTTTACCGGCTAATATGACGATAAACCAGGCGCTGATAAAAACGCTAAAAATCAATAAAGATGCAGCAAGCCGAAGGATAAACGGAAAAACGCCTTTTACTTATAGCGAAGCCTGTGCATTGTCGAAAGCTTATGGTATTAATTTAATGCCGGCTCAATCGAGTCAGCACTCCAATATTGTGTTTGGTTATGTTCCATTTAAAAGTAAGCAAGTCGATTCAAAACATTTTTTCCAAACCATTTCGAGCCTGCTTCACGATATGGCAGCACAGCCTAAAGCACAACTCTATCATGTAGCTCCCGAAGTGCCGGTTTATCACTGTTATAACTATCCCCTACTCTTAAATTTCAGATTATTTTACTGGGGGAAATATTTGCTGAACAATCCGTATTATACCAAACGCATTTTTAGTGAAATAACTATTGACAGTGAAATTACAAAACATGCTAAAAAGGCTTATGAAAATTATTGCCGTGTTCCAAGTCTTGAAATATGGACGCCCCAATCGATTCAAAGCATTTTATCACAACTTTCTTTTTGTATTGAAACCGGAGATTTTTTAAATAAAGAAGAGGTAGAGTCGGTTATTAATGAGCTCGTGCAGATGATACAACGCATTAAACAAATGGCGGAAGAAAATAACAAAGCCTTTGATTTTGATGAAAAGCTAACGATCCCCTTTCAGTTTTATAAGATCGATGTGAATATTAATACTTCCAATTTACTGGCAGCAATGGAATCACATAAAATTTCTTTCCAGCAGTTTAATGCTATTAATTTTATGAATACGACACAGGCAGATTTCTGCGACGAGAATTTTGAATGGATCCAGAATATTCAATCAAAGGCTTCTTTGCTAAGCGGAGCGGGCATTGTAGAAAGGCAACGCTATTTTAATTCGGTTACAAAACAGATCAAAGAATTTAAAGAAGACTTGTATAAAAAAGAATTCAGTTAAGATATTTACATACCGGGAAGCATACCACTCGCAACCTGTTTCATTTCGCTTTCATTTAACTCATTGGCTTTAAACAATGCCTTGTTTAAGGTAACGGTGAGTTGTTCTTCCAGTTCTTCTTTATCGCCATGTTGTAAGGCAGGTGCAATGGTAAGCGATTTAATTTCTCTGTTACCGGTAATCGCAATTTTTATATCGCCACCGGCGCCTTCTATATTAATAATAGTGGCATCCAGCTTTAATTTTATCTCGTCGGCTTTTTGCTTCATTTCCTGAAGCTTACCCATCATGTCTCCAAATTTTCCTAACATATTTTCTGTTGAACTATTTAAACAGGTTTGTAATGTTTCCTAATATATCGCCTGAATTTGAACCTCCCAATGAACTCATAATCCCTTTTATATCAAAACTATTGTCTTGGGGGTCATTGGTTTTATTTACAAACTGATCCATTACCTTAGGTAATAAAGAAGATACAATACTACTCGCCTGTGAACTATCGATCCCAAATTTTTTCATAAGGTCAGTAGCTGCATTACTTTGAATAGCAGAATTAACAGGAGATGAATTTACATTCCCACCATTAAACATATCCATAATGGAATTTAGATTCCCGCCCGACATCTGCGACTTTAAAGTATCCATGATAGAATTAGTGGTAGTGTGGATAGCCTCGTCATTTTTTTCGTTAGGGATGGCGGGGTTATTAATAATAGATTCACCGGCGTGTTCTTTTACAAGATTTAATAGATTATCAAACATAATTTAGATTTTAGGTTACTAATATATAGCGTTTTTATCTAAGAACTCTAAATTCATTTGGTAAATAATTGTTAATTCTGTTACCTAAATTCTTGATCCAGCCAATGCCAAAACCTTTATAGCTTATTAAATTCCAGCCTCTATCACCTGTTATGGTTTGTAATTCTTTTTTAAGAAATTTCAAAGCTTGTTCTTCAGTACATTCTATTTTTTGAATAGCTGCCGGTCTGTAAATGCTCCATGCCAGGTCGTGATGTGGAATAACGTCCTGCTTAATAACACTGCCAATAGTAGTGCCCACCTTTTTTAAATATAAATGCGAATACCTGTTTATGAAATAAATGGTAGCCGCATTAGTCAATAAATAATCATCTTTAAATTGAATAACCTCATGCTCCTGAACATCATCAACCCAACCAATAAACACTTCTTTATCTTTAGGTTTAAGTGCCGTAAAATTTTCGTATTTGCTTTTCCTTACCTGGCTGTGGTTATCAGGTTCCCCTGGCTTTTTAAACACCGCACAAAAAAAGCCTTCCGACCTTGTTTTATCGGGATAAAATCTATAACCAAATGCTTTATGAGTGTCGCTCACTGTCTCCACTATTCCCCAGGTTTTATCTGTAGGAATTGATACACTTTGCAAGCCATGTTCCTCTATCAACCAATCGGCAATCGCTTCATTCTCTGATTGAGAATAAGAACAGGTTGAATATACCAGGGTTCCATCCGGCTTTAAGGTGCCTATAATATCTGCTAAAATACGCTTCTGACGTTGCGAACATAAATTCACGTTATCAAGGCTCCATTCATCCACAGCGTCATGTTGCTTTCTAAATAAGCCTGAACCGCTGCAAGGAGCATCTACTAAAATAACATCAAATACATTTTCCATTTCCGAAAAAGCGGCAGGGTCATTATTAGTAACAACGACATTGCATGTCCCCCATTTACTAAGGTTTTGTGCTAATACTTCTGAACGTTGTTTTACCACTTCGTTAGCAACCAATATACTTTCTTTTGTGATCAAAGAATTTAATAAGGTGCTTTTACCTCCCGGCGAAGCGCACACATCAAATACGGTAAGGGTTTTATTAAAATCAACACAAGACCTCAACGCATGCTCTATAAACATGGAACCGGCTTCCTGCACGTAATAACAACCTGCCTGAAAAAGAATATCGTGTGTAAAATTTGGCCGGCTCTCTAAATAAAATCCGTTGCTATTCCATGGAATAGGATCATTTAATGTAAAACCAAGATCTGATTTTTTAAAGGGATTTACGCGGATGCTTGTGGGAGATGGCGTTTGATGAGCAGCGATAAAATTTTCTTCATCAAAACCCTGGCAGCATGAAACAGATTCTATAAATTGGACTGGTAAGTTTAACATAATTGTGAATCAAAGATAAAGAAATATTACTTTTGTTTATGCCTGAAAAGAAAGCTCCTGTAAAAATTACCGAACCGCATTTAGCATTGATAAAAATGCAAAGTTGGTGCGCCTACCAGGAGCGTGCGCAGCAGGAAGCCCGTGATAAACTCTATGAACTGGGAATGTGGCCGGAAGCTGTTGAAAACATCATATCGAAACTGATAGAAGATAATTTTTTAAACGAAGAACGTTTTGCAATGCAATTTGCCCGCGGAAAATTCAACATTAAAAAGTGGGGACGAATTAAAATAAAAATGGAATTAAAGCAAAGGCGCATTAGCGATTATTGCTTAAAAAAGGCTATGCAACAAATTGACGAGACAGAATACATGGCAACGCTTAAAAAATTAATTGAATCGAAACGTAAGCTCATTACTGAAAAAAACCACATCAAATTAAAGTATAAGTTAATGAGTTATGCTCTATCCAAAGGCTATGAGAAAGATCTGGTATTTGATGTACTCAACAATTTAGGTAGCGAAGAATAACCTTTAGTCCAGGCTTACCCAGCGTTGCACAGCCGCTACATTATCTTTAGGGCTGGTATTAAATACGATTTTCGATTTTGGCGCATATTGGTGCACGGTATTCACTATTTTTTCAAACAGTAAAAAATTACTTTCGGCAACACGTATTCCTGCACCAATAATAATACCATCGTAAGTCATTTTACCCAAACGTGCGATCACTGTCTCAGCAGCAGTTGCTCCAAGGTCGACCCAGCATTTTTCGGCAATATAACCAAGACTGTTAAGTTCATCTAAAGCAATCTGCGTTCCGACTTCAATTTTTTCGGCTGTAATGCCCGGCATTGCTGCAAAATCAGGAGCAGAGAAATCCAGTAGCAACGGATCGATGCCAATGAGTAGAATGTGTGGTTTGTCTTTCATAAATTGATATTTAAATATAATTATTTTTGATGAAACTACTTATCTATATCTGGATTATTCTGTAAGGCACGCTTCACTTTCTCGTCATATACGGCAGCGGCCTTCGTGTCACCAATTGCCCTGTAATTCTGAGCTGTTAACTTAAGAATTCTAAATTTCAACTTACCCGAAGAGCCTTTTATATAAGCCTGCTTAGATAGCTCTATAGAGTTGATGAAATTGTTTATTGAAAAATAGTAACAGGCTCTGCAAAACAATTCCTGTGCTTCTTTAGGATCCGTATACTTCTCTAAATTACAGGAATCTTTCCGGAATCTTTTATAATCTTCTTTTACAAAGGGCGGCAGCTTTCTAAAATTTGTATCGCAATCATCACAATCGTTCTGTGCAGACAGGTTATTAAAAAAAAGACAACATGCTGCTATAAAGAAAAATCGTATCATAATAGTATCTTTGAATTTATACTTCATCACTACAATTCTGTTACATAAACAATTCACTCGCTATTTTGTCGGCCAATAGTTTTCCTTTTTCTGTCAAAGTATACGTTTCCTTATTAACCACAATAGTTCCGTTGCCAATATACATTTCTATTTGCTTAAGAAATAGTTTTACAAAATCGCTATTGAAGTTTGCTTTGAGGTAATTGAGGTCTACGCCCCAAATAGTACGAAGCGATGTAAGCATATATTCGTTAAAGCGCTCGGTTTCGCTAAGTGTTTCTTTTTCGAAATAATCGGGCGTATTATCCGCAATACGTTTTATGTATAAAGTATTGTTAGCAATATTCCATTGCCGCGAAACACCATCGAACGAATGTGCCGATGGCCCAAGGCCTATGTAGTGCTTGCCTTTCCAGTAATTGGAATTATGGATACTAAAAAATCCTTCTTTACCAAAATTAGAGATCTCGTAATGAATAAAACCGTTTTTTTCTAAATGATCTATCATTTCTAAAAACATATCCGAGCTTGCTTCATCATCAATGGCAGCCTCTTTTTTAGCTTTAAAATCGTGACCTAGTTTCGTTTTTTCTTCTATGGTTAAATTGTAACTTGAAATGTGTTTTACGTCGAGGCTAACGGCTTTTGCAAGTGTTTTTTTCCAGCTTGCCAGGTTCGAAAATTTTGAACCGTAAATCAGATCGATTGTGATATTATCAAAACCTTTATCCTGCGCGCGTTTCACACTCGACTCACTTTCTTTAGCAGTATGTGCTCTGTTCATCCATATTAACTCTTCTTCATTAAAACTTTGCAAGCCAATACTCAGGCGGTTTGCCTCAAGCCGTTTTAACTCTTTTAATTTTTCGTCAGAAAGATCATCCGGATTACATTCGATTGTTATTTCTGCATTGCCGGATACGTTATACAGTTTATATATTTTTTCTAAAATCAGAAACGATTCTTTCTCTGATAACAAACTGGGAGTACCGCCTCCAAAGTAAATGGTTTCAATAGATTTATCCTGCAGATATTCTTTTCTAAGTTCCAACTCAGAAACAATACTTTTTGCAAGGGCTTCTTTATTTTGAAGAGAGGTGGAAAAATGAAAATCGCAATAATTGCAAGCCTGTTTGCAAAAAGGGATATGTATATAGATACCGCTCACTAATCCAGTTTCATTGGTATACTATAATACACTACCAACTCTTTTATAAGGCTCTGAATATGCTTATAGGAATCGGATTCCTCATAGGTTACTTTCAGTTTTTCGGTATACTGCTTACGTTGGTTGGTAATATATTGAGCCGCAAAATAATAAGCATCAATTGTAAGATCGTTTTCTTTAATCACAATTTGCTCCGACGTAATTTTTTTGTAGCGTTTATAGGTTGTAATTACTTTTTCGTATTCTTTTAAAGCAAAGTAACCAATAATTAATGCTACAAAAATGCCATCTAAAAATTTCTGAAATGGAATCTGCTGATAAGATACCAGGGTATCTTCCAGTATTTTTATAGATTTATTTTTATCTTTTTCGTCGCCGGTTAAAAGAATCGCTGAGTAGAAACAACGCACATTGATAAATTTAATGATGTGCCCTTCTTCCCATATATCTTTTGAAACAATTTCTTCCAGTTTCGTTTTTAAGAATGCAATATTTTCTTTTACATCTTTTGGTAATTGCTTATCGTAATCTTCTCTAAAAACAAAGCCATAAGCACTCATGTAATGACTTACCTGAACTGAAATTGAAAATAACTCAGGGATATTAATATAGCTTCTCCAGTATTTTAAAAACGAACTGATACCATTCATTTTTTTAACCTCGCTCAACATGGCTTCGGTATTGGTAGTATTTACGTTATGCTGAAGACGCTGGCCCAGTATTTTAAAATACACATCGTCGAGGTAATGATAACAAACGAAAGAGTTATTTAAAAAGTCTCTTTCAAGGCTCTCCAGTTCCAAGGCGGTTTCTTTCTTAAAGAAATCAGGATGGCCCAAAAAACTCAATTCATAATATTTTCCAAAACGCGCCAGTATATTAATAGAATGCGATTCGTGATCGACATACTTATCAAAAAAGGCAAGGTCTTTATTGACCTGTGATTTGGAAATGTTTTCCTTTCCTTTAAAGAACAGATGCTCTCTGAGGTAAGAGTAAAGAGAGTTTTTGATCTGCTCCAGCAAAAGGTATTCGTCAATTTTTTTGTGGTATTTGTTAGAATCTTTAGACTCGGTAATAAAGGCCTGTTGTGCTAAAAATTTATACACTTCAATAAGTGTGGTATAATCTTCAATCTTCTCTGCTATATCAATTAACCAATCGGCAAGATCATTTGCCTTTTTCTTTTCGCCTTTTGCAAGATACTCTTCAATAAGTTGTATGTTATGCTTAAGGTAGTTAGGGTAATTGCGACTCAGGAAAGAACTTAATTTAAAGGTGTGATGTGTTAATTGAAGGAATTTTTTTCGTGTTTTTTCTTCGGCGTCCCCATATATTAATTGACAAAGCGCATCCGATTCGGGCTGTATTTTTAGTTTTTTAATGGTTGAGATGAGCTTATAAGGCAATTCAGAGTTAGTATCGAGCAAATAGTCGGCGAATTCTTTGTAGTGAAAATCGGAAAGTAAAAGGACTTGTTTTTGAATACTAATCATAGTGGACTTATATAACCTTCTAAACTTAAAAATAAAGATTAACAAAACCAAAAAATTGGCTCAATGGCTTAAATTATTGAACAAACCAAACGGGTATATAGATAAATTCCTTGCTCTTTAGAGTAAAAACAAAGGTAATTATACACTTTTAAGCTGCCAATCGACAGGCGTTTTATGGTATTTTTTCAGGTAAGCATTGGCTTTTGAAAAAGGCGCGCTGCCAAAAAAGGCGCCTCTTGCCAGTGGCGAAGGATGCGCTGCTTCGAGTATCAGGTGTTTTGAAGCATCTATTAAAGGTGTTTTCGATTTTGCATAATTGCCCCATAACATGAATACACAATGCTCTTTTTCGTCTGAAATAAGCTTTATAATGGCATCGGTAAATTCTTCCCAGCCTTTTTTCTGGTGGCTTCCGGGCTCGCCGGCCCTTACCGTTAAAGTTGCATTTAAGAGCATTACTCCCTGCAAGGCCCACTCTGTAAGGTTACCATGATTTGGAATCGTAAATCCGACATCTGTATGCAATTCTTTAAAGATATTAACTAAAGAAGGGGGTGGCTTAATGCCATAATTTACCGAAAAACTTAAGCCATGTGCCTGGTTTAAACCATGGTAAGGATCCTGCCCTAAAATGATCACATTCAGGTTTTCGAATGGCGTTAATTTTAAGGCATTAAATACTTCGTTTTCTTTGGGGTAAATGCTAAACTTGGTCCTTTCCTCTTTAACAAATTGTGTAAGTGCTTTAAAATAAGGCTTATTGAGCTCATTTTCCAGTTTTGTGTACCAAACACTTTTATCCTTTTTATCTGTCATAGTCGGCGATGTTAATATATTTTTGAGAACTATTTAGGCTTTTTCATCTACTTTTTTTTTGCCCTTAGCAAAATTACTATATATTTGTTATTCCAAAATTAAAACGTCAAAACCTATGAAAAAATTAGCTTTATTATCCCCCGTGCTATTTGCTTTATGCCTATCATTAAATTCTTGCAAATCGCACGAAAAATGTCCGGCTTATTCTAAAGCTAACACTGCTATTTCAGCAAAAAGATCAGTTTAGTATCCTATATGCTTTGGCATCAACTAACTGATATTAGTCAGTTATCCCATATTATTCAAACTTCTACACAACAGCCCGCTACTAAACGGGCTGTTGTTATATTTAAACATAGCACACGCTGCTCTATCAGCTCAATGGCGTTAAATCGTTTTGAGTCGAAGTGGGCAGATGATGACAGTATTCCCGTTTATTTTCTCGATCTTTTAGCTCACAGGGATATTTCCAATGAAATAGCCAAAGTATTTAATGTGGAGCATGCTTCGCCACAGATGCTTGTTATTAAAGATGGTCGTTGTGTATACCATGCTTCACACAATGGCATTATTGTGCAGGATATCCTAGAGGCTATTGCCACACAAACTCAATAATCTGCTTTAAGTCGGGATGTAAACTCTTGGCTACAGGGCAGGTATGGGCCGCATGCTCATAAATCTTCTTCTCCTTATCAGAATAGTTTCCTTTTGGAAAGGTGACTTTCACATGAATTTCCCCAATTCTTCTGGGTTCGGCATACATGATCTTTGTAACATCAGCTGTAGTGCCATCAACAGGAGTAATTCCTTCTTTCATAGCAACAATTCCCATAACAGAGATCATACAGCATGCTAAAGCTGTAGCTACAAGGTCTGTAGGCGAAAAAGCCTCCCCTTTTCCGTGGTTATCTTTTGGGGCATCGGTATAAATAATAGTATTGGATTGAAGATGAGTTGCCTCTGTTCTTAACTCGCCTGTGTAAGTTACTTTGCTCGTTACCATTTTGTGTTTTTTTATCAAAGATAATAAAGCAATGCGTATTCATTAAATAAAAATTAATAGCTATTTTTGTTTACCAATGTTTAAAAGGACTTTATACTCTTTAGCCTTTATTTGTATTACCGGAATTTGTTTTTCGCAAAGTACTACGCAAGCTGTCGCAAACGGCCAGGATCCTAATGTTTTGTATAGAAATGAAGCATCATTTGGAATTTTTGCTCATAGCCGCGGCTTTGGACTACTCTATACCCGCGCCAAACATGTGTCAGGCACACGCAAAAAACTGCTCGAAATTCAGGCATTGAATATGAAACACCCTAAAGAAGTAAGGGTTTCAAATAATTCAGATAATTCGAAACGTTTTGTATACGGAAAGCTGAATAACATTTTATTATTCAGGGCAGGTGTTGGCTATCAAACCACTTTATTTAAAAGAGCCGACAGAAAATCAGTTGAAATAAGAACTGCTTATTTTTTTGGTGGTAACATTACTTTTGCCAAGCCTTCTTATATTTTAATTTACCGCGAAAATTCCTTAGGTGGTAAATATCAGCAGTCTGTAAGATATGATCCTGCAATTCATACCATTGACAGCATCTCTGGAAAAGGCCCTTTAATAGATGGTTTGGGAGAAATGAAAGTATATCCGGGACTATACGCAAAAATTAATTTAAGTTTTGAGTATGCTCCTTATTCAAATAAAGTAAAAGCAATTGAAACAGGCGTTATATTGGATTATTATCCAAAAGCCTTACCAATTATGGCACATAACCCTGCCGAAAATTTTATTGTAACCGTTTACGTAGGTTTTGTATTCGGTAAAAAATGGTTTTAAAGATGGACACCCAGGAAAACACAGTTGTAGAGAAACCAAGAAAACCGGACTGGTTGAGAGTAAAATTACCAATCGGTGAAGAATACCTTAAGGTTAGAAAAATAGTTTCAGAACATAAATTACATACTATTTGCGAAAGCGGTAATTGCCCGAATATGGGCGAATGCTGGGGAGCAGGTACAGCAACGTTTATGATCCTGGGAAATGTATGTACACGTTCTTGCGGATTTTGTGCTGTGGCAACCGGCAAGCCTTTACCGGCTGATTGGGGCGAACCAAAACGTGTTGCCAACTCTGTGAAGCTAATGGGTGTAAAACATTGTGTGATTACTTCGGTTGACAGGGACGATTTAAAAGATGGCGGTTCCATTATATGGGCAGAGACCATAAAAGCAATCAGAGAAATAAGTCCGGAAACAAAGTTTGAATGTTTAATTCCAGACTTTGCCGGTAAATGGGATAATTTACAACGTATTATTGATGTAAAACCTGATATCGTTTCTCACAACATTGAAACGGTGCGCAGACTAACGGCTCAGGTGCGTATACAGGCTAAATACGACCGCAGCATGGAAGTTTTAAAACGCTTACATGAGGCAGGAGTAAGAACCAAATGTGGTTTAATGGTTGGCCTTGGAGAAACTGAAGAAGAGGTTTTAGAAACCATTAATGATTTAGCTGCGGTGCATTGCGATGTAATGACTATTGGACAATACTTACAACCAACTCCAAAACACTTACCGGTTGCAAGATTTGTGCATCCTGATGAGTTTAAAAAATGGGGAGAAATTGCTTTGTCAAAAGGATTCAGATACGTGGAAAGCGGTGCTTTGGTTCGTTCGTCGTACCATGCAGAAAAACATGTATTTTAATTCTACCTTTTTATGAAGCCCTTACTTTCTATCCTTTTCAAATATTGTATTCTACTTTCTGTTGTAGCCGTTACACTGGTATTTATTTTCACAACCAATATTGGTTATAAAGAAATTAAATACATTTTTGCGGGGCTCACCATTCTCTTTATTATAACAAGCTGCATAGAGGCTGAACAGATAGCGGCCATCGATAAAGGCACCCGAAAATTTATTTATTTCACAGATAGTTTTATTACCAAACGTTTTATAAAAACAATTTTCTTTTTATGTTGCGGCTGTGTCTTATTGTTTCCGTACAGCATTATTAAATACATGTCGTTTGTATGTTTTTTAATTGCATTTACTGAAATTATTTTAACGCTTTGGAGGTACTTGCGAAAGCTTTGTTTTGTGGCTTTTGAAGGAAATAAAATTTTATTGTCTACCAACAAAATAATTTCTGTGCATGCTGCTGCCATTGAGAAAATTGAAAAGCGCCATGGCATTACGTATTTCATTTATGAAAACAATGCTGCCATTACGTTACGCACAGATACCATGAAAGAGAAAGATGCCTTTAGTGCAGCTTTATCAAAATGGATTACTGAAAATAATCTGGAAGGAAAAGTAGTTGCTACTACTTAATTTATCTAAAAACGAATGCTACAATCTGTAGCAAGCTCCTATTATAAATTTATTTTACTTTGATGTTATATTTTATAGAGGGTTTAGTATATGTCAAAAAAAGAGAATTTAATTGTCGTTCCCGACGAAATAGTAATCCATAAAATCTACCTCATTCGTAATCAAAAAGTAATGTTGGATAGAGATTTGGCGGAACTTTTTGGTGTAAAGAGTATTCGCTTGCGTGAACAGGTCAAACGTAATATGACCAAATTTCCAATCCATTTTATGTTTCAATTAACTGAAATTGAAACTGAAATAATGGTATCGCAAAATGCGATACCATCAAAATCTCATTTAGGAGGGACTTTACCATATGTTTTTACTGAACATGGCGTTTTAATGTTATCCAACGTATTAAAAAGCGAGAGAGCTACTCTCGTTTCTATACGTATTATAGAATTGTTTGTGAAATTAAGAGATATGATATCCACGCATACAGAGCTAAAATATGAAATCGAAAAAATAAAAAAGAAACTCGATAATCAAGACAAGAACATGGAAATTGTATTCCGTTATTTAGATGAACTGATTGAGAAAAAGGAATCTCCGGAACAACGAAAGCCTATAGGCTATAAAACATGAATATGTTGTGAAAATGGAGCGACATACTTTTCCTTCGAAAAAAAAGGAAAATAAAAAAGGAATGCTTTCACATTCCTTTTTTAAATTACAATATAATAAGCTTAAGCTTTTTGGTACATCACTTCTTTCACTGCTTTAACCGTTCTTGCAACGTTTGGCAACGATGCTTCAATTAAAGTTGGCGCATATGGTAATGGTACATCGGCAGCAGTAATACGGCGGATAGGAGCATCCAAATAATCAAAGGCATCTTTTTGTACACGGAAAGCAATTTCAGAAGAAATACTTGCCAAAGGCCAGGCTTCTTCAACAACTACTAAACGGTTTGTTTTTTTAACCGAATTAATTACTGTATCATAATCAATAGGACGAACAGTTCTTAAATCAATTACCTCAGCACTAATCCCTTCTTTTTCTAGTTCGGCTGCTGCAGCTAAAGCTACTTTCATAATTTTACCAAAAGAAACAATAGTTACATCTGTGCCTTGTTTTTTAACATCTGCTACTCCAATAGGGATAATATATTCTCCATCAGGAATTTCGGATTTATCACCATACATCTGTTCTGATTCCATAAAAATAACCGGATCGTTATCGCGAATAGCAGCTTTTAACAAGCCTTTGGCATCGTATCCATTTGAAGGAACAATTACTTTTAGACCCGGGCAGTTTGCATACCAGTTTTCAAAAGCTTGCGAGTGCTGAGAACTTAACATCCCTGCACTGGCAGTAGGCCCACGAAATACAATGGGGCAATTATACTGGCCACCACTCATACTTAAAATTTTCGCAGCAGTATTGATAATCTGATCAATAGCAACTAACGAGAAGTTAAAAGTCATGAACTCAATAATAGGTCGTAAGCCGTTGATTGCTGCCCCGGCACCAATACCTGCAAAACCAAGTTCTGCAATAGGAGTATCGATAATTCTTTTAGGACCAAATTCAGCCAGCATTCCTTTACTTACTTTATAAGCTCCGTTATATTCTGCCACTTCCTCTCCCATTAAAAAAATGGTTTCATCACGACGCATTTCTTCATTCATTGCCTCACGAAGGGCTTCTCTAAATTCTATAGTTCTCATATATAAATCTTTTCTTTTCCTGTGTTTAGTTAAGAACCTTTCTTTGATTCCTGATCTCAAATGTATATAAAAGGTAGCTAAATAAAAAACAAAAAAAGTTTGAAAATAATAGAATAAAGCAAAATAATATGACTAATTTTGTCATGACAAATAATGTAATTATGTTAGGTTATAAAATAAAAGAGCTAAGACTTCAAAATAAACTTAAAACGCAGGAACTTTCCCGTAAAATGGGCATAGATCAATCTCTTATAAGTAAATTTGAAAGCGGCCTTCGGAAACCAACCAAAGAACAAATTCTAAAATTAGCCGATATTTTAGGCGGAGAACCCAATGAATTAATGAATGCATGGCTTTCTGATAAAATTTTAGAAGACATTAAAGACTATGCCTATGCGGAAGATGTTATTAATATAGTAAACGACGCTATTGCAGGTTATCAAAAACTATTGAATAAATCAACAAAGCAGGTATTGCCAAAGCCGTTAATGAAAGTACTTAGCGAAATTGATGTTTTAAAGCAAAAAACAGATGCCCTAAAGCCACTTAATAAAGTACAACTTCATAAATTAAACGATTACTTTTTTACCGATTACACCTACGAGAGTAATAAAATAGAAGGTAACACACTTACTTTACAGGAAACGGCAATGGTTATTAAAGAAGGCGTTACCATTGGCGGCAAAAGTGTAAGAGAGCACCTGGAGGCCATTAACCATAAGGAAGCCATTGATTTTGTAAATGATCTTTCTAACAATAAAGTTACATTGAACGAACGGAGCATTAAAGAACTACATTACCTTGTTTTAAAAGGGATACATAATGCAGAAGCCGGAAATTATCGTAATGCAGATGTAAGAATTAGCGGTAGCAAACACCACCCACCTGCATTTTTTGATGTTCCTTTAAAAATGGAAGCTTTAATTACTTACTATAATTTACATCAATCGGCTTTGCATTCGGTTATTTTAGCTGCAGATATACATCAGATCCTTGTGGGGATTCATCCTTTTATTGATGGAAACGGTAGAACATCACGTTTATTAATGAACCTGATTTTGCTAAAGAACGGATATTACATTGCCAATATTAAAGGGAGTTTGGCAAGCCGAATGAAATATTATGACGCCCTGGAAAAAGCACATGTAAAAGGGCAGACAAACGATTTTAGAATGTTAGTTGCTAAAGCCGTAAAATATTCTCTTACAGAGTTTTACGATTTGGTGAAAACAAAATAAAATATTGACCTATATCTATTGATTTACTTGCATATTTTTCTAAATTTGCTGACCTTAAATTTATTAAATTGATGTAGACGGCTCAATCCGGATACCTCATAAACTCATAAAAACAAAATAATATGAAAATATTAGTTCCAATCAGTAACGTTCCCGACACAACTACTAAAATAGCCTTCACAAATGGTGATACCGAATTCAGTACTGCCGGTGTTCAGTTTATTATTAATCCTTACGACGAATGGTATGCACTTGTTCGTGCGTTAGAATTAAAAGAAGCAGGTAAAGCAGAAAAAGTAACCATTATCAATGTTGGCTTAGCTGATGCTGATGCCACAATCCGTAAAGGGTTTGCTTTAGGTGCTGATGATGGTGTACGTATTGACGCTGAAGGACCTGATGCTTATTTTGTAGCAGAACAAATTGCTAAATACGCAAAGGATAATGGTTATGATTTGATTATGGCAGGTAAAGAAACTATTAACTACAACGGTTCTTCTGTTGGTGGAATGATTGCAGGCTTTATGGATCTTCCTTTTATTTCTTTAGCAACTAAATTTGATCTGGAAGGTAACAAAGCAACTGTTGAACAGGATGTTGACGGCGGAACACAGGTAGTTGAATGCGAGTTGCCATTGGTAATTTCATGTGCCAAAGGTATGGCTGAGCAACGTATTCCTAATATGAAAGGGATTATGAGCGCCCGTACTAAACCTTTAACAGTTGTTGCAGCAACAGGTGCCGATAAATTAACCAATATTAAATCTTATACATTATCTGCAGGACGTACTACTGTGAAAATGATAGATGAAAATAATATGGATGAATTGGTAAATCTGCTACACACAGAAGCTAAGGTAATTTAAGAGTTATTAAGATATAAGTTGTTTGATTCATCACACAACTAAAAACCCACAACTAAAAACTTAATTAAAATGGTATTAGTATATACAGAAATAAATAAAGGAAAAGTAAAAAAATCATCTTTGGAGGCTGTAAACTACGCTTCTAAAATTGCTGAACTAACAGGCTCTACAGTTACAGCTTTGGCTATTAATGCGGATGCTGCTCAATTGGAAGAGATCGGCAAAGCCGGTGCTAAAAAAATAGTATCTGTAAAAAATGATGCTTTAGCATCTTTGGATAGCATGTTGATTTCTTCAACGGTTGAACAGGTTGTTAAAGCAGAAGGTTCAAAAATTATCGTATTTTCTTTCGACATCGTTGGTAAAGCAGTTGCTCCACGTTTATCTGCCCGTTTAAAAGCAGGTTTAGTGGCTGGTGCTGTAGATTACCCTACTGTTAACGGATCAAGCCTGGAAGTAAAGAAAAATGTATTCTCAGGAAAAGCGACAGCTGTTTATTCTATCAATAGCGATGTGAAGATCATTTCTTTATTACCAAATTCATTCCCTGTAAAACTGGGAGATAACTCATCTACAGTTGCTGATTTTTCGGTTGACCTGAGCGGGGTAAATTCAAAAATTGTTATTAAAGAGAAAAAATCGAACGATGTTGGTGGAATGATTCCTTTACCGGAAGCTGAATTGGTAGTTTCTGCAGGTCGCGGTATGAAAGGCCCTGAAAACTGGGGAATGATTGAAGAACTGGCAAAAGAATTAAAAGCCACTACTGCTTGTTCACGTCCGGTAGCAGATATGCACTGGAGACCACACCATGAGCACGTTGGACAAACTGGTGTAGCTATTCGCCCTAATTTATATATTGCTATCGGTATTTCGGGAGCAATACAGCATTTAGCGGGTGTTAACGGTAGCAAAACCATTGTAGTAATTAACAGCGACAAAGAAGCACCGTTTTTTAAATCAGCTGATTATGGCGTAGTAGGTGATGCATTCACAATTGTACCGAAATTAATCGAAGCTGTGAAAAAATTTAAAGCAAATCACAACTAAATACTTACTTTTTTGTATATTAGAGTATCTTAAAATGGGAATGAAAAAAGTACGATTAGAAATTGTTGGTTTGTCCTATAGCCAAACACAAAGTGGTGCATACGCACTGGTGTTAGGAGAAAGTACAGGAAGCAGAAGACTACCGATCATTATAGGCGGCTTCGAAGCGCAGGCAATAGCCATTGAGTTGGAGAAAATGACTCCTACCCGTCCTTTAACCCATGACCTTTTCAAGGCTTTTTCGGAAACATTTTCGATTGAAGTAACTGAAATTTTAATTTACAACTTAGTAGAAGGCATTTTTTACGCTAAATTAATTTGTACCGACGGAACACGTGAGGTGGAAATAGACGCCCGTACCAGTGATGCCATAGCATTAGCCGTTCGTTTCAATTGCCCTATTTACACTTACGAGTTTATTTTAAAATCGGCAGGTATTGTGTTAGACGATGATTCGATACCGGCTACAGAAAGCCCGATGGCTACTGTTGAAGATATGACTACTCCCGAAAGTGAGTATAAATCGAAATCGAGTGAAGAACTTAAAAATCTTTTACAAAATGCTTTAGACGAAGAGCAATATGAGTTGGCCTCCAAAATAAGAGATGAGCTCAATACCAGAAAACAATCTTAATAGAGAAGCCTTTACGACATTGTAAAGGCTTTTTTGTTGCAATGAAATTCTGTTACATGGAAAAATCCAGGATATTTGGGATTGATTAACTAATTTATTTACTATTCTGTTATGAGTAACTTTTGGGCGTTCGGGCGGGCTTTCCGTTGCAATCTTTTTGTAAAGAAACAGCAAAAAGGATTTCCACTGCAATCCCTAACGCAGAGATTTTTATGTAGCACAAATGGGTTTTTATGAATTAAATTGTATCAGTACATCTACTAAATTGACGTTTAATTTAAGGTTTGAGTTTATTGCGTTAGGGATAGAACGGAAATCATTTTGCCTGCTCCTGCGAAATATTGAAGTGATAGCCCGCCCGAACGCCAAAAACATTATCCCCTCTTCAACAAAATCCTAAAGGTTGTACCTTTGTTCTCTTCACTTTGCAACACAAATAATTTACCATTATGGTAATTTTCGATAATACGTTTGCTTAAAGACAATCCAAGTCCCCAGCCTCGTTTTTTGGTAGTATAACCCGGTTTAAAAACCGATTTATGTTTCGATTTATGAATCCCTTTTCCGGTATCACTCATATCTATGCAAACGCCTTCGGGAACTTCTGTCAATGTAACTTTAAATTCGCCTTTGCCATCCATGGCATCTACCGCATTTTTACAGATGTTCTCAATCACCCACTCAAACAGGGGAACAGAGAGCATGACATTAATTTCGGTATCGGGAATGTTAACGATGTAATTTACATTTTTAGAAGTACGGGTCTTTAAATAATCAATGGCATCTTTTACAATGATACATACATTGGCTTCATGTAAGGTTGGCTGCGATCCTATTTTAGAAAAGCGATCTGTAATTGTATTTAAACGCATCACATCCCGGTTCATTTCATTTACAATACTTTCGTCGGTACCGGTAGATTTTAAATATTCTGTCCAAGCCATTAAAGAGGATAAAGGCGTGCCCAGCTGATGAGCCGTTTCTTTACTCATACCTACCCAAACCTGATCCTGCTCAGCCTTACGCGCAGTACTGAATAATATATAGGCAATTAATAAAAACAAACCTATGACGCCAAACTGCACATAGGGGTAATATTTAAGCTGTGCCAGTAAAGTAGATTGCTCGTAGAAAATAAAGTTCTTGCTGCCTGCGCCCAGATCAACTTCTATAGGTGTATTCTGCGATTCCATTAACTGAATCCTTGCCTGCAATTTTTCAGGGGTATTAATTTTTAATGAATCGATGTTACCGCTTGCGATAACGGTAGTACGGCTCGAGTCGGTATAAATAACGGGCACGGCTGCACTGTTAATGGCTACTTCTGAAATAAAAGATTTTATGAGGCTGTCGAATACAATTTTAATGTCGTTAAATAAGCGGCTGTCTTTATGATAGAGGTAATTTTTTTTCTCCTGGTACACATCAATAACCACAGGTTCGTAGAGCGAACGCATGAGCTGCAATTCTTTTTGCAGGGCTTCTTTATTATTAGCTACTGCCGAATCGAGATTTCGGCTGGCAGTTACATGGCCTTCGTCGTCGGTTAAAATAACGGGCACGGTGGTATTATCCTGCAATACTTTGAGCGTGAAAAGAGAGATTTGATTTGACTGATTGTTGAGCTCTTCGGTAGCAAGGGCATATAACTCGGCTTTTTTACGCTCTTCTGTCTGTAGTTTTTGAAACAGATCGTTTGTAAATTTTACGAGCTTGGCCTTGCGCTGAACGGCATCAGCCCAGAGTTGTACTTTTTGTTTTTCGTCGCTGGCAATTTTTTTGGCAAGCTCGGTGGTGTACCACAGCGAGGTAAATACAATAATAATGGCCACTATAAAGAGTAACCATTTCCAACGCTGCTTTTTAGTATAGATATTCATCCTTTACGCTAAAATAGAGATTATATAACGGGATTGCAAGTGGTATATTGTATTGGGAATAGAGATAGGAGAGTTAAACGCATTATGCCTAGCTTACGATTATTAGCCGAGTTTATACCTAGTTAAACGAAATTGTGTAATTAAGTGTATCGCCCCTTTGAAGAATGAATTTGTCAACTACGGAAGAGTCTTTAGGCCAAAGTGTCCAACGCATCATACTTTCATAGCCTGCATAAACTCGACATACTGGCTGAAGAATTGTATCAAAAGGAGAATTTAATTGTATAATTGGTAAACTATAATCTTCTGGTGATGTCGGTGATATTGTGACGTAATTGTTAGAACTCGAATTTTTTTTTAATCTAATTTTTATATAAGCAACAGGAATTAAACCAATTGTTATTGCCGATTTTTTATGTTCAACCATTCGTTCGTCATAAATTGGCAAATAGTTTGATTGATTAGGTCGCCAAAACATATAATACATTGTAAATAATTTCCTGTGATAGTTGATTTGATAAAAACCATTTTGGTCGCTTATCGAAGTACCAATAATTCTGGTTTGATGTCCCCCATTACTATCTTTGTAGCCTTCAACTAAGGAAACAATTACACCAGGAATAGGTTTTCCCGTATCGTTTTCTATTGCCTGTCCTTTAACGTAAGCGTTTTCATTTTTACTACATGATACAGCAAAAGAAATTACTAAGATTGTTATATAATTTCCAATTTTCATTTGTCGTGGCAGAATGTTTGTCATGGATTTTGCTCGTAACTGGTGTATAAATAGATCTACATTTTTTGAAAGCAAGTATTAAAAAGGATATGCAATTAGTCTTTATTAGTAGCCTCACTTTAAAACCTCTATTTTCTTTACCATACTTCTTCCCGTATTTGAAATAATTTGAATCATATAAATGCCATTGCCATAGGCTTCAAGGTTAATCTCTTGTTCAGAAGAAATAGAGTTAATAGACATAATTAATTGCCCTTTCATATCATATACATTGAGTAACAATATTTCTTCTTCGCTTATTTTTTTTGTTTGAATGTGAAAAATACCGCTGCTTGGGTTTGGAGACATGATAGTTCTTTGTTCCAAGGCATGAGCATTAAACTCTTCCTGTGTTGAATACTGCTCTTCATCAGTAGAACTATAGGGATAATTATCTGAAGCCGATTTAGGGCTTTCTACGCCATGTATGGTAACCATAGAATTCATATAATCGCTCATATAATCATTACTTGCCTGATCTGTATTTTGTGCCTGTCTCATACCGCTTCCGTAATCTTCGGCTGCACATACATAACGTTTAATATAGGCATGAAAATCGGCGCCACTCCTTACTTCAAAACCATCTTTTAACACAATGACTTTCCCTGCACGGTATTCTACTTTTGCAGGAATAGTATTATTAGGAGCCGCAGGAGATGTGGTAGCATAAATTTTTGCTATTGACTCCAGGTTTTGGAACACTTTTATATAAGCCGGTTGCTTGGTAGTAAGTAAGGTACCGGGGCCGGGGGGATTGGTTACCTGACTAACATTTGCATCTACTCCAATTAATATACTTTGGCTTTGACCATTACCAAATGCATTAACAATAGCCTGACGTGGCCAAACGCGAGTATCGTAATTATCCATTAAATTATAAGCTGTTTTATAAACGCCTAACTCTGTTATTCCATCATCACTTTGCTGATTTAGGTATTCATAATACAAATTATGCAGCAACATGTAATCTACTCCCGGATAGTTCCCTGGTGGAGCATTGGTATTAGGAGCATAAAAACTTTTAGGGTGCTCTAGTCTGTCCTGGCTTTTCCAGTCGTGGCCGGCATCATTACCCCCGGTATAATTAAAAGGTCCTGTGCAAGGCGCGGTACTTATAGGATCGGTATACTTGGTTTCAGGTTGCATTAATGTCCCTTTTTGATGAAGCACCCTGCGCAGCAATTCCGTCCATTCTACACGATTAGAGCCTGAATTAATTGGCATGACAATATTTACAGGAAGAAATACAGGCAGCGGAGACCAATTAGGCGCTCTAACAGGGGCATTACTTCCTGCCATGCAATTACCTATAAATACGGCACCGTCTTCTGAACCTAAAGTTGGTGTAATAGAAGGAATAGGGTTATAAGGCAGGAGATTATAAAAGGTAAAGCCATGGGTTAAAGATGTCAAATCCTGATAACTATCGCATGGAGGAGAAAAAGGATAACCGCTGTTAATATAACAGATCATTTTTGCCAAAGGATATGAATATGGAGTAGCATCTTTACCAATTGGTAAATTAGAGCCATCAGGATATTGCAAAATCCAGTTGCTTCCTGTTCCGCCAAACCTGTTCCCCCTGATATAAGGATGGCAACGGTTTGTAATGTTGCGAACCTCTTGCAAAATGTCCGATTCTCCATCCTGAAAGGTTTGCAGAGTACTATTCTCATAATATCCTGTACCATCCGGAATATATTTAACCAATAGCATAAAAGCAATTAGCATGCTTTGGTATTTATCATGAACCCAGGTCAGATCTTCCTTCTGTTGTGGAGAAGTACCATGACTGGGAAAGTTCTGATAGTTACTAAATTTATTATCATTGGTTAATTGATTTATTTCATTTAAACCTATATAACTCAAATTTGCGGCAGTAGCGGTACTATTATATTCTGTTATTGCATAATTAAAATGTTTATAATTTGGCTTACCTGCATTTGTTGTAGAATCGAAATAATCATGTGGCATATCTTCCCTTAATATAAACCCATTTAAATTAACGGTTTGGGGATATCCACTCATATGATCTGTTGTTGGAGCAGAGCTACTCCAAAACCAGTCTGCCTCATTATCCAGGCGGTTAATGGTTTTTAAGATATAGAAAATTTCCCTTATAGTTTCATCCGTACTCTGGTTATTTCTACTCAAGAGCTTATATTCCAAAGCCAGCGCACTCAAGTATTGATTCATGATATCTATCTGATCCGGGCCTACTTTGGCAGTAATAGAGGTGCCATCAGAACTATTATAATTACGTTCGGGAAAACAAATACAATCGCCCTGCGCCTCACCAATCTTTACGAAATCATTAATAAAGCGAGTACGATAGTACCAGTAGCGGCGATGCGCTTGTTCATTTTCCGCAAAGTTTAGAGGTTGTGAAAAAGAATCAAAAGAGGTTAAAGCTTCAATAAAAAATATAAAGATTATTTTTTTCATTGTGATAAAATGATTTTATATGATTGAGTGATTTTTATAGATATGATCAACTCCTTTTTCGTAAGTTTTTCGATATTCCAAAGTATAGATCTAATTTTTATTTCAGGTCTGAAAATGTTCCTTCCACAATAACGTACATTATTAATAATCTTACATTGTGTAGAATCATAATTAGATAAATCGTATGCTTCTCCAAATGTAATTTGCTTGTTAGATTTATCAATACAACTTGAATATGTATTAACATAAGTTTGTGCTTCGGAACATATATATTTAGAGTCAGTGAGTTTAAACGTCACAAACTTTTCATAAAAATCAGGAATAGAACCCGCCCCCTGAATCAGATAGGTAGAATCAATCCCATTTACTTCGTACAATTTTAGCTTCCAGGTTTTGCTATCCCCTACTTTATGCCCGCCAAATAAATGCATACGGGTTTGATTGACGAAACCTCCGTCAGGATATTTTTTGCAGGTACTTAAGGTTAAAAGTAGAATACCAAATACGATTGCGTTATAGAATAGTTTCATAATTTATTTCTATTGCGTCAGAATAATTTTATATGAGTTTTTCAAATGAAAAGTACTTTCTAAAGCGCATTCTTTCTTTGTAAGTTTTTTAATATTCCAAATTTTGGCGTAATCATTAATCTCAGGAAATAATAAATTCCTACTGCAATAATTAGTTCCATTAATGTTTTTGCACTGTAAAGAATCCTGCTTATTTAAAGGATCGTGCGAGATAGCTAAAGCAATTTCTTTATACGTTGTGCCAATCGTTCCAGAATAATCATATAAAAAAGTATTTGCTTGATATTTTGCTGACCCCTCTTTACCCGTATAAGTAAACGTCACAAACTTATCATAGAAGTCAGGAATAGAACCCGCCCCTTGAATCAGATAGGTGGAATCAATCCCATTTACTTCATACAATTTTAGCTTCCAGGTCTTGCTATCCCCTACTTTATGCCCGCCAAATAAATGCATACGGGTTTGGTTTACAAACCCTCCATCGGGGTATTTTTTGCAGGTACTTAAGGTTAAAAGTACGAATGTAATTACTATTGTGATATAGAGTGTTTTCATAATTCAACTTTATTTAGCCAATTCTTTTTTTAGTAAGGCATTCTCTTTTTTGAGTTGCTTTATTTGATTGTTCAACTCTATTAAATGTAAATAAATTTCTTCTATTTTCTCCATTTGTATTCCCTGCATTTGAGCAATGTCAAGTCCACATGTTTCTTTATTTAAATCATCCGCTACGGGTACATTTGGCAAATGCTTATTTTGTATAATATAGTCTTCGATCATTTCTAAACTACTCAATTTATATTCTTTGTTAAATACATAATCAGGCCAGGGATTTTGTATGCTTACCTTTATTTCGCGAGCACCAATACGTCCATTCACTGTTAACATATATGGCGTAGTAGTAGTAAATGGAGTGCCAATGTTTACTGCACCATTCACATTAAGCATGTACGAGGCATTAGATGAAGGAGGTATGCCAATAGCTACGGCGCCATTGGATTTTATTACAAAAGGATATTTACCTGCCGCATCTTGTAATCCTCCACTTATCTCTCCCGTATTGGAAATAAATAACCTGTACTTCTTTCCGTTTGTTGTAACGGTGTTTCCACCAAAAGCACCCAGACCAATATCGCCGTTAGATTTACAGATTAATTGATAGGTATTATTGGTTTTAATATTAAAATCATAATTTTCGTAAGTCCCTATCCACCTGTTATTACTGTTCACATGGTTACCATAAGTTTGCCAAGTAAAAGGAATAACAGGTGGTTGAGGACATGGCGTTCCTTCCACTAATGCCTCTATACTTGCGGCCTGAGACGGGCTTAATGCAACTACCTGATCTCCGCCAGGAGTTAACTGTGTTACTAATAATTTAATACAAGGATCAAGAGCTAAGGGTGGTGCATTATTAAAGATAAGTGGACCTCTCACTTTGATTGTATCAACCTTAGTTGTGCCTCCCACATCAAGATTACCATCAATCATAGCATTGCCGTCAACTAAAACATCTTTTTTTGCACGCATGGTATCAGTAGATACAATCTCCCCGGCCGCTCTAATGTCACCAGCTGAGTTAATACTATTGATTACCTGTAAAGAATCGTTTACTTTTAAACTACCACTTATTGTAGTAGTGGTTACCGTTTGTGCATGCATGTTTAGCACCGCTATACAGCTTATTGCTGTTAGGACCAAAAAATGTTTCATAATAGAGGGAGATTATATTTGCGGCTAAACTAAATATTTAATTCTCCGACCCTTGTTAAACAAAACTGTTAAATATCGCTGAAAGAACTTCTGTTTTAGATCAAAAAAACGGCAATAGATCAAGAACATCTTAGTTAGTCATTTCAAACTATATCATACGCTAATTATTTCAATTATTCCTTCATATTATAATTTTTTTAACCTAATATGCAATTAAATAATTTAGTTTATTTAATTATAAGATTACTTTGAAGCCCATCGAAATGCGAAGATCATAATATTGTTTACTTGGCCGCCTCCCAGAGTTTATCAAAATAGGTTTTATCCGTGATGTCAAAGGTCATCCAGTCTTGTTCCTGAATTTTATTAGCGGCTATGGTGAACTGCCTTGTTTTACCATTCTTTAAATGCACGTAAACATAATAACTCATTTTATATTTATCGGTACCTATTTTTTTAGATAGGTTCCACACTTTAGCAAAATCGGCATACTGCGTTTTGCTAAGTTGTTTCCGCGGAAATGACGCTGCTTTTGAGCCATTATATTTCACCAGTTCTACGTAGTTTATCTGTGCGGTATCTATAGGGGTTTTATGTTTTTGCTCCTGCGCCCATGTGCTTAAGCACGCTGTTAATAAGGCAACTAAAAATACGATGTGTTTCATGCTATATAATTTATAATGATAAAAATACACGATAAGGCATTACTAATTTAAGTATTTTTTAAGTGAAAGGAAATGGAGAATATAATAACAAAAAAATCCCATGATGTATGTCATGGGATTTTAATGTATGTATGGCTATTTCGCTTCTCGACTTCGAGCGAAGTGACAAAGTCCTTGTAAACTTTGAGCTGAGATTTTATTCGTTTCTATTTGCTCTTAAGCTCCAACATTACCTGTTTTTACTTTGCCGGCTCGTTTGTAGGTGGCAATAATAACCCCGCTTGTGGTAACCGTGGTTTCTGTTACTGTAAACGCTGCCGGGATGGTGCCGTTGCTAAATAATTTTTTTCCTTTACCAAGTGTTACAGGATAAATTTTGAGCCGGAGTTCATCTACGAGATCATGTTTAAGCAATAGCTGAATAAGCTCACTACTGCCCCACACCTGAATATCGGCTCCTTTTGATGCTTTCAGCTTTTTAATATCTGCCAGGTTTTTAATGAGCGCGGAGTTTTTCCAGCCGGTAATTAAGGGGTCTGATTTTTTGAGGTTTTTAGAAAGTACATATTTTGCGCCTTCATTAATCTGTGGCCAAAAGTCGCCATGTTGAGGCCAATAGCCCGCCCAGAGCTCAAAGGTTTTTCTCCCTAACAGGTAATCTGTTTTTTGACTCAGTTCTTTTTGCATTATTTCGCCAAAAGCTTTGTCGCTATAGGCTACTGTCCAGCCGCCATATTTAAAGCCTCCTGCTGTATCTTCTTTTGGCCCACCCGGTGCCTGCATTACACCATCTAAGGTGATCATGGATAAAACGGTTATTTTTCTCATAGTGTTATGGTGTTTAAATGGTTTCTTTAAATTGATTTTGTTTACAGGACAAATTTCGAAAATAAAAACCCGCCCATTGAAGTGTAAATACGACAATGTTAATGGCCGAATGCGATAGTGCATAAATTAAAAATCCCATGAGGTTTATCATGGGATTTTGTATATAGGTTTGTCTCCGATCTGTGAGATGCTGAATCAAGTTCAGCATGACGCGTAGATGGGCATGCTCGAAGTGACAGAGCTTAGCTAATCATATCAAAGCCTGTGTAAGGCACTAATACTTTAGGGATTTTAATACCTGCTTCGGTTTGGTTGTTCTCTAATAAAGAAGCCACAATACGTGGTAAAGCCAAAGCACTTCCGTTTAAGCTATGTGCTAATTGTGTTTTTCCATCAGGCCCTTTGAAACGGCATTTTAAACGGTTGGTTTGAAAGGTCTCGAAGTTAGATACCGAGCTTACTTCTAACCAACGGCTTTGTGCAGCACTCCATACTTCTAAATCGTAAGTCAAGGCAGAGCCAAAGCTCATATCACCACCGCATAATTTTAAGGTACGGTATGGCAATTCTAATTCCTGTAATAAGCCACTTACAAACTCGCGCATGGTTTCCAGTGTATCGTAAGATTTTTCAGGATGTACAATTTGTACGATCTCTACTTTATCAAACTGGTGCAATCGGTTTAAGCCACGTACATCTTTTCCATAGCTTCCCGCCTCCCTGCGAAAACAAGGTGTGTAGCCACAGTTTTTAATTGGCAAATCGGTGTCTTTTACAATCACATCGCGGTACATATTGGTAATAGGCACCTCAGCGGTTGGTATTAAATACAAATCATCCACCTGGCAGTGGTACATTTGTCCTTCTTTATCCGGCAACTGCCCTGTACCGTAACCGCTATCTGCGTTTACTAAAATAGGTGGCTGTACTTCGTTATACCCTGCGGCTGTTGCTTTATCGAGGAAATAATTAATTAAAGCCCGTTGTAATCTTGCTCCTCTGCCTTTATAAACCGGAAAGCCTGCTCCGGTTAATTTAACGCCTAATTCAAAATCAATTAAATCGTACTTGGTAGTTAATTCCCAGTGTGGCTGCGCTTTATCGTGCAGTTTAGGAATGGCACCATGCTCGTTAACTACTTCATTGTCTTCGGGTGTTTTACCAACCGGCACATTTAAGTTAGGCAGGTTCGGAACCGTTACTAACAGTTTGTGAATGTCTTCTTCGATATGTTTTAATGATTCGTCAAATTTTTTCTCATCCAGTTTCAAGGCAGCTGTTTTTGCTTTCAGCGTTTCCGCTTCTTCTTTTTTACCGGATTTCATTAATTCGCCAATTTGTTTGGCAAGGCCATTAGCCTCTGCCTTTATATCATCGGCCTGGCGTTGTGCCATTTTTCGGTTATTGTCCAATTCAATTACTGAATTGATAATGGTTTCGGCATCTTTAAAATTTTTAATTGCCAGTCGTTTTAAAACGTCTTCTTTATTGTCGCGTATATAAGATAATTGTAGCATATGCTATTTAAAAATTACAAATTTATGATTACTGTTTTGTCCGTTAATAGTGATCGTTAAAAAATAAATGCCGGGAGTAAGTTCACTAACCGTTACTTCCTTTATATGTTCACCGACCGTTTCTTTTGTATTACTAATGTCTTTGATGGTTTTACCCGATACATCGGTAATGGACATATTTATTTGTGATGCTTCCAACACGTTGTATTTTATATTCACAACATCGGTTGCAGGGTTTGGATAAATGGAATATTCCATTTGCGGTTTTATTTCATTAATACCTGTTACAGATTTATTGACAGTCCAAACCACCGAAAAAGAATGCAAAGAAGCATGTGTAGGATCTTTAGATAAGCTTGTGGTATCAATTGCGGTAAAGGTCAACGAATTATTGCCACTAACCAATGCACTGCTGTTTATTAAAACAGAATCTACATTATTTAATATAACGGTTGAGTTCAATGTCCAGTTTCTTTTTAAAGTATTAGGGTTTGGTTTTACCAATGTTGCTTTAAACCATTGCGCACCTACAGTTCCCGTATTACCGGGAGAATACGAATCGATAGGATTGGTAAGGCTGTGAATCTTTTCGATAATAGCTTGCTGGCAAACCGAACAAAAGGGACTGTTTAAATAACGCATTTTACAGTTTTGATGTGGTCTGAACCAACCATTCTCAGGTGACGATGTACCATGTGCATATACTCCGGTACTATTGATCCCTAACCATGGTGCCCACTTAACGGTAGTTGTATTTGAGTTGGCTGTCATGTTTGGTTTTTCGGCAGCGTAAGAAGGTCCTGCCCAGTACTCATCAGCCAAACCTGCAAAGGAATGCCCCATTTCGTGCGCTACAATTTCTTTTGATGAGCTATGAATAGACGATACAGCATATGCGCCACCGGCACCGCCATACTCCGTTGAATTCCCTAAAATAACCACCTGATCGTATGCCGGAAAATTAGCCGCCAATACAGAGTATACTGCTGATTGATCGTTACTGTAAATAAGACGATGGATATTGTAATTATCAAACTGCGTATCGAAATAATTAGTAACCGTCATTACCGGGCTTGCCGGTTCTGTGACATCAGTGGCAGTTCCCGGGTGCGTAACACCGCTTTGCGGAGAAGCACATTTTATGGCAAATACATTAAAGTAATTCTGATAATTATTAAATGGCGGAGTTGATAGCAGGTAGGTATAAATGGAGTTAGCGTTTGTAAGGAATTGCGGAATTTGTGCACTTGTGTAGCCATCTCCCATAATTACCAGGTTAATTCTTTTGCTGATAGGTCCTGTTTTTAAGAGTGTATCTACCCCAATAACCGTCTGACCAAACAAACCGGCACATACAAAACTTAATATCAATGCTATTTTAATTTTCATGATTGATTGTTTTTATGATTGATACTTTAAAATTAATGGTTTCCGTGATCTTTATGATTTTATACTCTTCAAAATAAGGAACCCTGAAAGTAACCTGTCCCTTTTGTAAAGATATTAATTTAGACGCTATTTCGCCACTATCCGAATACAAATCAAATTTTTTAAATAAGGGGTGTTCTGTGTATACTATTATTGGCTCAGACTGCTTTCCGGTAATTTCTATTTTAAGGAAATCGGGATTTTTTGTTTTGGTAAAATCTGCGTTGTATTTTATTTTTGTGTCTACTACTGTTACTTTAAGCAGTTTAAAATCGGTTACTTTTTTTACTGTATCGCGTAATGCTTCGATGGTATAAAATGCTGCTTTTTCGGGCAGAGGTTCTGTTACTGCTTTTACTTTTTTTGCCTTGCATGCAACCAATACCACTATAGCTATAAATGTTATAGTCATCATGCGAGTGATACTTCTTTTTGGTTGCATATGGTAATTGTTTAAAAACACAAAAAGCCCACCGGTATTGCGGAGGGCTTTAAGTTTCGTAATGCGTATCTTATTATGCCTCTACAGGAACAACAGAAACGTAAGATCGATCGTCTTTTTTCTTTTTGAATACTACTTTACCATCAACAAGAGCAAATAAGGTATGGTCTTTTCCCATTCCTACATTTACACCCGGACTGTGTTTTGTACCACGTTGACGAACGATAATGTTTCCAGAGATACAAGCTTGTCCTCCAAAAATTTTAACGCCTAAACGTTTACTGTGTGATTCGCGGCCGTTGTTCGTTGAACCGGCCCCTTTCTTATGTGCCATTTTTTATAAAATTTAATGGTTAATGTTTAAATTATTCTTCCGTTTTTTTAGCTGCTTTTTTTGCAGGTGCTTTTTTAGCGGCTGCTTTTTTTGCAGGTGCTTTTTTCTCAGCTACAGGCGCTTCAACAACCGGAGCTGCTGTTACTCCGTATTTACTTGGAGGTAAAAAAGTACGAACAGATTTTTCAGCTTTTAATTCTTCTTTTACGCTTTCGCCTTTACCTAATACACCTTGAATTAAGATTTGTGTATAAAGCTGACGGTGGTTATTCCATTTTTGGTAACCTTTACGGCGTAGTTTCTTAAAAACGATTACTTTATCGCCTTTAACGTGCTCAATTACTGTGGCCGCAACTTTTGCGCCATCTACTGTTGGGCTACCTATAGAGATTTTTCCACCGTTATCGATTAAGAAAACTTTGTCAAATTCTATATTAGCACCTTCATTAGCATCTAGGCGGTGAACGTAAACTTTATTGCCTCGTTCCACTTTAAATTGTTGCCCTGCTATTTCTACAATTGCATACATGGTGTTAATTTTTAGTTTGTTAATAATTTTAAGGACGGCAAAGATATGCCTTTTTTTATATCTGCCAAAGAATTGGTGCCAGAATCGGAAAGTTTTTAACATTTCGGGGTTCGTTAACTTAAAAATACCCCTTATTGATAACCTCGTAATCTATTTTTCCATTTTTTGGCGCCCGGGCGGGCTGTCGTTACTCGCTCTTCGTTTGCCCTTCGGGACAAACAAAGGAGCTCAAACAGAGCACTCCATCCCTGGCGCGGCATTAAACTGATATTTATAAGCCTCTGTCACACTTCAAGTGATTAGGATGACTTTTCAGTAGACCTTGCTTTCAGATTTATAAGCCTTATACCCGTTATAATTACTAAAACTGCCAATATTTGCATCAAATTAATGGTTTCGCCATCAAATAAGCCCCAACCTATGGCCACCACAGGTATTAAATAGGTACAGCTGGCGGCAAATACGGTTCCCGATAATTTTATAAGTGTATTATAAATCACTACCGAAATAGCCGAGCCCACAATGGCCAAAATGCTTATATAAAATAAGGAATGTGCCGCTTCGGGGTTTTGCTGTGTATGTTTTATCACATCAGTAAACCCAAACAAATAAATGGCCGCCACCGGCCCTATTAATGTAAAAGACCACACCGTAGCCTGCAACGAGTTCAAATGCCCCAGATAAGCTTTAATACCATTGACACTAATAGCATAACAAAGGGTAGCCAAAGCCACCAAAAGGCAATACATCACATTTTTAGTCTGGTCGTTTTCATCGTTATTGTAAATAACCAATGCTACAGCTCCTAAAAACCCAACCAATACTCCTATAAGTTGATTTCTGTTCACGGTTTGCTTAAAGGCCATCATTCCTACCAATATCGTAAACAGAGGCGTTAGTGCATTTAACATCCCTGTTAAGCTGCTACTGATCTGTGTTTCGGCTTTAGTAAATAAGAAAGCGGGGATCAGGTTCCCAAAAACACCCATTAGTAATAAGCCTTTTACGTTTTTCCGCAGATCGATCTTATAATATTTGATCAAAAAAGGGAGCATAAAGGCGGATGCAATGGTAATTCGCAGGCCTGCCACTTCATCACTGCTAAAGGCTTTCATGCCTTGTTTCATTAAAATAAAGGAGCTTCCCCAAATGAGCGACAAAACAATTAAAATTGTCCACGATATTGCTTTATTATTCATGCATTTGGGGAGGTTTTGGTATAAATTATCAGCTAAGGGCCATAGCGTCGAGCTTCATTTGCTTAATCATGCTTAATAACCCGTTAGCCCGTGTAGGCGATAAGTGCTCTGTTAAGCCTATTTTATTTATAAAATTGAGATCTGCCTTTAAAATATCCTGTGGGCTTTGGTGTGATAATACACGGATAATTAAAGCCACCATTCCTTTTGTGATAATGGCATCGCTATCAGCAGTATAAATGATTTTATTGTCGGTTTTCTCGCTATGCAACCATACTTTACTCTGGCATCCTTTTATAAGCCTGTCATCCGTTTTATGTTCTTCTTTTATTTTTGGCAGGTTTTTTCCCAGTTCTATTAAATGTTCATACTTCCCTTCCCAATCATCACCAAACAATTCAAACTCTTCAATT
>JAZJZF010000038.1:0-27911 GCA_040389965.1 Bacteroidota bacterium
GCTTCAAGGCAGAACCTAATTTCGAAAGCGTCCCTTCACCGATGACAATCGAATGCGAATTTTCTTTTAAGGCTACGCGAATAGTTTTCGTCAAAATTGTACCCCCAAGAATCGTCCGATCCATGAAATCGTAGGTGACATAACCACATCAAAAAAACCTAAATATAATAAACCAAAAACAATGAAAATAAATCTTTGGTCCAACCCTAAATTAACTTTTTCGATTCTAGGTGGCATCGCCCTGATTACTTTAATTGTTGCCGTCATTTTATCGGCTCAATGTACCGATAAGCGTATTAACCAGGTTACACCAAAATTATTTAAAGATTTCCCAACGGTTGAAGCACTTGCTGCTTCAAACTCCGACACCATATTTACGTATATACGAAGCGTAAGTTATCCTAATAACAAAGCAAAGCATTTGGTAAACATGGCCAATATGCTTCTCAACGATTTTAATGGTATTATCCCCAGCGAAATAGAAGAACTTGTAAAACTCCCCGGCGTTGGCAGAAAAACAGCTAACGTGGTAGCTTCTGTCATTTATGAAAAACCTGCCATGGCTGTTGATACGCATGTGTTTAGGGTATCGAACCGCTTAGGACTTACCAAAGCAAAAACACCATTGCAAAGCGAGCAGCAACTTGTAAAACATATTCCAACCGAATATATTGCTACTGCCCACCACTGGCTTATATTACATGGAAGGTATGTTTGCCTTGCAAGAAGCCCTAAATGCGATAGTTGTCCTCTCACTGAATGGTGCCACTTTTTTAAAACAAAGGTCGTAAACAAAAACTACCCTCATTCGTTATCTAAAAAAACCAATCTTATGGCTAAAGAAGTATCTGTTATAGCTCCTGCTAAAAAGAAAGCAACTGTAAAGAAAACCGCCGGTAAAAAAGTAGCTATAAAACAACTTCCTTTGGCCGAAAAAAAAAATCCGGTTAAAAAAGCGCAGCCTGTTACTCATGAAAAAGAAACAGATGACGAAAAATTTATAGCGCACAGCACTTCGTTAAGACCGGGAGATAAAGCTCCTGATTTTAAGGCAAAAGACCAAAATGGAAAAACTATTTCCTTACATGATTTAAAAGGTAAAAATATAGTCCTGTATTTTTACCCAAAAGATAATACTCCTACCTGTACTCTGGAAGCCTGCAGCCTGCGTGATGAACACAGCTACCTAACTAAAAAAAATTACGTAGTATTAGGTGTAAGCGCCGATGATGAAAAAATGCATCTAAAGTTTGCTAACAAATACAACCTGCCTTTCTCCTTACTGGCTGATACCGACAAAGCTATTATTAATGCTTACGATGTTTGGGGCATTAAAAAATTTATGGGTAAAATATATGACGGTATTATCCGCACCACATTTATCATTAACGAAAAAGGGATTATAGCAAATGTGATTACCGACGTAAAAAGCAAGGTACACGGGAAGCAAATACTGGATTTATAATTATTTGCCGGTAAAGATCTTTTGTGATTCAAGGTCTTCAAAAAAGATCCGTTTTCCTTTATACAAAACAGTTACAAAGGCATCTTTTTGCCCGGCCTTAATCACTTTCTGACTTAGCTCATAAGCCTTATTAAGCGTATTAAAACTTCCGCCTATTATAACACGGGTTATACCATCATTCAGATTAAGTTCTGTAACCTTTCCTATTTTTTTTAATTTTTTAAAATCGTAGCCTTTAGTGTACTTATAAGCCGCTATTTGCACCATAAACTCTAATCCCTCGGCACTTAAGCTTCCATATTTTCCAATAAACACCTTTAGTTTTTCTCCAGAAAAATTCAATAGTTCATGTTTCTGTACAGCCTTATCAACAGAGTCTTTTGCCGACTGGCTATTTACCAGTTCGGGTTTTACATCAAAAAACACATCAATGATCTGTTCAGGCGGTTCCTGCAGCCTCGATGTATTTACCTCTATCGTTTTATATTCAAACGATTTGTATTTGTATACAAGCTTGTATTCGTTATCTGCCGGCAAAACAGCCATGTATTTTCCATTGGTTGAATTAACCTTAATTTCGCCAAGTACTTTATTTTCTTTATTGGTAATGTCAATCGTAATATCTGAATACAATACATTCAGCGCTTTGGTAACAACTCCTTTCACCACAAAGGCCAATGGTTTCTCACCTATGTAGCCATTGCTGATCTTATAAATATCTTTTAAACCCTGTCCGCCCTTTTTACCTGATGCATAGTAACCGGAGTTTCCGTTGGCCGATAACGTATAATGCAAATCATCGTCCGGTGTATTTAATGGATAACCTAAATTTGCCGCTTCTAAAAATTTTGATTCCTTTGCATCCCATCTTGCCTGAAAAACATCATATCCTCCCATACTATTGCGCCCTTTAGAGCTTAAGAATAATGTGGTACCATCTGCATGAATATAGGGAGCATCTTCATCAAGAGTCGTATTTATGTTTTCGCCCAGGTTAATAATTTCGCCCCAGGTATTATCCGAAAGTAAGGTTGCTCTGTAAATATCTTTGCCACCAATACCTCCGGGACGGTTACTACTGAAGTATAAAAATTTTCCATCAGCAGAAATGGAACAGCTTCCTTCCCACGAATCAGAATTGACATTCCCTTTTAATTTTTGTGGTGCCGACCATTCAAAATAATCAAAATCGCTCCGATAAATATCGCCGTTTCCTGAAGCATCCTCGTGGTATAAAAACAATGTTAATCCATCAGAACTTAATGCAATGGCTTTATCATTAACGCTACCCTTATTAATCAGTGCCGGTTTTAACCAGTTATTATTGTCTTTTAAAGACAAATAAACTCCTGAATTGCTAACAATATCTTTAGTTTCGGGGCGCGAATCAGTTTTCGTGAAAATCAGAATCGACTCATCGGCCGCAAGTAATGGAATATCTTCATTATCCATTGTATTGATACCATTACCAATGTTTGAGATAATGGCGGGTGTTGGTTTGGCGAACAATGATTTTGCATTCACACAATATTGTTTCAGCTGTATAAGGTCATCTTTAATTTCAGGCGAAAAATTATTTTTACTTTTTGTATTACCCGAACTAATGATAGTTAATGCTTCTTCGAAATTATAATTCAAATGGTTTGCTTTTGCCAGGTAATAATCAATATCCTCAATTCTTTTATTTTTTTTATACACCTGAGTAAGCAACTCCAAAACTTCAGCATTTTTATCGCTGCGACTCAATGCACAAATACCGTAGCAATATTTTATAAATGTTTCGGATGGATGAGCTTTGTAAATGTTTTCGAAAATAGGAAGTGCTTCTGCGTAACTTTTTTTCTCAAATAAAAGAAATCCCTGTTGCATGGAATCACTTTCTGACAAGCGCCAGTTTTTAACATCGGTTGTTTGCGAAAAAAGAAATAGGTCTGTAAAAAGAAAAATAGCCAGTAATAAACGAGAAAGCATAAATTTTAAAATATGCTCTAAAATTACTAATTAAATGCTAACATCATTATGAAAGAAGGCATAAAACTAAAGTAAAATAGTATTTTTAATAGGCCAAATTTGCAAATCAATCGATAAATTTTAATTTTCAGAATTAAAAATCAGGACACTCTAATACCCCTAAACGATTTATGGCTTTACCACAAAAATCCCCATAGCTTCCAATTCTTCCAGATATACTCTTTTACCTTTATATAAAACGGTTACAAAAGCATCTGTTTGACCTGCCGTAATTACTTTTTTGCAATGCTCCCAGGCAGTTTCCAGATTTTGAAAAGCCCCTCCAATAGTAATACGGGTAATACCATCCAATAAGAAATTTTCAACATTACCCAATCCTTTTAAGTGTTCGTACACATAGTTTTTAGGGTATTTATACGCAGCAATCTGTACTTTAAATACAAGCCCTTCGGCTGTAATTTTGCCATACTTTTCAGCGTAGATTCTATTTTTTTCATGTATCGCTTTTGTTGCTACGAAAGTATCTTTTTTAATAGGGATGATAGGCTTGGCAGCAGTGGTAGGTGTTGCAACAGCAGCAGTATCTTTTTTAGGTTTTTCGACAACAGCAACAAGCGGTTTTGCAGTATCAGGAATTGATTCGAAATTAACATCGAATAATTTTTCTTCGTATCCATCAAGATTAGACGTATTTACATCCAACGTTTTATACGGAAACGATTTATACTTGTAAGTCAATTTAAAAAAGCCTCCGGCAGGTAATGATATCAGGTAGTTTCCTGTAGAAGCATTACTTGAAAAATCACCAAATTTTTTATTGTCTTTATTTGTGATCTCAACGGTAATATCAGCCGCTACGGCCAGCATGTCTTTTGTAATCTTCCCTTTTACAATATACACTGATGGTTTTTTACCAATATAACCCGGGTAAACCGTATAAATATCCTGTAAACCTGCTCCTCCGTTTTTTCCACTGGCATAATAGCCTCTTTCGCTGTTAGCAGATAAAACATAATACCTGTCTCCATCAGGAGTATTGATAGGGTACCCTAAATTTACAGGAGTACTGAATGTAGAATCTAACCAGTTTAAGCGCGTTTGAAAAATATCATAATCGCCCATACTGTTTTTACCTTTCGAACTATAAAATAAAGTCATACCGTCAGGGTGAATAAACGGCGCATCATCGTCTAAAGCCGTATTGATGCTATCACCCAGGTTAATCACATTACCCCAGGTGCTATCCGCTAACAAGGTAGCCCTATAAATATCTCTACCACCAAATCCGCCACCACGTTCACTGGTAAAATACAATTGTCTTCCATCAGCAGTCATAGAGCAACTTCCTTCCCATGAAAAAGAATTAACCTGCCCTTTTAATTTTTCAGGTTTGGTCCACTCTCCGTTTACCATATTACTCATGTAAATATCACCATGGTCGTCACCATTATCGCTATAGCTGAAAAGATGCATCCCATCAGCGCTAAGTGCTATGGAAGCTTCATGTGCATTTGTATTAATGGCTTTTACGGACGTTGGTTTACCCCATTCGCCATTTTCTTTTACAGATTGAAAGATATCTTCATAATAAATCCCGTTAGGATCCGGTTGTCTGAAGGCATTTTGTAAGCCTCCCGTGCTTTCTTTACCACTATATGTAAACAATATAATAGATTCATCAGCCGAAATAACAGGGCCAAACTCAGAATATTCTGTATTTAAAACAGTGCCTGCGTTTTTGATAGTAGCACCGGTAGGATGCGCATAAAATTCTTTTGCGTTGATACAATATTGTTTCAATTGTTTTGCTGCAGCTTTAGTTTCAGGATTTATTCGTTTATTAGCCAGCGTTTTTTCAATAAAAGTCATGGCTTCATCAAATTTATAGTTATAGTGATTTGCTCTGGCAAGATCATACTCTATATTTTCGACCTTATTATTTTTTGCATAAATTTCGGTTAACAGCATTAAAGCTGTTTCGTGTTTATCGCTTCGTTGCAAAGCACATTTACCGTAGCAATATTTTAAATATTCTTCTTTAGGATGCGCAGTATAAAGCTTTTCATAAATAGGTAAGGCTAATAAATAATTACCTTCCTCATATAATAACAAAGCGTTTTCCATGGAGTCGTTTTCGGTTTTTCTCCATTTTTTGGTATTGGTTGTCTGCGAAAACGAAAGGAGAGTTCCTGAAACAAGTAAAATTACGGTAAGAAGAGTCTTATTGAGCATAAACTGATTAAAATTTGAACTTTAAATGTAATATAAATTCGTATTCCCCGGCATTTTTTTTCGACAAAAGAATTTGTTAATTCAAAACATCAAGACTACCCAGGCCTTCGCGCAGTACTACAGGTTCTTCATCGGTAGAACAGTCGATAACCGTTGATGCGTAAAGGTTCCCAAATCCACCGTCAATTACCAAATCGACCTGTTTTTCGTACTGGTTATGAATAACTTCAGGGTCTGTAAAGTAGTCCGCTATCTCATCGTCGGGATTGTGCAAGCTTGTAGTTATAATAGGATTACCAAGAGCCGAAACGATATTGTAACAAATGAGGTTATCAGGCACCCTGATTCCTACTGTTTTTTTATTTTGCTTCAGTAATTTAGGAACATTGTTATTAGCTTCCAGAATAAAGGTGTAAGGACCCGGCAAGGCTTTTTTCATAATCCTGAATACAGAATTGGAGATGGGTTTTGCGTAATTCGACAAATGGCTCAAATCGCTGCACACAAAAGAGAAATTAGCTTTTTCGGGTTTTATATTTTTAAGCCGGCAAAGCCTTTCAATAGCCTTTGGCCTTGTAATATCGCAGCCCATAGAGTAAACAGTATCTGTAGGATAAATAATAATACCGTCATTCTTTAAAATTTCGACAACCGTTTCGATGTCTTTGGGGTGTGGGTTCGTGTAATTTAATCGTAGTAACATATGCTAAGTTACTCAAAAAAATAACCCTTTACGTTTGCAAAGGGTTATTAAATTTTAAAAATAATAATTGTATCTACCTCTTGGTAAGAGAACTATTTCATATGTTTTAAATTAACGGCGTATAAGATAACCCATACAGCGGCAACAACAACCCCAAAGATGGCACCTACACTGCCTACCATGCCACCTGCACCTAAAATAAATCCTGCTATCGGAGGAACTATTTCACCTACGCAATAGATATAGAAACCCATTTTTACTTGTTTCCACATTTGTATAGCTCCAAACAAACATAATAAAGCACATACAACGCCTATAATTAAGTTAGGTAAAGCGTTTTCTACCGCTTTTTGCATAGTACTTTGTAGCTCGCTCATCATTCCTGTCTGATCGAGGCCCTCAGTACTGCCCAGGGTTGTATTAAACACTGCTGCTGATTGACTAATGGTAAAATAGCCATAAATAGCGCTGATAATTGCCAATGCACTGCCTATAAAGGTTAAAATGCATATTACTGTTAAAAATGTAGGCCTTTTGGGTGCTTCCACAGGCTTTTGTGTTTCAAATAAAATGTTTTGGTTATCCATGGTATGTTTTTTTAATTGGTTAAATGTAAATAAAAAACCCCTTTCTTAAAAGAAAGGGGTTTTTTAATCTTAAACAATGAAAGATTATTTCATTGCTTTTAAGTTTAAACCGTAAAGCACGATAAATAAGATTGGGAAAACTGCGCCCATTACTCCAAAACCACTGTAGATAATACCCATGATAACAGAAATTACTGCTGCTGCTACATAAAGGTAAAAACCGATTTTTTGAAGTTTCCACATTTTAATAACTCCATAAAGAGATAATAAAGTAGTGATGAAACCAACAATTACGTAAGCCCATGTTAAGCCAACGCTTGGTCCTGTATAAGTACCTTCTAAACCTGTAGTATCAATACTTGACACTACGCTCATTGCTGTAATAGCTGTAATGTATCCTAAAATACCCAAGCCAGCTGCAATAAAGCTTAAAATGCATAATACTGTTAAAAATACCGGTCTTTTAGCACCTTCGTTTGTTGGTTGTGTTGTTGTTTGTTCCATAATTTTGTGTTTTAGGTTTTTTTTAAGTTTTTAATATTTAGCTTTTACAAAAAAATAACAATTTTGCGGCTTAACCAAATTTAACAGACATAGTTATTAACAAATTATCTATTGATAAAGCGTTTTAATATACCTAAAGCTTTAATTCATCTATTTATTAAGGCTTATCCATTCTTCAAAACAGCCTGACTTGGAGTTATTTATGGATAATTTAAAGTGATCGAAGAACGAACTTTTTGTGGAATTGATTGTTAAAAACATATTTTTTAATTCGGAGGCCGAAGATACGGTTAACTGTATTTTTTCGGCTTTAAAATAATTTATCCAGTCGTTAAAATCATTTTTAAGGGTATAATTATTTACTGCCAGGATCTCGTCGCCTACTGATAATCCTGCATTCCAGGCAGGTGAGTCAGGAGCAATTAAAGACACTTTACGGTTATTCCCAAAATCAACTGTTTTAAAGCCATACAACGATTCGCAAACATGGGATGAAGGATGCCTTTGCATTTCTATTCCCAAATAATCAAAGCTCTCCTGAAGCGGTGTTGTAAAATCGTCGGTGCCATACACATACTTATTAAAAAAGCCTGAAAGGTCTGCTCCTGCTGTACTTTTACATATATCAATAATATCCTGTTCTGTATATCCTCTGTTTTTTTTACCAAACTCATGATATAAAACTCTGCACACATCTCTTAAGCCTTTTTTGTTTTGTGTATGCTGCATTATTTTTACGTCGAGCATAAAGGCTATTAAATTCCCTTCGTCGTAAATAGATGTTTTGCGGTAGGGTGCCCCCGGCACATAGCCATCGAGCCAGGTTTCCCAACTCGAATGGGCTACCGATAAATTAAATCTTCCGTAATTATGAAAGTGTTTTACCAAACGATCTTCGAGTGTTTCAAAATATTGTTCGTTAGAAAACACGCCACTGGTTAATAGCATCACATCGCCGTAATAGGTTGTAAAGCCTTCATACACATAACCGGTTCGGGCATAATTTTCTTTCGTAAAATCATAGGGCAACATTTCTGCCGGCCTTATCTTTTTGATATTCCAGGTATGAAATAATTCATGAGAAGAGACTCCTAAAATATCTTCATATACTTTTCCTTTGTTTATTGAGTAACCCGGGCCAATAGCAATCACAGTAGACTTTTGGTGTTCAACACCATGGTAAAATTTAAACGGTACTATCTGAAATAAAAAGTGGTATTCTTTTACCGGAAAATCTCCCCAAAAATTGAATTGCGTTTGCGTAAATTTTATAAAGTCAGATTTTAACTGATTAAAATCGGGTTTGCATTCTCCGTTAAAATGAAGCCAGAATTTTATGTTATTCATTTCATAAAAATCGGATTGAAGGCTGGCGCTTGCTATAAAAGGACTGTCGGCCAACTCGTCAAAGTTTTCTGCAGTAAGCGTTTTCCCTTTTGTTTGAAGCGATGTGGCAATGTTGTACGCATCGGGAATATCTAATTCTACAACATGTTGCTCATCCATTCTTTGAGGAACATACATACATAAATGCACCGGATTAACATACAACTGGGCCGAATCGGCATAGCAGGAGCCTGCATTAATTTCACTGGTAAAATAGCTGTAGCTTACTTTTATCCTTTTACTTCCATTGGTTTCAATAAGCCACAGATCTTTATTTATTTTTGAGTAATGTAAAGCCCCATCATGCTCACTAAAAACTTCTACTTTTTTTATGTTTTTTGCAAAATTTCCAAGTTCATAACGCCCCGGACGCCATGCAGGCAGCTGCAATTCAACAGTTGGCGTAGTAATGGCATCAATATATAACTCAACATCTATATAATGCGATTGCGGGTGTTTTAATGAAAGTTTATAACGAATCATGCGGCTTGTTTTTAATATGGCCAAATATACAAAGGATCGTTAAAACCTGTTATATTTACAGGAAATAATGAAATTCATTCTTATACTTTTATGGATGTTGCCGGCTTTTGTATGCCATGCACAGCAAAACGATTCCTTATTATTTCAATTAACACACATTGCAGATGATACAGAGCGTGTTAACCAAATTTATAAAGCGGGTTTTGAGATCAGAAACACAAATCCGGAATTAGCCTACCAATATGCATTGGCTTGCGAAACCGCAGCGGGTACTATAAACAGCAGTAAACATAAGGCAAAGAGTTACAATTTGATTGGGATCTTATGCTATAAAAAAGGAGATTATACAAAGGCTTTACTGTTTCAAAAAAAGGCTCTGGCTCTAAATGAAGCCATACACTATAGCTATGGTATTGCCATTAACGAAACTAATTTAGGAAATATTTACAGCGACATTGGCAATTATGCCCTGGCAGAAGTGTCGTATTTAAAGGCATTGAGAGCATACAATGATTTAAACAATAACGAACAAATTGCAAAATGCCTTATAAACCTGGGCGTGTTAAAGTTTACCCTTAAACAATACGACCCCGCTGTGAAGCAGTTTCAGGAGGCTTTGGCTATAGCAAATACGTTAAACGACCTGGATTTAATGGCAACCTGCCATAATAATATTGGTGCTATTTTTATGGTACAGGATAAGTTAGACAGTTCCATCGTTTATTTAGAAGAGGGATTAAAATTGTTGAATCTTCGTGAGAATGAAATGGAAATGGCGGATGTGTATAACAATATGGCCAATGTTTATATAAAACAGCAGCATTTTTCGGAAGCCAAAACTTATTTAAATCTTGCTGACAGCCTTTGTAATGCTTATGATTATACCGAAGCTAAAGTAGAACTATACCAAACCTATTCTTTCTTTTTTGAAGCGCAGCAGGATTATAAAAGTGCAAATGATTGGCTGAAAAAACATTACCATTTAAAAGACAGTATCTTACAATTAAACAAAGCTACTTCTCCATCATTTACCAACGACGAGATTTCTGCCACAAAGCCCGTTTCTGAAAAACAGGTTTTTAAAAACGAATGGATTTTAGTAATTTTAGGGGCGTTAACAGTAGTTATCTCTCTATTTTTAATGAAGTATAAAAGATGAGCAAGAAAGAAAAGAACAGGGTAAATGTGGTGTATTCAACTAACCCCGATTTTAATTATAAGAACGAGGAAGAGGAAACACAGGAAACATTGCCGCCTCAACAGCAAAATTTAAAATTATTTTTAGACCGGATCGGTGGCGGAAAGTTAGTAACGCGCATCAGCGGATTTATAGGAACAGAGACAGATTTGAATGACCTTACAAAAATATTAAAACAAAAATGTGGCGTAGGTGGTAATGCTAAAGATGGCAATATTCTGATACAGGGCGATAACCGCGATAAATTGCTGGATCTGCTTACCAAAGCCAATTACAAGGCAAAAAAAGCAGGCGGGTAATTTTTGTAATTTTTTCAAAGATCATGCATTATATATTAAAAATCCCGATATTAGAAACTCTAAACCAAACTACTGCCTATGAACTCATTAGTTGAATTATTAAAAATCACTATCCCTGCGGCTGTTGTATTTGCTGCCGTTTATTTTTTAGTAAAACGCTTTTTGGATAACGACCAAAAAAGACGCGAGCACCAGCTTAAAACTTCTGCACAGGCAATCATTACTCCTTTAAAAATACAAGCCTACGAACGAATCATTATTTTTTTAGAACGTATCAACCCTAACAGCCTTGTGGTGCGTGTTAATAAAAATAACATGACGGCGCGCCAATTGCATATAGATTTAATAAGTACCGTTAAAAGTGAATATGAGCACAACCTTTCTCAGCAAATTTATATTTCGGAAGGAGCCTGGCAGTTTGTAAAAACAGCCAAAGAAGAGATCATTCAGCTTATTAATATTTCGTCGTCGAAAGTTCCAAGTGATGCAGTGAGCTCCGATCTAGCTATTATGATTCTGAACATCACTGCTAACCTCGATAAAAAATTACCAAGCGATGTCGCTATTGATTTTATAAAAAAAGAAATTGCGCTTACCCTTTAAGCTTTTAACCACAACCAAAATTGTAATTGACTTTAACTAATGCAAAAATTGTTTACCGAATTTACATCTACAACAGCCGCTCAATGGAAAGAACAATTAGTAAAGGATCTCAAGGGTATTGATTATAACACACTTGTTTGGCAAACAAATTCCGGAATAGACGTTCAGCCTTTCTATACCTCCGAAAATTTAACAACAGATCCAAAGCCTGTATTTACAAGCAGTGACTGGGCAATTTGCGAATTTATTAATGTAGCAGATGAAAAAACGGCTAACGCACAAGCCTTAAATGCTCTGCAAAATGGGGCATCCGGACTGGTTTTCAGTATTTCGAAATCGATTAACTATTCTGTTTTATTAAAAGGTATTTTACTGGAACATGTGTATTCTTTATTCCGGATCAGCACCGATCTGTATGAAGAACTAAACACCTTTCTATCAAAAGAAAACTGTGGTGATAATTGCTTTATTGAATGTGATGATCTTTTTAGCAATCATACAAGTTTAAAAAACAAATCCTCTGAACTTTGTATCAATACAAGTCTTTACCAGGAAGCAGGATCTAATGCCATTCACGAAATTGGCTTTACGCTGGCACACCTTAACGAATACCTTGATGCCGCTTCTGAAATTGGCCGGTTGAAGGAGCTTAAAAAAATTCACATTTCCATGTCTGTGGGTGGCGATTTTTTTATGGAGATTGCAAAACTAAGAGCATTAAGAAAATCCATTGCTTTTTTATTACAGCAATATGCTATACAACCTGTTATTCATATACATGCACAAACTACTTTAATAAATAAAAGTAGTATTGATAGCTATAATAATATGCTCCGTTCCACTACCGAAGCCATGAGCGCCTCTATTGGCGGTGCAAACAGTATTTTAGTATTGCCTTTTGATATTGAATTTAATGCTCAAAGTGATTTCAGTTCACGTATGGCGCGCAATCAGCAACTTATTTTAAAAGACGAGAGTTATTTAAATGTAGTAGCCGATATGTCAGCAGGCTCGTACTACATTGAAACCATTACAAAAACACTCTGCGAAAAAGCCTGGGAGCAGTTTAAATCCATTGAAGCAAAAGGAGGATTATTAGCATGCTTAAAAACAAATGCTATTCAGGAACTTATTACGAAAGATGCAGCTACACTGATTCAACAATTTAAAGAGGGGAAATTAATTTTAGTAGGAATCAATAAATTTCAAAATAAGAACGAGGCTCCGAAAGGCAAGGGACAACAGATAATGGACATTGTTCCCTCTTCCTCTGGTATTAAACCTATTAAATTAAGTGACTATTTTGAAAATCAGTCAGCAAACTAAATTATGAGAAAAGATTTTTCAAATATAAATTATAACGATTCCGTTGTCACGATGAGCGGAGTCGAAGCATTAGAAACATTTACGACTCCTGAGCAAATTGAAGTTAAAAAATCATATACCATTGCTGATACCAAAACATTTGAACATTTAAGTTTTGGTGCCGGAAGACCTCCTTTTTTACGCGGCCCCTACTCCAGTATGTATGTTCAAAATCCCTGGACTGTGCGACAGTACGCAGGGTTTAGTACAGCAGAAGAAAGTAATGCCTTTTACAGAAGAAATTTAGCAGCCGGACAAAAAGGCTTATCAGTTGCATTTGATTTAGCGACACACCGTGGCTACGACAGCGATCATGAGCGCGTAGTAGGCGATGTAGGAAAAGCAGGTGTTGCCATTGATTCTATTTTAGACATGAAAGTGTTGTTCGATCAAATTCCACTCGATCAAATGAGTGTGAGTATGACCATGAACGGTGCGGTATTGCCGATACTGGCATTTTATATTGTAGCCGCCGAAGAGCAAGGCGTATCCATGGATAAACTTTCGGGAACTATTCAGAATGATATTTTAAAAGAATTCATGGTACGTAATACGTACATCTATCCTCCTGAAGCGTCCATGAAAGTGATTGCTGATATTTTTGAATTCACTTCTCAAAAAATGCCAAAGTTCAATTCCATTTCCATTAGTGGCTATCACATGCAGGAAGCAGGTGCTACCGCTGATATTGAGTTGGCGTACACTTTAGCGGATGGTTTGGAATATATCAGAACCGGTATTAAAGCAGGTTTGGATATTGATGCTTTTGCACCACGCTTATCTTTTTTCTGGGCCATTGGCATGAACCATTTTATGGAGATTGCCAAAATGCGTGCAGGACGTATGTTATGGGCAAAAATGGTGAATCAATTCCATCCTAAATCTGCCAAATCAATGGCTTTACGTACGCATTGCCAAACCAGCGGATGGAGCTTAACAGAACAGGATCCTTTTAATAATGTTACCCGTACCTGTGTAGAAGCCTTAGCTGCGGCGATGGGTCATACCCAAAGCTTACATACCAATGCTCTGGATGAAGCCATAGCCTTGCCTACTGATTTTAGCGCGCGTATTGCCCGTAATACACAATTGTTTTTACAAAACGAGACCAATGTATGCAAAGTGGTTGATCCCTGGGCCGGTTCCTATTATGTAGAAGCCTTAACACATGAATTAACGCATAAAGCCTGGGAATTAATTGAAGAAGTAGAAAAGCTTGGCGGCATGGCTAAAGCCATAGAAACAGGTATTCCTAAAATGCGTATTGAAGAGGCGGCTGCCCGTAAACAAGCCCGCATTGATGGAGGAAAAGATGTGATTGTTGGTGTAAATCTTTACCAAACCGACGAAAAAACAAACATCGAAATTTTAGATGTAGATAATGCCAAGGTAAGGGTTCAGCAATTGGAGCGTTTAGCCAAATTAAAATCTGAAAGAAATCCTAAAGAAGCAGAAGAAGCTTTAAATGCCTTAACCGAGTCAGCAAAAACAGGAAAAGGAAATTTACTGGAACTGGCTATTAACGCTGCCCGTGTGCGTTGCAGCTTAGGCGAAATATCCTACTCCCTCGAAAAAGTATTTGGCCGTTACAAAGCCAATATCAGAAGCATTGCCGGTGTATATAGTAAAGAAATAAGCATGGATAAATTCTTTTTAAAAGCCAAGGAACTGGCAGATACATTTGCTGAATTGGATGGGCGTCGTCCGCGTATTATGATTGCAAAAATGGGACAAGACGGGCATGACAGAGGTGCAAAAGTAATTTCGACCAGCTTTGCAGATATGGGATTCGATGTGGATATTGGCCCTTTATTTCAAACACCTGCCGAAGCTGCCAAACAGGCTGTTGAAAATGATGTGCACGTATTAGGTGTTTCTTCGTTGGCAGCAGGACACAAAACGTTAGTACCACAGGTAATTGAAGAATTAAAAAAATACGGCAGAGAAGATATTATGGTTATAGCCGGTGGTGTAATTCCACAGCAAGACTATGATTTCCTTTACAAAGCCGGTGTATCAGGCGTATTCGGTCCGGGTACGGTCATCAGCAAATCGGCTATAGATATTTTAGAAAAATTAATCGCAAAGCTTAAGTAAAACTATAAGGGATGTCTCGTTCATTACAAACCATATTATTATTAATTGCATCAAATACGTTTATGACCATTGCCTGGTACGGGCATTTAAGATTTAAGCATGTTGGCTTAATTACAACCATATTGATCAGTTGGGGCATTGCTCTTTTAGAATACAGTTTAATGGTTCCTGCAAATAAAATCGGGAGCGATATTAATGGAGGGCCTTTTAATATGTTTCAACTCAAAATTATTCAGGAAGTGGTCTCTATTAGCGTGTTTGTTATCTTTACCCTATTGGTTTTTAAAACAGAGTCCCTACGCTGGAATCATATTATTGGCTTTTTGTGTTTATTTGTAGCCGTTTATTTCTTTTTTAAAAAGTAATACTACTCCTTCATGGTAATCTTCCCTTTATCAAAACGACTATGGACAGGGATCATCGCAGTAGGAGTTTTAATTTACTTATTCATCGAATCGGGTACCCGTGGCGACTTTCATATTTTTTTGGCAGCCTCAACCGATCTATTCGATCAAAAAGATATTTACCATACGTTATATTTTACCTGCTACCATTACTACTACTCCATTCTGTTTGCCATCCTGATCTATCCGCTTACGTTCCTTAATAGCCAGGTAGCCTTATTTTTATGGCTTCTTCTCAATGTGTTTTTCATTTATCGTATTGTAAAGTTCGTAACAGAGCTATTGCCTTTAAATGTGCTCAGTAAAAAACAGCAGATGTGGTTTTGGCTTTTCAGCTTCTTATTCAGCATTCGTTTGTTAATGGAAAATTTTCATGTGGCACAAATGACCATCTGCCTTTTATACCTTACACTAGAAGGCTTTCTGTTAATTCAAAAAGACAAAACATACAGCGGAGCATTTTTGATTGCCCTGGGTATTAACATTAAATTATTACCACTTGTTATTTTACCTTATTTACTCTACCGTGGCAAAATAAAAGCTTCCTTGCTTATTATTTTATTTTATGCGGTTTTGCTTTTTTTACCCATCCTATTTATTGGAAAAACGCAGTTCGATAGTTTAATCAGTTCCTGGGCAGAGCTTATAAACCCATTAAACAAACAGCATCTCATGGACGTATCCGAAAGAAGTTTTCATAGTTTATCTACGTTTCTTTCGGTTTTGTTGATTGAAAAAGCAAGGGAAATTGATGCTCTTCCTCTGAAACGGAACATAGCCGATATAAGCCTGCAATCCCTTTATACCGTAATTTTGTGCTGCCGTTTAACCCTCGCCGCCTTTACTCTATATTTTTTAAAAACAATGCCTTTTCAAAAATCGTTAAACCTGTTACACCAGTTTTGGGAACTAAGTTATATTTTATTGGTCGTTCCTTTGCTCTTTCCGCATCAGCAGCATTACGCCTTTTTATTTATGATACCGGCTTTTATGTATTGCGCATATTATTTGCTTGCATTCAAAGATCAGAAAAGCAAAATTTTCATATACGTAACAAGTGGTGAATTAATCCTTATTTACTTTGCAGTGAATTTAAAACTCTTACTGGGCGAATTCAACCCTTATTACGAACATTTTAAAATACTGACTTATGGGGCATTATTACTCATCGTTGTTTTAGCAACGCTGCAACCAAAAAGGAAGGTCGAAATTTAATAACTATTCATTTTTTTTGTCAATTTTTCACCTTAAACGCCATATTAAAAGTAAATTTATGCAGTGAAAGAAGTAACACAAATATTAACCGATCTGAAACGTAAGATTTTTAAACCTGTTTATTTTTTAAGCGGTGAAGAAGCTTATTACATTGACCTGATCAGCGATTACATTGAAAAAAATGCACTCGATGAGAGCGAGCAGGAGTTTAATCAGACCATACTCTACGGAAAAGATGTAGATATGGAAACGATCCTGTCTGCTGCCAAGCGTTTCCCTATGATGAGCGAGCACCAGGTGGTTATTGTAAAGGAAGCTCAAAACTTAAAAGAACTGGGTAAAAGCTCGGGTGGCGGAGACGATGAGGAAGATGATGCTCCGGCAAAAAAATCAGGAAGCTCGTCAAATGCACTCGCAGCCTACCTGCAACAGCCACAGACATCAACCATTTTAGTTTTTTGCTATAAATATAAAACACTTGATAAAAGAAGTACAACTTATAAATCGCTTCAAAAAAACCACATTTTTTTAGAGACAAAAAAATTATATGATAACCAATTGCCTGATTGGATTACCTCATTTGTACAGGAGAAAAAGTTTAAAATTGGCGTAAAAGCCTCTTTTCTAATGGCCGAATTTTTAGGAAACGATCTTTCTAAAATAACAAACGAGGTAGATAAATTATTTATAAACCTGAAAGAAGGCGATGAAATTACAGCGGAGCTGGTTATGGATAACATTGGTATCAGTAAGGAATTCAACGTTTTTGAATTACAGGATGCCCTTGCCAAAAAAGATATTTTGAAAGCCAATCGCATTATTAATTATTTCTCAGCCAACGAAAAAGAACATCCGGCAGTAATGACCCTAAGTTCTTTATATGGTTATTATTCTAAAATATTACTCTATCACTTTTCGCCCGATAAATCCAAATTTGCCGTTGCCCAGGCACTGGGCGTGAATCCATTTTTTGTGGATGGCTATGCTAAAGCCGCCCAAAACTATGGTACAGCAAAGCTTAAAGCTATTTTCGGTTATTTAAAAGAGTATGACCTTAAAACAAAGGGCGTTGATAATGCCGGCGTAAATAACGGCGAATTAATGAAAGAAATGATCTTCAAGATTTTACATTAAACTATGAAATTTAAATTTTTATTGTTGGTTTATTTAATAAGTCAACTAAACCACGTTTTTGCTCAATTAAAAGGAAGCAGTTACCAATTTCCGGAAAGATTCAGTCCAAACTATTTCTTTGATCCGGGTCAATCCTATCTGAAAATTAAAGATATACAGGTTGCCGGCTTTACAGCAGACCAAATGGACTATTATAAAATCACGAAAACATACGATGTTCAAAGAGATTTTGATAATAATAGTTATTATTTAGAATGGTATGACCTGGAAAAATATTTATATAAACTCATTGATACTATTTTACCTCTTAATATAAAAGCTAAACAACCGTATGATGTTTTTATTGAACGTGACATAGATTACAACGCCCACGCCTTAGGAAATGGTTTTGTCTTTGTAAATATCGGTTTATTAGCCAACTGCAATAACGAATCAGAACTGGCCTATGTTTTAGGACATGAGATAGGCCATTCTATTTTTAATCATGGTTACATGATCAATTCCAGTTTTGTTTCAGCTTACAATAGAAAAGATTATTCAGGGATAAGTAATCAATATGACTTGATGTTTCAAAAAAGCAGAAATGCCGAACTCCAATCTGATTCGTTTGCTTATCGTTGTTTGAATAAAGCGCATCTCAATACTAAAACCATCGTTAACTCATTAAATACTATTCAGTATGCAGAATATGCATCTACATTCTATGTTAGTAAAACCAGAAGAAGTTCCTATGCAAATTATATGAAAACCTATGGAACTCATCCAAATTCTCTTGATAGAAAAAAATTGCTGCATAAATTTCAAAAAGAGCATAAAGCAGAGTTAAGCAAATTTGTTATTGATTCAGCTTACTTCTATAAAATCCGGAAGATTGCGCATGAGGAATGCAAAAAACTAAGTATGGAAAGCGGCGATTATGAAAACTCACTTAAACTTTCCTTTATTGATTATTTATTAGGAGATAATAGTTTCAAAAATTTGTTTTACATTTTTGAGTCTACGAGGCGGCTTTTATATACACAGCCGGATCTGTATAAAAGTGGTTTCCTGGCAGAAGATTTAAAATATTCCGAATTTGAGAATACAAATTCCAGCATTCTAAAAATGCCTGATTTGTTATTTATCGATTCAGTTCAGTTTGTTAAAGCCTCGTCACATCCTTTAATTGCTGAGGAGGAAAAACCCTTTAATACCTATGAAGAGGCTTATTTATACTTTACAAATCTGGCTGAAGAAAAAGGATTTAATGAAAGTGTGTTTAGTAAGGCTTTATATTATTATTCGAAAAAGGATGATGTGAATTTTAAAGACAAGCTTAATAAATACATCGAAAAAGGCAGTGGTTTATTTATGGATCTTGCCAATAATCTAAATAAATATGGTTATCCCTATATTAAAGAAGGCAAAACAAACGTACTGATAGACAATTCAACAAATTTCTCTCATAACGATAATTATTTTCATTCTTTGCAACGCATTTCAAGTAACAATGATATTTATGCTGCCTTTAAAAATGATTCGGCGAAAATTAAATTAACCCTTATGAACGAGATTCTGGGTATTATGCCTAATAAATTATTCAATTACCAAAAAATAAAGTGGCATTTAAACCAGCTATATACAGAAAATGATGAGGAGTATTTCTATAAAAAACGCTACCAATCAAAAGAAGACATGGAGGAAAGAACAAAGAGAAATAAATACAATAAAAATCTTTTAATATTTGCCCCGGAAATGTATAAATGGTTTGTTGACAATAATTTTAACGGCATTTTATATCAGAAAGTAAAATATGAATATCCATCAGTAAAAGCACCTGAAGAATATCATAATTTTTATTCGCTGGGATATTTCAATTTTTTCGACAACCGCCCTTTCTTTGGTAAATGTATCAGAAACGGTAGCGTTCGTAAACAAAAACCTTCTCTCATGGCAAATGAAGCAAGAGAATACCTGTTTTATAAAGAATAAGGATTAAGCTCTGCTTTATTTTCTGAGGCCATTTTTATTGCCATCATTCATAGCTACATCACTTATACAACTCCACCTTCGTTTCCATATCGGAACTAATCTTAAACTTTTTTTCGATGGTATAAATCGATCCTTTCAATGCTTTAGAGCGCCATTCTATTCTGTAATTACCGGGCTGCAGATAATACACCTGCGATGTAGAACTGTTTAAATTACAAACCCATTCCAGCTTTTTAGTATCTTTTAAAATACAGCCATCACCATTGTCAAGTGCCTTTACTGTAAGCATTCCGGCATTTGGCAGTTCTATTAATTTTGTTTGCGATTGCTCTACTTTTACAGCATTAATATAAGTACGGGGTAATGTTAAGATCTCAAGGTCATAACTGCCGGTAATATATTTTTCTACCGTATTCATTTGCTGCACATTGAGTGTTTGCATATTACTGTTTGATTTACGGACAATACTTTTAATACGCTCGTTATAATTGTAAACTCCCTGCGGACGTTTTAGTTCTATAAAGCCTTGCGGGGCGTCAATAGGAATGATCGTATGTTTTCCCTGCGTCAGTTTTATGTCTTTACTTTCTACAGGTGGTATTGTATGGGCCACCACTTTATAGGTTGGGAAATCGTCCAGATATAAGGTATCAGGATTATTCAGCCTGTTTAATGTATGAATGTAATTGTAAACGTATTTCCCTGTAGCTGTATTATAAAATGTCATGTTAACATTTGTTTCTGTTGGCAGGGATTTCGTATCTAATAAATTAACCTGTGAAGAGGTTTTATTTAATTTTTGTTTGGAGATAATTGTATTAATATCCGTAAGGGTATTGGTATCATCAAAATCGTAATAATCACCCACACATTCAAAGGTTTTTATTTGCTCAGGCGTTAAGCCAATACCAATAATGAAAGGCTTTACGACGATGCCTTTTTCCATGAGTTTTTGTCTGGCTTTACATGGATCACCCTCACATTCCTCTATTCCGTCGGTTATTAAAATAATGGTATTAATAGCTTTTGTATCCGGAAAATCGTTGGCTGCTTCCGTTAAAGAATGTTCTATAGGCGTAATACCCGTTGGCTGAGCTTCAGATACTTTGGATTTTATTAAACTGGCATTTCCTTTTGCAAAAGGGACTACCAGTTTTGAATCTTTACAATCGCCGGGAGGATATTTTACAGTATGTCCGTACATCCGCAAAGCAAACACCATATTTTTTTGCTTACTTAAACTGTCAATAAATTTATAAAAAAGCTCTTTAGCGCCCTGTATGCGGGTTTTATCGCCATGTTTTGTTTTCATGCTGTTACTGGCATCAAATACAAACAAAACCCTCGTAATAGTAGGTTCCGTTTTCTTTACCTGTGCGCTAACAACAGGAGATACAAGCAGAAATACAATAATTATTTTAAAGAAGAAAGGGTTCATTTACTTATTATAATTCCAAAAGTAAAGCAGGATACATCTATAAATTGGATTATAAAAGAAACTTATTAAATGCCTGATGCTAAGAATTACTTAATAAGGTTAACATAGCCCTTGAGCTGAATAAACTCTCCTCTGGCATTTTTATATTCGATCAGGTAAACAAATACATCGTCGGTAACACCTTTGCCGTCCCATCCGTCGGTATCGCTTTCGGTATGAAATACCCTGGTTCCCCAACGGTCGAAAACGGTTACTTTATAATCGGTTTTTTCAACGTACTGAGCCACCGGCAACCATATTTTATTTAAGCCATTAGGACAAAAAGCATTAGGCACAAACACACTTACTTCCACATAAGCATCTGCAGGGTTCGACCTTGCCGAATCTTTATACATATAGATATTCCCGGCACCTTCTACAGCTTCCACATAATAGGAAAACTTGCCCTGTTCGCTTGCAAAATCTTCCACATCATCCACATAAACCCTTGTACCATAAGGCACATTGGTTACTGCTACAGGATTAAACACCCCGTTAACGGCACGGTAAATATTATAGGATTGAACACCACCCGACCAACTGGAATAATCATCCCAGGTTAAGGTATTGTAGAAAATATTTGTATTATCATTAGACACATGTAGCAATATGGTTTTTGAAACATTACTGAATTTCCCAGGATTACCGCAACTATCAGAGATTTGAACTTTATAGTAGTAATTTTTTTCAGTCGTTTTTACGTCCTTATCAAGATAGGTAACAATAGTTGAAGGAACCGATGTCAGATAGCTTACCTGGCTAAATGTAATACCATCCAGTGATTTAAAAATAGTAGCTCCTTTATATGCTCTGCTGTTATCGATCACAAAACGGACTTCTACATTTTTATCGGCATTTACACTCACCGATTTAATATACACATAAGAAGGTCCCTGTGGTGCTGTTGCTGTAAGGCATTTAACATTTGAGTTAGCAGTAATACCTTCACCAGTATTAAATACTTTTACATAGTAGCAATATGTATCACCGGGATTTAAATTGGCATGAGAAAAGGCATTGGCCGAAGTAGTGCCTATAACCGTTGCAGGTGCACCATTGATAGAACAATACACATTATATTTTGAAATACCCTGCGGTAAATTTCCATAATTAGACCAGGAAAGTTTGGCCGTTCTTCCGCAAAAATCATAGTTAAGCCCTAAGAAAACTGTTTTTTGAGGGCTATTGGTTAATAATGTAATATTGCCGCAACTATCCATTGCAGCAATAACAAAGGCTTCGGCACCTGATGTAGATGTAGAATTGGTATAAGTATAACTTGTATTAAATTGCCCGTGAATAGTATCTATAGGCTGGTTTGTAGCTCCTGCAAGATAAACCACATACCTTGTCACATCAGGAGTAAGAGAAGGTTCCCAACCTATTGTAACAGAACCATTAGGATTAACGGAAACAGAATCCAAAAAAGGAATATTAGGTGGCGTTTGATCATGAAATAATCCGCCATTGATATTAGATTGAGAAACACATCCCATGGCATCAGTCGTTTCAACCTTGTAATTGTAAGAAATACTACAAATGGTAATCGTATCTACGTAACTAAGGTTTGTGCCCGTGTATAGGGGTGTCCATACAGTTGGAGGCGATTCTCTAGATAATGTAAATGTTGGTGAACCTGTTGGGAGGATCGGGCTGTGTATTCTATTCCAGCTAAGTAACGGCCTTGCTGCAATACTGGAACCTCCAATATTTAAAAAAATGGAACGAATGGTATCAGAAGACGCAGACACACTGGCTCCTGCACTGCTAGTGGTTTTCACAAAATAATACTGAGACTGAACGGTACCATTTGTGGTAGTATGTAAAAATGTATTTTGATTATAGACATTAACACTACCTACCCATCCATAAGGTCCACCGGAAGTTGACGCGCTATACACCTCATAACTGGTAAATAAGCCGGAAGGATCGGGCGGAATAACCCACGTTAAAGTAACATTACCATTGGCACTAACAGAGGCGCAACGCAAAGAAGGCGGCCCTACCTGTGCATTCATGTTCGTGAGCACAAAAAAAGCCGTAAGTAACAAAATATATGACCTCAATTTCTTCAAAGAGAAAACGTTAAATTATTGTCTTTCAACAACAAAGAAACGAAAATTAGGCGACTTTAGTATGCCAAAAATCTAAAAATCTTTTAAACAAAGGTATTTAATGAGTAGAGACTCAAAAATGGTATTATTTTTAAACCTATCCCAACAAAAACAATATTTTTGTAGCACATTTTAAAATTGATATTATGCAACAGGCTTACATTATAAATGGTGTCAGAACTCCTATAGGAAACTTTGGAGGCTCGCTTTCCACAATCCGTACAGATGATTTGGCAACTTTGGTATTAAAGGAACTCATGAAAAAAAATCCTACGGTTGACTGGACAAAAGTAGCGGATGTAATTATGGGTTGTGCCAACCAGGCTGGGGAAGATAACCGTAACGTGGCACGTATGGCTTCTTTAATGGCCGGCTTACCGGTTAGTGTTCCGGGGCAAACTGTAAACCGTTTATGTGCTTCCGGATTAAGCGCTACAATAGATGCTGCAAGGTATATACAATTAGGGGATGCAGATTTAATGATCTCATCGGGTGTTGAAAACATGACCCGTGGCCATTGGTAATGAGTAAAGCGGGCTCTGCTTTTGGAAGAGACCAACAACTGTTTGACAGTAGCTTTGGCTGGAGGTTTATTAATCCGAAATTAAAAGAACAGTATGGCGTTGATGCCATGGGCGATACAGCAGAGAATGTAGCGGAAATGCAAAAAGTAAGCCGCGAAGACCAGGATGCTTTTGCTTTGTGGAGTCAGCAGAAAGCAGCAAAAGCAACTGCTGCAGGCCGTTTCGAAAAAGAAATTATTTCAGTAGAGATCCCGCAAAAAAAAGGAGATGCTCTTATTTTTAATAAAGATGAATTTGCAAAACCAACAACAACCCTGGAAGGTTTACAAAAATTAAAACCTGCGTTTAAAAAAGACGGAAGTGTTACTGCCGGAAATGCTGCAGGTTTAAATGATGGCGCTGCTGCTATTTTACTGGCAAACGAACACGCTATTAAATCCTATAACTTACAGCCTTTGGCAAGAATTGTGAGCAGTGCCGTTGTTGGTATTGAGCCACGCATTATGGGATTAGGCCCTGTAGAGGCTGCAAAACAAGCGCTTAAAAAAGCAAATTTAACCTGGAACGATATTGATATTATTGAACTAAACGAAGCTTTTGCATCACAGGCATTAGGCTGTACACGTTTATGGGGGCTTGATGACAAAGATTCGCGTATTAATCCTAACGGTGGTGCCATTGCTTTAGGACATCCTTTGGGAATGACCGGTGCAAGAATCATTAACACGGCTGCAATTGAGCTAAACCTTCAGAATAAAAAATACGCGCTGGTTACCATGTGTATTGGTGTTGGACAAGGCTACGCTGCCATCATTGAGAAAGCTTAAGTTTAAATTGCGTTGCAGGTATAAACTATTTTTGCTCCAATAACGACATTAGTTTTTTATTGAATTCAGGTGTCTTTTTACCCAGAGGCTCAAAAAATTCTGCGTCAAATTTCTCTACAGCTACTACGGCCTGTTTAATTACTTTTTTTCCTTCTTCCGTTAAAGCAACTGTCTTAGCTCTTGTATCGGTAGAATGTTCCTCTCGTTTGATGAATCCTTTGGTTTGAAGCGTACGCAAAACGGTTGATGTAGTCATAGGATCAATTTTTGTATTAGAAGACAATACAACCTGTGTTACATCCTGCTTATGAAGCGTTAACCAATGAATGCTTGCTAATAGTACATATTGCGAATGTGTGAGGTCATATTTCTCAAGCGCTTTTTTAATTTCACGTTGCCATAAATTAGTCACCTGCCATAATAAAAAACCGGGGCTGTCTTCTGCCGCTTCAAAGCCAAATGTATTATCGGGTGATTTCATATGTTAATATTATTCTTTGGTATAATAAAGTATTTTTATTTCAATAAATGAGAACTGATCAGGTCAAAATCTTTTTTATGGATCTCGAAAAATCCAAACCGGAAAGGATATCCCCACGATTTTTTATTTTGAATAAATTCAAGATCATTAATGAATGGCAAGATAGAGATTTCATGACAATCATAAAACTTTATATTCCGACGGAAAGGAATAAAATCATCACTCATTTGAAAAGGATAAATGGATTCATCCATCACCTCCCCTATTGCTGTAAAAGATTGTAATTTATCGCTTCCTGTCATGGTTATTTTGGGCGAATAGATCAAAAATCCATCGCCCTTTTTCATCCTCTTTAAAGGAGCCTCTTTACCATGACAAACCTGTGTAAATCCGCCAAAGATAACACGCATAGCATGTTCTTTAGAAATTACGGCTATCCAGTATTTTGTTTCCATTACAATGTTTTTGCATGTTGCACCTGTGCCTGCATTTCAACCGGCATGGCATCGGCTATTCCCTGTGCTACTAATTTTCTCCACAAAAATCCAAGAATACCTTCCACCGTCATGGTTGTTGTTATTTTTAAACCATCCGGGGTTTCCGTAAACTCGTGTTTACCATACATTTTTGCCAAAGGAAACTTTGTGTAATCTGTAAAGCTTTTATTTTTTGAAGTTTCAATAAGTTTAATTTTCACTTTTGGCCCGCCTTTGGGTTTTAAAATAAAATAATTTCCTTTTTCAAATTCACCTTCCAGATTAGCATATTCAACTCCTGCATCCCAGGTATGCCATTGATTTACGTTTGAAAAAAGTTTCCACAACTGTTCTTTTGTTACTTCTTTGGTAACGATTGAATGAGATTTTGTCCGCATCATGTTTCTGTTTAAATAGTAAATAAATATATTATCAGTACAAATATAGTAAGTTAACTTACTATATACAGATAAATTTTCAATGCCGCCGCTTGGTCTTTAAAAACGCTATTTTTTATTTCTGGGGTGGTAACTTAGGATGTTTTCCCTTAAAAAATATTGATCCAGATGGGTATAGATCTCTGTGGTAGTAATACTTTCATGCCCCAGCATTTCCTGAACGGCACGTAAATCGGCTCCTCCTTCCACTAAATGGGTGGCAAAGGAATGCCTGAAAGTATGCGGACTCAATATTTTTCTGATTCCCGCTTTTTCAGCCAGGTCTTTTATCACGTAAAATACCATTTGCCGGGTAATGGGGGTTCCGCGTTTACTTAGAAAGATCATATCCTCGCTGTTTTTTTTCACGGCAATATGACTCCGGTGGTGGGTAATATAATTATCTATTAAACGCAAGGCAGATTTACCAATGGGTACAAGGCGCTGTTTATCTCCTTTACCAATCACACTGATAAAGCCATCGTTTCTATGCAGATCGCTTTGCTTCAGCGAAATTAATTCGGAAACCCTTAAACCACAACTGTACATGGTTTCCAGCATGGCCAAATTACGTTCGCCTTCGGGCGTGCTCCTGTCAATCAGACCCAGCATTTGGTCAATCTCCTCCACACTTAAAAACACAGGCAACTTCCTTTTTATCCTCGGAGTTTCCAGTAATTCAGCAGGATTATTTTGAATGTAATTTTCGAGGATCAGAAATTTAAAAAAGTGCTTGATCCCTGAAATAATGCGTGATTGCGTAGTTTCTGTAAAATGAAATTCCGAAATATATTTCAGGAATTCCTGCAGGTCTTTTAACGTAATATCGGCCGGTGTTTTTGAAGGATGGTACAATTCAACAAAAGCCATCAATTTCTCAATATCGCTCTCATAGGAAACAACCGAGTTTTCGGACAGGGATTTTTCCACCTGAAGGTAATATTTAAAATCGCTGATATTTGTTTTCCAAAGTTTCAGAGTAATGCCTAAATTTGGTTGAATACTAAATCAAAATAACGTGTTAAAGATAGCAATAATCAACGGCCCAAATTTGAATCTTTTAGGTATAAGGGAAAAAGAAGTTTATGGTACAGAATCTTTCGAAAATTATTTTGAAGAATTAAAATTGAAATTTCCTTCCGCTGAACTTACTTATTTTCAAAGCAATGTAGAGGGAGAGCTTATTAATAAACTACACGAAACAGGCTTTAGCTACGATGGCATTATTTTAAATGCCGGTGCCTACACACACACTTCTATTGCTATTGCGGATGCTGTTGCCGGAATAAAAGCACCTGTTATTGAAGTACACATCAGTAATATATTTGCCCGTGAAGATTACAGACATGTGTCTTACCTTGGTAAACATTGCATGGGTAGCATTAGCGGGTTTGGATTAAAGGGCTACGAAATGGCTTTGGCTGTTTTTATGTAAAGCCTTTTTAACACATCAAACGAATCTTATTTTTCTCAACACTTCTGTTTTTTTACGCCGGGAAACTTCAAACTCAGAGTCATTGATCATTTCAATAATACAGATTTCTCCTTTGCTGTATGCTTTAATGTGATTCACATTAATGATTACACTCTTATTAACTCTTATAAAATCCCCTATCTTTTCGAGCATATCTTCAAAAAGCTTCAGATCCTTGCTTGAATAATACTGCTTCTTGTCAAGTACCTTTAATTCACAAATATCGATCTGCGCTTCTACCGAAACAAGCTCATTGATGTTTAATAAAATTACTTTTTCGTTATTATGAACAGGGATCTTACTGATTAAATCATTCTTATCTTCGAGTGTTTTAATAAACTGGAAAACATCAGCGCTTTTTTCACTGGAACTTATTTTCAAAATGGCTTTGTCTACCACGTTTATCAATTTCGAAAAATCAATAGGTTTTAAAATATAACCCAAAGCATTAAACTCGAAAGCGGTTATGGCATATTCATTAAAC
>JAZJZF010000038.1:27921-57525 GCA_040389965.1 Bacteroidota bacterium
CAAAAATGACCTCAAAATTAATTTCATCAAACATCTTTAAAAGGTCGAAACCGCTTTTTGAAGGCATTTTAATATCTAAAAAAATTAGCTGAGGATGCAGTGTACTAATTTTACGAAAGCCATCATCTGCACTATTTGCTTCTGCAATTACTTCTATACCTCTGCAATGCCTGTCCAATAAGGTTTTCAAAACATTTCTGTTATGTTCCTCATCATCAATGATTATAGCTTTTACCGGATTCATTATTTTACTCTGTCTAAATGAATTATAACCCGGGTTCCTATCGGATTATTATGCTCATCGGTTAAATCAATGATCTCCAATTTATGATTTGAATTACCCGATTGGCGGTTAAGACTTTCAATTTTATCTATGATCAATTTTGTGCCTTTCGAATTACTGTTGTTTAATTTATTTAAATCCCTGCCCACTCCATTATCTTCAATTTCAATTTGCGGCAATGAGTTTTTTAAAGTTACAGTTATTTTAAGTACAGGCCTTCTAATCTCATTTAAAGGTAATAAGCCATGCCATATGGCATTTTCAATAAAGGGCTGGGTAATCAAAGCGGGAACCAAAATTTCGTTTGCATCCAATTGTTCATCTATATGTAATTGAAATTCAAACTTATTTTTAAACCTAAGCTGCTCAAGCTCTACGTTTAGCTTTATGATTTCAACCTCTTCATTAACCGTTATATAATTTTTATCAGAATAGTTTAACACCTGCCTTAAAAAATAGCTGAACTTAGCAATGTATTGTCCTGCTTTATCAATATTATTGATATAAATTAACTCCTGTATAGCTGCAAGGCAATTTGATATAAAATGAGGATTCATCTGCGCCTTAATAACTTTTAGCTCTAATTCGGTTATTTTATTAAGAAGTTCAAAATTTTCTTTTTGCTTTTTCAGATTATTTCTATTCCTGATGATCAATGTAATGATCACTATTATTAAAACAAGAATAATAATCCCATATTTAAATATTTCATTAAATATATTTTTTAATTTATTAGGATTTGGTGCATCATAAAGATCCTGAATTTCCTTAACAGTCAATACTCTATGAAAAATGGCAATATCATCTACAGTCCCTCTCATATAGCGGTCATTTTTTTTACTGACGCCATTCCCAACATTTACAGAATCCAATGGATCAAATTTTGTCCTGAAATCTTTCTTTGAACTTAATTGTAATTCTCCATTTACATAAAATGCTATATGATTATCATCGTATGTAAATACTAAATGATACCAGCGGTTAAAGCGAACTGTTTCAACAGAATTAACGCCTGCTTGTTTAGTGGAATCTTTAGAAGAAAAGATCATAAACCGATCACTCTTAAAATCATAAAAAAGACAATAAGCATCATTAAAATCCTCGTTTTTTGAATTCTTGGTAATAAGAATAGGATTGGATTCATAGCCACAACCGGCATATACTTTTCTCTCAAGGTTTACCCACAAAGAAACTGTTCCTTTAACCGGTTTTAACGATGATACTTTACCGAGCGAGAAATAACTGTTTGTATGGCCATGTAAGTATAATGCCGATTGTTTGTTTCCAAACCTGTCTTCTACCAATGATACTCCAACCGGGCTTGTGATTACCTGATCATTTTTTTCTCTGTAATTATGATCATTAAAATCAAAATTTAAGACAATGGATGAATCAATCTGTGCGTTACTCTTTTTGGAAAACAAAACCAAAAAGAATATGAGAACAATGGCAAATCCCCGGAGTTTCATACTTATAAAACCAGATTACCCTAAGATCTCATCGAAACATTTGCCCATATAGGCAATCATATCGTCGTTTACCATAGGCGTTACACCTATCCAGAAGGTATCGTTCACAATAGTTTCTGTGTTTTGAAGTTCGCCTACCACACGGTAGTTCACATCCTTGAAATAAGGCTGCTTACGAAGATCGCCGGCAAATAATAAACGGGTAGCAATTTTTTTCTCCGTTAATTTTTCAATGATCTCATTACGGGTAATACCTGCGTCTTTTTTTACGGTTATTAAAAAACCAAACCAGGATGGATTAGCATTTGGAGTGGCCTCCGGTAATATTAATTTATTAGTATGTTTTGCTAAAACAGTTTTCAGTTGGTCAAAATTATGCCTGCGTATTTTTACAAACTCATCGAGTTTTTCAAGCTGTGCAAGGCCTAAAGCAGCCTGCATATCTGTAATTTTAAGGTTAAACCCCTGACGCGAATAAATGTATTTATGATCGTAACCCATTGGCAAATCGCCTAGTTGCTGACAAAAACGTAATCCGCAGGTATTGTCTTTCCCGGGTTCACACCAGCAATCACGTCCCCAATCCCTGAACGATTCCATTATTTTTTTAAGCTTTGAATTTGATGTAAATACAGCTCCACCCTCGCCCATCGTAATATGATGTGCCGGATAAAAGCTCAGAGTTGCTACATCGCCAAAGGTTCCAACATGTTTTCCGTTATAGGTTGCTCCTAATGCATCACAACAATCTTCCATTAACCAGAGATTATGTTTCTCGCAAAAGGCAGTAATGACATCTAAATTAAACACGTTCCCCATAGTGTGTGCTACCACTACCGCTTTGGTTTTAGGGCTTAGTGCCGCTTCTAACTGAGTTACATCAATTTCATAATAAGGAATAGTAACATCTAAAAAAACAGGAATGGCTCCGTATTGCAAAATAGGGTTAACTGTAGTTGGAAACGACGCTGCAACCGTAATAACTTCGTCTCCCGGTTTAATGGCCTCATCACCCAATTCCTTGGCAGTTAGCGTTGAAAACGCCACTAAATTAGCTGAAGACCCTGAGTTTACAGTAATTAATGATTTTACATTAATGTATTTAGCCAGTTTCTTTTCGAACTCCGTATTGAAATGACCTGTTGTAAACCAGGCATCCAGAGCCGAATCGGTAATATATTGCAATTCTTTATGGTCAAATACTTTTCCGCTTACAGGAACAGCTGATTCGCCCGCAACAAATTGTTTTTCTTTAAATACTTCTTTGTGATACTGCTCAATTAAAGAATGTATCTGGCTTTTTAGTTCTAATGCTTTTGACATGTTTATTTTCTAAATTTTACTTTTAATTGTAATAAAAGAATATGCTCTATGACTTATCCTCTAAAAAATTACTTACTACAATAGTGTTTTATCTGTTCTACCCTGCAATTATAAATGTTATTTTTTGAATCCAGTTCCTGCAAATAGCCGTCAATGGTAAATTTAATGGTTTCTTCAAAGTTTAACTTCGGCTTCCATCCCAGGAAATTCACAGCTTTGGTAATATCCAGTTTCAATAAACCTGCTTCGTGTAATTTTTCTGTTACTTGTGGCGCATCTATTTTAATGGAAGGAATATTTTTTCTAACCTCATTTACAACATCACCTACGCTATAATTTTCGAAAGCTGCGGGACCAAAATTCCAACCGCCTGCAAATGATTTTCCGTTAGATAGTAATTTTTCGGCCAGCTTTAAATACCCGAATAAAGGCTCCAGTACAAACTGCCAGGGCCTTACTGAATTGGGGTTACGGATGGAAGAGGTTTGATTGGATTCGTATGCCCTGATCATATCGGGGATAATTCGGTTATCGGCCCAATCGCCACCGCCTATCACATTCCCTGCCCTGCCGGAAGCTACATGAGCAGTATTTTCTTTACTGAAAAAAGATTTTATATAGGAGTTTGTGATCAATTCGGAACAGCCTTTCGACGCGCTATACGGATCATCGCCGCCCATCGCATCGTTTTCGCGGTAGCCCCACATCCATTCATTATTTTGATAACACTTATCGGTTGTAACGTTAATAGCCACTTTTACAGAAGGACAATTCCTTACGGCTTCAAAAAAATTAACCGTTCCCATTAAGTTGGTTTCGAAATTATAATGCGGATCGTTATAGGAATCAATCACTAAAGGCTGTGCAGCCAAATGAAAGGCTATATCCGGCTTTACTTCATTAAACCAGGCTTCGAGGTCTGTTTTGTTTCTTACATCTCCAATTTTGTGATGCATTTTTTGAGCCAGGCCTGTGGTTATAAAATTGTCTTTTTCGGAAGCGGCATTCAGGGCATAGCCATATACTTCAGCTCCCAGTTCTTTAAGCCAAACAGACATCCACGATCCTTTAAAACCGGTATGGCCTGTAATCAATACCTTTTTACCTTTGTAGCAATTTGAAAATAAATCGAGTGAATTCATCTCTTTAAAAATAGGTTTAAATTTTAAGTTGAACAAATTAAAATAATTTGCCTGAAAAAATTTAGGAAGGCCTTATTTCATCAATAACCAATTGAATAGAGGTGTTTCCCCTGAATTCGTTTTCTTTTATTTTATAAACGATATCGACCGGGATATTCCGTTTAAAAAAATGGAGATAATCCGCCTTATTAAAGGCAATGGCTTCTATTTTTGTTAATTTGGAATTTTGCTGATACACTTCCAGTTTTAAATGATTTGCGCCCACTACTTTTGCATAGCCCGTATCTAACACGCCTTTGCTAAAAAACACAGGAGTCATATTGTGCGGCCCATGCGGAGCAAACTGATTTAAAATGCGCACCATTTTTTCGTTTACATCGTCTAATTGCATTTCCACATCAATTTCTACCATTGGTATCAGCATATGATCCTGTATGGTAGCCGCTACCTGTCTTTCGAAAGCTTCAATAAAAGCAGGAACATTTTCTTTTTTAAGCGAAAGTCCGGCTGCAAATTTGTGTCCGCCAAACTGCTCCAATAAATGGCTGCAACTCTCAATGGCGGCATACACATCAAAATCTTTTACACTACGTGCCGAACCCGAAACCATACCGTTTGATTCGGTAAGGATAATGGTAGGTTTGTAATATTTTTCGATAACCCTTGATGCTACAATACCTACAATGCCTTTATGCCACAGGGGATTAAACAATACCGTTGATTTGCGGTAAGGTGTAATAACATCGTTTTCGAGTATCAGTAAGGCTTCATCCGTTGTTCCAAGGTCAAGGTCGCGACGTTGAGCATTGGTAATATTTAATTTTTGAGAAAAATTTACCGCTTCTTCTTCAGAGCAAATCAAAAGTTCCACTGCTTTTGAACCGTGCTCTATACGCCCTGCGGCATTAATGCGCGGCCCTATGGTAAAAACCAAAGCGGTAATATCCAATTCTTTTTCTGCTTTACTTAAAGCGATCAGCGATTTTAAACCCGGCGATGGATCGGAATTTAATTTCTTTAAGCCAAAATGAGCCAGCACCCTGTTTTCGCCTGTTATAGGCACAATATCGGATGCAATGCTTGTTACAACAAGGTCTAAATATTTAAAAACGTCTTTTTCATCAACGCTATTTCTGATACAGAATGCCTGAGCCAGTTTAAAGCCTATGCCACAGCCGGCAAGTTCTTTAAAAGGATAGGGACAATCGTGCTGCTTGGGATCCAATACAGCTACAGCCCTTGGAATTTCGTCGCCCGGGAGATGATGGTCACAAATAATAAAATCAATGTTCTTGCTATTGGCATAATCAATTTTATCGTTTGCCTTGATTCCGCAATCCAGCGCAATGATCAATGAATAGTGATTTTCTGCAGCATAATCAATGCTTTGAAAAGAAATACCATATCCTTCGGTATACCTGTCGGGAATATAATAGCGGATCCGGCCTATATAATCTTTAAAGAAACTATAAACGAGCGCCACAGAGGTTGTACCATCTACATCATAATCACCAAAAATGAGTACTTTTTCGTTGTTGGCAATGGCTTTATCAATTCTTTCAATGGCAGTGGTCATTCCTTTCATTAAAAAAGGATCGTGCAGCATATCGAGCGAAGGGCGAAAAAATGTTTTAGATTCGTCAAAGGTATTGATACCACGTAATACCAATAGCTTAGCAATGATCTCGTCAACACCTAAAGCTTTTTGTAAAGAAGCAACGGTTGCTTCGCTATTTACCTGGTGTATGTTCCATTTCTTCTCCACAAAAAAATTCTTCGGTTAAAATTAAAAAGACCCGGGCAATGCCGGCAAAAATTTAAGCAATGTTGTGATAAACAGACATGATATCATCATCATCTTCCATTTTATCGATCATTTTCTTAAATTCCTCTTCCTGCTCTTCTGTCAATTCTTTGGTTGTAGCAGGAATAAATGTTTTGATAGTTTCTTTTACCGTATATTTTTTCTCTTCCAGACCGGCCTGCATCATACCAAAGTCAGTAAACGCCACCTGTACAATTAATTCATTGGTTTCATTATCCCATGTAAGCTCTTCTGCCCCATAATCGATCAAATCCAACTCTACATCATCTGCATTTAAGCCTGTGGAATCTATTTTAAACAGTCCCTTACGCTCAAACATAAAACTTACCGAACCGGTAGTACCTACAGAACCATTGGCACGGCTAAAATACACGCGTAAATTGGCAATGGTACGGGTTGGGTTATCGGTAGCGCATTCGACTAATACGGGAACGCCAAAAGGGCCGTATCCTTCGTAAATGATCTCATCGTAATTACTCGTATCTTTTTCTGAAGCGCGTTTAATAGCGGCATCGATATTGGCTTTAGGCATATTTACAGCCTTAGCATTGGCAATACAGGCTCTTAACCTTGGATTTAGTTCAGGATGAGGCCCTCCCACCTTTACTGCCATTACAATCTCTTTTCCTATTTTGGTAAACTGCTTTGCCATTTTAGCATAGCGTTTAAACATTGTTGCTTTTCGGGTTTGAAAAATACGTCCCATAGTATGTTAATTCTTATTTTTTCTAAATTTCGACAAATTTAACTCAAATTCAGTATTGCTTCACTACTTTTACTATAATTTATAAACCAAAAATGAGCGCATTACAAACATTAGACGTTTTTCAGGTACATATTAAACTACCCGAAATATTCAGTACCCGATTTGCTGCGTTGATACCGCAACAATACCAAAAAGTAAATGAGCTTTTAGAAAAACATGTTATCCTGAATTATGCCCTCGACATGACCCGCATTAACTTATGGGTAACTATACAAGCCAAAGATCAAACAGATGTTATGGACATCCTGGCAACGTTTCCGATCATAAAATACGTGAAAGTTGAGATTTTTGAATTGGCCTTTTTTGACTCGGCCCCTATTGGTTTACCGGAGTTGATTATGAATTAAAACTCCCGGCTTATTTGAAACATCAGTAAACAGACAAAACCGCCCACTGCAATTAAACCGTGAAGAATGCCCAGCCATTTTGGAATTGTTTTTCCCATCAGATCGTGCGCAACCAAAATAATCCCTCCGCTGGCGGCTATTAAAAACAAAATAAGGGCATCTATAGGATTTGGCTTATTTTTCACAGAATAACAAATTAAAAGAATAATACCGACAAGTGCCAAGGGCCCATGTGTAAGAACCAGCGCTCTAGAAGGTCTTTTTCCTTTTATAACAAAGGATAATAATACCATACCTATTATTGCTGCGAGCGAAAAGAAAACAATTGCCGTGATGATCATAATTTCATTAATGTTAGTTAATGATCCCATTCAAATCAGCTGCCTGTAAAGGATAGAAGAAAATTGTTACCGAAATTTTTAAAACAGCTGAAAACACGATGAATAAAAGTAAATAGGGAATTTTATCTCTTGCTCTTTTGAGAAATAAAATACACAGTTGCCCTTAACAAAAAGCGGATTTGCTATTGTATCATGATCTTCTTGGTTACAAAATGAATATGATCCCGGTGATAGAACCGCAGAAAATATAAGCCTTTACTGCAATCTGTAACCTGCAGGATATTCTCTTTAATGGCGTTTTTCACACATTGTCCTTCCATATTGATAAGCTCCACCCGTTCGTAAACAGACTCATCATAATTTAAAATAATATTTTCGTTTACCGGATTTTTTAAGAGTATAGGCGATAACTCAAACTCCCTGATGCCATTTATGTTAGGAACCGCAATATAAATAATCGTTCGGGCAGTATCATGTGTCGTTACAGAATTGGTTACTGCTCCGGCTATAGGCCATACAATAACGGTAGTGCCATTTCCGCCAACTTTGTAGCTGTTGGTTGTTGACGCCACATCTGTTACAACAAAGGTATGTGTTGCTCCGGGAGCAAAATTGGTAACCGAATAAGTAACCGTAGAACGCCAGTAGTATTTTGGTGTAGAAGTACTGCTGGTATCGATAGCAAGATTAAAGTGCAAATAGTTTGTGATGGCAGTAGAACCGGTGTTTTGGGCTATTCCGTATATGGAAATAGATGTGCCATCGGTAACGGTATTACTGGGGCTGGCAGTTAATGTGCTATTCAATATGCCTACAGATTGTGCCTTTACGGACAAAAAATGCGACAAAAAAATAAGAGCCAGTATGACAAACCTTAACATGATAATTTAATTTGATATATGTTATTACGAATTTATTTATTTTAATTGGTATTTTATTATTTATTTTACAGAAATATTATGCAGACAAAAACATGAATATTCTACAAAAATCGATTATTTCAATGTCGAAAGAGGAAATAATCAACTATAAACTATACGCAAATCGTACGCAGGCAACCAATAACAGAAAGGATATTTTGTTATTTGATATGGTAAAAAAAACGGCAGATCACGACCTGGATGATAATGCCATCTGCAAAAAACTATACCCCGATGCCACCAGTCGTAATGTATATTACCAGTTAAAGAACAGGCTGTTATTGGAAATAAACAACAGCCTGGTTCAGTTTTATTTTAAAGAAACCGATATTCATTTTATTTACGGCGAACTGAGCTTATATAAAATATATGTTTCTAAAAATGAGTGGGAAGTTGCGGTGTATCACCTTAACAAAGCTGAAAAAAAGGCACTGGAAATGCAGGACTTCACCCTACTGGATATGATTTATAATGAGCAAATAAATGTATCGGTTCAGTATGGCGATATTTCTCCTGTTATTTATAAGCACAAACGTAACGAGAACAGAACAAAACTGGATCATATAAGGACCCTGGACGATGCGCTGGCTGATATTATCTATGAACTGAAACGAAATCAGACATTTGCCAAAACAAAAAAGAATACGCTTACTGTTTTAAATAAAGCCATTAAAGACCTCAATACCAAAAAGGAATTAAAGAACAATTTAGCTTTTAAAATAAAGGCTTACAATGCTATTAGCAGGTTGTTACTTTCCAAAAAAGATTTTATTTCGCTCGAGCAATATACCATTACAACCTATAACGAGTTTATTGAAAATAATTATTTTTCAAAAGGCAATCACTCCATAAAACTACAGATGCTGGCCTATATTTGTAATACACTTGCTGCCAATAAAAAACACATACTTGCTCTGGAATATACAGAGCTATTGCATAAAGCCATGAAAGAGTTTAAAAACATGCTGTACAATAACTATGTGTTTTTTTATTACAATGCGCTGGCAAATAATTACTCTGTAGTTAATCCTTTAAAAGCCATTGAAGTGTTGAATGAAGCAAAAACAAATGCCTCCATCGCCAATCACCCCGATCATTTAGGATATATTTACCTTAACCTGGCGGGAGCATATTTCGAATTAAAAAACTATAAAACGGCCTTAACCCATCTTGTAAAACTCTACAGCCACAAGCTTTTTAATGGTATTGATGAAGGCTTTAAATTAAAAATTATTATTTTAGAAATTGTTTTACGGATTGAACAAAAAGATTTTGAATACAGTTTAAAACTGACGTCCGGACTTCTTAAAACATACAAATCCACACTGGCATCTGCGGAATATAAGCAGGATCTTGATTTTCTGAATCTGATAAAACAGCTGGTGGATAAATATTCTTTTGAAAACAATAAAGCCAGCAGGGCATTAACTACCACCTTTTGTCATACAAATTATAAGCAAAACAGTACAAATATTGTAAAATACCCTGTTTGGTTAAGCGAAAAATTTAATTTGTCTGCATAAGATTTTTTAAATTAAGCTTCGGAAATTTAAATTTATTCCTGCCAAAAGTTCTTTAATTAAGCATTAACATACAAACTTATTGAGTTAACGGTCCGTAAGCACTGAATATTATTAGGCCGTAGGTACATAATATTTCAGTAAAAACGATTTTTAAACGGCGGTACCCTGATTTATTTTTACAGTAAATTATTAAACCTTAATTATCGTGAAAGAAAAACTACTCTCCATATTAGCATGTATCACCATAGGTGTAGCTAATCTTAACGCTCAAACGGCTACGATTACAATTAATACGCAGCCTTGTAACAACAATGGACAGGTTACGGTTTCTACTACGGGGCTTGCACTTCCTATTACGTATTCCTACTACTTAAATGATAGTTGGATGGCAAACACAACACATAGTAATGTAAATTCAACTACAGATATTTACAGCGGTATACCGGCAATAGAACCACCATATCCATGGGGCGGCCAAAGCAGAGTGCGGGTTATTGCCACATCCGGTAGTAATTCGGCAACAGATACCATTAATTTTACATTACCTTTTACTTACTCTGTAGCAGCTACAAGCACTGTTTGCCCTGCACCGGGCTCTATAACAGTAAGCAATATCATCGGAGGAACGGCTCCTTTCTCCTACCAGTTTGTAAATGTCACTACCTTACAATCTTATGCTACTAATCCGGCTTCTGTTCCGGCAGGCCAATATTCAGTGGCTGTTACAGATGGGATGGGGTGTAAAGTGGCTTATTCTTACTCAACGGGTATTGGCGTTTATATAAACAATAGCTCTCCTGTTAACGTTAATATGACCGGTACTACTGCCAATTGTACAAACGGGACTGCATTAGCCACGGCATCAGGCGGTACATTGCCTTATACGTATTTATGGACTAATGGCGCCAATACACAAAGTATTAGCGGTTTATCTATGGGAAGTTATAACTGCACTGTGACGGATGCACAAGGCTGTTTTAATACAGGCTATTATTATGTACAACAGGCCATAACTCTTTCCGTTAATTCAAGCGTTACAAATGCCACCTGCGTACAAAACAACGGAAGTATTATTGGTTTTGCAAGCGGCGGAACAGCTCCTTACAGTTATTTATGGAGCAATGGCGCTACAACATCCACCATAGGAGGTTTAGCAGGAAATCAATATTACACGGTGCAGATTACGGATGCTAATGGTTGCCTGGGAACTGGCTCTCCTTATATCAGTTCAACAACGCCTGTTAATGTTACTTATGGCGCTTCAGCAAGCTCATGTACTTTAAGCACCGGTTCAGCTACTGTAACAGCGAGCGGTGGTACGGCACCTTATACAACCGTATGGAATATTTATCCTACAAGTGTAACCGGAACATCTATTTCTAACAGAGCAAGCGGTAATTATGCGTTTACTGTAACAGATGCTGTTGGCTGCACCAGAACAGGGGCCGCCTTTATTCCTCCTGTAAGCACCATTACTGCTAACATTAACAGTGCCACTGCTGTTTGTCCGGCTACCACCGCTAATTTATTTGCTACTGTATCTGGCAGCAACGGTCCTTTTACCTATACCTGGAATAATGGTGCTACAACCGCAGGGATAAATAATGCTGCGTTAGGAAACTACAGCTGTGTTATGAAAGATGCCGTGGGTTGTACAGTTACCAAATATGGTTCTGTTACACAATCATCACCTGTGCAGGTAGGTTTTACTTCTTCTCAGGCATCCTGCATTTTTGCTGCCGATGGTTCTGCTCATGCTAATGCAACCGGAGGAACAGCTCCTTATACTTATACATGGTCTAACGCACAAACAGGCCCTACTGCTACAGGTTTAACTACAGGATATTATTATGTGTATGTAACCGATGCCAATGGTTGCCATAATAGTTCTAACAGCATGACAAATGTGGGATATAATGCCGCTAATAATTCCTGCTATTGCACCATTACAGGAACGGTTTATGCCGATGCCAATAGTAACTGTGTGCGTGATGCAGGCGAAAACGGTATTAATAATATACAAATTCACTGCAGCGGACTGGGCTATGCTTATACAAATGCCAATGGCGTATATAGCTTTAATGCACCAACAGGCACTTACACCATAACGGAATCGGTTCAGCAAATTTATCCTTTGGCAAGCTGCCAGGTTAACAATACGGCTGTATCTGTAACGGCAGGTGCGGGATGCACAACACCGGTTAACTTTGCTAATAACATAGTTCCTATTCACGACCTTCATATTATTACTACAAATCTGAATCAGCCTGTACCGGGCAATATTTACCACCAAAAAGTAATTGTACAGAATGAAGGAACCGTTACCGAAAGTAATGCGCAGTTAAGCTACACACACGACGGGCAGTTATCTTATAACAACTGTACGCCATGGGCTTTAACCCAGCAAAATGCAGGTATGTATCCTAACTGGTACAGCATTACATCCGGGTTCCCTGTATTAAACGCAGGAGCTGCAACAGCATCTTTCATCAACTACAACGTACCTACTAATATTCCTATCAATACGCTTGTAAACTTTTATGATACCATTGCACATGCGGCACCAATTTCAACAACCTGGTTAACAGATAACACACCATGGAATAATGTGAATAACCATCAGGCATATGTGGTGAGCTCTTTCGACCCTAACTTTAAAGAAGTAAGTCCTAAAGGAACAGGCCCGCAAGGCTACATTACCAATAACGATTCGGTTTTAACCTATGTGGTGCATTTCCAAAACGAAGGGACGTATTACGCGCAGAATATTGTCGTAATTGATTCTATAGATTCTCATCTGGATATTCAAACACTACGTCCGGGTTATTCAGACAAAAGCTATACTACTTCGATAAATGAAAACGGCGTTGTTAAATTTAAATTTGATAACATCAATTTACCATGGAAATCAACCTATGGCGATGCCATGAGCTCAGGCATGTTTACCTACTCTATTAAATTGAAAAAGAATTTAACAGCGGGTACAAAAATTAAAAACACCGCTGCCATTTATTTCGACTACAATGCGCCTGTTATTACCAATACCACGTTAAACACCATTGCCGGAAACGTTTCTGTGAAAGAGATCAAGGGCATTAACTCAGACGATGTTGTATTGTATCCTAACCCTACCAATGCCGGATTTGCTGTATCGATCAACTCTTCAGAAAAAACAGAAAGCAATATCAGCATTATAGATATTAGCGGAAGAGTAGTAAGTAACAGATCTGTTACCTTACAAATTGGAGAAAATACCTTACAGGAAAGTACAGATCATTTACAAAGTGGTATCTACTTTTTTCAATTAAAAAACAACGATGTACTGATCACAAAAAAACTGGTTGTTGTCAAATAATACCTTTCCTGTATCCTAAAAAAGCCCCTGTGTATTGTACACAGGGGCTTTTTAAATTATATGAAAACAGAGAATTATTTTATTTAAGGCTAAAATTTAAATTATTTTTTTACCGCACCATGGGCAAAATTCTATTTCTATATAGGAGCTTCCTCCATCATGTATAATTATTCCTATCTTTTTATTTTTACCCGATTTATACAAAATAGCGTCCGCACACAAAAACCGGTCCTTATGAATATCACATTTAAAATCAAGATGATATTTCATTGTTTCACAGCAGGTTTTTTTAACAGCCATACTTTCTTATAAAGCGCTCAGATCAAATTTATTTTCCAGTCTTATTCCCCTGTCGGTGTGCGAAACCGTGCAGCACTCAATAGCAGGATCATGTTCAAAAAATAAGGTCCAGTTATTTTCGGCAGCCTGTTTTAACATATATTCTTTTTCCTGCAAGGTATTTAAAGGACGCACATCATAACCCATCACATAAGGCAATGGTAAATGGCCTGCCGACGGAATAAGGTCAGCCATAAATACAACTTTTGTTCCTTTATAGCTAAGCACAGGTAACATCATTGCTTCTGTATGCCCGTTAGCTTCGTACATATCAAAACCGGGCATAAATTCTTTTTCAGCATCTATAAAATATAACTGCCCGCTTTCTTTTAAAGGCATAATATTTTCTTTTAAGAAACTTGCTTTTTCACGCGGATTAGGATTTACAGCCCATTCCCAGTGCTTTTCGTTACACCAGTATTTGGCATTTTTAAAAGCAGGTTCTAACTTTGTTCTGTCGGCATTGTAAGAAATACTTCCGCCGCAATGGTCGAAATGCAAATGCGTTAAAAACACATCTGTAATGTCGTCTCTGTGAAAGCCTTTTGCTGCAAGCGATTTATCGAGGGTCTCATTTCCATGTAAAAAATAATATCCGAAAAATTTATCGTCCTGTTTATTACCCATTCCGTTATCGATTAAAATAAGGCGCTTACCATCCTTTACTAATAAGCAGCGCATGGCCCAGCTGCACATATTATTTTCATCGGCAGGATTTGAGCGTTGCCATATAGACTTAGGTACTACGCCAAACATGGCGCCACCATCGAGTTTAAAATGTCCGGTATTAATTGTGTAAAGTTCCATAGTAGTCGTAATTTAGTATATTAAATATAAATAGATTTTAATAGTATTAAAAGATTAATAATAATTGAATTTTAATTTCCCTTCACTTAATTCTAAATTTGGAAAAGGAATTTTAATGATATTAATGCATGAAAATATCGCTTTAAGTACTTTCGATTTTGTTTTTATTCTTGTAAAATCCACATCCAACGATAAATAGCCCTGCCTGTAACGGTTAAAATAAAAGGTATTGCCGTTTTTATCCTGCGCCAATACATTGTTATACCTGGCTCCCAGCATACCACTGGCGCCATAGCCAAAGGCCACATTGATCCATTTCGGGAACCGGGTATCTTTCTTTAAAAAGCTGGAAGGGTTTACACTTAACCAATAGGTTTGTCCGTTATAATCTTTTAGGATTTGGGTAGACAGAGATTTACCCAACTGATCTGTTCTGTATTTTGCAAAAGGGCTTTGGTAAAAAGAGAATTTTAATTGGATGCGTTGTTCATTCCATAATGCTTTTTGCCCAATAGCAAGGCCACATCCCAGGGCATTGGCTCCCATATCGCCCCAGCTGAATCCCCAACCTGAGCTGTAGCCATCCATTACTTCAATCGCAGTCATATATCCAAAGCCGCTCAAACCACCTATCAATACTTGTTTCTTCTTATTATAGCCTGCCCAGTCCATTGCCTGCATCATCAGCCTTCCGGTTTGATAGGTTGTAAAGGTATGTCCACATTTATCCATCTGCAGCCATTCGTCGTTATCATTAAATGTATGGAATTTAGAAGAGCTATATTGTGCATACCAGGCCTGGTTTAAATAAACCAAAGAGCCGGCCGTTAAAGCAACTGATGAAGCGCCTAGGATCAGTTTTCTCTTTTTTAAAACAGACAACGAGTCGGAGGCAAACACCGTAGAGTTTGCAAAAAGAAGAAGAAGCAAAAAAATCTTAATACGTAATAACATGTCTGCTTTAAAACCACTCTAAGTTACTAATAAAAGAGAGAAATTCTCTAAAACATAAAAGCCATTCACTTTACGGTGAATGGCTTTTATAAATATAATGTGTTACTAACTAGTAAGAAGAAAAACCTTGCTTATCCGTTGTTTTGTGTTCGATTAACAAACCTACACAAGCCGCATCAGATGGCTTATGCGCATCTTTTTCGGTAGATCCTTTTGGAACAGTTACTTCAATAATTAACTGACGTGTAGCTGTACTTTGGAACTCAAATAAAGGTTCGTTTTTAGCAGTAGCATTGTCGTACAAAATTTCGTTGGTTTTAGCATCAAAAATTTTATAATTCAATTTATCACCAAAAGTCGTTTCGCAGCATACATTAATTCTGTAATCCATGCCTTTATAAATAACGCAACGGATCTTTGAAGTCATACCCTGATTAAACAATCCGCTTTTTGATTGCGCATTGTAATTCCAGCCACCGCTGTCTCCTTTTTTAGAATCTACGCCGCAGTATTTGCGGTGAAAGCTTCCGCATACACCAGTTTGTGAAAAGGAATACACCGCGCTTAATAAAAATAATGTTATAAATATCTTTTTCATATGTATGTTTTTATTTAGTTAATGTATATGAATTTCTGATTGAACTAATTTTTTCAACGATCACTTTGTACTGGTCTGCAGTCATTACTAAATTTTTACCGCCACCGATAATGGTTTTGGTTTTATCTTTAGAAGTAACTGTTGCAGCATCTTTTTCGCCAATCTTGTCGAATTCGGCTTGTAACTCTTTAAATTGAGTTAAAACAGAAGCAACATTTGCATCAGATTCATATTTTTTCAAAAACTCCGCTAAGTTATCCAACGTATACTTTTGATCTGCTAAACGCTCAATAACAGGGCTTTTTTCGGCATACTTGGTTAAGTTAGTAGCTATGTATAAGCTTTCTATCCAACCACCTGCAACTACTAATGATAAAGTAGGGCCTTGTTTACCGCTTTCTAAAGTTTCAAATGAAGAGAAGTATACATCGTCTGTAATAACAGATAATGAATCGGGATTTCCCAAATTACCTTCTAAACGTTTTAAAACTTCAGGCTTAATAGCTGAAGAAACACCTATTTGATCGCCTAATTGTTTTACGGTTTTAAAGTATTTCAAAGCTTCGGAACCAATCTCAAAAATACTGCAGTAGCTAAGGTCGCAGCTGTAAATACCAAAGTTTAAGGCCTTTGACTTAGCATCTGTGTAATTTTTTTGATTATCAGGACTATTTAAAAATGCAGTGTTCTTGTTAGTTTTTCCACCAATCATTTTAATAAAAGTCAGCATTTCGCCCGGAGAAGGAACCTGAAAAAACGTTTCGGTAGTTTGAGGAGGTGCTACTTCTGTTTTTGTTGAATCAACAGTTGACACATCATCTCCACCTTCCGGCTTATCGCCTCCGCATGAAGAAAGCATTAATCCCGCTACCACTAATGGAGCGATTAATAAATGTTTACGTTTCATAATCATATATTGGGTTTGGGGGGTTATTTATTTACCTATTAATTTAGCTACTAAATCAGCAGCTTCCTGTAATTGAATAGCAGAGTATACTTTTAATCCTGATTCGTCAATTAATTTTTTAGCCTCTACTGCATTAGTTCCTTGTAAACGAACAATGATTGGCACATTGATAGTTCCCATATTTTTGTATGCATCAATAACACCTTGTGCTACCCTGTCGCAACGAACAATTCCACCGAAGATATTTACCAAAATAGCTTTTACGTTTTTATCTCCTAAAATAATATGAAATGCTTTTTCAACACGTTCAGCATTAGCAGTACCACCAACATCTAAGAAGTTAGCAGGCTCACCACCTGATAATTTAATAATATCCATGGTTGCCATTGCTAAACCGGCACCATTAACCATGCAACCAACGTTACCGTCTAATTTCACATAGTTTAATTCTGCTTTGCGTGCCTGAACATCCACAGGATTTTCCTCTGATTCGTCGCGCATTGCTTCAATATCTTTATGACGGTATAAAGCGTTATCATCTATCGTTACTTTAGCATCAACAGCAATAATTTTATCGTCAGACGTTTTTAATACAGGATTGATTTCAAACATAGATGAATCAATAGAATCGTAAGCTTTGTATAAAGCCGCTACGAATTTGGTCATTTCTTTGAAAGCATTACCGCTTAAGCCTAAGTTAAAAGCTACTTTACGGCATTGGAAATCACGTAATCCAACTTTAGGATCAATTTCTTCTTTCCAGATTAAATGCGGCGTAGCTTCAGCCACTTGCTCAATATCCATTCCACCTTCGGTACTGTACATAATAATGTTACGGCCTGTAGAACGGTTCAATAGGATACTCATATAAAATTCCTTGGTAGGAGTTGCTCCCGGATAGTATACATCCTGTGCTACCAATACTTTACTTACTAATTTACCTTCTGCACTGGTTTGAGGTGTAATTAAGTGCATACCAATAATGTTTGTAGCAACCTCTCTTACTTTATCCAGGTTCGGTGCAAATTTTACTCCGCCCCCTTTACCACGTCCACCGGCGTGAATTTGTGCTTTAACCACGACACCGTCGCACTTATAGGTTTCCATAACTTGCTTAGCTGCTTCTACAGCTTGCTCAGGCGTTTCGGCAACAATACCTTCTTGAATGGCAACGCCAAAACTTTTTAATATACCTTTTCCTTGATACTCGTGAATATTCATAATGAGCTAGTTCTTATAATTTGCTTTCAAAAATAGGATTTTTATCGTAAAAGCAAACATTTTTGGTAAAATAATTGGCAAAGGCCTATAACTCATCCCGCCAAAAACAGCATTAATCCTGTTTAAAGCAAATTTAAAGCAATAAAATTACAGATCGGCTCTCATGAAAGAAATAATGCCCTTAAAACCGCCTTATTCCGCCAGAAATTGCTCCATAACCGTGTAAACCTGTTTCAATTCGTTTTCGGTAATGCAATAAGGAGTAATTACATATAAAATATTGCCAAGTGGCCTTACAATGATCTTACGTTTAAGAAAATAAGCGGCTATACTTTCTGATGCGGTATTCAAATAATGGGTGTGCTCTTCTGTGTTTATTTCGAGCGCCAGCACAGTTCCCAGAGATCTTACATCGGTTAGTTTCGGATGTTGCATATGCTTAAGCACAAAAGATTTATGAAGCGATGAGATCCTATTTATCTGCTGCCATGTCTCTTCTTTTTCCATAAGGTCGAGACTTGCCAAACCCGCTGAGCAAGCCGTTGGATTTGCCGTGTAGCTATGCCCGTGAAAAAACGTTTTGGTTTTATCATCACTCACACAGGCATCATAAATAAACTGCGCACAACTGGTTACTCCCAGGGGCATGTAGCCGCCTGTAAGCCCTTTAGAGAGGCAAATAATATCGGGTTTATGTTCTAAATAATCGCTGGCGAAAAACTTTCCGGTACGTCCAAAGCCTGTCATGACCTCGTCGGCAATGCAAATAATATGGTTCGCTCTGCATAAAGCAATCAGCTCATTCAAATGAGCCGCTTCATACATGATCATGCCCGAAGCGCCCTGTATTAAAGGCTCAAATATAAAGCCCGCAATATCATGATGATTGATAAACCAGGATTGCAGGGTTGATTTGATGTCTTCTATATTTTCAGCCGTTGGTACCGGGATATGGATCACATCAAACAACAGATTTTCAAAGGCATTGTTAAACACATTGCGCGCTCCTACGCTCATTCCGCCAAAAGTATCACCATGGTAGGCGTTTTCGAAAGCAATGAATTTTTTCTTTTGTACACCTGTATTATGCCAGTATTGAAGTACCATTTTTAAGCCTACTTCAACGGCTGTGGAACCATTATCGGAGTAAAATATTTTAGACTGGTTATCAGGTAAATGCTTTATTAAACGTTCTGCCAGATTAACCGCAGGCTCATGTGTAAAGGCGCTAAAAATAGCATGCTCCAGAGTATGTAGCTGTTCGCTTACTTTTTGAGAAATGTAGGGATGGCAATGCCCATGCAAATTAACCCACCAACTCGATATGCCATCGAGTAATTTATTGCCGTCTGCATCATAAAAATAAGCGCCTTCTCCCCTAACAAGTTGCACCGGAGCTTCGGCATATTTTAAATGGGTAAAAGGATGCCAAACATGTTGACTGTCTTTGGATATAATAGATTCGGACAAAGTAGTATTGATTAGTGTTTTGCAAAAATACCTTTCTTTTCCTGACGAAAAAAACAAACACGTTTAAACGCAACATCCTATTAGTTTTTAATATAAAGTAGTTGGGCGCGTCACTTCGGGTCAGGCTCCTCAGCCGTGATCCGCTAACACAGATCATTATCAGGAGCTTTTTCCCGCTTTTCGCTATATCTTTTTGGCAAAGCTGCAGCCAAAAAGGATGCCGCTACAATCGGGGCTATGGTTGTAATTTCAAATGAACACTGCGCCAGGGACGAAGCGGTTTGTTTGAGCTCCTTTGTTTGAACCGCAGGGCAAACAAAGAGCGAGTAGCGACGGCCCGCCCGGGCGCCCAAAAAATAAAATAAGGTATTCTACCCTATCGGGATTATTCTCATCTGTTAAATCCTTCTTCATAATTTTCCTTTCAAATAATTAACCAATCATTATATTTGGTCTTCTAAAAAACAAAAACACAATGGACTTAGAGTTTAATAAAAACGACGATAAAATGCGTTTGCTCATTTCTCAAATGGAGCATCGCTTAAATAAAATATACGAAGGCGGTGGTAAAAAACGCATCGAAAAATTACACGAGCAAGGAAAGATGAGTGCGCGTGAGCGTATTGATTTTTTATTGGATAAAGACACGCCCCGTTTTGAAATGGGTGCCTTTGCCGGTTATGAAATGTATGCGGAACATGGCGGCTGCCCGGGTGGTGGCGTAGTAATCGTTATTGGGTATGTAAGTGGTAAGCAATGTATTGTGGTAGCAAATGATGCCACTGTAAAAGCAGGAGCCTGGTTCCCGATAACGGGTAAAAAGAATTTACGTGCACAGGAAATTGCCATGGAAAACCGTTTGCCAATTATTTATTTGGTAGATAGCGCCGGTGTGTATTTACCGTTACAGGACGAAATTTTTCCTGACAAAGAACACTTTGGCCGTATCTTCCGTAATAACGCCATCATGAGTGGTATGGGCATTTTACAGGTATCTGCCGTTATGGGAAGTTGTGTGGCAGGTGGTGCCTATTTACCAATTATGAGCGATGAAGCCATGATTGTGGATAAAACAGGATCTATCTTTTTAGCAGGTTCTTATTTAGTGAAAGCGGCTATTGGCGAAACCATTGATAACGAAACATTGGGTGGTGCCACAACGCATTGCGAAATAAGCGGTGTAACCGATTATAAATGTAAAGACGATGCCGATTGCCTAACCCGCATCCGTAACATTATGAGTAAAGTGGGCGCATATGATAAAGCCGGCTTTAACCGCGAAACCCCTGCCCTACCTAAAAAAGAACCTAAAGATATTTACGGTATCCTTAACGACAAGCAATATGAAATGCGTGAGATCATTGAGCGTATTGTAGATAATGGCGAACATGAAGAATACAAAGAACTATACGGACAATCGATTGTGTGTACTTACGCACGCATTGATGGCTGGGCGGTTGGTATTGTTGCCAACCAACGTAAAGTGGTAAAAAGCAAGAAAGGCGAAATGCAGTTTGGTGGTGTTATTTACAGCGATAGTGCTGATAAAGCAGCACGTTTTATCATGAACTGTAACCAGAAAAAAATTCCTTTGGTATTCCTGCAGGATGCCACCGGCTTTATGGTTGGCTCTCGTAGCGAGCATGGCGGTATTATTAAAGACGGTGCTAAACTGGTAAGTGCCATGGCAAACTCGGTAGTACCAAAATTCACCATCATATTAGGAAACAGCTACGGTGCTGCTAACTACGCGATGTGTGGTAAAGCATACGACCCCCGTTTAATTGTTGGTTGGCCAACAGCGCAAGTTGCTGTAATGGGTGGCGCACAGGCTGCCAAAGTATTGGTGCAAATTGAAGTAGCTTCTTTAAAAGCCAAAGGCGAAGAAATTACTCCTGAAAAAGAAGCAGAATTATATAACAAAACAAAAGACAAATACGATACTCAAACTACGCCTTATTATGCGGCTTCGCGCTTATGGCTGGATGCTATTATTGATCCTTTGCACACACGTAAAGTCATTAGCATGGGTATTGAAATGGCCGATCATGCTCCTATTACAAAACAATACAACGTTGGCGTTTTACAAACCTAAATGCTGGAACAAGAAGCCATACATATCATTAAAGAGGTAGATCTGCCGGAAGCAAACGTTGCGCTAATGTCTGATGGAATTATGTATGTTTTATTTAAAGAGAATTCCATGCTGGATATTACTTTGCAGCTTAAGTTATTTGCGACCTACGATGAAATAACACAAGGTAAAAAAGTACCTTTTTTATTTATTGCCGATGATGGCGTAACCGTTACAAAAGAAGCAAGGGAAAATGCCATTCTCCAGGAAAAAAACGTACCGCGCTTAGCATCTGCGATATTGGTGACAAGCCTTGCTTATAAATTAGTGGCTAATTTTTACCTACAGTTTAATAAACCTAAAATACCTTATAAGGTATTTACCTCTAGAAATGCAGCTATTGAATGGCTGAGTCAGTTTTTGTAGTAGTATTGCTTTTACTTTTTTTCTTGATAAGGTAATTGTGTATTACCTAATTGTCCAGTTCAAGCAAATGTTTGAGATTGTTTATCGTCCTAACATCTTATGTTCTTTTTACTTTTTTTCTTGATAAAAAAAGTAAACAAAAAAATCAAGGACGAACACCAACCTCCATTTTTTTGCGCACAAGCCCGCCCAGGAAACGGAGTAAAAAATGGGGGTTCGCACTGTTCGTCCCCAGCAGCCGCACTATTACCAATGTATGCAGTAACGTATTTATTTTCAATAACGATCTGTTGATTCAAACTAAAGCATTATGGAATTTCTAATTTTAAAAACAGATTAAACCTCATGAATAAAAGCGCGTGGGTTTGTCAAAACGCGATGATGGTTAGGGGTGAATTTTATTTTTTTTAGATGAGCCCGAAAAAGCTTTAGTTCTCTTTCGGTTGCGAACCTTAAAAAATAAAAGAGCGCGTGGGAATCGTTTTGACTTGTCTTTTTGTTTCTTTTTTGACTAAGAAAAAAGAAAGCACTAAAAAAAGAAAATATATTGTGTTTGAGAATACATCTCCTCCTGCGTTGGATCGCAATGACGAAATTGTTTTCAATAATTCGCCCTTACTCCCTCCATTGTTTAGGCTTTGGGTACTTACCTATTTTATTGGGATCAAACTTACAGGTATAGGATGTTTGGCCTTCAGATTTTGAATAAGTAGCGATCAGGTTTTGCTTAAATTCCTTTGACTGTAAAAACGGAACATCACTCTTTTGATGTATGCTATCCAAATCAAGCAAATGGATTCTGAACTCTTCTATTGTTGGATCGTCGGGGAATTCGTTATGGATGATCTCGCCCCATGTCCAGCTGCAGGAGTAAGCGTTGGGGTTCCAGCCTTTGCCGCTTAGCACAAGATCTAAGGTATTACCTGATTTAATATGTGCCAGCGTATTAAAGGTGCAGGAACAGCTATCCGAAAACGGCGGGCCGCCATCGTTGTTATCACCTATGCTTTCAACCATATCGTTTATGGCATTAAGGGTATCTATATATTTTATGGTAACGGCTTGCGGAAGTTCTTTTGGAGCTTCGTTACAGGAAAATAAGAAGATAGCGGAGGCTATGATTAAACGGATACTGAGTTTCATGTGGAGTGGTAATTATCTTAATGGAATAGCAGGATTCTTTGTAATATTCATCAGGGTATCAACTATGGTGCGTTTATCTTTCAATAAAGGATTTGTTGCCTTTAAAAAATACACCTTACCGGGTTTGTAGATAAAATTATAGTTTGACAGGCGCTTGTCAAATTTGTGACCTACAGTATCTATTGGCAGAAAAGAATGAAAGGTTATGGTGCCATTATCAAAATAAAATTCACCGCTATCATGGGTACCATCCATACAGCTCCAGGTATCAAAGGTATAGATATGATTTCGGTGAAAACTCATTTTCGTAAACAGAATATGAAAGCTATCGATGTTTTCATACGTACCGTATAATTCCTCCGGGTAGGTGGGTTTACAGCTAACAAAAGCCGCAAGTGCGAACAGAATGGGCACTACTAAAATTCTTTTCATTTCTTTAAAGAGGAACCATTTTTTGTGACACTCTTAGCAAATATAACAAGAAAACAGATGACAACACCTCGTCTAAAAAACGGATCCTAAAATACACATCTTCGGTAATGGTATTGAAGTTTGCGGGCAGGCAATGGTTGTTATGAAGCAGGAAATGAAAGAACACCTGTTGGAGGCTTCTCCTTAAACTATCTGGACCGGCAAAGTCCAGTAATTCTTCGAGGGAGGCAATGAGGCTTGTATCCATAACAAAGGTTTTATTAATGGATACACTATTCAGAATTTAAAATGAGATAAACGGTAGCTTGTATACTACCGATTGGTTTGAATTTAGGATGTTATATTATAATGCGGCTAAGGGACTATTTATCATTCTTTGAATCTGCCAATTGTTCAAGATGCTTCTCTCCTGAAACAACAAGTCCTTTTAAATCTGCTATGTCGTAAGAGTATAGTATTCTATCATTGTTTCTGTTTTTTTCAATATACGCACCCCAACTATCTAATTGCTTTTTATAAATATTATACTCTGAAGGAAACTGCTGTTTATGTCGATCATAAAATCCCGTTATTTGTGATAAATATCCAAAATAATCACCTGCATTTTCCCAACCAGTTAAAACAATACTTTTTGTAACTGTTTTAGCATCTTGTTGTAAATTTACATAATCACTTTTATCTTTTGCATTTTTACTAAAAAAGGTAATAAGGAAAAAAAAGCCTACGAAAATTAATAATGCAGCTGAAATTATTATTGTAATATGTTTTTTGAAATTCACTGAAACAAACTGATGCCTTTTATCTTCATCCAACTTATTATTATACTTTGTTATGAATTTTGTTCCGTTTGCGTTGGTATACTCAACAATAAACTCTCCTGACGTTAATATAGCAGGCTTATTTTTAAGAATAATTTCCGAAGTAGTTCCAGTTCCTTCGTAAGATAAGCTAAACCTTGCAATAGCATTAATTTCATTATTTGGACTTAATGGTTTAAAACTATCAATGTTAGGAATAATTTTAAACGATTTATCAAAAACAGGCTTTATCAATTTTAAGTTATAAGCTGTATATTCAGAATTATTGCGAAAAGAAATTTGATAATCCCATGTCAACTCAAAATTGTATATTACCTCTGTTACAAAGGTTGGACTAGTTAAATCATTTCTTGAAGAAATGCCTTTAGATCTTTGTCCTGAGCTATCGAATTTTAAAACAAAATATATTCTTGGTTGATCGAAGTATTTTTTCTTTATTGGAGGTATTAATGCTCCTATAAACGTTTTAAATCCAGTTGATATAACACTTACTACTTCCATTAATTTTCGTGCTTTTTAAATTCACTTATGTATATGTATTTAAGAAAATATACACTTATAGCCCCTTTTTTAAGTATTCTACAAGTATTCTATACCTCTCCTTTATCGAACCTGCATCATTTGTTCCCTGAAGTGATAGTCGATCGAATTCTATTAAATCGTAATTTGCTAATTTAATATCCCTTTCAGCTAAGTCTTTATTCTTTTTGATCTCATCCCTAAAGTTTAAAAGATGCTTTCTCGTTATGTTTTTAAGTCTTTTGTATAGTATATCTCTAAATAATAGATAATAGATTGGAATAATACTTTGAGTTCTTAAAAGCGGATCATGGTCAGAAAAGACACTTGACATATTCGTTAAAACTTGAAGAGTTATCTTTTCAATGTCTGCAACTTTTAATTTGGAATCAGATTTATAATTTTCAACTAACGCATCTAAAAAAGTTTTTTTAGTATCATAAATTCTAGCGACTTTCTGTTGCTGATAGTGCTCGATAAAAAGAAGCCTAACAGATACCTCTAAAAACTGAAAGCGTTTATTTGAGAATTTCACTTTATTTTTAAAAAACGGCTCATTAGATAATTTTTTAATTGATTTTACTAAGGGGCCACCAATCGCATTTCTTTTTTCTGCAGAGTTTAGAGGAACAGCTTCGTTTAATCGAAGAAACATATCATCAATTAAATCCATATCGTCCGTTTCTACACATGTTATTGGAAGTTCAAATGATTCAAATGACATTTTGAGTTTAGGATAATGCTCCGCAATATCCTTATAATATAGGTTTGCAGCTTTTACTTTTGGATCTCTTAAATATTCAAAATATTGAGATAATGGAAATTCTCCTCCAATGAACTTCAGAATTGTTTCAATCCTTTGTCTTCCATCAATTACCGCAAACTCTTTACCTATTTTCTTTTTCTGTTCAAATGGAAGAACATGAAAATATAATTTCGGAATATCATAATCATTCAAAATAGAGTCAATAAGCAACTGTCGTTTTTCAATGGGCCATATGTCGCCATTTCTTTGATATTCTGGATTAAATAGAATAATATCTTTTTCAAACTGTAATCTTAAGATATTACTGTTCTTTTTTGCATATGTCGATATATAACTCATTATATTTCTTTTTTAAGTGTTTCACCAATACTGGATAATTCAGGGAATAATTGAAATTTATCAATCCCACATAGCTTCAACTCTTTTAATATTTCCTTTTTAGAGCTTGCTGGAATTAAATATCGCCAAACATGTTTTTTATCATTAATTTCCTCTATAGCCGATTTTTTTTTATGAAATATTGTAAATGTCCCTTGTTGAGCCTGCATTCGAGGAGTATTTCTTGTAGATATGGTCGCAGCAGGCCCCATAACGTTAGTTTTATCAGCGTGATAACTTTTAGGACTATAATTTTCTAATTCATTTATGCCTGGAATGTCGAAAGTTTCATCTGGTTCAATTGACGCGTGTTTATTTAATTCTGTTGGTAATAAAACCCATAAAGCTCCTTCTTTGTCTAGATTGTCTTCACAAGCAAAGTAAAGTGCGACTAACGAGCTTTCTGTCCAATCAAGTAGTCTTGTTGGAACTCCATGATGTTGCATAACAAATAACCAATCAAAGTCTTCACTGCAATTTGTTGCTACTAATAAACTAGCATTTTGTTTAAACTTTTTTATTAAAGTCATTTCAGAAACACTAGTTGATTTTCTGTAGAGTGAAGGTATTAATTTATGTTCTTTTTTTGTTTGACCTCTAAACCAAATAGGTCCGTTATGAGATTTACTATCTATCTTTAGTTTTTGAATTAGATCAGAAACGCTTTTAATTTCTTTGTCTTTGTATTTCATTTGCTTTATTAGTGTTAGTATTCAATTGTATCCATTTTGTTTATATAAGCTGAAACAATATTCTCGGAAATCTCATTTTGCTGTAATGTTGTTCCATTTGATAGTTTGATAAGTAACACATTCTCTTGATCAAGGTAAATTACTTCATGATTTGGCCGACACGTTTTGATGCGGGTAGCTAATTCTTTTAAACCAACAAATAAGCCTTTTTCATTTGTAACGTCATAAACATGTTTAGAACATGATTTATGATAAAGACATATATTTCTTTTGCTCGCAGGAATAACCAGCCAATAAAACCTGATAACAAATAATAACGGATATTTCATTTTCTAAAAACTACCATTTGCCTTTGTGAATAATAACCTGGCGTGACACCAAAGCCAAAACAGCCCCCAACCGGGCTTACCCATGTCATTAAATTTTCTACCCTCACATATTCCCAACCTTCGGAGTCATATTTTTTAATGAGATCTTCTAATCCCTGAGCAACATGCTGCCCGGTTTCTTTGTCCTTTTGAATGGGAACGATTGATATTACTTTATACTCCATACAACGATGTTTTATTTATTTTTTTTGATTGATTTATTTTAATTATTAATTTAATCTCATTAGATCCATTATTTTCCGGCAATATCTAATACCTTTTTCGATATTTGATCGACTACCGTTTTTTTAATCTCATTTTTTAAACTTTTATTTTCGTCATACTCGGTAAAAATCTCAAGAGCAATATTATTAGTTGCGGAAAAGTCTTCCATTAGCATTCTATAGGTAGACCCTTCCCTATTTATACTGCGAGCACAACAAATTATTATATCAATTTTAATTTCAATGAAAATAGTTATCTTCTTTTTTGTGGCTTTTGCATCATCACCTGCACTGGCAAATCCAATTTTTTTATTTTTAATAGTCAAAATTGCCGTAAAATCGATAGTGTCCCCAATGTCATTGAATTCTAAACTATCTCGCGTTACAACTACATCATTAAAAACGTGCTCTTTCTCTGCGTGCTTTAATAATTCCTGATAAACAAGACCTGTTGTCGTTGTTTTTCCACTGTTTTGTCCTGCTCTTATTATTATTAATTCGGCCATTTGTTTATTTATTATTTATGTCTTTTCCTTTATCTTTATACGCGTCAATGTTCTACTCCGGCTCTATACCTACCGTTATATCCCCTAAGGGTTTTGTGTTATTATTTGTGTTTTGCTGCGCAGGTGTTTTTGCCCAAAGCAAGCAACCGGCTATTTTCCGCTGGCAGGATAGCTATGCTAAAAAGCATCTACGGAAATACATAAAGCACGATACGCTTATAAAAACCTCAGCAGCGGTATTACACATCAGTTATAATAACAGCACCAATAAACCTTATTTATTAATGCTTCACGGTATGGGTTCCAATGCCCGCAGCAACTGGGGTAGCCAAATAGGGCCTTTATCCAAACGCTTTAACCTTATTTTACCCGATTTAATTTATTTCGGGGAAAGTACTTCAGCCTCTCAAAACTATTCCGTAGAATTCCAGGTGCAGCAATTGCATGAGGCACTCTTAGCATTAGGCATGGCTGACAGCCTTAACGTGATGGGCTTTAGCTACGGCGGCCTAACAGCAGCCATGTATAATGAGCTGTACCAACCAAGCGTTAAAAAACTCATCATTATTGACGGGCCTGTGAAATTCTTTTCCACCCAAATGGCCGATAGCCTTGCCAAAAACGTAGGCGTAAACGGCATGAACAATGTTATTTCTCCTACCAACCTCACAGAGTTCAAAGGCATGACCAAAGCGGTGATGTCTTCCGGTTTCCCTGCCACCAGGCGTTTGAAAAAGAAGCTCATTAAATATTTCTTTATGCCTACGAAAGCCCTCCGCGATGAGCAAATGAATTACCTCACGGTACACCAGGCGAGTTACCAGGCCTATAACTATGGCCTCGATAAAACAAAAACCCTGTTGATCTGGGGTCAAAAAGACGGGGTCATTCCCATGTCGGTTGGTAAAGCCCTGCACCAGGCCTTTCCTGCCACTACTACCCTGCTGTTGTTTCCAAAAGCTAAGCACGATGCGCATTTCAAAGAACGAAAGGCTTTGAACAAAGCCGTGGTTTCATTTATTACAGAACAATAGCGCTTATAACCATAGCAATAGCATAAGGCTGATTTTTCTGCAGTATGTATTCCCGGTGGTTCAGATCCTGAAAATCAGATACTAGTGTTATTGGATCATGCAGGGGAGCATAACTCTTACAATAATAAACATTCCCTTTTGGAAACATACCCGTAGAAATACCTGTTTTTACCTGTGGTTTTCCCGGGGTATTTTCATGTTTAATCATGAGTTTGTCACTTCGAGCGCAGTCGAGAAGCGTTCTCAATCTTTGAATGATAAAAAGTATTATTTTAATGTTTCCCTCTTTCTGTTTGCTTTATCTTTCTTTTTTCCTTGACGAAAAAAGAAATTAAATACAATATGCTTTACTTTATTTGCCTGCCATGCAATAGTTTATAGCTATACCCCCTTTTAATTCTTCTTTTCTTTTTGCTTGAACAAAAAGAAAGAAAAATTCAAGGTAATTCGCCAACCGCACCCTTACTAACGTATGCAGTGGCGTATTTATTTAGTAATAAATTAAAATTCATAAGTAAAAGCGCGTGGCCAGACAAAAATGGGAGCAGGCAACGAGGTGAAACGAGAATTCAAGGATTTAGTGTAACGCAGTGGAACGTAAAATCCATAGAATTCCGTGAGGCGGGCCGACCAT
>JAZJZF010000038.1:57535-74626 GCA_040389965.1 Bacteroidota bacterium
TTGATTTTTTTGTTTACTTTTTTTATCAAGAAAAAAGTAAAAAGAATACAAGATGTTAGGAAGGTAAACAATCTCATGTGCTTTTTTAGCATCCCTTTGCTCTCGACTTCGCTCGAACTGACAGGGTCTTAAACCGAATTACTAAAGCATGCAGTAGTTCATAAGCTATACCCATTTTACTTCTTCTTTTCTTTTTGCTCGACCAAAAAGAAAAACAAATAAAACCTTAATTTTGTAATAAGCCATCTACATATGAACATCCAACTCAGAAAAACCACTGTTGAAGACCTGGAAACCTTATACCTTTTTCAGCTCAATGAAGAAGCCATCCACTTGGCTGCCTTTACCTCAAAAAATCATACGGATAGAATCACCTACTTCGAAAAATGGACGCGTTTCCTACAGGACAAAAGCATTAACACGCAAACTATTTTATATAATGGCCACATTGCCGGCAGCGTCGGAAAATATATGATGGAAGAAGAAGCCGAAATTACCTATTGGCTGGGCCGCGATTACTGGGGCAAAGGCATTGCCACCAAAGCCCTGCAACAATTTCTGAAACTGGAAACAACACGCCCCATTAACGGCCATGTGGCATTTGACAATATCTCCTCACAAAAGGTTTTAGAAAACTGTGGCTTTGTGAAAACAGGCTCCGTCCAATACTTTGCCAACGCCCGTGGAAAAGAAATTGAAGAGTTTATTTACAGACTGGCGTAGGGCGTTAGTTTTTTGATAGCACGATTCTAATAAGGGGTATCGTCATCCTGAACTTGATTCAGGATCTCGTACTACTATCTATTTATCTGTGTTAGGGATGCTTAATCAAGTTCAGCATGACAGAGCATTATCGTCATCGCGAAGAAGAATAGCCTGTCCCGAACTTGATTCGGGAGGGTTAGGGGTGTGTTGTATTGTCACTTCGAGTAGTGCTTGCCTGTTCTTTGCAAGCACTGTATCGAGAAGCGTTCTAAAACTTTCTTTTTGTTCTCGACTGCGCTCGAACTGACAGAACCTTATACCGAATACGTAAAAAACAGTTCACAGAACTCATAATTTTTGAACATCTGTGGTAATTTCAATTCAATAAATTAGATTTGTATATGCAAAATACCAAAATACTAGATTCTAAACAGATCGATCAGAAACTGAACCGTATGGCTTACCAGGTTTATGAAAATAATTTCGCGGAAAAAGAATTATTAATCGTTGGTATTGAAGGTAATGGCTATAAGGTGGCTGAACGTATCTCTGCACTGCTAACTTCCATCTCTCCCATCAAAACAAAAGTGGGTAAAATAAAAATCGACAAAGAAAATCCCTGGTCATTTGAGCCAAAAATAGATTTTACCGAAAAAGATTTCGAGAACAAATCAGTGATATTAGTGGATGATGTGCTCAACAGTGGAAAAACACTGATGTATGCCGTAAAGCTATTTTTAAATAAACCCGTAAAACAATTAAATACGCTGGTACTGGTTGACAGAAGCCACACCCGTTTCCCTGTAAAAGCAGACTTTGTAGGCCTTTCTTTATCCACCACACTACAGGAACGCATCGATACCGATTTCTCTAAAAAAGGGAAAGAAGCGGTGTATCTCGTTTAAACGTATTTGTAAGTCCTGTTCATTATAATAAAACGAATTCAAGTTTTGGATTTCTTCTTTTCTTTTTTACTTCATCTTTCTTTTTTTCTTGATAAAAAAAGAAACAAAAAAATCAAGAACGAACGCCAACTTCTGTTTTTATACGCGCAAAGCCCTCGCACTATTTGCTATAAAAACAGCAGTTCACACCGTTCGTCCACATCAGCCGCACTGTTACTAATATAGTTACATGTATCTATATTATTCAAACTCCGGTTTTATTTGCACTACCTTAATTTAGAGGATATGAGCCACTGCATACGTTGGTAATAGTGCGGCTGGCATTGGTAATTCGGTGTGAACCGCCATTTTTTCACTCCGTTTCCCGGGCAGGTATGTGCGCAAAAAAATGGTGGTTGGCGAATTACCTTGAATTTTTGTTTCTTTTTGTTCAAGCAAAAAGAAAGTAAAAAAGAAAATAAATGGAAGATTAATTTCATATAAAAACCCCCATCTGTTTGTAACAAATGGGGGGTTAAAATTACATTCAATTATCTCAACAACGTCACATGGCCTATGTAATCATGGTTCTTACCAAGCACATCTTTTATTTTTACTTTCCACACAAATACATCCTGTTTCACAGACTCCGCTTTACCGGTACGTTTTCCGTCCCAGCCTTTGGCAATATCATTGGTGTAAAAGATCATTTCTCCCCAACGGTCATACACCCACATATCATATTTTTCGATACCAATACCTGCACCCGTAAACTGATCGTTGATGCCGTCGGTATTATAAGGCGTAAAGGCATTTGGAATATAAAAGGCAAATTCAGGGTTAATATCAATGGCTACATAAGCTGTATCGCTGCAACCATATTGATTTACCACAATCAGGTTTGTATTATACGTATTCGCATTATCACTGATATAAAGATGTGTAGGATTTACGTGCGTTGAATCGCTTTTGTATTGACTGGTTTCAAAGGTCCAGTAAAATTTGGTATAATCCTGCGATTGGTTCGTAAAATATTCCAGCGGCGTCACCACATTACCCGGATCAGGATTAATCACGTAACTTGCTATCGGCGTAGGATATATCGTAACAAAGGATGTCTTCTGTAACGAATCAGAACAACCCTTATCGGTGGTCACAATTAATTTCACATCATAATACTTAAGCTGGTTACTGGTTGTATTATTATAACAGTTTGTCACACTGTCTCCGGTAATAGAGTTTACAACCGTTCCATCGCCAAATACCCATTTCCAGCTGTTTATCTGCGCAGGTAAGGTTACTGCGGGAGTGCTGCTGCCAAAGGTAACACAGTGTATAGGGCAACCGTTAGGTTTTGGTGTTGCAAATAAAGCTTTTGGCACATAGTCTACATACACAGGCACTCTTAATGTATCCCTGCACTGACCAGGGTTAGAGATGGTGATTAATCCTATACTCTGGCCTCCGGCAGTAGGATATATAAAACTGGTGGTAGAACTACCAGTTGATTCGATGGTGCTGATGTTGTTATTAAAATCCCAATACCAGTCGGTTACTGTACCACTACCCGCTTGTTCGTTCGCTGTAAAACTCATAGGCTTGCCATCACAGGCAGCACTGTTAGCAATACTCATGATTGGTTTTTTATAAACATCTATGGCTTTTACAACTGCTTTTACACAGCCTTTATTGGAGGTTACCGTTAAGGTGACATTATAACTTGCAGGGGTACTGTAAGGATGTGTAGTAGTTACACCATTTCCTGTAGCGCCATCTCCGTAAGCCCATGCATAGTTTGTATTTGTACCCACTGCTATGGCACTGACGCTGCCGTCAAATGTATTAGGCTGTGTATTAATACATTTATTAACGAACGTAAAATCAGGCACAGGTAAAGGATCTACATAAGCCGTCAGCATGGTATTGGTATTAGGGCATGTTAAGCCCGGTATAGGATTGGTGGTTACCGTATAACTTATCGTATTGATACCATATGTTGGGAATGTATAATTAGGATTGGATACTCCTGTAGCATCAACCGATCCGTTGCTTGAGAAATCCCACATAAACCCTATAACCGTATTACCGTTACCATTACTCGCGTCAGTAAATAAAGTAGGGTTTCCTAAACATACGGTGTTAGATGTAAAGGAAGCCGTTGGAATAGAATACACATTTACCGGTTTCACTATATAATCTGTACAACTATGCGTACTGGTTGCTGTTAAGGTCACGTTGTAGGTTGCATTGCCATTTGTTCCCAGAGTATAGGTATGAATGGTATTGGCAACTGATGAGTTCGGCGATCCGTCATTAAAAGCCCAATCGTAAGTTGGTGTTCCGCCTACGTTGGCATTGGTAGTCGTATTGGTATAATTGGTAAACGTAGTAGCAGTACCAAAGCACACATTGTCGGGCGAGAAATTAGGAATGGTATGGCCCCATATATTTACCGGCAACGTAAAAGTATTAGTACATCCCTGGGACGTCGTTACCTGTAATGATGTTGTAAATGTACCGGATGAAGGATAAATTAATGTTGGGTTTTGAGTCGTGTTATCTACCGATCCATCATTTGTAAAATCCCAGTTCCAGGCATTCACCGTTCCTGTACCGGTAGTAGAAAGATCTGTAAAAGCGGTTTGCGTAGCCTGGCACACGGCAGTAGTACTAAAATTAGATACCGGTGTGGCATAAACCGTAATGGTTCTGGTTATACTGGCCGTACAGGTAGTATTAGCCATAATCATTAAACTGATCGTTTTTGTTCCGCTAGCACCATAGCTTAACGACGGAGGGTTTTGATTGCTGCTCGAAACCGGCGTTGAACCCGCTCCAAACGTCCATGTATAAGAGTTTAAAGCATCCGGCAAAGGAACACTCGATGTATTATTTAATAACACATTAGCATTTACACAGGCGTTAACCGGTGTAAAGGTAGCCGTTGGCAACGTATTTACTCTAACGGTTACTGTTGTACTGTCCTTACAACCATTAGGACTGCTTGCTTTTAATTCTGCTGTATAAGAACCTGCGGCTGCGTAATTATTTGTTGGCGATTGGGTTGCATTATCTGTCGTTCCGTTATTATCAAAATCCCAGGCCCAGGTTAAGGCCGCTGTTGGTGTAATGGTAGACGTGTTGGTAAAGCTCACAGCCGTGCCCATACAGACAGGATTTGTTGTAAAGCTTGTAACAGGGTTTGGATAAATAGTAATAGGTTTACTGATGGAATCTTTACATAAACCGGCATCTGTTACTACCAGTTTTACGGTGTATGTATTAGGCCCTGCATAGATATGCGTGGGTGCTACACCGCTTCCTGTGCCACTATTATCTCCCCAGTTCCATACTTGCGCTACGATGCCTCCCGTAGCTGTACTGGTACTCGAAAAATTAGAAACGGCGTTTAAACAATTATTCGCCACATTAAAATTAGCTACCGGTTTTGGAGAAACCACAATGCTTTTGGTAATACTATCCAGGCAACCATTAGATATTTTCAGCTTAACCGTTTTTGTTCCGGAAGCAGCATACGTATGTGTTTCAGCAGCATTTGTTCCGTCGGGCAGATTATCGCCCCAGCTCCAGGTATAACTGGTAATAGCAGGGCCGCCATTTGGCGAGGAGGTACTTTGAAAAGGTACCGAAAAAGTAGTTTGGCATGATACCGTAGTGTAGGTAAAATCAGCAATAGGCGGCGTTAGAATTGAAAAATTAGAATACAATACCGGCGAACTGCAGCTGGCGCCTGCCATACCTAAAGTTACCGAATAGTTTCCCGAAGCACTAACATTTACGCATTGTCCGCTCATGCCGTTAACGCCTTGCCCGCTCCATGTATAAGATGTAAAGCCCGGAGGAGCACATAAGGTATTGGTACCTGCTGCACAAATAAAATTATTGGTAGAACCAACTGCAATAGCTGCTCCATTTAAACTTAGTGTCATTGGCTGGCACGAACAATCTACATAAGCCCATCCGGCGTGGCCACCCTGTGCACAGTCGCTGGCTATAAATTCAATCGTAACGCATTGCCCTATATACCCGCTTAAATCAAAAGAGCGGGTTGTCCAGTCTTTCCATTTATAAGCTCCCGAAGCCACAAACGTAGGATCTCCGCTTAAGCAGGAAGCACTGCTGTTTACAACATTATAAGCACCGCAGGGAATAGGATTGCCATTACAATCTGTAAAAGAAATATTAAAATAAGGCTGATCCACACAGTTATGTCCTGCATCTTCCAACACTACTGCAAACTTGTAAATAAACACCGAACTGGCGGCAGTAACATTAAAACTTTGCGTCACCTTTACAGCAGATCCACCGGTGGTGTTTCCATCTCCTATTTTTAAAGAGAAATTACCTCCACCCGGAGGAACCGTTTGTAAACCCGGAATCGTAGGGTCTACAGCAGGCGCAACTACATTAAAACGTGTTGATGCATTAGGGCAACAACCGGCTTGTGTAAGCGAATTTGCATTGATCCCTTCCGTTACTGTCCAGCCTGTAGCATTACCTGTTTCAAAATCCACATTGGTGCAGGGAGCCTGTACCGATGGATTCCCGGGGGCTGCAGCCGGCGCACCCAGTGTGCTATAAGTGTTGTATTTAAATTTAATGTACTTACGCTTGGCTATCGAAAGTTGAATTTTTTGCTCCCAGGCAGGTGCGCCACTCAGCGAAATCTGTTGCCTTGCAGCCATTTCATTAAACCCATAAATAGAATCAATATCAAATACGTGCTGAAATGAATTTAATTTTACTGCTATTAAGGAGTCTTCATTGTGAGTGTGATTGCTTGTTTGTCCTGTAGTGGTGGAGATTTGGACAACGGCAAGAACAGTTAAAAGGGATGTGTAGATCTTTTTCATAGTAGCAAGTTTTAGTGGAACAATAGTAGATATACCCTGTTATACAATTTTATTTAAAAAATTTTCAAATCCTTAATTCTACAATAAGAAATTGTATATGTTAAATAGTTGAAAATATGCATTCGCCAACTTGGGGATTTTTGTCTACAAAAATAATCGTTTCACCTCTGTTTTAAGATTACAATAGTTTAAAGAAATTGTTATGTCAACCTCCTGCATATCCTATAAACATTAGGAGAATGCAATTGTCTGACTTAAGAAAACGATGTTAAATAATAAATCTAAAAAGTATAGTTTTCTTTACATAAAAAACCCCGCCTTTTTGAGGCAGGGCTTAATTTAAATATCTGATTGCGTTTATCTTAGCAAAGTAACGTGCCCAACATAATCATGATTTTTTCCAAGCACATCTTTTATTTTTACTTTCCATACATACACGTCCTGTTGTACTTCATTCGATTTTCCGGTGCGTCTTCCATTCCATCCTTTCGACAAATCGTTGGTATAATAGATCATTTCTCCCCAACGGTCAAAGATCCACATATCATATTTCTCAATACCAATACCCTTACCGGAAAACAAATCATTGACGTTATCTGTATTTGCAGGAGTAAATGCATTAGGAATATAGAATGTAAACTCAGGAGTTATTTCTATTGGTAAGCTGTAATCATCGCTGCATCCATACTGATTTACAACAATTAAATTGGTATGGTATGTATCTGCCGTTTCATCGCTATAAAAATGCGTCGGGTTTACATTTACCGAATCGCTTTTGTATGGCCCATCGCCAAAGGTCCAGTACCATTTAGTATAATCCTGCGATTGATTCGTAAAATATTCCAGTGGCGTCACCACATTACCCGGATCAGGATTGATCACATAACTCGCTATTGGTGTAGGATAAACCGTAATAAACGATGTCTTCAGTAACGAATCAGAACAACCCTTATCAGTGGTCACAATTAATTTCACGTCAAAATATTTCAATTGATTACTGGTTTTATTATCATAACAATGTTGCTGACTTGTTCCACTACTGGCGTGCACCACTGTGCCATCACCCAATACCCATTTCCAGTCTGTTATTTGTGCCGGTGGCGTTACAGCTGCTGTATTATCGGTAAACGTTACACAATGCACAGGGCAGCCATTTGGTACATCCACACCAAATAACGCTTTTGGTAAATAATCAACATAAACCGGTACTCTTAATGTATCCCTGCACTGGCCGGGGTTAGAGATGGTGATTAATCCTACACTCTGGTTTCCTGCACCGGGATATACAAAACTTGCATTAGCACTACCTGTTGATTCTATGGTGCTAATGTTGTTATTGAAATCCCAATACCAGTCGGTTACTGTACCACTACCCGGTTGTTCAACAGCTGTAAAATTCATCGCTGTTTTATCACAAGCTGCCGAATTGGTAATATTCATAATCGGTTTTTTGTAAACGTCAATCGCTTTTACAACCGCTTTTACACAGCCTTTATTAGATGTTACCGTTAAGGTGACATTATAGCTTGCAGGGGTATTATAAGGATGTGTGGTTGTTATACCTGTTCCCGTTGCACCGTCGCCATATGCCCAGGCAAAATTGGTATTTGTACCCACAGCAATTGTACTGACGCTACCATCAAATGTATTAGGTTGTGTATTGATACATTTATTAACGAACGTAAAATCAGGTACAGGACTCGGATCGACATACACCGTTAATGTGGAGTTTGCATTAGAGCAGGTTAAACCGGCCACAGGCGTTGTAGATACGGTATAACTTACCGCATTGGCTCCGTAAGCAGGAAATGTGTAATTAGGATTAGATACTCCCGTTACATCAACCGTTCCGTCACTTAAAAAATCCCACTGGTAACCGTTAATAGCATTCCCGTTACCATTACTGGCATCCGTCATTTGCGAAGGACTTCCAAGGCATACTGTATTAGATGTAAAAGCGGCTGTAGGAATCGCATATACGTTCACAGGCTTAACAATAAAATCTATACAGTTATGACTACTGGTTGCCGTTAATGTAACGTTGTAAGTGGCATTTCCATTAGCCCCCAGGTTATAAGTATGAACAGGACTGGTTGTATTTGCATTTGGAGAACCATCGGCAAATGCCCAATCATAACTTGGCGTAGTACCTACGTTGGCATTGGTAGTAGTATTGGTAAGATTGGTAAATGTAGTGGCCGTACCGTAACATACATTGTTAGGCGAAAAATTAGGAATGGTATGCCCCCATACATTTACCGGCAACGTAAAGGTATTGCTACATCCACTGGAAGACGTTACCTGCAACGACGTTGTAAATGTACCCGATGAAGGAAATACCAAAGTAGGATTTTGAGTGGTGTTATCTACTGATCCATCACTTGTAAAATCCCAGTTCCAGGCATTAATGGTTCCTGTGCCGGTAGTTGACAGATCTGTAAAAGCCGTTTGTGTAGCTTGACAGACTGCAGTAGCGCTAAAGTTTGATACAGGAGATGGGAATACAGTAACTGTTTTGGTAATAGTAGCCGTACAGGTCGTATTGGCTGTAATATCCAGCGTAATGGTTTTAATTCCGCTTGTATTATAAACCAGCGATGGCGGATTTTGATTACTACTTGCTCCCGGTGTAGCTCCTGCTCCAAAATTCCAGTTGTATAAACTGATGTTATCCGGCAAAGGAACACTCGAGGTGTTATTCAATAAAATATTAGCATTTACACAGGCGTTGGCAGGTGTAAAGGTGGCTGTTGGCAATGCATTTACTTTTAAAACAATCGTTGAACTATCACTGCAACCATTATTACTCGTTGCTTTCAGCTCCACAGTATACGTTCCGGCAGCAGCATAGTTATTGGTAGGCGACTGCGTTGTATTATCTGTGGTTCCGTTATTATCAAAATCCCAACCCCAGTTGGCGATGGTAGAGGTAGGTGTAATTGTAGAGGTATTTGTAAACGTTGCCGCTGTACCCATACAAACCGGACTAACTGTAAATGTAACCGTAGGTTTAGGGAAAATAGTAATGACCTTGTTGATGGAATCCTTACATAGGCCGGCATCTGTTACAACCAGTTTTACTGTATAGGTGCTGGCTGTTCCATAAGTATGGTTAGTGCTGGCACCGCTGCCTGTTGTTCCATCACCCCAGTTCCAAACCTGCGACACTAAAGAAACACTTGGCGTGCTTGTACTCGTAAAGTTTGTAGCCGTATTTAAACAGCCGTTGGCAAAAATAAAATTAGCCGTTGGCTTTGGTGTTATAGTAATAGTTTTGGTAATACTGTCGAGGCAACCCCCATTGGAGATTTTAAGTTCCACCTGATGCGAACCTGCTGTAGTAAACGTATGGGTTTCTGCCGGATTAGATCCCGCGCTTGTTCCATCGCCCCAATCCCAGATAAAGGTTGTAACCGAAGGCCCGCCGTTTTGCGAAGAGTTATCCTGGAAAGGCACTGTAAATGTGGTTTGACAAGGCGTAGTTGTGAAATTAAAATTAGCAATAGGCTTAGGAACTATCGAGAAGTTAGAGTACAATACAGGGCTGTTACAGCTTGTGCCCTGCATGAGGAGCGAGACCGAATAACTTCCCGTGGAATTGGCACTGACGCATTGCCCCGTCTGCCCTGTGACCCCTGGCCCCGTCCAGTTATAGCCTGTAAAGCCGGGTGGCGCACATAATGTGTTGTTGCCGGTAGCACAAATAAAGCTATTGGTTTGCCCAACCGGAATATCAATTCCGTTCAGGTTCAGAGTCATTGGTTGACAAGAAGCATCAATGTAGCAGTATCCGGGATGCGCACCTTGCGAAGCCACGCAACCACCTACTGTAAACTCAATATTTACACACTGCCCTATATAAGCCGTTAAATCAAATGAACGGGTTTGCCAGGGTTTATAGCTCCACGCCCCGCTTGTAATAAAAGTAGCATCCCCGCTCGTACAGGCCGAACCGCTTTGTGCAACCTGATACTGGGCACAAGGAATGACCACATTATTACAGGTTTCAAATTTAATATTAAAGAAAGGCTGATCGCTACAGGCATGTCCACCATCCTGAAGTACTACGGCATATTTATATACAAATACCGAATTAGCCGGTGTTACTGTAAATGTTTGATTTAATCGGTAAGATACGCCTCCTGTACCTGTTTGTCCTAAGCGACAGGCAAAACTACCACCTCCCGGAGGAACGGTTGGTAAAGCGGGTACATTAGGATCGGTACCCGGTCCAACAATAATAGCTTGTGAAGTAGCTGCCGCACAACAGCCGGCCATTGTTTGTGAATTATTATTAGGTCCTTCTAAAGCTGTCCACCCTGCTAATGTTCCTGTTTCAAAACCCGGATTTGTACACGGAGCCTGAACGGTTGGGTTTGATGGAGCTGCTGCCGGACGTAAACCATATTTAAAGTCTATATAATGACGTTGTAATACTGCTACAAATCGCTTTTGCTGCCACTCTTCCTGTGCATACAGTCGGGCCTCTCTCCACGCAGCCGGGTTATCAAAGCCGCTGATAGAATCCGCATCGTTTTCAAGTTTTAGATAAAACTTGTCAATGTTTTCATTATTGATCCCCTTATGCAGATGGTGGGCATCCGTTTGGGAATAGCAACTTACTGAAAACAAGAACAGTATCAGGATTGTGTGTATAAAGCTTTTCATAGTTTTAATATTAGCTTTACAATAATATACACAATTTTGTCAAATTTCAAACTTTACACTAAAAATTAGGCGCTCTTAAATAACTGAAAATCAGCTTTCACCATAATATATTTTGTAGGAAATTTGAAGAGGGGAAATTAACATAAAAAAGATGAACAAGGTCTATTTTTCTATAAAACAGAAAAAATGTTCTTCCAAATAGAGAACGAAAATAATCTTAGTAAAAAAGTCGGCTTTTCCAAAACTAAAGTATCAAAATCGGCATTTAACTGCTTAAAATTTACAAAATCCAGGCCGTTTTGAAGCTCATGAATTATTAAAAATTTGTTGAGCTGAAGCCAGCTTACTAAAGGTGTTTCAAATCCGACCTTATCCCGGCGCATATAAACAGTTTGAGGAACGTAATTTTTAGTGGCTTCTCTTAATAAGTATTTAGAGATCCCTTTTTGAATTTTTTGATTCCCGGGTACCGAAAACATAAAATCAACCAGTTCAAGGTCATCGGCAAAAGGTACCCGGCTTTCAATACCAAATGCCATGCTGCAACGGTCTTCACATTTTAAAAAGGACTTTAACCTTCCTGTATAATCTTTTCGCAGTTCTTCGTTAAGATCAGAGGCAAAGGGAATATGCTTCGCCTTTCCATACTGTTTTTTCTGATCATTAAAATAGGCAGAATAATCATAACCTCTGTTTAACAGGTCTTTCACGCCTTGTTTAAAATACAGGCTATAAGGATTAGCAATGGTAGGTTTCGATTCTTTGATATAGCCAATCCTATTCCAGACACTACTTTCACGCCATAAGGCCAGATAATGATGCGCATAACCACCAAATAATTCATCGGCGCCCTGCCCGTCTAAAACAACTTTTACCTTATTTTCGGCCGCCAGTTTCATGACTCTGTGTTGTGAGTAGGTACTCGAACTCCATACCGGAAGGTCCTGGTAATAATTTAATTGCGCTATCTCTTTAAAGAATTCTTCCGAGGTGGGGCTAACGGTTTGCCAGTTACCATTGACAAGTTCCGCAACCGATTTCGCATAAGTACTTTCGTCGAATGCTTCACCTTTAAAAACAGCTGTAAATAATTTGAGCTGTTTTTGCGGTTGCAGTTTTTTTACCATGCCTGCAATAATAGAGCTGTCAAGGCCTCCGCTTAAACAGGACCCAACCTCTACATCGCTTCGCAAACGCAAGTTAATGGCGTTCAGCAATTTTTGTTCAATGGTATCTATGATCTCCGTTTCACTTAAAGACGTATAATTATTTTCAGGAAGCGAATAGTAACGTTCTATTTTAAGTTGATGCGTATGAAGATCGTATAAGATATAATGCGCCGGCTTTAGTTCTTTAATATTTTTAAATAAACTTTCCTCTTCGTCCTCAAGATTGGCATTTACCATAAAATCAAATTGTTGCGCCTCGTTAATTTCAAAAGGAAGCAGTTTTGATTTTATAAAGGCCTTATATTCGCTGGCAAAAGCAAAGGTGTCGGTAGTATTGATATAATAAAAAGGTTTTACCCCTGCCCTGTCTCTTGCACAAAATAAACGATTGATTTGCCGATCGAATAGGACAAAAGCAAACATCCCGTTAAATTTTTGAAGACAATTAACGCCCCATTCTTTATAGGCAGCAATAACTACTTCTGTATCGGTTTGCGTAACAAAGCGGTGCCCTTTTTGCTTTAGCACTTCTCTTAACTCAATATAGTTATAGATCTCGCCATTAAACGTGATCCAGTAATTGGCAGTAGTATCACACATTGGCTGGTGACCGGCTTCCGACAGATCAATAATAGAAAGCCTGCGGTGCGCCAGTGCAAATGTATAATCTGCAGGTAAGTCCTGAATAGAAACCGCAGGATTAAATAAAAAGGCCTTACTGGATTTATTGATCTCAGGTGTTTCGGGCGAATAGGCAGCAATGTACTTCTCTTTTGAAAAAAAAGCAAAGCCTTCGCCATCGGGCCCCCGGTGCTTAATAGACTGGCTCATAGCAAATACAAGCTCTTTAAGAGAACCCGAATTTGTTTTAGATATAATGCCTGCTATACCGCACATAATTAGTTATAAATTAGGAGTTGTGAGAATTAGTATTGATTAATAAATGCCGATACACTTCAATCCATTGTTCCTGCCCTTTCATAAAACTATCGTTATGAAAGATAGAAACAAATTCGCCACCAAAGTGTTTTACTTCGTTTAACAACTGATTTACAATACCCTCAGCATTAGCTGCAGTCAATTTATTGTAATCTCTCAAAGTGCCTTCCATTACTACACTTGAATGAACCGTTAATTCTGTAACTTCATTTTTTTGGAGATCGAACCATTTATAGGGCATACACAAACCCGTTCTAAATCCGCACTGCGATGCGTAAATCATTGTGTAATCATCGGTAATGCCTGCTTCTATAAAATGCCTGTAAGTATCAGGGAATTTTATTCTTAAAAAATGGCAGCGCGCCGAAGTGATTTTTTTTCCAATGATCTCTTCTAAACGTGTTTTTTCTATCTGTATTTTTTCGGGATGCTTAAACGATTCATAAGAAGGATGCAATCCCATGGAATGCTTATCCGACAAGCCTTTCAGCAGTTTCCTGAAACCGGGATTCCGGTAATCCGGATTTTTATCGTAAGCGGCATAATCGCCAATCAACACAAAATACTGTAAAGCAGTTTGTGTTTCTGTACCTAAAGCGTTGATCAAATCAAAAGTATTATAAGGATCTTTCGCTTCATTTAAATTACTCTGGATACGATTACCTGCTTCCTTCCATTTAAACGAAGCAAGGTCCTTTGCCATTCCTCCCGCATTTCTTTTAAAACCTTTATTGGCATGGGCAAAGGCATTGTCAATATCAATAGTAGATAGATAACGAAATGCTTGCTCAGGAAATTCAAGAATGCTAAAACTTTGCTTTAATTTTTGTGCAAAATCGGCGATCAGGTAATTCAAAAAAGGTTTATCCAGAATTCCATTTTTAAATGCCAGGCTTTGTTCCGCCTGAAATCGTTTGTGTTTATCGGTTTCGTAAGGCAGGTATTCTTCGTAGCGGCTTGCAAAATAAAAAACAGTTGCAAAAATATCGTAAGGTAAAAAAGCTGCTTCTTTCACTTTAAAAAAGACCGGAAAATCTAAATACGTACCTGAAACCACCGGAAGCACTTGTCTGGTATAGGTTTCAAATAACAACGGATCTGATTCAATAAATACGCCGAATCCTTTATTCTCGTTTGTATACGCTATTTTAGGAATAAAAGAATCGCGGTAAGTTTCTAAATCATCGGTTACATGATGCGGAATCCCCAGCACAGAACCAAATACAAGATCCAGCGTATACGTGAGGCGCGATGTAATAGTATGGGTGTAAACGAGGATCACTTTGCTATAATTTTAAACACATAATTTCACAACATCTTCATATACACTCCTCCATTCGCTCCATTCCTGCGCGGTACCCATGGTATCATTATGAAAGATGGTAACTAATTCTCCCTTATATTTTTTCACTTCATCAATCATAGGTCTGGCAGTTTCTGTTACCGTATCAGGTAATGCCCGGTCTTTGTAGCGTAAAGAGGTTTCACTTAAACAAAACGAATGAATCTTTAAGCCCGTTTCTATCTCATCATCCAGATCGTACCAATAAAAAGGACAGCATATGCTCGCCCTGAAACCATTGTGCACAGAGTATCCCATCGAATAGTCGTGTGTAATGCCCAATTCCAGTAAATTAAAATAAGTATCCGGAAATTTAAGCATCGAAAAATGCTGACGCGAATGATGAATTTCTCTATGCGTAATTTTTGCCAGCCTGCTAATCTCAATCTTTACCTGCTCACTTTTACTATTGGAGCCAAAAGACGGATGAACACCCGGAATAGAATAATCGGTTAAATGCTTGATCAGCGTTTGAAAGCTCTTGTGGTTGGAAGGATGGTTCTTATCATTGATACCATAATCGCCCAGCAAATAAAAATAGATCACCTTTAAATTATATTTCTTTTGAATTTCGAGCTGGTATTCATACGAATCAAAAGGGTCTTTTTCTTTTTGGAGTAATACCGATGTCCTGTCTATGAGGTCATGCTTATCCAATTGAAAAACAGATTTAATATAGCCTCCCAACGAACGCATAATACCTTTCTTTTTGTATTTATAGGCATTATCAATATCGATGGTCGATACATAAGAATAGGTTTGGTGCGTAATTACCAGGTTTGGAAATTTATGCAGCAACACTTTCTCAAATTCGTTGATCCACACATTTACCAGAGGAATACGCAAAAAATCGTATTGATAGGCCAAACTGTTTTCTGCTTCAAAGCGATTGAATGCATCGGGCATAAAAGGCAGGTATTCCTCATAACGGCTTACCAGATAAAAAGAAGCAGCAAACAGATCGAAAGGTAAAATACTGTTGTAGGTTTTAAAAAAATATTTCACATACTCTTCATGATTCTGCATTTGAATGGTTTGCTCCCTGATACCCGATTCAAACATCAGATCGCAGGAAATAATATGAAAATCAGACTCTATCGATTGCTTGCTGTAGGAGAATTTATAGCCTTCAAACAACTTATAATCATCTTCATTATTGGTAATGCTAAACTCCAGGCCAAGACAATCTTTTAAAATTAAGTTAAAAATATACTTAACCCTTGGCGTAATTTTTTGAACGTAAATAAATATGTGTGAGTTTGGGTTCAATGAATCTGGCTTATAAACAAATATAACACACTATTTTAAACGGCATGCCATCTCCAAATATTGTTATTTATAATACATTGTTAATTAAAAATAATATTGAATAACAACCTGTAATCAATTACAAAGTTTAATTTTTTACTTTTAAGCACCATTTTAACTAAAACTACTATGCAACAATTAATAGAATGCGTTCCCAATTTCTCTGAAGGACTTGATATGTCCATCATTAAACAAATTACCAATGAAATAGAATCTGTAGAGGGTGTACGTTTACTGAATGTAGACCCGGGTAAAGCTACAAACCGTACGGTAGTAACGTTTGTCGGTAACCCGCAGGCAGTAACAGACGCTGCGTTTTTGGCGATCAAAAAAGCCGGCGAACTCATTGATATGAGCAAGCATAAAGGCGAACACCCTCGTATGGGTGCTACGGATGTTTGTCCGCTTATTCCCATTGCCAATATCAGCATGGAAGAAACCGCCAAATGGGCTCAAAAACTGGGAGAACGCGTAGGGACTGAATTGCATATTCCTGTTTACTTATACGAAGCTGCTCAAAAAAATAAAGATAGAAACAACCTTTCTGTAATCAGAGCCGGCGAATACGAAGGCTTTTTCAAAAAAATAAAATTACCTGAATGGAAACCTGATTTTGGTCCAGCCGAGTTTGATGCCAAACGTGGGGCAACGGTTATTGGTGCCCGCGATTTTTTAGTGGCTTATAATGTCAATTTAAATACAACCTCAACGCGCCGTGCTAATTCTATTGCCTTTGATGTGCGTGAGGCCGGACGTGTAAAACGTGAAGGCGATCCTATAAACGGGAAAATAGTAACCGATGCTCAGGGGCATCCGGTAAGCATTCCGGGCAGTTTAAAATCGGTAAAAGCCATTGGCTGGTTCATTGAAGAATATGGTGTTGCACAGATCTCTATGAACCTTACCAATATTAATGTAACGCCTTTGCACATTGCGTTCGACGAAGTATGCAAAAAAGCCACAGAGCGTGGCATTCGCGTAACAGGCTCTGAATTGGTAGGCTTGGTTCCTTTAAAATCATTACTGGATGCCGGTAAATATTTTCTGCAAAAACAACAACGCTCTACAGGCGTTTCTGAAAAAGAATTAATTAAGATCGCCATTAAAACAATGGGCCTCGATGAGTTAGGGCCTTTTAAACCGGAAGAACGCGTGATTGAATATTTACTGAAAGATGCTGCTAACAGCAAATTAGTAAATAT
>JAZJZF010000038.1:74654-101317 GCA_040389965.1 Bacteroidota bacterium
ACAGCCAGTGAAAGTCCTGCACCGGGCGGCGGCTCTATATCGGCATACGTTGGTGCTTTAGGCGTTTCTTTAGCAACGATGGTTGCCAACTTATCGTCGCACAAAAAAGGCTGGGATAACCGTTGGGAAGAGTTTAGTCAATGGGCAGAAAAAGGACAATTTATAAAAGATGAATTGATCAAATTAGTAGATGCCGATACGGCTGCCTTCAATAAAATTATGACTGCCTTTGGTTTACCAAAATCAACCGATGAAGAAAAAGCGACAAGAAAGCAAGCCATACAGGAAGCCACAAAATTTGCTATTGAAATTCCGTTTAAAGTGATGCAGCTTTCATACGATAGTCTGGTATTAATAAAAGCAATGGCCGAAACAGGAAATCCTAACTCTGTATCTGATGCAGGTGTGGGCGCTTTATGCGTTCGTAGTGCTGTGATGGGGGCGTTTATGAATGTCCGCATTAATGCCGGAGGCTATGATGATAAAACCTATGTAAACGACATTATTACCAAAGGAAAAGACTTGGAAAATAAAACGATCGCTCTGGAAGCAGAAATTTTAAAAGTAGTGAACGAAAAAATTGGGGTGTAATTATTTTATAACTCATCTCAATGACATTTGTAAAAAAACACCCTGAGTACATTTTATTTTTTTTATTTGCCATTATAGGCACTTGCACGGCAAGTGCCTACGGCATGACCTGGGATGAGCTTTATCAAAGAACCATGGGTGAAGTTCTTTACAATTATGTTTTCAAAAATGATGGTTATTATCTGGTATCTCCCGACAGGGATCATGGACCACTCTTTGAGTTTGTATTAGTACTAATTGAAAAAATAGGGAACATGACAAGTTCGCGGTCGCTTTACATTATGCGGCATACGGTAACGCATTTATTTTTTTTGATCAGTGCACTTTGTTTTTATAAACTCATCTTTCTTCTCTATAATAAAAGATCGCTGGCCATCCTGGGATTTTTATTTTTGGTAATTACTCCAACCATTTACGGACACTCGTTTTTCAATAGCAAAGATGTTCCTTTCCTATCCTTATTTATTATCTGCTTTTATCAGTTTGCACTGGCCTTTAAAGATAAGAAATGGTATCAGTTTATCTGGCTGGGGCTCTTCTCCTGTCTCCTTATGAATATAAGGATCATGGGAATATTGTTTGTGGTGTTTGTTCTGTTCTTTCTCTTACTTGATCTCTATAGTTTCCGAAAGGAAAAAGGCTCTGTAAAAAAACACCTGTTGTTTCTCTGTTTATTTACAATGGCCACAGTCCTTTTTACCATACTCATATGGCCTTTACTGTGGCATAATCCTTTGCAAAATTTCCTGTACGTATTTAAAAGTTTATCAAAATTTGGCTGGGGTGGCGTCATGCTGTTTAATGGCAATATGATCAGTTCCGAAAATTTAACCTGGACATATATCCCAACCTGGTTTTGTATCAATACTCCCCTCATCTATCTGTTATTAGGCTTTAGCGGCATTCTGTTATTTATCATTCAACAATTAAAAGCACTCAAATCTTTTAATTTACAGGCAATTGATAAAAATAATGTATTGTATCTGCTTTCTTTTTTCGCTCCGGTTCTGGCGATCATTATTCTTAATTCAGTTGTTTTCGATAGTTGGCGACATCTATTTTATATCTATCCGAGCTTTATACTACTGGCTATTTACTTTATGAACTTTAGCATGGAACGCAGCTATAAATGGATTGTTTCTGCCCTTGCAGGCATTTCCATAGCCATGACAGCTTTTTTTATGATGAGCAATTTCCCGTTCTCGCATGTGTATTTTAATGAACTGGTATCCTTACACAAAGGTGAATACCTTAAACAACATTATGAAATGGACTATTGGGGCGTGAGCTATAACAAATCGTTGGAATACATTGTATCCGTTGATAACAGAGACACTATTACTGTTTTTGCTCAAAACTCCCCGGGTATTGATAATGCCAATATGTTACCCGATACTCAGAAAAAACATCTGGTTTTTGTAGATGCGCTTGAAAAAGCAGATTATTTTATTACCAATTACAGAGGGCATCCAAATGGTTACGAAGAGCCGAATATTATAGAACTTAAATCGTTTTCAGTTTTGGGAAATAAAATAAATTCGGTTTTCAGAGTCAAAAAATAATTTTGATAGATACCTGCATTTAACAACAATTCATCTAAGTTTAATTACCTTTATAAGTAACTCAAATCCGGTCCAACACATTATGAGGAACCACTATTACGTTTTAATTTTTCTTTTGTTAAGTACGTTTGCCGGAACATCCCAGGTAATTTTCAGCAAATACACGGTCTATTTCGAATCAGGAAAATATGTTGTTACAAAACTGCAGAAACAAAGACTCGATTCCTTTATTGTATCGCTTTCCAACATTCCGGAAGCCTTCGAAATAAGCGTGAAAGGCCATACAGATAATAAGGGATCTTTAGAAATTAATGAGCCCCTATCAAAGAACCGTTCAAAAGAAGTGCTGAATTATCTGCAGAAGAAAGGCTTTAAGACTACTGATTCTTCTTTAAGTTACTTTGCTTATAATAAACCTGCCATCGAAAACACCGAAGAAAACCTATGGAAGAACAGGCGGGTAGAAATTGTGGTGTATTCGAGAAAGTTCAGTATGGCAAAATTGCTTGACGTGAAAGATTTTGGTCCTGAAAGATTTACGTTAAACGAAGACAGCGGTGGAGTTGTGAAATCTGATTCTACAACCCTCACAATCAGTCCCAATTCATTTTTAAACGCAGATGGCTCGGCGGTAAGCGGCAATATTACCATTACCTACCAGAAATATGAAGGCCCTGTGGATTTTTTATTAGGCGATATTCCCATGACAACAGGAAGCGGCCACAACATGCTATTATTTGAATCGGGCGGTATGTTCAAGATCCTGGCAAATCAAAAAGGTAATCCGCTCAAATTAAAAGGTACTACCGATAAACAGATCAGTATTGAAATGCCTTTGAAAAAAATTCCTGACCAAAATTTCTATCGCTTCGATTCGCTCGACCATCACTGGGTAGATTCGGGCACGCCGGTGACGGACGCCAATGGAAACATTATTCCGCCAAATATAAATTCAACAGATAGGGATGCCGGTGGTAAAAATTCCAACCTTTATATTTACCCGAATTGTATTACCGGTACCGACACCTGTCTTTATTTTGAAAAGCTGTTTCTTAAAATGAAGTATTACCTCACTCACAAGGAACCTCTGCTTGCCAATAATCCCTACAAATCCGTTAAGAACAATGTTACCGATTACCAGTCTCCTTTTTATAAGATCACCGCAGATACTGTAAAACACACTTGTCGCTTTGCCCCTATCAACTCTTATAATGAATTGGGTGCATTCAGTAATTATGAATGGCATTTTGATGATACCGATTTCAATGATTTCAGAATCAGTGAACGGAACTATGCTACCTTTATTAAGATCACTTACGAAGGCTCCGGTAAGTTTCAGATAAAAATGAATAAAGCGAGTGAAAAAACAAAGATCTACAATGTTACAGGTAAATCTACAGCTTTTCATTTATTTACCCGTGCCGAAAAAATAAACGCTAAGAACAATAAAAAATATTTAAAGGAATTATATGATTTTGATGCGAAGGAAGTTGTTAACGACAATGATCTGAAATCAAAAACAGGCCTTATTGCTTCTGACGATTTACTTCTAAACGACTCACTGGAATGCTTCCGCGATTTTTATGTGCATTTTTTACTCGACAGTGCCGAAGCCAAGTATATTAGGCTTCACGGAGACTTCTATAATTATTTCAATGTAAATAAAGATAAGATTCTGGCAAAATTCCAGCAAAAAAAGGCCCTATTCGATTGCGAAGCCTATAAAAAAAGAGTTGGAAGGATGTCAAAAATCGAAAAAGCGAGAATCGCCACCATGGCAACATTCGGAATCACTAAACTTGGCATTTTTAACGCGGATGCCGTTAAACGAATTCCTGATCCGGACTACATTACAGCCGATTATAAAGACAAGAAAACAAAAAAAGACATAAAGATCATCACCATTTTTTTGAATGTACAGGGCCTGAATGGCTTGATCCGCTATGATGGGCATTACGGTTATGGTCCGTACAAATTTGCGTTCGGAAAACAGGATAAATGTGTTCTGATAGCAGTGGATGAAGATTTTAATCCCTATTACGTCTCACCTGAAGATTTTAAAACAGCCATCAGCCGGAAAACCGGTGATCGTGTAACCTTCTTCCTCATTCCCACAGGGAACTTAAATTCGAAGGAAAACGTAGAAAACATTCTGTTGAAGTAGCTGAAAAACTTGCACTTATGGCCCGATTTTAATTTCGGAATAGCCGATAATTTTCCTAATTTTGCGGCTTCATAATACCAATATACACCATGTTCGATAGTTTATCCGAAAAGCTCGAAAGAGCCATGAAAAACCTGAAAGGTCAGGGCAAAATAACAGAAATAAACGTTGCTGAAACATTGAAAGAAGTCCGTAAAGCTTTACTGGACGCCGATGTTAACTATAAAGTAGCAAAAACGTTTACAGATACGGTTAAAGAAAAAGCCTTGGGTCAGAATGTACTCACGGCGGTTTCTCCAAGCCAGTTATTGGTAAAGATTACGCATGACGAATTAACCCTTTTAATGGGTGGACAAATGGAAGAGATTTTCCTTGGCGGAAATCCTACCATTATATTAATGAGTGGTTTGCAGGGTTCAGGTAAAACAACCTTTACCGGTAAACTGGCCAATTTCCTGAAAACTAAAAAAGGGAAAAAACCATTGTTGGTAGCTTGCGACGTTTACCGTCCTGCAGCTATTGATCAGCTCCATGTATTAGGCGAACAAATTGGTGTAGATGTCTTCTCTAATAAAGAAGAAAAAGATCCTATTAAAATTGCGGAAGCAGCCCTAAAACAAGCTAAAGAAAACGGAAACAGTATTGTTTTAATAGATACAGCAGGTCGTTTGGCGGTTGATGAGCAAATGATGACGGAAATTGCCGATCTCAAAAAAGCCATTAAGCCTAACGAAATTTTATTTGTGGTAGATGCCATGACCGGTCAGGATGCTGTAAACACAGCAAAAGCCTTTAACGACCGTTTAGATTTTGATGGTGTAGTATTAACTAAATTGGATGGCGATACCCGTGGTGGTGCCGCTTTATCTATTAAATCGGTTGTAAACAAACCCATTAAATTTATTGGTACCGGCGAAAAAATGGAAGCCCTGGATATTTTTTATCCGGAACGTATGGCCGACCGTATTTTAGGGATGGGCGACGTGGTTACTTTGGTAGAGCGTGCACAGGAGCAATTTAACGAAGAAGAAGCCAGAAAATTATCTAAAAAAATTGCCAAAAATCAATTCGATTTCAACGACTTTTTAAGCCAGTTACAGCAAATTAAAAAAATGGGAAATATCAAAGACCTGGTTGGAATGATCCCCGGTGTTGGTAAAGCCATGAAAGATGCTGAAATTAACGATGATGCGTTTAAAGGGATTGAAGCTATTATTGGATCTATGACACCTAAAGAGCGTAGTCAACCCGAATTGATTAACGGTTCACGCCGTCAGCGTATTTCTAAAGGTAGTGGCCAATCCATACAGGAGGTCAATAAATTATTAAAACAGTTTGAAGATACACGCAAGATGATGCGTATGATGGGCGATAAAAACCAGATGGCAAAATTGATGAAAAATATGCCTGGCGGAATGCCTAAAATGTAACCATTAGTTTAGAAGGTTAAAAAGTTAGGAAAGTTAAAAAGTTGAAGTAAAACTTTAATTAACCGGAACCTTCAACTTTCAAAACTTTCAAACTTTCAAAACTTAAATATGATATTAATCGACGGAAAAAAAATATCGCTTCAACTTCAAGCAGAAATTGCTGAAGAAGTTAAAGAATTAATTGCCAAAGGCAGGAAACAACCTCACCTGGCAGCTATTCTGGTAGGCGATGATCCGGCTTCACAAACTTATGTGAACAGCAAAGTAAAAGCCTGCGAAAATGTAGGCTTTAAAAGTACACTGATCCGTTTTGAAGCCTATACTTCCGAACAAAAATTACTGTCTAAAATTGAAGAATTAAATAACGACGATGATATTGATGGCTACATTGTGCAACTGCCTCTACCCCGCCATATCTCCGAACAAAAAATTATTGAAGCCGTAAGACCCAGTAAAGATGTAGATGGTTTCCATCCTATAAATGTGGGCCGTTTGGTATTGAATTTACCAACCTACGTCAGCGCTACTCCTTTTGGAATTGTACAATTACTCGAACGCTACAATATCCCTACCGATGGTAAACACTGCGTGGTTATTGGCCGAAGCCATATTGTAGGTTCTCCTATGAGTATTTTAATGGCAAAAAACACCAATCTTGGAAACTGTACAGTTACCCTTTGCCACAGCCACACTCAAAATTTAAAAGAACATACCTTAAATGCCGATATTATTATTGCAGCCATTGGTAAGCCTAATTTTGTAACCGCAGATATGGTTAAAGACGGGGCTGTAATTATTGATGTAGGTATTAATCGTGTAGATGATTCAACTACTAAAAGCGGTTTTAAACTGGTAGGAGACGTGAAATTTGATGAAGTTTCTCAAAAAGCATCTTACATTACCCCGGTTCCGGGTGGCGTTGGCCCTATGACCATTGCTTCCTTATTGAAAAACACATTGATTGCCGCTAAAAAAGAGTTTTAATTATTTTCCGGGAGTTCTATTCAACCATTTTGTGATTGTATGAATCTTCGTTTAATCGGACTGAGGAGGAATTATCTGCGGGCTATTTCTCTTTAAAAAGTCTCTAAAAAGCGAAAGTCCCGGCCACTACCCCGAGACTTTCTTAACCAATTAATCTAGAACAAAACTACACTAAAACTTACTACCAACAGTTACACCAATAGTCGTGCCAGAATTTTTAATAGTTGACTTGTCAACGTATGCCGGATTGTACATATAATAACTTTCGTTATTAACCGACTGAGTAACAGAAAGATCTATATAAAATTTATTCATTCTGTAACCAATACCACCGGTATAAAAGATCTTTACACCATCGCCGCTAAACGTATTTCCAAACGGACTACCATACATGGCATAGCCTGCCCGGATATAAATGGGTGCTAAAACCACCTCTGCCCCTACTCTTAAATTCGAAGACTGACTGTATTTGTTTTTAATGGTATTATTTACTCCCGAAAACACTCCTGCATCTGAACTTTGTATAGAAGCCTGCCTATAGCTCATAATGTCATAATCAATATTTATAGTACCCAGTTTCTTGTATAAAAAAGCCACACTCCCTGTAAATTTCATAGGTGTAATGATCCTGTATTTATACCTTCCTCCCGGAGAAGGAGGATTTTGATCGGAATAAGAACCACCCTCATCAAAATGTGTGGTCATTGAATAAATATAAGCATCGGTTAAACTATAAAATGTAGGTGAAGCAAAACTGGCTCCCAATCTTATATAATCAGCAGCACGGTATATTGCGCCTATTTTTAAATTGTAACCCGTACCTGTAGTTTTATAACTTTCCTGGTACGAGAGATCTTTAAAACCTCCAAATCCCGTGTAATTATAGACTCCGTAATTATAATTACTGATTCGCATCGAATCCTTATCATCTACTTCAGAATAGGTAGACGTGTAATTAAAATTAACGGAAGAAATACCCAAAGATGCTCCTATATAAAGCTTATCGTCATAGCCATAGGCATAATTAATATTCCATTCGTTTATTCTTCCCGATTTTTGAATATCGCTTCCCTGTTTAAAATTAAACTTGGTGTTCACGAAACTATAATACTTTCCATCAAACGTATCGAGGGCCAATGTATTAAACGCCATTCCTTCGTAAGTACCATCTAAATTCTTTATAGCAACCCCTTTAGCAGCAGCAAGCATATCCTGTGTAATACTCTTATGATTACTGTTTCCTTCAATATGAATATTACTGTTAAAGTTTACTACCTGGTTGGCAGATAAGCCTATGGCATGGTGCGATTTTGGATCTGATTTGCTATCAAAAGCTCCCACAAGTGTTAACCCATCAAACGTAGCATTAGTAGTTGGTGTGCTATAGGTTGTACCATTGTGTGTTGCTTTTGCATTAGAAACCTTTAAGCCGAAACCAATATTAATATCGCCTTTTTTATATAAGCCAATACCTGCAGGGTTAATTGCCATACAGGAACCATCTGCGCCCAAAGCCCCAAAAGAACCGGCCATGGCTTTACTGCGGTTGGTACCTCCAAAAAAGGTTTGCGAATAACGCATGGCGTCTACATCATTTTGTGAGAACAACGGCAAAGCTAATGCACTCAAAACCGTTATATATAAACTGCTTTTCATAAACTATCAACTAAAAATACATGAAATAATTATCTCGGCCTGCCACCACCCGTGCGAACTCCGCCGCCTCCACCACCACCGCCATTGTTACTTGGCATAGACTGGAAGTCATTATTTTGTCTTACGGGTTGCGACTCATATTGCTGCTGTTGCCTCACCGGTTGCGTCTCGTACTGTTGCTGTTGTTTTACGGGCTGCGATTCGTATTGTTGTTGTCTGACAGGTTGTGAATCGGTTTGCTTAACAGGCTGATAACCGCCATTGTTATTTTGCTGTTTTACAGGAGCTGCATCCTGGTTATTGTATTGTTGCTTAACCGGAGTGGTCGTCATTCCGTTATCGTTTGTATTTCTTACAGGATCACTATTATCGTAGTTTCCATTATAGCTTCCGTTTCTTACAGGAGTTGAATACGTCGGTTGATTTTTAATCCCACCTGATGAATTATAAGACCCACCGGTTCTTATAGGGTTGGTTCTTACCGGCTCAATGTCTGTAAACTTAGGCATAACAGCTTGTTGCTGGGTTGCAGAGCTCACATATTTCTGATAATAATCATCAGACCTTACACCGGGGTTAGATGTCCTTGGACTGTTATTCCCAACATGCGATGAACGCGGCCCGTATGTATAACTACTGTTGTTGTCATAAACGTTGTAATATCCCCAACCGTTAGATGGGTAAGAGTATCCATAACCTCCACCATATCCATAGGGATTATATCCGTAACCATAACCGTAGGGATTATAACCATATCCATAAGGATTGTAATTATAACCGTATCCTCCATATGGGTTATAACCATAAGGATTGTAACCGGACGCATAAGGATTATATCCTCCACCATAACCGCCTCCGTAATAGGAACCTGCACCCCAACCGTTATTATAGCCTTGCCAATAAGAAGATGCATAAGGATCGTATGGGTTATAGCCATTATAGCCACCGTAACCATTGTTATTGCCCCAACCGTAATTGGTATAAAAAGAAGCCGAAGGATTATAGCTATAATTGTTGTAGCTCGAGCCCCACCAGCTATAGCCATTGTAAACGCTTACACCATAGTTGTAAGGATTTTTATTATACCAGTAAGAATTTGTGTAGTAATTATCGTAGTAACCAAGACCGTTTATGTTATTATTAAAACGCTTAACACGTGTTGCATATTCGTAATCATAATAGTCATCATACTTAAAATCCCTGTCTTTGTAATAAGGGTTAGCATCGTCTTTATCTTTTTGCGCTTGTGCGATAGCTGCGATAGAATCGTTATAACGTTTTTCGCGGGCTTCACGGGCTTGTTTTTTCGCTGCTGCAATTCTGGCATCCTCTATCCTGTCCTCTTTCGGATTGGCATATACATCATCATTTGAAGTAGCCATTTTTTGGGTAGCACAGGACGATATAAAAAACAATATCATTAAATTTATTATAACAACTAATTGTTTCATTTTTATTGAGTTTTTAAATCACAACACGTAAAACGTGCAATAAAAGTTTAACTTTGCAGGGGATGCACTTGTAAAATTACAAAATAAGTGCCAAACACTATTATACATAATTTCAATTTAACATTTGTTACATAAGTATGAGTAAAGAATTGACAAAGATTACAGTAAATGGTACAATGATTTAGTAGTAAAAGCGGATCTGGCAGATCACTCGGCTGTAAAAGGCTGTATGGTAATAAAACCAAGTGGTTACGCCATTTGGGAGAACATGCAAAAGACCCTTGATAAGATGTTTAAAGATACGGGACATGTAAATGCTTACTTCCCCCTATTTATTCCAAAAAGTTTATTTGAAGCAGAAGAAAAAAACGCAGAAGGTTTTGCAAAAGAATGTGCCGTTGTAACTCACTACCGTTTAAAAACAGATCCCAATAATAAAACAAAATTAATAGTTGATCCTGAAGCAAAACTGGAAGAAGAACTGATTGTTCGTCCTACCAGCGAAGCCATTATCTGGAATACGTACAAAGGCTGGATCCAGTCGTATCGCGATTTACCTTTACTGGTAAACCAATGGGCCAATGTGGTGCGTTGGGAAATGCGTACCCGTTTATTTTTACGCACTACTGAATTTCTTTGGCAGGAAGGCCACACTGCTCATGCTACCAAGGAAGAAGCCATTATCGAAACAAAACAAATGCTGGATGTATATGCCGATTTCGTAGAAAACTGGATGGCGGTGCCTGTTGTAAAAGGTGTAAAAACTGCCAACGAACGTTTCGCGGGAGCCGACGATACGTATTGCATTGAAGCGCTGATGCAGGATGGTAAGGCATTACAAGCCGGTACCTCACACTTTTTAGGACAAAATTTCGCCAAAGCATTTGATGTAAAATATGTCACCAAAGATAATAAACAGGAATATGTGTGGGCTACTTCATGGGGCGTGTCTACCCGTTTAATGGGAGCTTTGATCATGAGTCATAGTGATGATAACGGTTTAGTAATTCCTCCGAAATTAGCTCCTAACCAGGTGGTAATTGTTCCGATTTACAAAGGAGATGAGGGCCTGGCAAAAGTATCGGACGTGGCGAATGCTATTAAGAAAAAATTACAGGCCAAAGGAATTTCTGTAAAATACGATGACAGGGATTCTCAACGCCCGGGTTGGAAATTTGCAGAATACGAATTAAAAGGTGTTCCTGTACGTATTGCTATTGGCGAAAGAGACCTGGAAAACGGAACGGTGGAATTGGCAAGAAGAGATACTTTAACAAAGGAAACGGTAAGCATTGAAGGCATTGAAAACCTGATCGAAAAATTACTGGAAGACATTCAGACCAATTTGTTTGAAAGAGCTAAACAACGCAACGAGCAATTAACGACAAAGGTTGATACGTTTGATGAATTTAAAAAAGTATTGGAAGAAAAAACAGGCTTTATTTTAGCACATTGGGACGGTACGCCTGAAACTGAAGAAAAAATAAAAGAGGAAACCAAAGCTACTATCCGTTGCATTCCTTTAAACAATGTACAGGAAGCCGGTGTATGCGTGTATAGCGGCAAGCCAAGTACGCAAAGGGTTTTGTTTGCAAAAGCTTACTAGGCTTAGTGATTAGGAAGCTGGGATTAGAGAACCAATTTATTATTAAATATTTATCATTAAAAAATTATGTCAACATTAATCATATTTCGTCACGGACAAAGCACATGGAATTTAGAAAATAAATTTACCGGTTGGGTAGATGTAGAGCTTACTGAAAAAGGAATTCAGGAAGCAAAAAATGCAGGAGAAAAATTAAAGCCTTTTAAGTTTGATCTGGCTTATGCATCTGACCTTAAACGCGCGCAAAATACTTTAAAAACCGCCCTTGAGGTTTCGGGGCAAGCTCATATCCCTACTACTTTCAACAAAGCGCTGAATGAGCGTATGTATGGCGATTTACAGGGATTGGACAAAACCGAAACGGCTCAAAAATTTGGAGAAGAGCAGGTGAAAATCTGGAGAAGAAGCTATGATATTGCACCTCCGAACGGAGAAAGTTTAAAAGATACAGCAGCAAGGGTAATCCCTTATTATAAAAGTGAGATCGAGCCTAAATTAAAAGAAGGAAAAAACATTGTAATTGCTGCTCATGGCAATAGTTTAAGAGCACTGATCATGTATCTTGAAAACATGACGCCCGAGCAAATTTTAGAATTTGAAATAGGAACAGGAATTCCCCGTCATTATGAACTTGACAATAATTTAAAAGTATTGAAAGCAGAAAATCTGTAATGATAGTGTACTATAAATTTATTTATTCAATTTGATCCATGGCCCAACAATTTATAAATTCAGACAGTAAAACAATAGCTATCGACTTCGATGGAACTATTGTAGAACATGACTTTCCTAGGATCGGAAAAGAAATGTTATTTGCATTTGCTACTATTAAAGAGCTGAACAAAAAAGGCCATAAACTCATTCTTTGGACATACCGCACCGGTAGTCTTTTGGATGAAGCTGTAGAATATTGCAAAAAAAACGGTGTTGAATTTTATGCTGTCAATAAAAACTACCCTGAAGAAGTGATGACGGAAGGAACTGCACGAAAGCTGATTGCCGATATTTTTATTGACGACAGAAATGTGGGCGGCTTCCTGGGTTGGAGTAATGTATGGCAAACACTACATCCTGAAGGTGGTGCGTTTAATCATACTTTCAGAAATCCCGAAGCACATACTAATTATCGAAAAGACAAAACCCTTTTTCAAAAATTATTCAGTAAAGACAAATAATACTGGCATACAGCGTAAAAAAAAATACACCGGCAGAAAACATTATTGTGTAGAAACCGTTACTACCGGTATAACATAACGGATCATGATTATATTAAAAAGCAGAGAGGAAATTGAATTAATGCGCGAATCGGCGCTGAGTGTTTCACGCACCTTGGGTATTATTGCCAAAGAAATAAAACCGGGTGTTAGTTCTCTTTACCTTGATAAAATTGCAGAGGAATACATCCGCGATAATGGCGGAAGCCCTTTATTTAAAGGCATGTATGGTTTTCCTAACGCTTTATGTATGTCGTTAAATCAATCGGTAGTACATGGCATCCCTAATGACAAACCTTTACAAGAGGGCGATATTATATCGGTTGATTGCGGTGTATTGAAAAACGGCTACTGTGGTGATCATGCTTATACTTTTGCTGTTGGAGAGATTAAACCGGAAGTGCAACGACTTTTGGATATAACCCTTGAATGCCTTTATTTGGGCATTGAGCAGTTTAAAACAGGCAACCGCATAGGCGATATTGGCCATGCCATACAATCGCATGCCGAAAAAAACGGATATGGTGTTGTGCGCGAATTAGTAGGACACGGACTGGGTAAAAAGCTGCACGAAGACCCCGAAGTACCTAATTATGGTAAAAGAGGCGACGGACCAAAACTGAAGGATGGGATGGTATTGGCTATTGAACCCATGATCAATATGGGCACCAAAAACATCAAACAATTGAAAGATGGATGGACCATTTTAACGGCAGACGGCCTTCCCTCGGCTCATTTTGAACATGATGTAGCCATGATAGACGGAAAACCTGAGATTTTATCTACTTTTAAATACGTTGAAGAAGCTTTAGGTATTAAAGGTACTATGTCGAAAACACTTTAAATATTTATTTTGTTATTTCGCCAAAAAGTATTTACTTGCATAGGTTTTTGAGCAACAAATAAATCAATTATGACGATGAACATTAAAAATTTTAAGTTAAACACTAAACTCATTGCTTTAGGTTTAGCTTCTTTATTAATTTATTCTTGCGGTGATCCAAAACCGACAGAAGAAACAAGCGATAATTTACCTGATAATGATACAGTTAAAGCTATGGCTTTGAACGTTGGCGGCGAATTGTTCAGCGTTCCTTCTCCAATACAAACAGCTTTATTAGTTCAAAAATCGGGTGTTGCTTATGATAAAGCAATTTTAAATCCGGGAAATAAAAACGGGCAGTACATATCAGATTTTACAAAATCTTTAAACCTTGGGATCTACGGAGCTGATTTAGGTTATGTAAGTATGTATAACCAAACTCAGGATGCTTTAGGATACCTTGGTGCTGTTAAGCAAATTGCGGATAAAATTGGTGTTTCAGCAGCGTTTGATCAACAAACCATGAAACGTATCAACGATAATATCTCTAATAAAGACAGTATGTTGGTATTGGTAGGTATTGCTTACAGAGCAAGTGATGCGTATCTTAAAACAAACAAACGTACTGAAATCAGTAGCCTTATATTAACCGGTGGTTGGATAGAAAGCATGCACTTTTGCATTAATGCTTATAACAAAAAACCTACCGACGAAATTAAATATAGAATTGCTGAGCAAAAACAAGCTTTGGGAAGTATCATCAAATTAATTTCTTCTCACAATTTGCCTGATGCAGGAGAATTAATAAAAGATCTTACGGCACTTTCTAAAACGTATGAAGGTATTACAACAAAATATAATTATGTAGAGCCTACTACTGATGAAACTAAAAAAGTAACTTACATTAACAGCACTACTGAAGTTATGGTAACTAAAGAGCAATTAGATGAAATTGCAAAACAGGTTACTACCATGAGAGATAAAATCATTAATGCTAAATCTTAATTAATTTAAAGTGAATATGAAGAAGAATTTATATAAAGCCTTTTTAGTTATAGCAATTGTAGGCCTTTCGAATACCGCTAAAGCTCAATGCGATTCTATTGCTAACTTATGCGCAAAACATATTATTGCACAATTTATTTCCGATGGACAATCTTACCGTTCTTTATTATTGAACTCAGAAGAAACTGCGGAATTTCATACTACTTTTTTTGGTGAAACAACTTACCGTTTAGCTGCCTGCAGTGGTAAATCTGATGGAAACCTGATTTTTAATATTTATGATCAGGATCGTCATTTATTGTTCACTAACAAAAACTATTCAAATGCACCTTATTGGGATTTTAAAGTAAAATCTACTTTAGAGTGTACTATCGAAGCTCAGTTAGATGCTAACAAAAATGCGGGCTCTGGATGTGCTGTTATTTTAATCGGATTTAAACAAAAATAATTCTGCCACAAAAAAATCGTTGAAAAGGATAAAGTTATATAAGCTTTATCCTTTTTTGTTTCATACAAAACCATAGAAAATATGCCACGTTATATTTTAATTTTAGTATTGTTTTTGGGATTAAATACGTTAGCACAAACGCCCTGCAATGGTTTTCAGTCCGATTCGGTAGCCATTAGCCAATTCAACAAAAAGGAGTTGTTAGAGTTTATGGAAGTAACCATAAAAAACAATTACCAGTTACAGTTTATTAAACAAGGCCAAAAAACCTTCCTGAAAATTATTGTACGCGATAACCTGGGCTTTGGTCAGATAGGAGAACTGATGCTCATTTCAGGTAAAAAACAGATCTATGAAAAGAGTGCGAGATTAGTTTCAATAGATAAAACGAGCGGCTATTTTGTAATTGAATTAAATCCCAATTACATCTTAACCATGAAAGATTTTGGCCTCAATAAGCTTATTTTCAGGGATACCGTTGAATTTGTTATTCCTAAATCAGACTCTGAAAAAGTAAGACAAACAGCAGGTTGCTTTTTTGATGTGGTTGTTCCTAAATAATAAGATAAGAGTTTAATAAAAAGCTTTCTTTGATGTAAATTTTACATCAGTGTTTTGTTATTTATCACTTAATTAAAAATCATCATTTCTTAACCTTTTTTTCTTCCAGCATCTTTTTTATTAACGAAGACTACTTTTGGGTTCAAATTACTGAACGATGAAATTACGTTATCCTATCTCTATTTTAATTACCTGTATTTTAAGTTTTACCTCCGGGAATGCTCAAAACGAGGGCCTGAAAGAGCTTTTATTAAAAAAGCGATTGGTTGTTATTATGTTCGATGGCTTTGGCATGAGCTATTATAAAAATGCACCTATGCCATTTGTAAAGGGTATTGAAAAAAATGGTTTTTTTAAAGAGGTGAGCGCCTTAATGCCCACTGTTACTAATGCCAATAACGCCTCCATTTGCTGCGGAACATTTATCGATAAAAATGGCATTACCGGAAACTCTTTTTTAGATGAACATGACGAGGAAGAATATATGGAAAGTAAAGAGCTTTTAACGGCTCCTACGCTCTTCGAGAGATTACAAAAAATAGGACTTCAGTCTGCTTTAATTGCAAGTAAGAAAAAAAGTATTGCTTTACTCTCAAAAGGGACAATCATTGCACTATCTCCCGAAACAGCTGATAGTTCGTGGATTACCCGTATTGGTAAAGCTCCAAGTATTTATAGCCCTGACGTGAATTACTGGACGATGAAAGCCTCGCTTGACATTTTAAAAAACAAATCGGATATCCGTTGCCTTTACATACATACTACAGATTATCCTATGCATATGTGGGCACCGGAAGACACAAACTCCATTAATCATTTAAAAATGATCGATTACTATATTAGTCAGATAGCAAAGGTTGCTCCGGATGCCATGATATTAGTAACTGCAGACCATGATGTAAATCATAAAGACCGTTGTGTGGATCTTGAAAAAGCATTAGCGAAAAAAAACATTCAGATAAAAATTGCCATAAGCGCCGAAAGGGATAAATACATGAAACATCACAGGGGCTTTGGCGGTACTTCGTTTGTGTATTTAAAGGATAAAAAAGATGAAGCTAAAGTACGTAAAGCTTTGACAGAAATTAAAGGCGTGAAAACCGTATTGAGCAACCAGGAAGCCGTTGTAAAATACCGTTTGGTAAAGGACAAGATCGGGGATCTTATTGTACTTTCTGATTCGGTAAGTGTGTTTGGGAACCTTGAAAATAAAGAAGAAGAAGACTTACCTGCTAATTACAGAACGCATGGTTCAGAATATGAACTTCGGGTTCCTCTTTTTATTTACAATGCAAAGAATCTTCCCTCTGCCGATTATTTTAAGTATAATAAAGACTTAACCGCCTGGCTGTTTGAGCAAAAATAAATTATTGCTTTACGCCATTGAGGTAAACACTCTCAATTAAATTACTGCCAAAAGAATAGGGAATAAACCCATAGGAGCTGATGGGTTTGGTTATGAAAAAATTGGCTTTTTTACCAACGGTTATACTTCCTATTTCTTTTGATAAATGCATGGCATAAGCGGAGTTTATTGTACAGGCATTAATAACCTCTTCGGGTGTAAGTTTGTATTGCACACAACCCAGGCTCATCATGAAATTCATGTTACCACTCGGGCAACTTCCGGGGTTAAAATCGCTGGCAAAAGCAATTGCCAGACCTGCATCTATCATTTTACGGGCCGGTGGTAAAGGCAAGCTCAAAAAGAAAGCTGCTCCCGGTAATACGGTGGGCATAGTATCAGAGCCTTTCAATAATTCAATATCATGGTCGTTGCAGTATTCCAAATGGTCAACACTAATAGCGCCACTCTCCACGCCCGCTTGTATGCCACCAAAATGGCTCATTTGTTCGGCATGCACTTTAGGAATCAGTCCATGTTTTTTACCGGCTTCTAAAATATGTTTGGTTTCTTCGGCAGTAAAATAGTTTTGCTCACAAAACACATCAATATAATCTGCTAATTTTTCTTCCTCTATTTTAGGCAGCATTTCATTTATAATTAAATGAATATAGCCTTGTTTATCATTTTTATATTCGAGTGGTAAAGCATGCGCACCAAGGAATGTAGCTTTAACAGGAAGTAAATTAAGATCTTTAATACGTTTAATAACACGTAGCATTTTCAGTTCACTTTCAACACTTAAACCGTATCCGCTTTTAATTTCTATGCTGCCTGTACCCTGCCCTATTACTTCTTTTAAGCGTATCATGGCCTGTTCAAACAACTCATCTTCTGTGGCAGTGTGAACGCGTTTTGCCGAATTTAAAATACCGCCACCGCGGGCAAAAATATCTTCGTAGCTTAAACCATTGATCCTGTCAACAAATTCGCCTTCTCTGTTACCGGCATATACAATATGTGTATGGCTATCGGCATAGCAGGGTAAAATGAGTTTGCCTTCACAATCCATAATTTCCAAACCTTTCCAGTCTGCAATACCGGGAAAATCGTCCATAGGGCCGTAATCCGCAATAATGCCATTATCTATAGCCAACCATGCATTTTCTATACAAGGTAATTCTTTCATATCCTGTCCGCTTACTTTTAAGATATTGGCTTCGCGAACCTGTACTAAGGTTTTAATGTTTTTTATGAGTAGCTTAGATGACATACTATCAAAATTATTTGTGTGTTATATGCAACGTACAAAGCTATGAAAAAACATATTGTTTTAGCCATTATTGCCATTGTTTTAAGTAAACACGCTTCTCAAAAACACCTTTTTCTTTAGGCTACCGGTTTTAATTAAAAAAGCCACCAGGAAAATTTCAAGGTGGCTTCTAAAACTATTATTTTCAGGATATTAATTTTTCATAAATCGTTTTTCGATATGATTTCCGTCTTCGGAGAAAAGCTTAATAATATACAAACCATTTGCTAATTCAGAAACATTCAGTTCTATGTTTGAGCCTTGTTTTGCGCTATTGCTTATAAGCTCCTGCCCCATAACAGAATATACTTTATATGCCTGAACCTGCATTCCTGAAGGAAGAGACAGCGTTAGTTTATCATGCGACGGATTTGGAAAAAGGACAATGTTACTTGCGTCAACCATTGTTTTGATACCTGTGGATGAAGCTTTTTTAAACTCTACAGATGCTGCTGCAGAAGAAAACTGAAGCTTATAACCGGATTTTGTCACTGCTTTAATATTGCTAAGCGTAAACTGAACCGTTGTATCGGCATAAAAGCTTGCTTTCGCTTTTAAATTCAAAGAGAACGCTTTTCCGGAAACAGCAACAGCATTCTGGTGGTTGTTTCTTGTTACAGCCATATCAATGGTTTGAGAAGTTGGTTTAGAAATATACAATAAGTTGGTTCCCACCACGCTGGAAGAATTTATCATTGCAGTATTAGTGCCATCAAAAAGGCTAGCAGGGTAATTGAGTGTAAAGCCCACTGCATAGATACTGTCAATAGGATCGGTGGTATTGCCGATCTCAAAATCAAGATGGAAGTTTTGTCCTTCGTTTACCGTATTATTTGATGAAACTACACGAATAGACTCTAATGCTGCACTGTTTTCAACGGTTATGAGCTGCGTAGGATTTTTGAACGGATGATTTAATCCATAATTTAAAGAGATAGCGGTAGTATCGGCTGCATCAATTGTTCCATTGCCATTACAGTCGGCATGCTTAGCATCCAGTAAATAAAAACTTTGTGTTCCCCAATCGTTGGAGGGAGCAGCAGCCCAGGTATTGCCGGGTGTAGTTCTTGCCGGGCCGGTTTGTCCATAGCCTGCGCCAACATAAAAAAGATCAAGGTAATTTACTGCAAGATCATAATTGGCATCTCCCGGCCATACGTTTGCTACAACCGGCGATGATGCATTACAATCAAGGTCTACATATGCATAACCACCATGGCCTCCCTGAATACAATCGGCAGCAATAAATTGCAGGGTAACTGTTTGACCCGCATAGGCAGACAGATCAATCGCTACAGGAGTCCATGGTTTATAAAAGAAATTGCCTACCTGTACAAACCCGGGATTAACGGTGCCTGTTCCTGCAACAATATTGAGGGAAGCACTTGGAATAGCTGTATTAGTAGCATCGAGCACATTAAACCTGAAGTAAGGCTGATCGGAAGTTGTATGCCCGGCATTTTCAAATACCACAAAATAGCTGAAGTTTACATAAGGCTGGCTTATACTTACTGCTACTTGTCTTTCAAGGATCCCAACTTCCGCACCTGTTCCAATATGATTAACCCTCACAATATTATTTCCTCCATAAGGAGGAGTGAGAGCAACAGTGGTAGTTGGATCTGTTAATCCGGCACCATTAATGAGACAATGCGTAGGTGCTATAACATTGGCGCCGGTAGTACTTGGATTAGTGTAACTGACAACTGAAGACGGAGCAGCCAGAGAGTTTAAATTTGCTCCTTTGAAGGTTGACCAACCTGTGTAGTCCGAATTTTCAAAATCGAGATTATTACAGGTGCTTTGTGCATGAACAAGAGAACCGGTCAAAACCAATCCGAAAAAAATAGTTTTTGTAGTTTTTGATTTCATGATAGTGTAATTTTAGGTTAGTATATTTTTAGTTAAGATTAAAGTTCAGGCTAACGGTTGTATAAAACAAACATATTTCTTCTTTTTATTATGCAGTCAAATGTTGACTTAATAATATAAATAAATGATTATAAGTCATTTAAAAAATAAAATCTAAAAATAAATTATCCTTCCAACAAGGATAAAACTTAAATAAACGCGTCATATTACGGTGAAAAAAGTCCATTTATTTTAAGATTGGAAAGAAATTAAATCCTCATTATTTTACAATACTATATTTATAATATAAATGATAACTTTGTTTTTATGGCAGGTAATACTTTTGGCACATTATTTCGTTTAACTACCTTTGGCGAAAGCCATGGTGTTGCTATTGGCGGAATTATTGACGGTTGTCCTGCAGGTCTGGAAATTGATCTCGATTTTATTCATAATGAGCTGCAACGCCGTAAACCGGGCCAATCGCACATTACCACACAACGTAAAGAAGAAGATACCGTTCGTTTTTTATCAGGCATTTTTGAAGGAAAAACTACCGGACAACCCATAGGTTTTACCATTGAAAATACCAATCAAAAGCCGGGCGATTACGATCATTTAAAAAATGTGTTTCGCCCTTCTCATGCCGATTATACTTACCAGGAAAAATATGGTATCAGGGATCACAGAGGTGGCGGTAGAAGCAGCGCGCGCGAAACAGCCTGCCGTATTGTAGGCGGGGCTATTGCCAAATTATTTTTAAACCATTACAAGGTAACTATACAGGCTTATGTGAGCAGAGTTGGTCCCATTATGCTAAACAAACCTTATAAAGAATTAGATCTTTTAAAAACAGAATCATCTATTGTTCGTTGTCCCGATAATGAAATAGCCGGGCAAATGATTGCTTATATTGAAGAGATCCGCAAACAAGGCGATACTATTGGAGGCATTGTAAGCTGTATTATAAAAGGCAGTCCCATAGGATTAGGAGAACCTGTATTTGATAAGCTCCACGCAGATCTTGGAAAAGCCATGCTTAGCATTAATGCCGTGAAAGGTTTTGAATATGGTGCAGGATTTAACTCCATCAATTATAAAGGCTCCGAATTGAATGATGCTTTTGTACACTTAGACTCTGCTCAGAATGACAAAAAAACAGCCACCAAAACTAACCATAGCGGTGGAATACAAGGTGGGATTAGTAACGGAGAAGATATTTATTTTAACGTGGCATTTAAACCGGTTGCTACCATTATGCAGGATCAACAAAGTGTGGATACGGATGGTAATGAAATTATTGTAAAGGGCAAAGGCCGCCACGACCCTTGTGTGTTACCACGAGCCGTTCCTATTGTAGAAAGCATGGCAGCATTGGTATTAGCCGATCTTGTACTAAGAAGCAGAGCTTCTAAAATTTAATCATAACAAAAACTATGTTCAGCAAAAAAAACAGACTTATTACCATTATTATTATTTCCATGCTAGTGGGAATAGCCCTGGGGTATTTTATTAATAAATCCATTACCGATACAACTCCAAAAATTGAGCAGTTGTATATTCAAAAAATAGCAAAAGGAAATCCTGTTGTAGAAAAAAAATTGACGGTTGCCTGTGATAAAATCAATAAAGAAAATCTAAAACAAGCCAAGAAAAAAGTAGCATCCAATTATTCGATCTTAAGTGATATTTTTTTAAGACTCATTAAAATGATCATTGCACCGCTTGTGTTAGCAGTATTGGTAATGGGTGTAGCCAAGGTCGGCGATTTTAAGTCGGTTGGACGTATTGGAGGAAAAACAATTATTTACTTTACGTTTGCCACCCTACTCGCTTTAAGCTTAGGATTAACTATTGTAAATATATTTGAGCCCGGCAAGGTCATGAACCTGGATCTGCCCGAAGCAAATGCGTCAACAGGTGTTAAGGCTGATGCGCAAAGTTCAGGAAATTTTGTAGCACACGTTATCCCTGACAGTATTATAAAAGTAATGGCTGATAACGAAATTTTACCTATCGTTGTATTTGCTTTGTTCTTTGGTATTGCGGCTGCTTCGATAGGCGAACAGGGCAAACCTATGATTAAGGCGCTTAACAGCCTTTCGCATGTGATGTTTAAAGTCACCAATTTTGTAATGAACTTTGCCCCTATTGGCGTATTTGGCGCCATTACAGCGGTAGTGATACAGCAAGGGCTCGACGTGTTAGGGGGCTATGTGTATTTGATCCTTTGCTTTTTTGGAGGCTTATTATTTTTTGTATTCGGGGTTTTATTTTTAATCTGCCTGGTGTTACGTATTAAATTTTTCTCTTTGCTATCCCATGTGAAAGAGCCTGTTTTATTAGCCTTTAGCACTGCGAGCTCGGAAAGTGCTATGCCAAAAACCATTGAGCAATTAGAGAAATTCGGGATCAGTAACCGCATTGTTTCCTTTGTATTACCGTTAGGTTATTCGTTTAATCTTGATGGTTCTATTATGTACATGACCTTTGCAACAGTATTCATTGCCCAGTCTTATGGTATTGATATGTCGATGGCAGACCAGATAAAAATGATGCTGATTCTTTTAATTACCAGTAAAGGAATGGCCGGAGTACCGCGCGCATCGTTGGTTGTTATTGCAGGTATGTTGAGTATGTTCCATATTCCCGGAGAAGGTCTTTTATTATTATTAGCTGTAGATCAAATTCTGGACATGGGTCGTTCGGCTACCAATGTTGTTGGAAACGCTGTTGCCAGCGCTATAGTAGCCAAATGGGAAGGCGAGAAACTGGAACCCAAGATTGAGTAAAGACTTAGAAGACCAAAGAGATGGAAGGGACAAAAGACAACAGACAAAGGACAATTTTATTTATTAAACTTTCCTAACTTTACCACTTTCTAACTCTTACAATTAAATGTTATTTTACTGGTTAAATCTTGTCGGTATTTTTTTCTTTACCATTTCTGGTTCTTTAGCAGCGCGCGATAAAAAACATTACCACGATTATTTTGGCGTTTTTTTTACCGGTTTTCTTACTGCCATTGGCGGAGGAACATTAAGGGACATGATGTTGGGAGCATATCCTATAGCCTGGTTAAGCGATAAAAATATTTTAATTTCCATCATACTGGCATTTCTATTTACACTTCTGTTTAAAAGCCATATCATTAAACTGCGCCGTACCCTTTTTTTATTTGACACCGTAGGTGTGGGCATTTATACCATTTTGGGTGTAGAAAAAAGTCTCGAGTATAATGTTAATCCCTTTGCTGCCGTTATTTTAGGCCTGGTATCAGCTGTATTTGGCGGTGTAATCCGCGATACGTTACTAAATGAGATTCCACTTATTTTTGCCAAAGAAATTTATGCCACTGCCTGCATTGCGGGTGCCATATTATATACGGTGCTGCTGCACCTAAATGTGGATGCAAATATTGCAGCCAGTATTTGTATGAGTTTTATTATCATTATACGCATTTTAGCTGTAAAATATAAACTGGCTTTGCCTAAATTTGACTCCGGAAACGAAACGATTGATTGAACATGAATACAGAAGAAATAGGATATATTAGCAAAACACACGGTTTAAAAGGCCATGTTATTTTAAGAGTGAACGATCATGTAAATATCGATGAGGAGAATATTGCCTCTGTTTTTCTGGAATTGAATGGCTCGCAAGTGCCTTATTTTATACAGGAATGCCGCCCCAATAATACCGGCTATATTTTAAAGCTGGAAACCATTGATACAATAGATACTTCAAAAAAGCTAATCGGTAAAAAAGCGTTTACCTTACCCGATTTTATACTGGAAGAAGATGAATCCTTAAGCGAATTTATCGGCTATGCTATTTTAGATACTAAACTGGGGAACATCGGCAATATTTCGGAAGTAGATGAAAAAACAGATAATGTGATCATTAAAGTGATTCATCCTACGGGTGTTGAAATTATACTGCCGTTTAATGATGATTTCATTGTTGAAATAGACGACGATCTTAAAACCATAGAATTTAATGCACCCGAAGGATTAATTGAAATGTATCTGGGGTCATAGCTCCTTCCTTTTCTTCTTATAATTTTATCTAAATATTTTAGTTCACATTAAACATTTCCTAATCGTTAATAAACATCGATAGAAGCCGTTTTTTGGACATCTATTTAAAATTTAATTTGGTAATTAAGGCTATTATTTTATATTTTTGGGTCGACTTTAAAAACCCCTCCATCAAAAAAATTAACTAATACTTATATTACTGATGAAAAAAAACAACTACTTAAACTCACTTAAAGTAACTAAGCTCTGGCGCCTACTTACACTAAGTCTCATTTTATGCCTGTCTACCCTTCAGGTTCAAGCTCAGTATTGTGCTACCAATTATAATAACGGAACCGGCGCAGGCGATTTTATATCGTTAGTGAACATTTCAGGTACATCCTTAAATAATATTTCGGGGCCGGGTGGAAATCCCTATTATACATTTTTCCCGGTTTCAGGAAGCTCTACAGCCACATTAACGATAGGCTCGACCTATACGATTAATGTTGCCGGAGGAACTTATGGAACCTGTTTCATTTCAGCCTGGGGCGATTGGAACCAGGATGGTGTGTTTGATCCTAGTGAATATATAGGCACATCACCCAATGTAGGATCACAGACTCAGGATGTTTTAATAGCGGGTTTCTCTATTCCCGGTACTGCTTCTGTAGGTTCTGTAAGGTTACGTTTTCGCTCAAGCGATACAAATCCAGGTCCATTGGCCAATGAAGCCTGCGGAGCCACCAATTCGGGTTATGGAGAAACTGAAGATTACGAAGTGTTTTTAACTTCCGGAACAAACTGCAGCGGTTTACCGGTTGCAGGCAATGCAACCTCTACCCAGACTCTTGTTTGCTCAAGTATCGGTTTTAACTTAAATATTATAAATGCATCGGTTGGCATTGATGGTATTAAATACCAATGGCAATCGTCTCCAAACGGAACTGCATGGACAAATTTAGGGTCAACTCAGTATACGACATTATATGCGATCAGTTCTATCTCTTCTAGCACTCATTACAGATGTATATTAACCTGTACCGCTTCTGCGCAATCAGCAACCTCAACACCTGTTGTAGTGAATGCTAATCCTATAATAAACTGTTATTGCATGGCAGGTTCTCCTAATTACATGGTGGATTGTACATTTGATAAGATCGCTGATTTTTCTATTGCCAACGTTGTTGCACAAGGTACTAACTGCGACTCCTATGGTTTCACTGATTCAACAGCAAGTAACTATACAACTATTAATTTAGCTGCCGGAAACGTTTATACCCTTACCATGAATACCAGCGTAAATGGTGGTGTGGGCGATGCGGTACAAGCTGCATGGATCGATTATGATCAAAACGGAATATTTGATCCCAACGAATATGTGTCATTGGGGTATGGACCTACAGGTACTTATTCTGCCAGTTTAACAGTTCCATTAATGACCCAAACAGGTTCTGCAAGAATACGTATGGCCTTAAATGCCAATTATGCGAATTCAGGAACATCTATAGATCCTTGTACATATATTTCCGGTGGATCTAACGGACAGATACTTGATTATAAAGTTAACTTTACTGCTGCCCTTCCTTGTTCAGGGATTCCAAATGCAGGCACTGCACTTTCCACAGCTGCCTCTGTTTGTGCTTCAGACAGCTACACACTTGATTTATCTGTAAATCCAACCACTACAGGTTTGGTATACCAATGGCAATCATCTCCTAATGGCGTTACAGCATGGTCTAATATAAGCACTACACTTACTACTATACCTTATACCGTTACAGCGCAAACATCAGCTACTTATTACCGTTGTATTGTTACCTGTTCGGCAACTGCTCAATCTGCAACTGCTACACCTGTATTTGTCAATCAAAATTTATTTACCACTTGCTATTGCTACCCTGGAAGTATTTATTGTGGTAATACAAATATTACTGACGTGGCATTTTCAAATTTGGTGCACACAGCTATTCCTTGTAGCTTAGGTACAGGTTACAAGGATTTCACACTTGCTCAGCCTACAGCTACCATTACTGCTAACCAAACTTATACCTTATCTACTAACTTCGATGTATCTGATAGTTATAGTATGGCCGGAGCATGGATAGATTACGATCATAACGGTATTTTTGATTCTTACGAATATATTGCATTAGGCACAAATACCTTAACAGGTACTGCTATAACGCTTAGTACTACAGTTATTCCACCATATACTGCACTGGCAGGTTTAACGCAGATGCGTTTAAAACTTGAATCTTACTACCAAGAGCTGGATCCATTATCACCGTGTAATGCAAATCAGGGTAATGGCAGTACTTATGACTACAGTATTTTTGTGAATGCCGCTCCGGGTTGTTCAGGAACTCCAGGTGCAGGTACAACTATTGCAAACGTATCAACTACTTGCCCTAATACTCCTGTTAATCTTAATTTATCGGGTAATGGTGCGGTAAGTGGCGCTACTTACCAATGGCAGTCTTCTTTAAATAATAGTACATGGACAAATATGGGGCCTTCACAAACGATTGTTCCTTACACTGTAAATAACCAAACTACTGCCACTTACTACAGATGCCTTGTTACCTGCTTAACCAGCAGTTTATCACAAACTTCTACATCACTATTGATCTCTCAAAAT
>JAZJZF010000039.1:0-59543 GCA_040389965.1 Bacteroidota bacterium
CCGAACAGCTCCGAACCGTCATCGACAATTCCATTTTTGTTGAGATCAAGGACATCGAACGTTGTGAAGCATCCGGGAAATATACCACCTGTTTTCTCAGCAATAGTAAAGAGATCATTGTTACCAAAAACCTGAAAGAATTTGAAGATGTACTCAGTGAGTACAATTTTATCAGGATACATCATTCTCACCTTATCAATCTGGAATACATCAGGCAATACCACAAAGGCCGAGGAGGCTATATCACAATGAAAAGCGGAAGCACGATTACCGTATCGCAACGCAAGAAAGAGGAATTTTTGAAGCGGCTGAATAAAATATAAAACTGCGAAACTCACATAAAAAAAGGCCTCCGATAGTTGTCGGAGGCCTTTTTCGGGTGTGGGGAAATGAAAAGAACCTGTTTTTTAATTAAATTTCAAATACAAGTGATGCCCGTGTCAGATTTCATTAAAAATTTACAATTAATTTTCGTGTGAATACCCCTTGTTTTGTTTTTGCAGAAATAATGTAAATCCCTGCATTATCAAGTTGTAGATTGACTTTGTTTTCTATGGTTCGTGTTCTTACTATTTCTTGCCCAAGTGTATTGGTGACAATTATTTCGGCCTCATCGGCCGGAAGTTCAATCGTAAATTGCCCGTTTGACGGATTGGGATAAACTAAAAATAAATTATCTTTTTCAACATCTTCCACGATTCCTACCGGAAACTGGCCTGATGTTTTGCCCTGGAAATAAAGAGAAAGAGGGAAGTTACCGTCTCCTCCACTGAAAACTGCTGTAGGTACACGTATTAAAAAAGAATGAGTGCCAGCTGTAACCGGGCCTAAGTGGATGGTACGGATGTCGATAACATCACCGGGACACCAATTGCTAAAGGATTGCCATTGAGCGGGAGTTTTGGTGGAAGATCCGTAGATGCCGTTTGACTGTGTATTATTTGCGCGAAATGGCTCGCATGTTAAACGGCCTGGCTTGTATGTGAGTACCAACGCATTATCAAAGTAAGCATAATGAACTCTTCTATTATATTCTTCTCCACCTGAATTTGCACCATGGTTAGAAGTGATGAGCGAAAACTCAGCATCCGTTAAATTAGATGGGACATTAAAGGTAATACGCTTTGTGGTGAGCGCCATTGTATCGGTTGCTCCGGTCTGGTAATTATTAAAATTGTTATTGAAGAATAAGGGTAATAATATGTTTGTAGTTTGTGATGGTGCGGGAGAATTTGTAACGAATTGCAGTTTTCCCATAAATACGTCGCTGCGGCCTGAGCATCCTGCCACTTGTGTATTGGCAGCATAAGGAACACCGAACAACGATAACTCAATCCAGATATCGAAGCTATTGGTAATACTAACCTCTTTGAGAAGCATGGCCACATTGTCGACGTTGAAGGTATAGGAAACCACATCGGGCTGAACGTTTTTATTCATAAACGGGGTAATAAATCTGCCAAGCTCAATACGCTGTATATTATCGGGGTTATACGTTGTTGACCCAACAGGCACCAGGGCAAGGTTTACACCTCCTATTCTGTCGTAGTTGTCGCAGAGTGCTTTAATGCTTACATTCATCTGCAGGCTCGTACCGATAGAAGAAAGTTCGGCAGTCGTTAGTTTCCTGGCATATAAATCGTTCCGGTGTCTGGTCACTCCGGCCGGAGGCGGTGGATTTGTAACAACAGAAGCATAGCCGTCGTAAAACACGATGCTATCCATCACAGTAATGGTTGTTTGTGCTGATACCTGCATGAAGCCGGCAGCAAAAAGAAGAGATAATAATCTTGTTTTCATTTGGGGCATTTTTAATTGGTGAATGTTCAAAATGAGAGCATAAGAGAGTCAGGTAATCGTTCTAATACCAGACCCTCTTAAACTTTCTCTTTTAGGTTATTGTTTTATTAAACGTATATTCTGAACCTGTCCGGAGCGTTCAACCTTAACTAAATAAATACCGTTGGCGTAGTTATGCAGGTCGATGGTTTGCTTTCCTGCAAGAACATTGTGGCTGGAAAGTATATTTCCCAGCACATCGTAAACGATTACGGAAACGGCTTCATCTGCTTCAATCGTAACTATGCCATTGGATGGATTTGGGTAAATGACAGCCAGCGAAGAGCTTCCTGTTTTTAATTCATGAAGTCCTGTACATAGACTCACATTCTGTGTCAGTAAAACAGCGCGTGAGCAACCGTTTGTTCCTATACTGCTAACCGAATACGTTGTGCTCATAGATGGACTTACAACTATGGATGCCGCGTTGGAACCCGTGCTCCAGGTGTAGCTGGTTACACCCGATGCTGTTAATGTGACACTTTCCCCTGCACATATCATAGAGCTGCTGCTTGCAGCCACAATGGCCGGCGAAGGCATGACCGTAACGATAGATACAGCAGGCAGAGAGGTACAGCCAATAGCATCGAACCCGATAATAGAGTAGAATGTTGTTGCCGTTGGCGTCACAACTGCCGATCCTGAGGAATAAATGTAAGTAACGGCGCCTGTAGGTAGGATAGAAAAGGATTGCCCTTCGCAAATAGTACCGTTATTTCCTGTAACAACAGGCAGGGCATTAACCGTTAGTGTAATAGCTGTGCGCGTGGCGCTTGGGGCGCAGGTAGATGACTCAGCATAGTAGGTGTAATTACCTGCAGCCATTGCCGGTGTGATATAAGTAGTTCCTGTACCTAATGCCAGTGTCGAAGTAGGGCTCGAAAACCAACTTACGGTTCCGGTACTTGTAGCAGACAAGGTGGCGGTGGTACTCACACAAATGGTTTGTTTGCTTACAGGTGTGGCACTGCTTGCCGATACCGGTAAAGCGCACAAAAACAGTTTCATGGAAAATGCGTCGTTATTACCTGCGGATGTTACCGTATTTACCCTTGTAGGGCTTGTGCTTGGGTTAAAGTCAGGAGAGGCTTTAAACGTTCCTGTAGCCGAAAGATTTCCTGCAGCATCGGACGAAATATAAAAGCCATCGTCGTAGCCAGTACCACCGATCTGACCTGCCCATACGTAATTACCGGAAGCATCCAGGTTTAAAATAAAGATATCGCTGCTTCCATTTGAAGTGAGCGTATAAGTTGTTGCAACAGCCGGATCGAAATCGGCCGTGTTTTGAAATCCTCCGGTAAGATATACATTTCCTGTTCCGTCAACGGCTATAGCTCTACCTACATCATCGGAAGTGCCACCGAGGAATTTTGACCATAACAGAGTTCCTGTAGCATCGATCTTGGAAATAAAAGCATCATAGCCTCCATTCGATGTGAAAGTATAAGTCGCTGCGGATGGGTCTGCATCAGCTGTTCCCGAAAATTGTCCCGTCACATAGACGTTACCGGAATTTACCTTGATAGCGGTTGCCCAGTCATCATTAGGACCGGACATCACATCTTTACCCCATATATAATTTCCGGAGCCATCGAGTTTGCAAACAAAAAGATCAGTTGCTCCACCCGAAATAAGGTTAGCTACAGAAGCACTCGGATCCATATCGGCAGTTCCCGTAAACTGCCCATTGATAAATACATTACCGGAAGCATCCAGATCAACTGAAAATCCGGCATCGTCGGTAGTACCGCCTAATGTCTTTGCCCATACCAGGTTGCCGCTTGCATCCAGTTTTGAAACAAATGCATCACCAATACCTGCAGATGTTATGGTAAATGTCGCAGCAGACGGATCAAAATCGACGGTTCCTGAAAAATTCCCTGTCGTGTAGCTATTCCCGGAAGCGTCCAGTACAATTCCTCTTCCGTTATCTCCACCTGTACTTCCAATTTGTTTAGCCCATACAAAATTCCCTGTGGCATCTAATTTTACAATGAACGCATCGGTACCGCCCGCTGAGGTCAGGTTAAAAGTAACACTTGCCGATGGATCAAAATCTACTGTACCATTGAACCACCCCGTTGCGTATACGTTTCCGGATGCATCAACAGCAATAGAATTGCCTTTGTCGCTCCCGGTGGAGCCGAATTTTTTTGCCCAGACTAAGTTACCTGAAGCATCCAGTTTTGAAATGAAGATGTCATCACTTCCCGCCGAAGAATAACTCAAGGTTGCCGCAGAAGGATCGAAATCGGCAGTTCCCTGAAAAAATCCAGCGGTGTAAACATTTCCTGAAGCATCCGTTGTCACAGATAATCCATAGTCGTCGGAAGTGCCACCCATGTTTTTTGCCCACTGATAAGTAGGCACAGTCACCTGAGCATTGGCCATAAAAGCTATTATCAAACAGCTTATAGAGAGTAGTGTTTTTTTCATGTTATTCTTTAAATTATTTATAACGAATTTACATGGGCTTAACATTCTATTCATACTCAAATTAATAAGTGCGTTCTTTATGTAATAAGTGAGCACATTTAGGCATGAATATGTTTTATACAAAACGTAAATGAGGATTATTCACATTTTGTAGGCTTAGTCTGGAAACATGAAGCACCAAGTCATAGATGATAGGTACTTAGAAGTCAGGAGGACTTCAATGTACATAAAAAGTAACAGTACAAAAACAAAAATAACCCCGAAGGGGTTGAATGTCATTATAAGATCGTGAATGTTCTAATTTAAACAAACACAATTTCTTTTTCTTTTTTAGAAACAACAGTTCCCACTTTTGCAAAAAACTGCTTGTGTGAATTTAAAAATGAATCCATCTCTGTTTCATGTTCGGCATTAACACTTATGAGCAATCCACCTGAAGTTTGAGGGTCGCAATACAGAATAAAATCGAGATCGGTCATGCCATCAATGTAGGGTGATTGCGCGTTGTAATTGCGGGTAGTATTATCAGGGAATACAAATTGCTGAATATAATTTTTTGCAGGTTCTATTACCGGAATTGTTTCTTTTTTAATTAATGCCGTTAGCCCCGAATCCTGCATCATTTCCAGTAAGTGCCCGGCAAAGCCAAAGCCTGTTACATCTGTTAGGGCATTTACATAATGCAAGGCGCCTAATTTTTCTCCTATACTGTTTAAACTTGTTGTTGCGTTAAGCAGTAATTTGTAATCTTCTTCGTTGAGTAATCCTCTTTTTAAAGCAGTGCTTAAAACGCCTATTCCTAAAGGTTTTGTAAGGTAAAAGAGGTCGTTTTCTTTTACCGTATTATTTTTTTTGATATGGTCTTTTTTTACGAGTCCTGTTACTGCCAGTCCAAACAAGGGTTCCTGAGTATCTACACTATGTCCGCCGGCTAAAGGAATTCCAGCTTTGGTACAAATTTCCTGAGCGCCTTTAATAACCTGCTGTGCTATATCTACAGAAATTTTATCTACCGGCCAGCCTAAAATAGCCACGGCCATCAAGGGTTTTCCGCCCATGGCATAAATATCGCTAATAGCGTTGCAGGCCGAAATCTTTCCAAAATCAAAAGCATCATCTACAATGGGTGTAAAAAAATCAGTAGTGCTTATCACACAGGTTCCATCCTGTAATTCATAAACGGCGGCATCATCTTTGGTGTCGTTTCCTACCAATAAATGAGGAAAGACGGTATTTTGCCGGCATCCATTTAAAATTTCTTCCAACACGGCAGGAGCTATTTTACAGCCGCAACCCGATGCTTTGCTATATTGAGTGAGTTTAACAGACATTTAGTTTAATGTATCTATAATTTGTTTTACTTTTTGTGCATTCACTGAGGCATCTATAGTGTCGGATGTTATCTCAATAAGCAGTTGCTTTTTATGTTCATACATAAAGCTGTAAGCCTTATCGTAATAGAGTAAGGATAAACGGGCAACATCGTGTAAATTGTTTTCTGCAAGGTATTGCAGACATAATTTCGTATTGAGCGAGCCGAGTTGCTGTGAGATTTTTAGCACACAGGCTTTTAGTTCATCCATATGAATGGTAGTGTAATCATCTACTAATTTTTGAACTCTTAATTCAAGAGGAATCTCCAATTTAATGATAGTAGCTTCTTTCATTTGAAGCCAAAGCGGATGTGGCAGTTTATTAAAACCAATATTTTTTGATTCATCTTCCAAAATAATAAGCTGCGAAGTATTCAGATTATTAAAAGCCTCGTATAAACTATGTTCGAAATTTTGCTGCGAATTTTGCTTTGATTCGTTTATGGCTCCAAAGGCCGATCCTTTATGATGAGCCAGAGCTTCAAGATCTATTGTTTGATAAGATAACCGGGCAAGTTCTTTAATAACGTCTGTTTTCCCACTCCCGGTTTTACCGCCAAGTAACAGGAGTTTTTTTTGCTCTTCGAAATACTGCAGCACATGGTTTCTGTATACTTTATAACCGCCTTTTAAGAGCTTTGCTTCAAGTCCTGAAGTATTCATAAGCCAGGCAAAACTATTGCTACGCATGCCACCTCTAAAGCAATACACAAATACTTTTTTTGTTTTTGAAAGGCGCTTTACATGGTTTACAAAAGACACCATTTTTGGAGATACAATTTCCAAACCTCTTGTAACGGCAGTATCTTTTCCTTGTTGCTTGAAAAGAGTACCTATTTCGGCACGCTCACTGTCTTCAAATAACGGAATGTTAATAGCATTTGAAATATGACCTTTTAAGAACTCAATGGGAGCACGAACATCTATAATAAGCTCATGTTTACTATGAGTTAAAAAATCGGTTATTTCCAGAGCCTCGGCTGTCATTTGAGCGAATCTACTGTTTATTCCTGAATTAAGAATCTTGTTTTTTGAGTATAAAAATGCGGTATTTGACTGAAATGATGTTAATAAAACAATGATTGTTAAAATCTTGTTAATTTATTAAAGCAATAACGAAACAATATTATGTATTTTGTAGTTTAAATTGTATAATATTGTAATAATGAAATTATCCAGGTTACTCGCTGTATTTATATTATTGCTTTGCTTTGGGGCAAGTAATGTTGTTATGGCCCAGGCAAAAGGCGGTAGAAAAAGAGAGCACCGTAACCAAAGAAGTAGTGGAGGTTTCTTTCATTTCAAGAAAAGTACCGGGCATGCTGATGCTTTTGCCAAAGGCGGTAGTAAAAGAGGTTTTTTCGCAAGAATATTTAAAGGTAACAAAAGCGGTAGCGCCTGGACTTACAGGAAAACCAAACCGGGGATTAAACAAAATAAAGAACAGCCTAAATTATTTACAAGGAATAGAACTAAAAACAAAAAATACAGAGACGGCATATTGGCGAGGCAGAATAGACAGCGAGGGACAACGAGGGTTCGGGGAAATTCAAGCTTCAGCAAATCGAAACGGTAACAGGATATTAAAAAACTTTTATTAAATCCCAACTTAATGGTTGGGATTTTTTATTTTTGCGGCATTTAACACTAACAATTCCTCAGGGTAAGATAAACAACGGTATATGAACGTATTAATTTTAGGATCGGGTGGCAGAGAGCATGCTTTTGCATGGAAACTAGCTAAAAGTAAAGAACTGGAAAACCTATACATTGCACCGGGTAATGCCGGTACGGCACAATGCGGAACTAATGTAAATATATCGGCTACAGATTTTGACGCGGTTAAAAATTTAGTGTGGGAAAAAGGAATTGATATGGTTTTGGTTGGCCCCGAAGATCCATTGGTTCAGGGTATTCACGATTATTTTTTGAATGATGAGGTTTTAAAAGATATTCCTGTAATAGGTCCTAAAAAAGATGGCGCTCAACTCGAAGGAAGTAAAGATTTCAGTAAGCAGTTCATGTTCAGACATGGAGTACCAACTGCAAAATATAAAAGTTTTACAAAAGAAAATATTTCGGAAGCTTCCGCTTTTATAGATGCTCTAACCCCGCCCTATGTTTTAAAAGCCGATGGATTAGCGGCTGGCAAGGGAGTTTTGATTCTGGAGGATAAAGATGAAGCAAAACGCGAATTGCAAAACATGATTCTGAATGCCAAATTTGGGGCAGCAGGAAATACAGTTGTTATTGAAGAGTTTTTGAAAGGCATTGAATTATCGGTGTTTGTATTAACAGATGGGAAATCGTATAAAATTTTGCCGGCAGCAAAAGATTATAAACGTATTGGAGTAGGTGACACCGGTTTAAATACAGGCGGGATGGGAGCGGTGAGCCCTGTGCCCTTTGCCGATGATGCTTTCATTAAAAAAGTGGAAGAAAAAATTGTGAAGCCTACTATTAGTGGTTTGCTAAAAGATGGGATTGATTACCGTGGGTTTATATTTATCGGTTTAATGAATTGCGATGGCGAGCCAAGCGTTATCGAATATAATTGCCGTATGGGCGATCCTGAAACGGAAGTGGTTATTCCGCGTATAGAATCTGATTTGCTGGATCTATTAAACGGCGTGGCTACGCAAACTCTGCACGAAAAACAATTTAGTGTTACACCCGATATTGCTACAACGGTGGTATTGGTTTCAGGCGGCTATCCCGGAGATTATGAAAAACATAAAACAGTAACAGGTTTAGAGGCCATTACCGGAAGTCACGTATTTCATTCGGGTACTGTTTTAAAAGACGATGCCGTTTTAACGAATGGGGGAAGAGTATTTGCTGTAACCTCTTTTGGAAAGAACATTACAGAAGCCGTAACAAAAAGTTTTAAGGCCGCTGAAGCTATTTCGTACGATAAAAAATATTACCGTAACGATATAGGCAAAGACCTGATTAACTGGAAAAGTTAATTATTCTGTCTGCGAATTTGTATAGCCTCTGCAAAGGTAATAGAATGGATCTTTGAATCGAGCCATGCATAGAAATTAAAAAATTCAAGTGCATTTTTTTCGTATTTATCTTTAAACACGGTTTGTAGTTCTTCCTTAAATTTTACGTACGTTTCTTTTTGCTTGCTGTCCCTTTTTGATAAGGCAATTTTTTTGAAATAATCGAGGAACACCGTCTCGAACTTATATTGCTTTTTCTGATTATTGAAAAAGCGTACACTCGATTTGTAGATGTACGATAGCAGGTCATCATTCCCGAGTTCAAAATGAATAATTAAATTGATCAGTTTTGAGATGCGGATAGTATCCTGCCTTAGATCGTCGTAATTGGTATTAATGATCTTATTAAGCCATATGAGGGATTTATTGTATTCGCCAACACCAAAATAAATCATACTGATGATGTGGTAAATTTTAACCAGCTCCTCATTATTAATTTTGGTTTCATATTTATCAAGGCCTTTAATAACGTATGGAATAATGTTTTTTGCTTTGTCGTGCTGGCCGATGTAAGCATATAATGTTATTTCAGTAATATAAGACTGGATAAAAATGGCGATCTGTAAATCAATAGCATTAAAATACTTATTCAACGATAGTGATTTTAATTTATCGATCATTTTAAAGCCATCGTTGTATTGCTTTTTAATGGCAAAATGCCTTACCAGGAAACCATGCGAAAGAATATAATAATCGGGCATCTCCGAAATGATTTCCGGTTTGTTTTCCATATACACAATAAGTTCAGAAAAAGCACTGTAAGCTTCATCTACCTCATTCATAAGCCTGTTACCAAGCCCTATGGTATATAAATAAATGATCCTCGATTTATAAGCCAGCATACCAGTAGTAGAAGCAATCAATTTTGCCGCTTTTATAACGTCTGTAATTTCTTTTACATCTTCTTTGCTACGGGCAATCATTAACCGCGACGATAAGTTGTTAAGCTTGGCAAGCTGTACTTCGTAAGCCGCAAAATTTTCTATTTTCTGAAAGACATCGTTTTCTTCCTCAATCAGCTCTTTAAGAGATCTGTAATTAATGTCGCCAAAATGGGCTTCCATATCAATGAGTACTTTTTCAAGCTCAATAATTTCAAGCAAACTATAAAACAATTCGAAATCGTGCGCTCTTTTTTTGATCATGCTCAATTGCTTGCGCGATTGTTTATAAAGCGATTTATTAAATAAGAGCTGTATGTTTTTTATATCCTCATCAATTTTGGCGCTGGTAATGGTTTCATACCTGTGAAATCGTAGGCTTTTAAGGATGTGGTGTAGTAATTGGTTTTTTTCGGAAGCAAAATGTTGTACAAAAATCTCTTTTTTAAAATGCTCTTTTACATCCTCCTCGTCGTAACTTTCCTGGTGTTGGATATAGTTAAACAATTTAATGTAATTTTTATCGCCGGCCTGTAAAGAAGAAAGAAGGGTGAATTTTTTTTCTTCTTCGGGCGATAACGATTTTATGAGGTCGAATAATTGGTTAGTTGGCTTCATGTCTTAACAATTAATTTTGCCATGCCTTTAAATATTTATTTTGCATGATCACATTCATGGGTAGCCCTTTTATTTTAGATTCCAGGTAGGTTTCTATATCAAAATAAAAGCTGACGTTCCTTTCGTGCGGGTCTTCCATAATGACATCAATTTCTTTTTTAAAGTTCAGGAAGATCTCTTTCTCATTGCCTTTACCGGTAAGTTTCAGATCCGATAATTTTTCGATATAAGTTAAAATCAGTTTCTCGGTTTTAAATAAAGATGTCTGGGTTTTGTAATACACTTTTAAAGAAGAAATAATATAGGTAAGCTGTTTGAAATTATTGAGCTCATAATTTAATCCTATATTGATTATCCTCGCAAAAGACTGCAAATCCTGCCTCAGGAGTTTATCGCCCTCTGATAGTACTCGCGAAATGTATTTAAAAGCAGTTTCAAAATTGCCGGCGTAAGTATACATAATGGCAATGTTATAATAAAAAATAAGTACTTCCTCTTTGTTGATCTTTCCTTTAAATTCTTTAAGACCATCTTCTATGGATCCTACTACTTTCATGGCTTCCTCAAACCTTCCGCTATCAGTATAAGTAATGAGCTCGGCATTATAGGTAGAAGTAAATATTTTTAACTGCAGATCGGTAGTGCTGAATGCTTTAAGATTCATTTTACTACGCAGCTGCGAAATGTACTCATGACACGATTTAAATTTTTTATCCTCATAGGCAATACTGATGAGGTTATTGATTGCCGTTAGGTACCGTTTAGGCATTTCCTCGATCATTTCGGGATGCTCGTTCATGAGATCAAGAATGAGGTGGCATTCTTTATTACGGTTTGTATTATCCTGTTTCTTTGCAAATAATAATAAACGGCAATTGTGGTAAATGATCAGTGCTTTTTCGCATTTAATCTCCTGTGTATTTTTAAGAAGTGGAGATTGCAGGTATTCCTCTACTTTTTGAAGTTCTTTAGTTGTTTTAGCTTTTGTACTTTCCCTGGCCATTAAGTTAATGGTGGAAAACAACATAGAATATTCACCAAGATTACGTGCTTTTTCAATCACGTCCTGACTTTCTTTTACTAAATTTTCAATGGTATTATTTGTAACGTTGAAGCGGGTTTCAATGGTAATCAATAATTTTTCGAGACTGATTAACTCCAGTATAAAATGAAATCTTTCAAAACGGTAAGCTTCCTGTTTTTGCTTGTTTAATATTTTGCGGCATTGCTTGTATTGAGCTTTGTCAAATAAATTTAAAATATTGGTAATCTCATCTTTGATAATGAAAGAAGCGTTATTTTCGGCATGAAACGAGCGAAGGCACTGTAAAACAAAATTATAAAGTGTTTCCGGCGAATCGTTGGTAAGCTCATCAGAAAGCGACTTTGTTTTTTTAATTTTCGAAAAAATATCTTCTGTAAATTCAGCTTCATTTTCAATATCGTTAAACAAAGTAATCAGGCTGTTGGGCAAACCCGTAGCTGCTGCGTTTAATTTTAAAAACCGTTTTTCAGATTTAGAAAGTGACTTCACTAAATCAAACAGATCATTTTTTGAAATTAAATTCATTTAGAAATACAGTTTTTGATACGATATTATTGAACTCCTATTTATTCATATAATAATTAAGTAAATTTAAGTAAATTAGTTTAAAATTTATACGGATGAAATTTATTTACTCCCTCTTTTTTCTTCTTTTATTGTTAAAAGTCACTAAAGTAGGCGCGCAGGTTGCCAATTGCCAGAGCCATAGAAGTAGCGCTGTTACTTCTTTATATTATTCTGCCGAAAACCTGCGAAGCGACACAATAGATGTGATAAAATACACCATAAATCTGGATATTACAGATTATGCGGGGCAAAAAATAAGTGGGAATACCATTGTGAAATTTGCGCCGAAACTGAATTCGCAGAATAAAATAAGACTCGATTTGTTAAAAATGACCATTGACAGTATAAAACAGGGTACTACCTTGTTAACCTATACTTATAACGATACGGTTTTAAAAGCAAATTTACCTCTTGTTCTTAATACAACTGACACCACTAATGTTACGGTTTTCTATCATGGCGTTCCACAGGGGGATCCTGCAGGCTGGGGTGGTTTTTCTTTTAATGGTAACTATGCCTATAACCTTGGTGTTGGTTTTGGCGCTAAGCCCCATAACTATGGCAGAGTGTGGTTTCCCTGCTTCGACAATTTTGTTGAAAAATCGACCTATGAATTTAATATCATCACAGATCCTGCAAAGGCGGCGTATTGTAACGGATTATTGATATCGGATGTAACATTGGCAGGCAAACGTACCCGTAAATGGGTTTTGGATAAACCGGTGCCTTCGTACCTGGCTTCGGTTGCAGTGGCCGATTATACACAGGTAAACTGGACTATCAACGCGGCTAACGGAAGTTTGCCCGTTATACTGGCAGCAAGGCCTACAGATACTACTGCCCTTAAAACGGGCTTTGTGCATCTGCCAAACGCGGTTTTAGGTTTCGAAAGCTTTTACGGTCCTTATGTATGGAACAGGGTTGGATATTGTTTAGTGCCTTTTAGCAGTGGTGCTATGGAGCATGCTACAAACATTGCCTACCCACAGGCTGCTATTGGTAATTTGGCCTATGAGTCAGAATTAATGGCGCATGAATTATCGCACCACTGGTGGGGCGATTTGATGACCTGCGAAACCCAGGAAGATATGTGGCTGAATGAAGGAATGGCAAGTTACAGCGAACGTCTTTTTTTAGAATATACCTATGACTATGCACGTTATCTGGCAGAGGTAAAGTCAGTGCATGATGATATGGTAAAATTTGCACACTTGCGGGAGGGTGGATTCAGAGCCATTTCCGGAGTGCCTCATCAATATACTTATGGCGATCATGTGTACCGCAAAGGTGCTGATGTGGCGCATACATTAAGAGGTTATATGGGAGACGCTGCTTTTTTTGCAGGTTTAAAATATGTACTGCAACAAAAGGCCTATAAGAATATGAACAGCATCGAATTCAGAGATTTGCTGCAAACGTCGTCAGGACAAAGCCTCACGAACTTTTTTAATAACTGGGTATTGGCGGGAGGCTGGCCTCATTTTTCAGTTGATTCAGTTAGAACAACCGGAACAAGCTCGCCTTATACTTCGATGGTGTATGTAAAACAAAAATTATTCGGAGCTCCTTCCTTGTATACAGGTGTGCCCCTGGAGCTTACGTTTATGAATGCCGCCTGGAATAAAGAAGTAAAAAACATTACCATGAGTGGTGCCACACAATCTTTTACCGTACAAACCAATGTAAAACCTGTTTATACAGGTATAAATGTGGAATCAAAAATCAGTGATGCCATTTCTTCGGAATACAAAACCTTAAAAACCAATGCAACCATAACGTATACCTTAGGCCGTGCAACGCTTCTGATATCTGATAAAGGGCTTGATTCTTCGTATGTAAGAATTGAACATAATTTTGCAAAACCCGATCCCTTTAAAAATAATATACATGGTTTCAGGTTAAATACACAACACTACTGGAAAGTAGACGGTATACTTTCGAGTGGCTTTGTGAGTAAGCTGCGCTTAAATTATGATGGGAATAAAAATACTTCGGGTAATAGTTACCTCGATACCTGTTTAACTGTTGTTAATGGCGACAGCCTGATTTTATTGTATCGTAAAAATGCGGCCGACGACTGGCATGAAGTAAACAGCTATTCAAAATTAAAACTGGGAGCTAAAACAGGATTTGTAACCGCAGACACACTGAAAAAAGGAGAATATGTTTTTGCGAATGGAAAAAGTAATGTGATAGGAATCAACGAAAAAACAAAAAAACAGGATGTAGAGATGAGCATATTCCCTAACCCTGCTACAAATGTATTGTATGTAACGATTGAAAATTACAAGCTCACAAAAAATTCGGAAATCAGAATTTACGATAACGCCGGCAGACTTGTATTAACTAAAAGTAATGCAGACTATAAAAATGAGATCTTTGTAAATGAGCTGCAGTCTGGAATCTATAAAGTATGTTTAGCCAATTCAGGGCACACTGTACACGCTATTTCTTTTATTGTAGAAAAATAATTTACAGCTCCAGTGCCTGTATCATTGCCTTGGCTTTGAGCAAGCATTCTTCATACTCTTCTTCAGCGCGACACATGTCGGTGATAGCGCTGCCAACAGTAAAACTTAAATACTGTTTTTCCTCGTCGTAAAAAACACTGCGGATCAACACACTTAAATCAAAATCTCCTTTTGAATCTATATAACCCAAAGCTCCTGAATAAGGCCCGCGGTTATATACCTCATAATCATCTATGAGCTGCATGGCCCTGTATTTTGGTGCTCCGGTCATGCTTGCCATCGGGAATGTTGCTTCTATAATATCATTAAAAGGTGTATTTTCTTTTACCAAACAACTTACTGTGCTTACCATTTGATGTACCTGCTGATAGGATTCGATGTCGAATAATTTTTCCACGTTTACAGTTCCTCTTTGAGCAATGCGGGAAAGATCGTTTCGGGCGACATCCACAATCATCACATTTTCATTTCTTTCTTTTACGTTATTTTGTAAAGTTGTTTTTAAGTGTTCATCTTCACTAACGGTTAAACCCCTTCTGGCGGTGCCTTTAATAGGTTTGGTAATAAGATAGTCGGCTCTTTTTGAAAGAAACAATTCGGGACTCGAAGAAATAATATATTGATGGCCGAACTTTGCAAATGCCGAAAAAGAAGCATTGCTGATGGCGTTTAATTTTTGATATAAAAATAAAGGATCAATTTGAGTATTGTGTGCTTCAAACGTGATGCAATAATTAATTTCGTATATATCTCCCAGTTTAATATGTTGTTTTATAGCATTTACGTTTTCAATGTACTGCTCCCTGGTAACAGTTGGTATTAGAATTTGTTCTTTGTACTCCGTCTGAGTTGCAGTAATATCAATAGACTCAAGATCAATAATTTTTTCAGATTCAATAAATAATTGTGCAGGAAATATAAGTGGATTATTGTTTTTTTTAGGAAAATGTTCTATGCTGTTTTTATGATCGTAGTTTATAAAAGCAATATAGTTTTTACCCGGAGAAATCGTGTGTGTAGGTTCACAATTTGAAAGATGAACGGCATCTTTAAAACCAAATTTGTTGTTATTTGATCTGAAAACGCTTACAAATTTGTAATCTTTCAAATATGTATTTAGAGTATGAATAGTACTGAATGTTTAATCCGGTTAAACTTCGGTTGAATTTTAAAGAATTACAAATTTATTACAGTTTCTGAAGTATTATTTTTTATAGATGACTTATCGAAATATACCGATGGTGTTAATTCCGGAGAAAAATGTTTAAATGTTTACCGTTAAATTAACAATTGATTATATGGAGTTAATATATATTATATTTATATTTAGTATGCAAATTATCAAATAGTGAAGAAACTTCCCGTTCCATCGTCTTCATTATAACAAACACATCGTACTAAAAATAATACATTAAAGAAACTTAAAGCTATTGCTTTATAATTAAAGAAAACGGTAATGAAAAAATCAATTTTTATTTTAGCAGCATCTTTCACAACGTTATGCAGTAATGCACAAAACGTTGCCATAAGTAATACAAATGCAGCCCCCAATGCAAGTGCGATGCTGGACATAGTGTCTACTTCATCAGGTTTATTAATTCCACGCGTAGCATTAACCGCGTTAAACGCAAGCGGGCCTGTTGCATCACCGGCAACGTCTTTATTAGTGTATAATACTGCAACGGCAGGTACAACACCCAATATTGTAACTCCCGGTTTTTATTACTGGGATGGTGCAAAATGGGTAGCGTTTATGGGTAGCGGAGGTAGAGACTGGTCTCTTGTAGGAAACGCAGGAACAACGGTTGGAACCAATTTTTTAGGAACAACCGATGCAGTGGCTCTGGCTCTGAATACGAATGCAACCGAAAGAATGAGGGTTTTATCTACCGGACAGGTTGCGATAAACTCAACCACTACTTTTGGTACTTCTACTCTTTTTTCGGCAGCAACAGGTAATAATGATGCGGTAGATGGAAGTGCAGCAGGCACGGGCGCGGCGGTGTATGGACAAAATACCGGAACAGGGCAGGGTGTGTCTGGCTTAACCAATAATGCCAATGGAATAGCTCTTTATGGTTTAAATCTTAGTACAACCGGTACAGCTGTGTTCGGGATCGGACAAAATGCGGGAGGTTATTCTTCTACAACAGGCAGTGGTGCTGCTTTTTCGGGAACCAGCATTGGTATGGTTGCTAATGCCAGTAGTGCAACAGGAACGGCTATAAGAGTTGGAGGCCAGGGCGTTTTGACTTATCCTGCATTGGCAGCGGGTAGCGGTGGAGCATTTGCCGGGACTAGTTTTGGAGTTTATGGAATAGGAAATACTGTAGGTAATGGAAATACCGGAGGCTATTTTACAAATGGCAGCGGAAGTTACGCCTATGTAGGTTTTACGCTTGGTGGTACTGCCTATAAAATTAATGGGGTCGGTGCTGTTTCAACCATAGTGAAAGATACTAAAAATCAATCCGTAAATTTATATTGTCCTGAATCGCCGGAAGTATTATTTCAGGATTTTGGTACAGGCGTTTTAGTGAATGGTGTTGCTCATATAAATATGGATGAAACATTTGCTAAAAATATTACGGTTAACGAGAAACATCCATTGCGGGTTATCATTCAATTAGAAGGAGATTGTAAAGGTGTATTTGTAACCAATAAAACGCAAACAGGTTTTGATGTGAAAGAGTTGCAAGGTGGAAATTCAAATATTTCTTTTACCTGGTTTGTTAGTGCTAATAGGGCTGATGCATATAATGAAGATGGCTCGCTTTTTTCGAAATTCGAAAATGTGAGATTTGGCGAGGCACCTGGCAAGGCAGCAATATTGGATGAAAAAGCAGTGCGTGTTAAAACCACTGAACTTAAACCAACTGAAAATAAATAATTTTTTTTCAATGTAAACCGGGTGTAAAATACCGGCTAAACCAATTCGGTTGCCATGAATATAAAACTGATTAAAATAAGTGTTGTTTTTCTGCTGTGTAATAAAATAATTGCGCAGGGAGTTTATAATAACGCGGCAAATATTGTTTTTGCAGGAAATGCCCATATGTATATTGATAATGTGAGTAATGGTAATTACCTTACTGTGGGTACAGGATCCATTACAGCAAGTTCAACATCTTCTATTACCCTGTTAGCAAACTGGACTAATAACTCTTCTAATAATGGATTTGCTACTCCGGACGGCGGATTGGTAACCTTAGCCGGAAATGCCCAAAGTATAGGCGGTTCGGCTGCTACAGCATTTAATAATTTAACGCTTGCCGGAAGCGGTGTGAAAACCTTAGCGGTTAACCAAACTACGGTTGGCGGCCAGGCAGCTTTTGCCGGTGTATTATCTGTTGGTTCGTCTACGATGGATCTTAACAGCAATACTTTAAACATTACCAATAGTGCAACAGGCGCTATTACAAGATCGAGCGGGTATATCATCAGCGAAACCAATTCGGGAAGCAATCCAAGTATTATAAGATGGTACCACCGTACGGTAGGTGGTTCAAAAGTATATCCCTTTGGTGTAGCGGGTTCTTATATTCCTTTTACGTTTAACATTACAGCGCCAATGGCAAGTGGCGCAGATTATGTAGAGGTATCTACCCGTACCTCGCCTTCAAATAACCAACCCTGGGCTACAGGTGTTACACATATGTATTCGCCTAATGTTCCTTATGCCGATGGCACTATTCCTGTTGTTATTGACAGGTGGTGGCAGGTAAATAACAGTAGTCCTGTTACGGCAGATGCTACGTTCAGTTACAGAGGATCAGAAAATACCTTAAGCGTGCCTTACTCTACGGGTCTTATTGGTGCGCAGTATTGGGCCGGAGGATGGTTACCGGATAATGCCAATCTTGGAAGTGCAGTCGTTGTATCATCGGGTGTAGGTTCGGTAACGGCTTCTAATTTAAGTACATTTGGCCCCTGGGTACTTACATCTTTAGTATCGCCTTTGCCAATAGAATTGACCAGCTTTAATGCAAAATGCGCAGGTAATACAATTAGCCTGGAATGGTGTACAGCATCTGAATCCAATAACGATTATTTTACAGTAGAAGAATCTGCCAATGGTGTTGATTTTATAGACGTCAGTAAAATTTACGGTAATGGTACTACTGACCAAAAACATTGTTATAGCACCACAGCAACAGCTTTAAGTTCTGATATAAATTATTTTCGTTTGAAACAAACAGACAAAAACAAACGATCAAAAACATCGGATATTATTTCCTTAATATCCTGCGATAAAGCAAATGGAAATATTGTTATTGCCAGCGATGGAACCAATCAAATTGGTGTTATCCTGAATTCGCTGAACGACCAACACTTACAATTAAAAGTGCACAATGCTTTAGGTCAGTTGATCGAAGAGAGGCCTATTGAGGCTTTAAAAGGCTATAATGCTATTCCGATAAGCTTAGACCATTTGGCAAACGCTTTGTATTATGTATCCGTATTTAATGCAAGTGAAAAGCTCATCACTAAAAAAATAGTGATTTCAGATATCAACCGATAAGCGTTTTAACAGGCTTTACTATCTGATAATCAGGCAAACTTTAGCCTTTTTATAATGCCTGAATTATTTTTTCCATTTCTTGCTTAAAGATCTAAATCCTATTAATGTTTTAACATTTGGTGAAATAAAACATTTATTGAGTAAGACGATATATGTGTTTATTAAAAAAACGGTAGCCCTAGCGCATTTTTGTAAATTTATTGTAGTATCGATTCTGTAGTCTTTAATGACAATTTAAGCGATATTATGAGGGGTTTAATCCTTCGGGATTTAATTGTAAAATTTATAAAATATGAAAAACTATACACTAGTGGTTCTTGTCATATTATGTTCAGCTTTTGTAAAGTTGCGTGCACAAACGAATGTGATGAGCAGCAAAGCTTTCAATTTTACAAGCTTTAATCCCAGGCAATCACATATTACTCCCCTGCTTTTATCCATGACTCCTGCAGAGTATCAGAACCATCCTGATTTTGGCATTCTGCCAGCGTATGCTCCCAAAGGTGATTACATAGAACTTATTCAGAAAAGAACAGATTCTACCCGCATGTATGTGAGTGCCTCAAGCCCAAAGGATATTGCGATCCAGAAAGGATACGGCCCCATTAATTTTAAAGACTCTACCAATCAGTTCAGGGAAATTGATTTTGAGTTTCATCCTACTGCTATTGGCGGTGTTTATAAAACAAGCTTTCAGCCTAATGTGGTTACGATAGATGCTAACCTGAAGGAAATGAATATTAATGTTAATGGCACTATTTTTACATTTTCAAAGAATCTGAGATTATGGTATGAGGATGTAAACGGGCTGCAGTCGTTGGTTTCAACGGGTGACTGGACACATTTTACGGTGGGTGCCAGTGGTTTTTATATTACCGATCTTTTTCCGAATGTTGATTTTTATGGTGTGGTAAATGAGAACCAGCTAAAAACAAATTTCAAGATCAAATCCAATATCACTTCTATTTATCCTAACGGGCATCTCGTAATTTCCGATGAGGTTTCCTCAGAGCTAACTGCACAGTACATTCCCTCGGTGGTTCCCGATAGCCAGCATAAATTTGTGGGAGATCTGCAGGTAATCAATGCTTCAGGAGCAAATTTTATAGTGCATGAAGGTGTTTGCTTTGACAACACACGGGCCAATAGCCAAAATTTATTTTACCGGAAAACAACTGCCGGAATGGATATGCTGGTAGATTTAAATTGGCTGAATTCCGCTTCGCTGCAATATCCTGTAGTGGTAGATCCTACCATCAGCACCCTCGGAACGCTGGCGCAGGCTTCCTGCTCACAATCGAGGTATAATGCCTCCTGTAACTTTACCAATTCCTGCGACTATTTATTAACCGTGGCAACGCCTGCAAATACAACCATTACAGATCTTCAATGGACTTTTACCTATTTTGCGAATGGTACCGCCTGTTATCTTCAGGATGGAGCAATAAAAATAGCCTACGGCGCCTGTATCAGTCCTGCTGCATCCGGGTATTACTGGTTTTGTAATGCCATTGGAGGTGGGAACTGTACAGGCACAAATGTGTCTATGTGGAGCGACCTGTCGACCTGTGTGCCGGCACCTTCCTGTGCACCCTATAATATGACTTTTACGCTCAAGTTTTACAGAAGCTGCTGGGGAGCTACAGGCTGTGCAGCCGGATGTATTAATTCGGCGAGTCCGTGGACCATAACCATTTTAGGAAAGACAATGGAAACTCTTGGTAATACTGCTACCGGAAACGGTACCTCCAACTTAAGTGCTTCATGTAATTCGACACAACTTATGGACCCCACACCGGCAAATGGAGTAGGGCCTTATACGTATTTATGGAGCCCGGGCGGGCAAACCACCGGCACTAACACCATTCCTACATTTTATCTTGGAACACAAACACAAAGCTGTACGGTAACGGATGCTTGTGGTGTGGCAAGGACGGCGGTATTTAATGTTACCACAAATTGCGTATTGCCTGTAGAGCTTTTAAACTTTTATGGCAATGTCAATCAGAAACGCGTAGATCTGTTCTGGCAAACGGCTTCTGAGGCTAACTCCTCGCATTTTACGATAGAGAGAAGTTATGACGGAATTAATTTTGTACAGATAGGGACGGTGAAAGCCGCCGGAAACAGTATGGAAAAGCAATCTTACACATTTAATGATATACATGCCGATCTCGATAACATTATTTATTATCGGTTAAAACAGTACGATATAGGATCGAACAAGGAACGCTTTTCGAGTATGATCGATGTGGAAACCATCGTGGAAAAATCCATCGATGTATTTCCGAATCCCGGTGACGGCCTTTATGAAATATTGCCTGCAGGGGCTTATGCCGCTATGCCTTACGATGTGAGCGTGTATGACTATATGGGAAAAGAAATTTTAAAAAAACCGGAACTGATGGATAAAACGGCAATACATCTCGAAGATTATCCCGCAGGAATTTACCTGATTAAAATCATTATCAACAACAAGGTGATTCATAAAAATATTGTGAAACAATAGCTTATTGTAAGGCTATTTTTTTAATAGTTTCTACCCAGTCTTCGCCACTGTTGAGGCTTTCTACCAATTGAATTTTTTGGCCACCATGTTTATGGAAAATCTCCTGGTACTCGGTGCCAATTTCATAAATGGTTTCAAGGCAATCGGCTGTAAAGGCAGGAGAAAATACCAATATGTTTTTCATTCCTTTTTTGGCAAGGTCTTCTACTACCTTATCGCTAAAGGGTTTCAGCCATTTATCATCGAGCCTACTTTGAAAGCTGAGCGTGTATTTATCTTTTGGAATATTTAATTTTTCTGCAACATCCTTAGTGGTTTGATAGCAGGCAGCTTTGTAACAGTAATAATTTGTATCTGTTAATTCATCCTCGCAATGATGGTCTTTGCAAAGGTAACCATCGTTGTATACTTTATCTACCTGTCTTTCAGGTAAACCATGGTAACTAAAAATAACATGATCGTATTTAGTAATGTCGTGCAGTTTGCCGCGATTTACAATACAATTGATGTAATCCGTATTATCATAATACTGGCTTATCATTTTTATTTCAGGAATCACCCACCATTTACTTACTATCTCCATAAAGCGTTGCAAGGCACTACCTGTGCTGCTTGACGCATATTGCGGGAATAAAGGAAACACGATGATTTTATGATAGCCTTCTTTTTTCATGCGCTCTAATACGCTTTCCATACTAGGGCTTTGGTAACGCATAGCCAGTTCTACTTTATAATCGGAGCCAACTGCTAACTGTAATTTTTTAGCCAGTTCGGTACTGTGTTTTAATAAAGGTGAGCCTGTGGTTTCATCCCAAATGGCTTTGTACAACTTGGAAGAATTGCCGGCTCTGAATGGCACAATAATGCCGTTTACCAATAAGGTACGCGAAAGCCATGGAATATCAATGACACGTTCATCGTTTAAAAATTGTGTGAGGTATTTTCTGACATCCGATTTTCCCGGGCTATCGGGAGTTCCTAAATTGAGCAGGAGTATGGCTGTTTTTTGTTTCATACGTGTATGGTATTAACCGCAAAGGACGTAAAGTTATTTTTTTTAATTAGAGTACGCAAAGAAGTAACAAACATTAATTGTGATTGTTTTCATGTATTAGCTCCGGCTCCGCGTATTTGGCTTATTTTTCTTTACGTCTAACCGTCGATAGACGGCGTTAAATATATTTCCATAATCCTCTTTTTTTTCTCACTTTTACGCTTCATGAATCAAGACCCAAATCCAGAAAAAGCACCTAAGAGAATAGCCATCATGGGAAGTACCGGCAGCATTGGTACTCAGGCCCTGGATGTGATACGCGATAACCCTTCGCATTTTGAAGCGGAGGTATTAGTAGCCCATTCAAATTCAGATCTTTTAATAAAACAGGCTATAGAATTTAAACCCAATGCCGTTGTTATTGGCGATGAGGCCAAATATCAGCAAGTGAAAGACGCTTTGTTTGCACACGATATTAAAGTTTTTGCAGGAGCAAAATCTATTGAACAGATTGTGGAAATGGATACCATTGATATGGTGTTGGCTTCTATTGTTGGTTATGCGGGGCTTTCATCAACCGTTAATGCGATTAAGTATAAAAAAGCCATTGCGCTTGCCAATAAAGAAACCCTGGTAGTGGCCGGAGATGTGGTTACTAAAATGGCTTATGAAAACGGTGTTAATTTATATCCTGTTGATTCGGAACATTCTGCTATTTTTCAATGCCTTGCCGGAGAGTTCCATAACGAGACGGAGAAAATTTATTTAACGGCCAGTGGCGGCCCTTTCAGAGGGAAAGACAAAGCATTTTTAGCATCCGTAAAAAAAGAACAGGCACTCAAACACCCTAACTGGGTGATGGGTGCAAAAATAACCATAGACTCTGCAAGCCTTATGAATAAAGGATTGGAAGTGATTGAAGCAAAATGGTTGTTCAATTTGAATCCCGACCAGGTACAGGTAGTTGTTCATCCCCAAAGTATTGTACATAGCATTGTTCAGTTTACAGATGGCAGTATGAAAGCGCAAATGGGCTTGCCTGATATGAAGCTGCCTATTCAATATGCTTTTACATATCCCGATAGGATTAAAAGTAATTTCCCGCGGTTCGATTTTTTAAATTACCCACAACTTAGCTTCGAAAAAGCAGATACAACAGTTTTTAGAAACCTGGGACTTGCTTTTGAAGCGATGAATAGGGGAGGTAATATGCCTTGTGTGTTGAATGCTGCCAACGAAATAGTAGTACAGGCTTTTTTAGAAGATAAGATTGGGTTTTTGCAAATGAGCGATTTAATTGAATCCTGTTTAGGCAAAATGCCTTTTATTAAAACACCCTCTATTGGTGATTATATGCAGTGCGATAAGGAAACACGGATACTCGCATCTGAATTGTTGAAAAAGTACCAATAAACGGGCAATTTTGCTGTTTCCGGAGTTTTACCATACCCCTAAATTATCTAAAAAACAGTAATTTATTGAGGTTACTTTGTGATACATTAGTATATTCGTACATTCATTTAAAAAGCAGGATTACAACCATATATGGGAACCTTTATCAATATTGCACAATTTATTACAAGCCTTGGATTACTGATTTTATTACATGAGTTCGGTCATTTTATTACTGCCCGCATGTTTAAGATTCGTGTAGACAAATTTTATTTATTTTTCGACTTTTTATTTCCTCTTCCGGGGTTTTTAAATTTTGCCATTTTTAAAAAGAAAATTGGCGATACAGAATATGGCTTAGGCTGGTTCCCGATGGGAGGCTATGTACAAATTGCCGGCATGATAGATGAAAATCTGGATACCGAACAAATGAACAAACCCGCCGAGCCATGGGAATTCAGAGCACATCCGGCATGGCAGCGTTTAATTGTGATGTTGGGCGGTATTATTGTGAATGTATTATTAGCATTTATTATTTATGCGATGGTGCTGTTTACATGGGGCGAAGAAAAAATACCGATGAGCAGTTTAAAAGATGGGATTGAATGTTCTGATTCCTTAGGCTTAGCAGTTGGTTTCAGGAGCGGCGACAAAATTATTTCGGTAGACGGAAAACCACTTAAGTATCTGGATGATTTGAGGATCGAGATCTTATTGGGGCATAAGGTACAAATAGACAGGGACGGTAAAATGGTAGAAGTAGTGTTACCTAAAAACTTTATCGATCAGATCGCTACTTCCGAAAAATTTGGTTTTGGAAATCCCCGTACACCGGCTATTTTTCTTGAATATGAGGAAAATTCTATCAATAAAGGTACAGGATTAAAAGAAAATGATAAAATAGTTGGTGCCAACGATTCTGTAAAAATCAACTTTCATGATGAGTTAAAAGCTTATATGAAAAAGATTCCGGGTAAGACATTTAACTTGAATATTGAAAGAAACGGGCAAGTACTTACAGTACCTGTTAAAGTAAACGGGGAGGGGAGAATGGAAGCAAAGATTGGTGTTAAAACATTTGGCGACCTTGAAAAGATTGGGGTAATTCAATATGAAACTAAAACATTTGGTTTCTTTGAATCTTTTCCTGCGGGCGTGGCTATGACCTTTGACAAACTTGATTTTTACGTAAGACAATTCAAACTTATTTTTACGCCGAGCACAGGTGGTTATAAGCACATTGGAGGGTTTAAATCAATGGCAAAAATGTTTGGCGATAAATGGATCTGGGAAGATTTCTGGAATCGTACGGCTTTCTTATCCATTGTGTTGGCATTTATGAATTTACTGCCGATTCCTGCACTGGATGGAGGGCACGTGGTATTTACCTTGTATGAAATGATTACACGCAGGGCACCAAGTGTAAAGGTGCTTACTTATGCTCAGTACATTGGTATGGGCTTATTGCTGATCCTGATGCTGTATGCCAACTTAAATGACTTTTTGCATTTCTTTAAGAAGTAACTTTTTTTAATTCCGGCATTATAAGATCATAAGATGATAGAATTACATTTTAAATATAGAATCGGATTCATCTTATGTGTTATATCTTTTGTCTTTTGTTTGCAGCTAAAGGCTCAGGATAAAACGATCAGTAGTGGTACCGTTGCTCCATCGGGCTCGGGCGTTAAGAAGCATAAAATTATGCTGATCCCTTTCGAAAATAGAATGTATTTAAGCGAAATTGATTTTCTGATCAATAAAGAATCAAAGTTAAATGCGAAGGAAATAAAGGCCTTAATGCGCGATGGGCTCAATGAGCAGTTGTATAAAAAACTAAAGTCTAAAATGACAGTAATTGATTTGCTGGAAGACACGGTGAAAACAAAAAAAGACCTTGAAAATATTTACCAGTATTTAAGCTATCAATATCAAAAAGTTCCGAACCAGGATAATTATAAAGCACCTGTTAAAGAGAAAGAAGAAAAAAATATTGAAAAGGGTCAGCTGAATGTGGAAAGCAAGAATGAAGCCCGTTTTATGAATGCCAAGCTTAAAAATGCAACTCTGGTTCCCTATTTATACGGAAAATATAAAACAGATATTTACCTGTTTATTAATGAACTCGATATTAAAGCATTAACGGGCTCTGCAGCAGACATGAGCGCCAACTCTTCGCGCAAGATCATAATGCATTATACCGTTTATACTTACGATGCTAAAGAAATAAATTCGGGTATTGCAGAAGTGGATCTTCCTCCTAACGTTAATAATCCAACCAAAATCATCAATTCATATTTTTCTCAGCTGGCAGATATCGTTTCTGCAAGAATTGAAAAAGCACTCAGTTTTGTTAAATAATTAGCAAAAACGCCTTGTTAATAAGTCTTTCGATACGGTATTCCAACTACTGGTAATAGAATTATTTTTGTTATTTAAAATGATTTAAATGAAAATAATTTATTTATACCTATGTCTGCTTATACTTGTTATAAGTTCATGTGTGCCACAAAGAAAGCTTGAAGAAACACAAGCAAAATTAACTGACTGCGAAACATCTATGGCTGCTGCAAAAAAAGTAAGTCAGGAATGTGAAGCTTCTTTAGCAGAGGCAAAGGAGAAAATGGCAAAAGAAGAAAAAGAACTTGCCGGTTTGCAGAGAGATACTGCTATTATGGGAAATAATTTACGGTTATTATCCAATAAATATGATAAGCTTAATTTGGTAAATGATCAGTTGCTGGATAAATACAACCGTATGTTGGCAGGTTCTGAAAAAGACAATGCAGCCTTAAGCGGAAAATTGCAAATGACGCAGGAGCAGTTATTAAAAAAAGAAGACGAGTTGAAAGCGTTGGAGTTGCGACTGAACAAACAACAACAGGATTTAGATGCTTTATCTGCAGAATTGAAAAAAAGAGAAGCACGTGTTAATGAACTGGAAGATGTGTTAAAGAAAAAAGATCAGGCAACAGCAGATTTGAAAAAGAAATTGCAGGATGCTTTATTTAATTTTGAAAACAAAGGACTTACCATCACACAAAAAAACGGAAAAGTATACGTGAGTATGGACGAGTCGTTATTGTTTGCCAGCGGTAAAACAGATGTACAGCCTAAAGGAATAGATGCTTTAAAAAATGTAGCTAAAGTATTGGAACAAAATACCGATATCAATATTTTAGTGGAAGGCCACACAGATGATGTGCCAATGAAAGGCGCAGGAGAAATAAAAGATAACTGGGATCTGAGCGTGATGAGAGCAACATCTGTTACAAAAATTATGTTGCAAAATGCTAAAATAGATCCTACGCGAATTACGTCGGCAGGAAGAGGAGAGTTTTTTCCATTGGACCCTGCTAAAACAGCAGAAGCGAGGAAAAAGAACAGAAGAACAGAAATTATTTTAACGCCTAAATTGGATGAGCTGTTAAAAGTGCTGGAAAATAATTAATTTTATATAAACTAAATTTAAAATACATCATTAAAACTTAAGATTATGAGCTTTGTAAAAGAATTTAAAGAATTTGTAATGCGGGGCAACGTTGTAGACCTTGCTATAGGTGTTATCATCGGTGGTGCATTTAATAAAATCGTGTCTTCATTAATTGAAGATGTTATTACACCGTTGATGCTTAAACCTTTATTGAATGCTGCTAACGTATCTACATTACAGGAATATGTGTGGCATGGGTCTAAGATCGGCTTATTCATTAGTTCGGTTATAACCTTTATTCTGACAGCTTTTGTCTTGTTCTTAATTATAAAGGCGATGAATGCGGCCAAGAAAAAACAGGAAGAAGTTCCCGCAGCTCCACCAGAACCAACTGTGCAGGAAAAATTATTAATGGAAATCCGCGATTCTTTAAAAAAATAAATTATATAAATCTTTTTAAAGGCCCTCTGCCAATTGGTGGAGGGCTTTTTATTTTGCCGGCTTATGTTTCATAAAATTGTTATTGTATTTATTATACTCCTAAATTGTGCTTCCTATGTAGTAATGTGGTTTGATAAATACCGCTCGAAAAAAAACGGTTGGCGTGTTAGGGAACGCAGTTTGTTTTTGATGGCTTTTTTATGGGGTGCTCCGGGTATTTATTTAGGAATGCAGGCACCATTATACCACAAAGCTGCAAAACCCGGATTTAAATATGGTATTCCTTTACTGATCCTTGTAAATTTAGTTACCGTGTATTGGTTGCTATCCTTGAAGAAATAAGTTGATGGCGTCTTAAAACTAATTTTATTGTAGTTTAAAAGCATTTTTAACAATATGAATATTGTTTTTTGATTTCACGTTAGTGAATATTTCTTTACTTTACAATATGAGGAATTTAGCATTTTTATGGATCTTTTTTATAGTCTTTTTATTTTCCGGCAAAGCGCAAAACGACACAAATACAGTTATAGCCTTACATAATAAGATCAAAGTTTTTCAGGAGAGTGATCAGGTTGATTCTATCTGGCTTTATGAAAATAAAGCGCTTGCCATTTCAGAGAAAATACATTACGAGTATGGTATTGCGCATGCACTGAGTACTTTTGGGGTCATTTACCGCATAAGAGGAGACTATCCCAAATCTCTCGAGAATTTTTTTAAAGCACTTACCATTTATGAAAAAACACATAATCAATACAGAATACTGGTACAATTAAGTGGCATTGCGGCTGTATATTATTTTCAAAACGATCTTAAAAAAGCAAAAAAATATTATCTGGATGCCATCGCACTTAGCAGGTTTATAGGAGACAAGCGGATCGAATCAGATAACTTATGCAACCTGGCCGGCATATATAATGACATAGGTGATTTTGCAAATGCAGAAAAATGTTTAAATGAGGCTTTAAAAATTGATCAGAGTATGAAGAATGATGTTGGCATTGCTCATGTTCTGGTTGACCTGGGCCAGCTTCATTTAGGTACGAAAGAATATGAGAAGACCTTATCCTTTGCCAGAGAAGCATTGGCGCTTTGTGAGAAAATTGAATACGGAGATATTATTCCTACCTGTTATAACCTTTTAGGAGAAGCCAGCTTTGGATTGAAAAAAAATAAAGATGCGGAAGAGTATTATCTGAAGGCTTTGAACACCTCGAAAGCATTTCATGATATGAATGAAAAAATGCAGATCGAAAATAATTTGAGTCATTTTTATTCAACAGTTGGAAACGCCGATAAAGCATTTATACATTTTAAAACATACATCCTGTATAAAGACAGCATGTATAATGAAGAAAGTACAAAGAAGTCGGTAGAAACAGAAATGAATTACGAATTTAATAAAAAACAGGCGGCTTTAAAATATGAAAACGACAAAATTGTTTATCAACTGGAAGCCGATAATAGATTACATAAGCAATGGCGTCTTTTTTTTATAGTAATTATACTATTGGCGCTGATCGGTTTGTTTTTCGGAAAACGGGCCTATGATAACAAAAAGAAACTTGCTGTGATGCTGGCTGCGAAAGATCAGAGAAAAGATATACTGTTGCAGGAAGTACATCACAGGATCAATAACAACCTGCAGATCATTTCCAGTTTATTAACCCTGCAAGCTAATAATGCAGAAAATGAGAAACTGACAGAATATCTGGTGCAAAGCCAAAACAGGATTCAGTCTTTATCTGCCCTGCATGAATTATTGTATGATACCAATTCGCCGCTCGATATTAATATGAAAGATTACATTAGCAGGGTACTCGATTTTCATAGAGAGGTAGCAGGATCTATGTCGGTACGGATTGATATACAGGAAGAAATAGAATCTGTGAATCTTCCTACAAAGCTGGCTGTTCCTATAGCATTGATCATTAATGAACTGGTAACGAATTCTTTAAAGTATGCCTTTACGGATAAAGCAGACGGGATCATTAAAGTAACTTTAAAAAAAATGCAGAATACTCATAGTTGGGAAGTCATAGTAAGAGATAATGGTATAGGCATGCCTTCCGAATCGGAGAAAAGAAAAGAGAGTCTTGGATTAAAACTGGTTAATATTATGACCAAACAAATTAAAGGAACATTCTTATCAGGTAATGATGGTGGGGCTTTTTCTACCCTCGTTTTTGATATGGTAAAAACAACGGGTAAGTGATTGTATTATACTTTATAAAACAGATCTCTCTAATGCTTTATTTCAGATGATAAAGGGCTTACTGATATTCTTCGTCTTTTCAATTTTTTATACGGTTAGTGCTCAAACCGGATCTTCCTTAACGCGTTCGCGAAAACAAAAAACAGATTCGCTTATACGATGTTACCAGACGGCAAAAACAGACTTATTCTGCTTACCGATCATTTTTACGAGCAGAATGATTTTAAAAACACACTGCTTTACAATAAATATAAACGTTTGCTTGCCAACAGGCTTATACAGTTTAAGGATACAAATACAGTGAAAGCCGCCCGTATAGGAGAAGCTTCTTATTATCTTTATTTTGGCGATGTTTCACAAAAGCAGGGTAATTACAGGCAGGCGCTGATGAATTATCGCAGGGCTACTGATTTATATACTGTTATAGGTGATGAAGATCAGGTTGGTGTTATATTGTCGGCTATTGCTTCTACCTATTCGTCGATGGGTAACTATAGCGAATCACTCCGTTATAGCTTTAAAGCATTGGATAAACATATAAGTGTGGGGAATAAAAGCCATGTAGCGATGGAGTTAAATAATATCGGGGCTGTTTACAGTGATACTCGTGATTTAACGAAAGCCCTTGAATACTATACCAAAGCAATGAACATTAGCTTAAAGGAAAAAGATAAAGAATCTACAGCCTTATACATGGGTAACATAGGGCATTCCTATCAAATGCTTTGCGATTCGGCTTATGAAGTAGGTAATGTTAAGCTGTCATTGAAATTGCAGGATCAAGCCCTCGAATATTATTTTAAAGCAGTGAAAATATCAGAAGCATGTTCTGATAAGGGTAATATGGCTGTATGCCTTGAAAATATAGGGATTATCTATTCGAATATTTATGATTATAAGCAGGCTATGCCTTATCTTATAAAGGCTTTGGATATCTATAAAGAATTGGATTTAAAAGCGGAACAATCTTTTTGTCTTAATATGTTGGGAGAAGCGTACCGGGGTTTGGGTGAAAATAAGAAAGCGAAAACCTGTTTTGAGGAGGCTTTGCGGCTTGCCAAAGAAATAGGTTCCAATTATTTTTTAATGCATGCAAATATGGGTAACAGTGAATTTTACGAAAAAACAAACCGACCTGCTGAAGCCCTGGAATACTATAAAGCCTATATAGCCAATAGGGACAGTATTTTTAATAAAGAAAAAACGAAAGCACTGGCATATACAGAATTAAATTACGAATTCGAAAAGAAAGAAGCTGCAACAAAACATGAAAATGATAAAGTGATATACAGATTGGGAGCGGATAATAAATTATACAGGCAGTGGCGGTTATTTTTTATTGCCATCATCCTATTGGTATTGATCGTATTGTTCTTTATAAAACGGGCCTATGATAACAAAAAGCAGCTGGCGGAACTTCTGTTAGCCGAAGATCAAAGAAAAGAAGTTTTACTACAGGAAGTACATCATCGGATTAATAATAACCTTCAGATCATTTCAAGCCTTTTGACCTTGCAGGCCAATAACGCAGAAGATGAAAAACTGACGGAATATCTTTTACAAAGTCAAAACCGTATTCAGTCTTTATCTGCGATGCATGAATTGCTGCATGATACCAACTCGCCACTTGATATTAATATGAAGGACTATATTAATAAGGTGCTCGATTTTCATAGAGATGTAGCAGATTCTATGCCTGCCCGGATAACGATCGAAGAAGAAATTGAATCCGTGAAGTTTCCCACAAAGCTGGCCGTTCCATTGGCATTAATTATTAATGAGCTCGTAACCAATTCTCTGAAGTATGCTTTTACAAATAGGGAAACAGGTTTTATAAAAGTAAGTCTAAGGAAAAACCGAAACGAAAATAACTGGATCGTTAGTGTGAAGGATAATGGCGTAGGTTTGCCACTCGAATCAGAGAAAAGAACGGGTAGTCTTGGGCTGAAACTTATTAGTATTATGACCCGGCAAATTGGTGGTATCTTTGAGGCTAAAAATGAGACTGGTGCGTATTTTACCCTTATCTTTGACCTGATAAAAAAGAAATAACGAAGATGATTGCGACCTCGAAGTTTTTGGTAGTAGAAGATGAGCTAATAATTGCAGAAACCATTTCCGATTTTTTGAAAAAAGAAGGCTGTCGACATATCACCATTGTTGAGTCGGTAGAAGAAGCGGTGCATCATATTGAATCTAATACTGTGGATTTTGTTTTGACAGATATTGCTCTTGGGCTTGATAAAACCGGAATAGATCTCGGAAATTTACTTTACACTAAATATAAAATCCCTTTTATTTATATTACATCACATGCCAATAAGGCTATGATTGATAAGGCGAAGTATACAAGACCAAACGCTTATATTGTTAAGCCTTTTAAAAAAGAAGATTTACTGGTGGCTATTGAACTTGGATTATACAATAATACAAGTGCTACCCGTCAGGGACCGGCTGAAAATGAAGAGCTGATTGTAAAAGAAGGCAGAGCCTTAGTAAGGTTATACCAATCAAATATTTTATGGTTCGAATCGGATGGAAATTATACAACGATCCATTTAAAAGATGGTAAGCGCCGTGTGATCCGTCAGGGATTATTGGAACTGCAGGAGCAATTGCCTGCTGCAAATTTCATACGTATTCATAAATCTTACTTGGTTAATAAATCGCATATCACCGAACATAGTTCACATGCTTTAAAAATATATGAGACAGAGCTTCCCATTGGCCGTGCCTATCAACAAAATGTAGCAGACGTATTCAGATAACTTATACAACCAATCATGATCTTAAATCCGGTTAATCACATTTAGCCGGATTTTTTATGCCTTTCATTTTCAGTTTTTAGTGAAGGGATGTTGTTTGTATACTTTAAATGGTTGTTTGTACCATTATTTTTAAAGGTCTGAAATAGCACCTTAAATTTGGCGACATAGTCTGAATCTTAAAACAAATCTAATGGATCTTAATTATAAAAAAATCAATGCTGTAATGGCCGCTATTCTTATAGCATTGGGTACATCTGCACAAACACCACAACTGGTAAAAGATATAAATACCACTGTCAATGGTGGTTTTATGAGCTCTAACCCCAGCGAGGGCGTTGTAATGGGTTCGAACCTTTATTTTACGGCTGAAAGTAAAAATGGTGTTGAGCTTTGGAAAACCGATGGTACCAGAGCGGGTACGGTCATGGTAAAGGATATCAAAACCGGCACCAACAGTTCTAATCCTGATAATTTAGTAGTGCTTGGAAGTACTGTTTATTTTTCGGCTGATGATGGTGTAAATGGCACAGAACTTTGGAAAACGGATGGTACTACACTTGGTACGACAATGGTTCAAGACATTTATACAGGTTCAACGGGTTCGACTCCTGATGCACTTGTTGTATTAGGTGGCTTCGTATATTTTAGTGCTACTGATAATACACATGGTAACGAACTATGGAAAACAAATGGAACAACCACTTCTTTGGTGATGGATATTCAGACAGGAACAAATTCTTCGTTTCCTGCTTACTTAACTGTATTCGGATCTAATATCGTATTTAAGGCAAATGATGGAACAGCCGGTGCTGAACTATGGATAAGTAATGGAGTAACTGCCTCTCTTCTCAAGGATATTGAACCACTGACAGGATCGTCTAATCCTGCTAAATTTTGTGTGAATGGAAGTAATATTTATTTTACAGCATTTACTTCCACTTATGGTACAGAGCCATGGATCAGTGATGGTACAGCGACAGGCACACATTTACTGGCAGACATGAATACCGGTACAAGTGGTGTCACTATTACAGATTTCAGACCATTGGGAGCTAATACGTTAATTGCCGCATTATTTGGTCCGGTAAGTCACGAATGGTATGTTACTAACGGTACGAGTGTTACCTTGGTTAAGGATATTAACCCAAATGCTTACTATAGCGGACTTTCGGGACAAATAGGTTATGAGCTTGCAGGGTATATTTATTTTGGGGCAAATGATGCCACAGGACAAGGCTCGGAACTATGGCGCACGGATGGCACGCTGGCCGGCACTACCATGGTAAAAGATATATGGCCGGGTGGAGGCAATGGCTACCCCTATGGTTTCTCTAAAAATACCTTAAACGGCTTTATGTATTTTGCTGCTAATAATGGTACCGATGGAGTAGAGGTATGGAAAACTGATGGCACTGCGGCAGGAACGACTCAGGTTAAAAATATAAGCTATGGTAATGCTGATTCTTATCCTGAAAATTTTAGCCTCTTGGGTACACAGTTTATTTTTAGCGCCAATAATGATTCCCTGTCCGGCTCCAACGCAGAGTTATGGAAAACCGATGGTACTGCCTTGGGCACAAGCCAGGTTAAAAATATTTATCCCGATACTGTAACCACTGCCGACGGATTCTCCGGAGGAATAGGGGTTAATAACAATACGCTTTTCTTTTCAGCAACCCAAGGTAGTTCTGGTTCGGAGTTATACATATCCAACGGAATAACTGCAGGGACCCAACTTTTAAAAGATATCAATCCGGGAACCAATAGTTCGGATCCTGAGTTTTTTACAACGGTAGGATTGATTACTTTTTTTAGAGCAGATGACGGAACTAATGGACCGGAATTATGGAAAACCGATGGCACGGCAGCAGGAACGGTTTTAGTGAAAGATATTTACTCCGGATCCGGCGGCGATGTAAGTAATCTCAAGGTGCTGGGTAACATGATCTATTTCTCGGCAGACGATGGCGTCAATGGCTATGAACTTTGGAGGTCGGATGGGACGACGGCAGGTACCACCATGGTGATGGATATTAATCCCACCGGGGGTTCTTATCCCTATCCTACAGCAGTAGCGGGTAGTTTTCTGTATTTTACTGCCGATAACGGAACTAACGGTGCCGAGCTTTGGAAAACCGATGGTGTGACAACCAGCATGGTGATGGACATTAATGTTGGTTCAGGTTCCGGCTATCCTAATGCGGTAGGAAATTCTGTTTTAGGCGGCTTTATGTATTTCACCGCGGATGACGGAACAAGTACAAAAATCTGGAAAACGAACGGAACAACCACGACTTCTTTAGGTTTGGAAGCAGGTGATCCGGACTTTGCTGTATTGGGTAACAACATTTATTTTGCAGCAGTTGACGCGGCAAACGGTACCGAGTTATGGTCCTCCGACGGCACAACCACAGCCCTGGTAAAAGACATCGAAACCGGTAGTAACAATTCTGACCCACATGGATTTACCGTATCGGGAAATGCTGTTTATTTTATAGCACTTACCAGTGCAGCCGGCAGAGAATTATGGAAAACAGATGGTACTGCAGGCGGTACGGTTTTGATAAAAGATATCAGGGCGGGCTCGGGAAGCAGTAGTCTTGATTACTTTACCGCACTTAACGGCAGGTTGTATTTTGTCGCAGACGATAATATCAATGGACTTGAATTATGGCAGAGCGATGGCACCACAGCAGGAACAGTGATGTTAGAGATCAATCCGGGAGCAGATGCCTCCAACCCGTATGATTTTGCAGTGATGAATGGAAGCTTATATTTCGGGGCATATACGACTCTTAACGGGTATGAGCTTTGGAAACTGACACCGTCAAACTTTATTGCTACGGCAAGTGTTTCTCCTTCCTATTGTGCCGGTGCAGCTCTTACGGTTCCGTTTACGGTGTATGGCACTATCAATGCAGGAAATGTATACACGGCAGAGTTATCCGATGCCACAGGTAATTTTGCAAGCCCAGTTAATGTAGGTACTTTAACGTCAACGGTATTAACCGGGAGCATTACTGCCATCTTACCTAATACTACAACAGCCGGTAATGCTTACCGTGTGCGCGTGAAAGCAAGTAACATTGCTACCACAGGTATTGATAATGGAACTAATATAACGGTTAACGCCTTACCTTCTATAACAGCTTTGGCAAGTGCTACAGCTATTTGCACCGGGAATCAAGTTACATTAACTGCAGACGGCGCCAATACGTATACCTGGAGCACAACGGCTCATACAACTTCTATTGTTGTAACACCTACTACAAATACCACTTATAGTGTAAGCGGTACCAGTGCGGCAGGTTGTACAAATACCGTATCGGTAAGCATGATTGTAAATAGTTGTGTGGGTATAAATGAAATTACTTCTCAATCTACAGGCGTTACAGTGTATCCTAATCCGGCTAATTCATTGGTAAATGTGGATCTCACAACATTTAACAACGAAGAGGTAGTCATTGAAATTTCAAATACGATGGGTCAGATTGTTTTATCACAAAGAGTAAACAGTCAGCATACTTCTGTTAATATACAGCAGCTGAATACGGGACTCTATTTTATTAAAACAACAGTTAATGGTAAAACAGATGTAACACGCTTCATCAAAGAATAAGTTTATTATCCCCCGGAAAAAGGTCGTCGCAGAAATGTGACGGCCTTTTTTATATCCGGTATTTTTTTCCGATTTTAAAAAAATTCCTGATTTGGAATTTCCATACACTCTCCTTAACAATTCAATATCTCCACCATTTAAAAAATAGCAGGTAGAAATAACCGGGTATAAATAACTGTTTTTTCATTTTCGTATACTTAAACGCGTCGTTCGCACCTTTTAATGACGTGAAGTTCGATAAAAGTCATAATTTCGTGGACGAAAACTAAAAAATACACCTTTGATGAAAAAACTCTTTACTTTTTTTTTATTTATAATAATAACGAGTGCTGCCATTGCTCAATGTGGTAATAGTAGTGTGTTTGTTACCGGGTCATTGACACCTCCGGGTGTGGGACAGAGTACGGCGTTCGGTTTCAATTCAGGGCAATATGTTCTTGCCTATGTACAGGGCGGCGCCAATTACCAGGTAACTACCTGTGGTGGGTCTACAGGTGGCGGCCCAATTTATGATACCCAACTCACTGTATACAACGATGCTACGGGGGCTTTCATAGCTTATAATGACGACAATTGCGGCCTGCAATCTACCGTGAACTTCACTTCCTCGTTTTGCGGTTACGTGCGAATCCTGCTCCATCAATATTCTTGCAATGGTTCCAATTTACCCTGGAGGGTTACCATGACACAAAACACGCCAGGAACTCTGCAAACCTATACACTTTCAGCTGTCCCTTCACAAACCAATGTTTCCTGTTTCGGTTTGACGAACGGACAAGCTATGATTAATGTTCCCGGTACAACAGGTGCTGTAAGATATAGCTGGGCGCCTTCGGGTGGGGTAAACGCATTGGCAACAGGGTTATCGCCGGGTGTTTATACTGTTACTACTACAGATGCCGGTTGTAAAGGCAACATTCAAACTTATACGATTACTGAGCCACCCCCATTATCAACGGTCAGTTCATACACTGATGTGAGTTGTTCCGGCGGTTCGAATGGGCTTGGTTCAATAACCGTTTCCGGTGGAACCGCGCCTTATACCTATTCCTGGTCTCCATCAGGAGGTTCGGGTGCTACATCTTCCGGTTTGCCTATAGGAACTTATACCAATAACATTTCAGATGCTAACGGTTGTGCCACTTCCGCTACAGTAACGATCTCAGAACCTCTACCACTTGCTATTACTGCTGCTTCCGGTTCTATATCCTGTTTAGGAGGAAGCAACGGAACGGCTTCCGTCTCTGTTTCAGGTGGCATAGCACCCTACAACTACGACTGGATGCCCGGTACGCCTTCAGGCGATGGAACTGCCAGTGTAAGCGGTTTGACCGCAGGAACTTATACCTGTTCAGTAACAGACAGTAAAAGTTGCGCCATTTCGAAAACTATAACTATTACAGAACCGGCAACTGCGGTAAGCTCTGCTACAGCCGCAACCGATGTGTTATGCTTTGGCAATAGCACGGGATCTGCTACAGTAACAGCCAGTGGCGGAACGGGTGCTTATACATATTTATGGTCGACCGCAGCAACAACATCTGTCATTACAGGCCAGCCGGCCGGCGTGAAAACCGTAACCGTAACCGATGCCAATAGTTGTAAAACAATTAATAGTGTTACTATTTCCCAGCCCGCTACAGCAGTAAGTTCTGCTACAGCAGTCACCAATGTGTTATGCTTTGGTAATAGTACAGGATCCGCTACAGTAACAGCCAGTGGAGGAACAGGAGCTTATACGTATTTATGGTCGACAGCAGCAACAACATCTGTAATCACAGGCCAGCCATTAGGTGTGAAGACTGTAACCGTAACCGATGCCAATAATTGTAAAACAACCAATAGTGTTACTATCACTCAACCATCCGCGTTAATTTTAAATGCGACGGCGAGTAATTCAATTGTTTGTTCAACAAGTTCCAGTACCTTGACAGCTACAGGAAGCGGTGGCGCGGGAGCCTATACATATACATGGGTGGCCGGGCCGGCAACCAACACATTTGTGGTGAACCCCGTAACTGCAACTATTTATACGGTAAACAGTACCGATGCCAATAGTTGTGCCAAATCTACCACGGTAAGCATATCGGTAAATGCCTTGCCAACGATTGCGGTTAATAGCGGTACGCTCTGCAGTGGGAATGCGTTTACGATGATCCCGACAGGGGCCGCTACCTATATATTCAGCAGCGGTAGTGCCGTGGTTTCGCCCACTACTACCACTTCCTATAGCGTCACCGGTACAAGTGCACTGGGTTGTGTATCATCCAACACGGCCGTAAGTTCAGTAACCGTTAGTATCTGTTCTCCTGCAGCAGCGCTGGATTTTGACGGTTCCAATGACCGGGTGTCCATCGGTAGCGCGATAAATAGCATCCTCGATCCTTTAAATAAAATAACGGTAGAAGCATGGGTGAAGCCCTCTACTACCACGGGTCTTGGAGTGATCGCCGGAAATTACCATAATGCCGCAAATCAAATGCAGTTCCTGTTGAGGAGAGATCTTGATCAGTATGCATTCTGGGTAGATGACGGCACCGGTTTTAAAGTTGCGAACTCACTCCCGGCAAGCGTTGTTATTGGTACCTGGCAGCACGTAGCGGGCGTATGGGATGGCTCGAAATTAATGATCTACGTCAATGGCGTGTTGCATAGCACCACTACCGGTGTTACCGGATCCAGTTTTGCCTCGACGGCAAATCCCGTGATCATGGGATTCAATTCCCTCAATGAGAACTTTACGGGCAGCATTGATGAAGTGCGGATTTGGACAAATGCCAGAACTATGTGTGAGATCAATACTTATAAAAGTTGTGAGATCCCAACCACTGCCACAGGCTTATTGGCAAACTACCATTTCAACCAGGGCTTCGATTCCAATCCTAATCCTTCTGTAACGACCTTAACTGATGCCTCAGGAAATTCATATACCGGAACTCTTAGCAGTTTTGCACTAAACGGGCCTACATCCAACTGGATAGCACCGGGCGGAGTGGTTTCAGGATCTGTAACGCCTTTAACCCTTCCTACATCAACTCTTACTTCGAGCAACGTATTATGTAACGGCGGTACCGGAACAGCTTCTGTAGTTGCTTCCGGCGGAACACCGGCTTATACCTACTTTTGGTCTAACGCGGCAACTACTTCCACTATTTCAGCAGTTGCAGGTGTCTATACAAACACCGTAACCGACGCTAACGGCTGTATAACAACCACTAGTGTTACTATCATTCAACCATCCGCGTTAGTTTTAAATGCGACGGCGAGTAATTCAATTGTTTGTTCGACAAGTTCCAGTACCCTGACAGCTACAGGAAGCGGCGGCACAGGAACCATCACCTATACGTGGGTATCCGGGCCTACAACCAACACCTTTGTAGTGAATCCTACAAGTACAACTATTTATACGGTAAACAGTACTGATGCCAATAGCTGCGCCAAATCTACTACGGTTACCGTATCTGTGAACGCGTTGCCTGTTATCGCGGTAAATAGCGGTACGCTCTGCAGCGGCAACTCGTTTACAATGATCCCGACAGGCGCTGCTACTTATACGTTCAGCAGCGGTAGCGCAGTTGTTTCGCCAACGATCACCACTTCTTACAGCGTAACAGGTACAAGTGCATTGGGTTGCGTTTCTTCTAATACAGCCGTGAGTAATGTAAACGTAAGTGTCTGTTCTCCGGCAGCGGCGCTGAACTTTGACGGAATAGATGATGCTGTCTCATTAGGTGCATTTGCCGTTAATGGTGCGGCTCCGAGAACGGTTGAATTTTGGATAAAAACACTGAACACCGGTTCTTTCCAAAATCCTTTCTCATCCGGAACAGCTAATAACAACCAGACATTTAATGTTAAAGTAACTCCTACAGGACAACTGGGTTTTATGGGTTTTAATAATGACAACTATCCATCGACCGGGACAATTATTGCCGATAACACTTATCATCACATCGCTTTAGCATACGATGGCGCCAATGTGAAAGCTTATATTGATGGGGCCTACGAATGGACATTTGCAACTACACTTGCAACAACAGGGACAAATAATTTTATCGGCAAATCCAATCATTTGGGTAATGAACAGTATTTCCAGGGGACTATTGATGAATTACGTGTTTGGAATGTAGCCCGTACTCAATGTGAACTCAATACCTATAAAAATTGTGAGATTCCAACGACAGCAACGGGCCTCATCGCAAACTACCATTTTAACCAGGGCTTTGATTCCAATCCTAACCCATCGGTTACAACTTTAACAGATGCCTCAGGAAATTCATATACCGGAACTCTTAGCAGTTTCGCACTAAACGGGCCTACATCCAACTGGATAGCACCGGGTGGTGTGGTTTCAGGATCTGTAACACCTTTAACCCTTCCTACATCAACTCTTACTTCGAGCAACGTATTATGTAACGGCGGCACCGGAACAGCTACTGTAGTTGCTTCCAGCGGAACACCGGCTTATACCTACTTATGGTCTAACGCGGCAACTACTTTTACTATTTCAGCAATTGCAGGTGTTTATACAAACACTGTAACAGATGTTAATACCTGTTCTGTTACCAAAACAGTAACCATCACGCAGCCTACAGCCATTGCAACATCGACAGCGGCAACCAACATCTTATGTAACGGTGGCAGCACTGGTTCCGCAACCATTACCGCGAGTGGTGGAACAGGAGCTTATACGTATTTATGGTCGACAACGGCAACAACATCTGTTATCACAGGCGAAACAGCCGGCGTGAAAACTGTAACCGTAACTGATGCGAATGGATGTACAAAAACTAATACTGTTACTATTAATCAACCGGCAACTGCAGTAAGTTCTGCTACAGCTGTAACCAATGTGTTATGCTTTGGCAATAGTACAGGATCGGCAACAGTAACAGCCAGTGGCGGAACAGGAGCTTATACCTATTTATGGTCGACAGCAGCAACAACATCTGTGATCACAGGCCAGCCATTAGGTGTGAGAACTGTAACCGTAACTGATGCCAATGGTTGTACTACTACCAATACGGTCACTATCACAGAACCGGCCACAGCAGTAAGTTCTGCTACAGCCGTAACTAATGTGTTATGCTTTGGCAACAGTACGGGATCTGCTACAGTAACAGCCAGTGGCGGAACAGGAGCTTATACGTATGTATGGTCTAATGCAGCTACTACTTCGGTAATCACAGGTTTAACGGCCGGTGTAAAAACAGTTACTGTAACTGATGCCAATGGTTGTACAACTACCAATACCGTAACTATTACGCAACCGGCTGCAGCTCTCACAGCTACTCAAACTCAAACCAATGCAACATGCGTGATACCTGCAATGGCTGCAGTGTCTGCAAGCGGCGGTACTTTGCCATATACTTATCTATGGTCTCCTTCGGGCGGAAATGCATCAACGTCTACAACAGTAACAGCAGGGAACTATACTTGTACAGTAACAGATGCGAATAACTGTTCGTTGGCAAATCCTTTCGCCATTACTGCAAATACCGTAGCTCCGGTAGTTGCCGTAAGCGGAAACACAGTCATCTGTGACGGAGCTTCTTCGGTGTTAACGGCAAGTGGCGCAAATACCTATACCTGGAGTACAGGCGCAACTACTACTACCATCAGTGTTAATCCGTCTTCCACAACAAACTACTCGGTAACAGGAACAAATACGGTCAATGGTTGTACTCAGCTAATGACATATATGCTTACTGTAAATCCAAATCCAACAGTAACAGCAACACCAAGTAGTACCGTTATTTGTAGCTCGCAAAGCGCAACGTTAACTGCCGGCGGCGCCACGTCTTATACATGGAGCACCGGAAGTAATACTTCCAGCATTGTGGTAACACCATCAATAACTACCACTTATACTTTAAATGGAGACTTTGCTACAGGTTGCAGTAACACAACTTCTGTTTCCATAACAGTTGTAAATACTCCTACTGTGACTGTTGCCTCCAGCAACTCTGTTATTTGTTCAGGAGCAACTTCTACGCTTACTGCAAGTGGTGCCATTACGTATTCATGGAGTACCGGCGCTACAGGAAATACCATTACTGTAAACCCTGCGACCAGTGCAACATATACTGTTAACGGAATGGTGCTTGCGGGGTGTAATAGCAATGGCACAACTAGTATTACCGTAAATCCGCTTCCAACTTTAACCATCACAGCAAGCCAGTCATCTGTATGCGCCGGAAATACAAGTACATTAACGGCAGGCGGAGCAACTACTTACACATGGAGTACGGCTGCAATATCCCCAACGATTAGTGTATCTCCTTCAACAGTTTCTATATATACTGTAACAGCTACTGATGTCAATGGATGTGTAAATACTAAAACGCAAACCATCAGCATCTATCCAACACCCCTTATGAATGTAAGCAGTTCGACTGCTTCGGTATGTACCGGCTTCAGCTCTACACTTACTGCAAGCGGCGTAAGTACTTATACCTGGAGCACTGGTTCAAATAGTGCCGTGGTAAGTGTGAGTCCTGTAACAAATACTACTTATACTGTAAACGGAACGGATGTTAACGGCTGTACAACAAACACCAACATTGCCATTGGCATAAGTGCCACGCCAACATTGGTTACAGTACCAGGTGCAACGGCTGTCTGCGAAGGTTCATCAGTAGATCTTAGTGTAAGCGGTGCGGTAAGTTACCTGTGGAGTACGGGATCAACCAATTCTTCTATTACAGTATCTCCGCCGGCTTCAACGATGTATTCTGTGACCGGTACTAACGGCGCGGGATGTAACGCCAGTACAACAGTAAGTGTAACAATCTATATAAAACCAACAGTTAGTTTGGGTGCTGATATTGAAATAGGTTCGGGAACTGTTTACCAGTTTAATCCGGCACAAACAGGTGCGGTATCTTACACATGGTCTCCGGCTACTTACCTGAGTGCTACTAATATTCTTAATCCCACCACAACACCCGATGATGATATTACTTATATCCTGATGGTTTCGTCCGTAAATGGTTGCGTAGCCGGTGATACTATTTTTGTAAAAACATTGAAAGACCTGGTAATCGCCAATTACATGAGTCCTAACGACGATGGACAAAACGATACCTGGAAAGTAAGTGTTCCGTCACTCATTAAAGATTATAGTATTGCCATTATTGATAGCTATGGTAAAACTGTTTACAGTAAAACAGATAATTACAGCAACGACTTCGATGGTAAACTTGGCGGACAGGATCTTCCCGATGGTGTTTACTATTATTTTATTAAAGACGGAAACACTACTAAATATAAAGGAAGCATCACATTAACGAAATAAGAAATTGTATTACCTGAAAGAAAACGTTAAAAAATAAACATGAAAAAAATCATTTTTTACTTACTGTCGGTTTTTACCTTAATCATAGGAAAAACGACAACAGCCCAGCAGAGCAGTCTGTTCAATACTTACAGCCTCGACCCTTTGCAACTTAATATTGCTTATGCCGGTGCAGGATGTACCGAAGCCAATATACACTACCGTACCCAATGGATTGGAATGAAAGAGAGTCCAAAAGTATTGCAACTCAATGCGCATACTGCTTTGGGAAAAAGTAACGGACTGGCTTTACGGGTTAACTCTCAAACGCAGGGTTTATTGAACACCATGCAGGCAACTATAGGTTATGCTTACAGGTTTAGTATTAACCAAACAACCAGGATACATCTTGGGATTGGAGTGGGTTGGTCGCAAGCTGCTCTTAACAGCCAGAAAGCAGTAGTGATGGATGCTAATGATGCCAGCCTGAGTACTAATCGTCAAACAGCCAATGGCTTTGATTCAGAGTTTGGTGCAATGCTCGTAGGAGATAAAATGAAAGCAGGTGTTTCGGTATTACATTTATATAACACTAATCCAAGCTTTGCAGGAAGCAGTTATAAAACGCTTCCCCAGTTCAATACACAAATTTCGTATACATTTAATAAAGGAAAAAAAGTGGAGATTGAGCCGTGGTTGCTAGACCGCTACACGCTTAAAGGAGATAATGTGGTGGAAGGAATTCTTAATTTTAATTTCCTGAAAACAATTACTGTAGGGGCAGGCTACAGAACAAACTATGGTGTTATTGCCCTGGTAGGCGCTAAAATTGCAAATATTAAACTGGCGTATAGCTTTGATTACGGTGCTTCAAAAAATGCCGTTAATTTAGGATCTTCACATCAGGTGATGTTAGGTTTCACTTTGTGTAAAGCCCATAAGCCTGTAAAACCGGCCGAAGAACCTGTGGCTAAAACAACACCTACTCCGGAAGTATTGCCTGTGGTAGAAGCTATAAATGAAGAGCCTGTGAAAGAACAAGTCGCTGTAAAAGAAGAACCAAAAAAAGAGGAGCCGAAAAAAGAAGAAGTGAAAGAAGATATTCTTGCTAAAATGAATATTATCGCTGACGGTGTGATCTTTGAATTAAACAAATCTAAACTGGGAGAAGAGGGTTTGAAAAAACTGCAAGAGATCGCTGCCCTTATGAAAAAAGATCCTGAGTTAAAAATAAATATTGTAGGGCATACCTGTAACAAAGGTACGGATGAAGTGAATAGCCTCTTATCGATACGACGTGCTACTTATGTGAGAAATGAGTTAGTGAAATACGGCGCTGATCCTCAGAAAATAGACCGAAGCAAAGGCGTTGGCTCAGAAAATGCGATCTACGATAATAACTCGGAGCTGCAAAGCAAAAACAGAACCATTCGGTTTGAACACTCCAAATAAAAGAAAAAGAAATTCATAAAAAAAGCTATGCAAACTGCATAGCTTTTATTTTTTTTGGTATTACTAGTGATGGCCCATGCTCGCATCACATTTTTCCATCTGTATATGATTTTTAAATTTTTAATTTAGATTGGTTTTTTGGGAATAATTTCTTACTTTTAACATAATGTAATTCTACATCCCTATGTTAAATTACGATTATGAAGGCTGTTTTAAAAATGAGTATTGTCTTTGTGGCTTTTCATTTGAAAAGCTATTCTCAAACCATACTTACTACAAGCATTACCGCATTAGGGCCTACCACTGTATGTGCCCCTGCAACAGTTAATTTGTCAGTGACAACCGCATCATCCTCTGCAACCGGAGGTGTATGGAACAGAAAGACTGATTACCCGAATATCTGTACTGAGCCTGCCGGATTTTCTATAAATAATAAGGGTTATATCGGAGGTGGTATGGCCATGGTGGGATCAGCATTACTAACTGATTTTTGGGAATACGACCCGGTTACAGATATATGGACTCAGAAAGCCAATATGCCTGGCCGTAGAGCTGCTTTAGGCTTTAATATAGGGTCTAAGGGTTATATTTGTTTTGGACTCTTAAATAGCGGAGGCACATCAATTAGTAATCAATTATTTGAGTATGATCCTGTAAGTAATATCTGGACTCAAAAAACTCCTTTTCCTGTAAATCCCCGTTTAAAAGCTGTTGGTTTTTCAATTAATAATAAAGGATATGTTGGTACCGGAAGAGATAATTTCAGCGTTTACTATGATGATTTTTGGGAATATGATCCGATTACAGATACATGGATACAAAAAGCGAATGTACCCGGAGGCCTTCGTGAAGCAGCTGTTGGATTTGGAATTAATAATAAGGGATATATCGGAACAGGATGGAACTTTACTCAATGGGGTAATACAAGAGATTTTTGGGAGTATGATCCTGTTACGAATCTATGGACGCAAAAAGCTAACTTTGGAGGCCAGGCACGCGCGGGTGCTTTAGGTTTTAGTATTGGATGTAAAGGATATTTAGGAGTCGGAGGTGCTGGTGGCATCTTTTATCATGATTTCTGGCGATACGATCCTGTAACAAATGTCTGGACCCAGAAACAAAGTTTTCCGGTTATAACACAGCTTCTAAACCAAAGCGGAATTAGCTTTAGTATTCAGGATAAAGGTTATTTTTTTTATCCATTCTCGGCTGTATCACTTACTACAATGGAGTATACGCCGGCTTTTTCCAGCACCTGGAGTACAGGCACAATTACTCCGGCTATTACTGCAAGCGTAAGTGGAACTTATTCGGTATCTATCAACAGCGAAACATGCTTCACATCAACCGCTTCTATAGATGTTGTTATTAATGATCCGGTAGCACCCGTTACTGGTTTTACTTACCCTTCGCCACTTTGCCTTTCGGGGACTGGCCCCTTACCAATACTTGATCCGGGCTTCACATCAGGTGGTATTTTTTCGGGCGCAGGAACTAGCCTTGATGGGAATACCGGGAAGTTACATCTTCAGAATACGGGGGCAGGAACATATACCGTTATATATGCAGTAAATGCCTCAAGTTGCACACTGGCAGGAACAAGTTCTGTTTCAGTGAATATCTATCAAAATCCTTTCTTATCAGTAAGTACAAATACGACTATAATATTGGGAGAGAATGCAAGCCTTACTGCAACCAGCAGCGCCAATACCTATACTTGGTTTCCTTCCGCAGGTTTAAGCTGTGTGAATTGTGCAAATCCATTAGCAACACCTGCAGAAACACAATTTTACTGTGTTCAAACAACGGATGGTATATGCACAAACTCAGCTTGTGTGACCGTTAATGTTGAACTTCCCTGCTCTGAAAACTCTGATTTTTCAGTGCCTAATGCATTTTCTCCCAATGGAGATGGAAAGAATGATATATTTTGCGCGCAGGGAAGTAACCGTTACCTAACCTATTTCAGTTTAAGCATTTTTGATCGCTGGGGAGAAAAACTATTTGAAACGTCTGATTTTGATTCATGTTGGGATGGCACCTATAAAGGCAAACTTTTAAATCCGGATGTGTTTGTTTATTATATCAAAGCCATGTGTGGTGAAAGAAAAGAAATTGTAAAAAAGGGAAATGTTACACTTATAAAATGATACATAAACTAAAACTCAAATTCTGCGTTTTTTCAGAATTGATGTATGAGTGGCAGATTTTGGATTAAGAAAATTAACAGATATGTTCTTGAAATGAATAAAACGACTATACTACTGATTGCTTTTTTTGCGGTTAATGTACTGAAAGCGCAACAAGTCACCCAACAGGAAACTAAGTTTCCCGACGCAAAAACCATGAGCAATAAAAACCTGACCTATAGTGTGATCTCATCTCCCGGGAGCACATTTGGTTATGATATTTTTGCGGACAGTAAATTACTGATTCATCAGCCTTCTGTTCCCGGTTTAACAGGTAATGTGGGCTTTAGAACAAAACAATCTGCTGAGAAAATTGCGTTGCTGGTAATCGAGAAAATCAGGAAAGGTGAAATGCCTCCTTCTGTTACAGAAAAGGAGATGAGAGATTTAAAAGCTATTCCATGATTAAATAATTTTAAACCGTTATTATGAAATCATTATTACATAAAGGGAAGTGGATGGTTATTATATTTGTCATGAATAGCCTGTATGGCCAGGATCTCCATTTTTCGCAATATATTGAAAACCCTTCACTCATTAATCCGGCTTTAACCGGTGTTTTTAGTGTATTCAGAGCATCAGCTGTTTATAAAGATCAGTGGCGCAGTGCAACAATTCCGTTCAAAACGTTTGGAATCTCTATTGAATCTAAATTTAAGCCCGGTAACTGGAGTAAAGTCGAAGGTCAATCTATGCGCTTTTCAAAGACCTCTTTCAGTAGAATGGCAGGAGGTTTGTCGTGTTATACAGATAAAGCTGGCGATGGTAATATGTCATCTACTAAAATGAACCTTTCGCTTTCTTCTTTTGTAAGGGTAAGTGAACGCAGCAATTTATCCTTAGGCTTGCAGGGGAGTTTTGTGCAGCGCAAAATTGATTTTTCTAAGCTCGTTTTTTCTAATCAGTATACGGGTTCGGGTTATGACGCGAGTATGATGAGTGGTGAGCAAACTGCTTCTCAGAGTTTTAATTACCTGGTGTTTTCAGCAGGACTGAACTGGTCTTATGCATCGAAAGAAAACGTCCTCATTAGCAATGATCAAACCAAAGCCAATATAGGTTTTGCTTTTTTCAATATCAATCAACCTAAGCAATTTTACCTGGCGGATCAAAGCTCCAGAGTAATGGTTAAAACAGTATTTCACGGTGATCTTTTATATAACTTTTATGGTACCAATATCGGTATTGCTCCTTCCTATCTCCTGCAATTACAGGGAAAATCGAAAGAATTAATGGCAGGAACATATTTGAAATTTTATATTAAAGAGGATTCCAAGTATACAGGTATCATTTTACGATCATCGGTTAATTTTGGTGCTTTTTACCGTTATGGAGATGCTTTGGTACTTGCTGTTAATTTTGATAAACGTCAAAAATATGCTATTGGGTTTAGTTATGATATTAATCTATCGTCCTTTTCTAAAGGAACCTATTTGCGTGGGGGTCCTGAATTTACACTAAGGTATAATACCGCCAATGCTTATCTTTATCAAAAGAAACCGAAAGTGAAATAGTTTTCAATAATGATATAAAAAAAGCCTTCACTAATTTTTCAGTGAAGGCTTTTTGATTATTGTTTTTTACTAGTGATGATGTCCACCCGGGCCATGTACGTGCCCATGTGCAATCTCTTCTTCAGTAGCTTCTCTTATATCCATTACTTCTCCAACGAAATGTAAATTATGATCAGCTAAAGGATGGTTAAAGTCCATAACAACATAATCGTCGCCAATTTCTTCAACAAATCCCATTAACTGGTTTCCGTCTGCGTCGTTCATCATTAATTCTTCGCCTTCTTTCACGCGCTCGTCATCAAATTTACCATCTACTAAAAACGCGTCTTTAGGGATTTTAGCAATCATTTCTTTATCAGAAATACCATATCCGCTTTCCGGAGTAATTTTAAAATCAAATTTATCACCTACTGATTTATTTATCAGATTTTTTTCGAAATCAGGCAGTAAGTGTCCAACACCAAAAATAAATACAAAAGGATTTTCTTTAGTGGTTTGCTCAACTAATTCAGGAGCTTCGTCGTTAATGTGAGAAGATAAATGATAATTTACCGTTACCACTTTGTTTTTGCTAATTGTCATTGTTTATTTTTTGATGTGTTATGCCGCACTTGTTTCAGCATTTCAATTTGTATGGTTGTTTTTTCAAAAAACAGATCCTGAAACAAGTTTAGGATGGCTGTCCGCTTTATTTTAAATTAGAAATCAAATTTAATGCCTTGAGCTAATGTTAATTTAGTTCCGTAGTTGATGGTATTGGTTTGGCGACGCATATATGCTTTCCAGCTATCAGAGCCACTTTCACGCCCGCCGCCGGTTTCTTTTTCGCCACCAAAAGCACCGCCAATTTCAGCACCACTTGTGCCGATGTTAACGTTTGCAATACCACAGTCGCTTCCTGATGCAGCCAAAAACTGTTCTGCTTCACGCATGTTTAAAGTCATGATAGAAGAAGATAAACCCTGAGGAACACCATTTTGTAATTCAATGGCTTCTTCTATCGTTTTGTATTTCATGATATATAAAATAGGTGCAAATGTTTCATGCTGCACAATTTCAAAATCGTTGTTTGCTTCGGCAATACAAGGTTTTACGTAGCACCCGCTTTCATAACCTTTTCCGTCTAATACACCACCCGGTACTAATATTTTACCACCTTCGGAGATCACACGCTCAATAGAAGCTAAATAATCTTTCACTGCTCCTTTGTCAATTAACGGACCTACATGGTTTTTTTCGTTCAATGGATCGCCAATTACCAATTGTTTGTAAGCACTTACCAGTTTTTGTTTCACATCTTCATAAATATCTTCATGAATAATTAAACGGCGTGTAGATGTACAACGTTGTCCGGCTGTTCCTACGGCACCAAATACGATACCCGGCAAGCAAGCTTTTAAATCGGCATTATTAGAAATAATGATGGCGTTGTTTCCGCCTAATTCAAGGATAGAACGGCCAAAACGGTTTGCTACTTTAGTACCTACAATTTTACCAACGCGGGTAGAGCCTGTAGCTGATACTAACGGTACGCGACTGTCTTCACACATTTTTTCGCCAATAGCACCCGGGCTTACCAATAGGCAGGAAATACCTTCCGGTAAATCATTTTCGGCAGCTACTTCATTCCATATGTTATGGCAAGCTACAGCACACAAAGGTACTTTACTGGATGGTTTCCAGATGCAAACATCTCCGCAAATCCACGCTAAAGCTGTATTCCAGTTCCATACGGCAACAGGGAAATTAAATGCAGAAATAATACCTACAATTCCCAATGGATGCCATTGTTCGTACATACGATGGTTTTCTCTTTCAGAGTGCATGGTTAAACCGTAAAGCTGGCGTGATACACCTACTGCAAAATCGCAGATGTCGATCATTTCCTGAACTTCGCCCAAACCTTCCTGTAGGGATTTTCCCATTTCGTAAGAAACCAGTTTCCCCAGGTCATTTTTCTTAGCGCGTAATTTTTCTCCAAATTGACGAACAATTTCCCCACGTTTTGGTGCAGGAACATTACGCCATGTTTTAAATGCTTCACTTGCTACCTGTACTACTTTTTCGTAATCAGAAGCATTTGCTGCCTGTACTTTTGCAATTAATTTTCCGTCAACCGGACTGTAAGATTCTATAATGTCGCCATTGGCAAAATAATTTTTACCGGTTGCGCATCCAATATTTAAGTCTTTAATTCCTAATGATTTTAATACTTTTTCCATATTCGTTTGATCTGATAATTTTTAAATTATGAACGTTAAATATAGGAAATATATTAGGGACTATTTAAGAAATTGGGCTAAAAATAAATTTTTTTCGGGTCATTTTTTATGACCCTTAATTGGCCTGAAACCCTTACTGGTTGTCGATTTTTTTCTTATTTAACACATTAAGGGCTTTAACACTATTTTTGATTCTGTCAAAAAAGCGGGTAGTAGTTTGCACAATTGGCGTAGCGTAAATGTAAAATTCCTTGTGTGGAAATTCTCTGGCCAGGGAGGCTTCAATTTCGCTGAATAATAAAGATTTGGTGGCAAACTGTAATTTATAAATAACGCTATGTTCTACTACGTTTTCAGTATTGAGAGAATGGGCCTGTTCAGGATTTCCTAAAATAACATTAGTCGCATATTTATTTGTAAGCAAGACATTAATAATTTTATCAATTTGCTCTTTATTGGAGATAAGAAGATTTAAAAGGATCATGGTTTAAGTGGTTAATACGTAAAACAAAAACGCGTATTATGGTATTGCAAATTACCGTGTAATAATTTAAATAACCGGTAAGCGCTTACGTTTATATTGTAAATTTCACTTTGTTTAACACATGTGATTTTAGTCTTGAAGTCGCTCATTAGCAGACATTTTAAGCAATCGTTAAGGAGTCGTTCTTATGTTAAGCCTTTGATAATTTGGCATTTTAAGCTATATTGCAGTATTAGATTATTTTTTGCAACACCTATTTTTATTTTATGAATTCTTTTCTCAACCGCATTATCGTACAATATGTTCTTAAGCAGAAAAAAGAAACTTATTCGAGATTTGAACTGGCTAAAGGTTTTCGTGAATTTAAGTTTTTAGCTACAAGATTGCTCAAAGATATTTTCCTGATGGTATTAGGAATTTTTTCTGCTGCATTTGGTCTCGAAAGCTTCTTATTGCCCAGCAGCTTTATTGATGGTGGAGCAACCGGTATTTCCTTATTAATTGCGGAATTAACTACTGTGCCTTTATCTCTGCTTATTATTGTCATTAATATCCCGTTCATTATTTTAGGTTATAAAATAATAGGGAAACAGTTTGCTATTAAAACAGCCTTTGCTATCACAGGTTTGGCTTTGTGTATGTCGTTTTTTCATTTTCCTGAAGTCACTCACGATAAATTACTGGTGGCTATTTTTGGTGGATTTTTCCTGGGATCGGGGATAGGGCTGGCTGTGAGAGGCGGTTCTGTCATTGATGGTACAGAAGTATTGGCTATTTACCTGAGTCGTAAGTTTAGCACAACAATGGGTGATATTATTATTGGAATCAATATTATTATTTTCTCGGCAGCAGCTTATTTCCTTTCTATTGAAACTGCTTTGTATTCTATGATCACTTATTTAGCGGCTTCCAAAACTTTGGATTTTATTATACAGGGTATTGAAGAATACACAGGCGTTACCATTATTTCATCGCATAGCGAAGAGATCCGGAAAATGATCATTGAAACGATGGGCCGCGGGGTTACTGTATATGTTGGTAAACGCGGCTACGGAAAGAGGGGAGAAGGAAGTAATATCGATATTATTTATACCGTTGTCACACGCCTTGAGTTAAACAAACTGAAAGCGGAAATTGATACCATCGATGAAAATGCTTTTGTGGTCATGAATAGCATTAAAGATACAAAAGGCGGGATGATCAAAAAACGTCCGCTGCAGCATTAATCGCAATAATAAAGGCAATTAATCAATCGTTGCTATCACTTTAAGCTCTATGGCTATTGGTGTAGGAAGGCAATTAATTTCAATGGTAGTGCGGCAGGGAGGGTTTTCTTTAAAATATTCTGCCCACAATTTGTTGTATTTAGGAAAGTCGTCTTTCATGTTGGTCAAAAATACCTGTACGTCTACGATCTTATCCCAGGAACTACCGGAGTCTTCCAAAATATATTTTATGTTCCTGAATACTGAATGGCATTGTGCTTCTATATCATAAGAAACAATAGTTCCTTTTTCATCCAGTTCAACACCCGGAATTTTTTTAGTGCCACGTTCACGCGGACCAACTCCACTTAAAAATAATAAATTGCCTACACGGCGTGCATGAGGGTATAAGCCAACCGGCTCGGGTGCTTTAGATGATTCTATAGATTGTTCGTTGCTCATTGTACTTAATAGTTGAAAGGTTTTAAAATTAAAAAGTTTTGAAAGTTTAATGGAAGTCTTGAAACGTATCAGGGTATCTCAATCACCATGTTTTTATCATTAAGACCTACGTTATCTTTTTGTGCTACTTTTTTGCCGTCTTTAGTTACGGTAATCCATTTTGTTTTTGATTTGGATCCCATTTTTTCATTGATCACAAATGAGCCATCCTGAGCTGTGTACATCTGGCCTATGACCACTTCCGTGCAATTTTCGCCATTTGTTTTGCATTCAATAAAATTGACCAAGGCATTAGCTACGCCTGCTCCGGTACTTTTACTGATAACCGTACCGCTAATACTGCTCTTTTTTATATCGCAGGCTAGAAACAAGCAACCGATAAACAGAAGGGTAAATAGTTTTTTTATCATTATACTAATTTAAACAAATTATTTAAATGAATTCCAGCCCTGTGCCGTAATAGGATGCGATGTTCCCGCTTTAGCAATAAGGTTCAGGCCACTTGCTTTGGGTGTAATGTGTCCTATAATGGTAAAGTCCGGTACATTTTTAATTTTTTCGTACTCGCTCATGGGTATGGTAAACAATAATTCATAGTCTTCACCCCCGCTTAATGCGCATACTGTAGGGTCGAGGCTAAATTCCCTTGCCCTGTCAAATGTTTGAGGATCCAATGGAATTTTTTCTTCGTATAATTCGCAACCCACTTCCGATTGCGTGCAAAGATGCATTAACTCTGAAGCAAGCCCGTCGCTGATGTCGATCATACTTGTTGGTTTAATATCCAGCGTTTTAAATAATTCAATGATGTCCATTCGCGCTTCCGGTTTTAGCTGGCGCTCTAATATATAATCGTTGCCAACTAAATCGGGCTGTAATTGCGGGTTATCTTTAAACACAAATTTTTCTCTTTCCAACACCTGTAGGCCCATGTAGGCGCCACCTAAATCTCCGCTTACACACACAAGGTCTTTTTCCTGTGCTCCATTTCTGTAAACAATATCTTCTTTTTTAGCTTCGCCTATGGCAGTAACGCTAATAATTAAACCGCTTGTAGAAGAAGTAGTATCTCCTCCAACTAAATCAACGTTGTATTTTTTACAGGCAAATAACATTCCGGCATATAATTCTTCTATGGCTTCTACCGAAAAACGGTTTGAGGCGGCAATGCTTACGGTTACCTGTTTTGGAGTGCCATTCATAGCATAAATGTCAGACAGATTTACAACAATGGCTTTATATCCCAGATGTTTTAAAGGAACGTAAGACAAATCAAAATGTACGCCTTCTACCAACATGTCGGTTGATACCAAGGTAGCTTTTTCATTATCATATTTTATAACAGCAGCATCGTCTCCAATTCCTTTTAAAGATGATTCGTTATATATTTCTATATGTTCTGTTAATAGGTTTATTAGTCCAAATTCTCCTAGTGACGTTAATTCTGTTCTTCCGCTGTTTTCTAACATTTTTCTATTAATTTATTTTTGTTCATGTTTGATGTTGTTGTTCATCATATGCTGTCCATTGTCTATTGTCCGCTGTCCATTATTTATTGTAGACTTGTTTCTTGTTCGGTCAGAAGACAAGAGACAACTTACAATGGACAATGTCCTATTTCAATTTAACACACACATTCTTTGGTTCTGTAAAAAAGTCAAGCGCTTCAAATCCTCCTTCACGGCCTACGCCTGATGATTTTACTCCGCCAAATGGTGTTCTCAGATCTCGTAGTAACCAACAGTTTACCCAAACAATACCGGTATGCAGGTTCATGGCGACACGGTTTGCTCTTGTAATGTCCTGTGTCCACACTACTGAGGCTAAGCCATATTGTGTAGAGTTGGCATATAGCATCACATCTTCTTCTTTTTCGAAAGGCATAATGGTAACCACCGGCCCAAAAATTTCTTCCTGATTAGTACGGCAATCGTAAGCTAAGCCTTCAATAATTGTAGGTTGTACATAATAGCCATTCTCAAACTCGCCACTAACGATCTGCTGCTTGCCTCCGCATAAAACGGTGCCACCTTCCTGTTTTGCCAGTTCAATGTAGGATAATATTTTTTCCATATGGGGTTTTGATACTACGGCACCAATTTTTGTTTTATCATCTAAGGGTGCGCCTATTACCAGTTTTTGAGTTTTGGCAACGAAGTCGGTTTTAAATTTCTCATAGATCGATTTCTCTACAAAAATCCTTGAACCGCAAAGACAGATCTGGCCCTGATTTGCAAAAGATGATAGCATAGTTGTAGATAACATCTTATCATAATCGCAATCGGCAAAAATAATATTAGGGTTTTTTCCTCCCAGTTCCAGTGATAATTTTTTGAACATGGGTGCTGCAATAGATGCAATGCCTGCGCCTGTTTTGGTGCCTCCTGTAAAAGAGATCAATGGCACGTCTTTATGGCTTACAACAGCGTTGCCAACTTTGTGTCCGTAACCGTGTACAATATTTAATACTCCTTTTGGTAAACCCGCTTTAATGCAAATTTCGGAAAGCAGATAAGCGGTCATTGGTGTAATTTCAGAAGGCTTTGCTACTACCGTGCAACCGGCAGCCAGGGCAGGTGCTATTTTCCAGCTGAATAAATACAAAGGTAAATTCCATGGAGAGATGCAGCCTGCTACACCAACAGGTTGGCGTAAGGTGTAGTTAATAGCAGTGTCTTCCATGCTATGTGCATGCGCTGCATAATGCAAAATGCCCGTTCCGTAAAAATGAAAATTGGCTGCAGCTCTTGGTATATCTACTGTTTTGGCTAAATGTAAAGGCTTGCCGTTATCAATGCTCTCAGCAACCGCCAGGTCGTGAAGTTGTTCTTCAATAATAGCTGCAATTTTTAAGAGATAGGCTGAGCGCACATCTTTTGGTGTAATACTCCAGGTTTTGAAAGCTTCTTTTGCCGCTTCAATAGCCTGCTCTGCATCACGCTCGTCGCTATCAGGAATGTGAGAATATACAACACCTCTTGAAGGATCGTAATTATCTATATACTGTTTAGAGTGTGGTTCAACCAGCTCTCCGTTAATGTAATTTTTTAGTTTAAACATGGCTTTAAATCAAGCTACTAATTTAAGAAAATTAGGGGATACTTTCTAATGTAAATTTGTATGACCTGAACCCTGTTTTATGGCCTAAAACAGAAGATATAGCTATAATTTTCCGACTTTTAATTTCCAGATAGATAAGACTCTAACAAGGCTTTTTTATCGGTTTTGTAGTTACTGTTTAAAGGGAATTCCTTTTTTAAGATAAATTCGGAAGGAACCATATAGGACGGTAAATAATTTAAGAGGAATGCTTTTAATTCTTCGTTTATATTTTTAAAAGCAGTTTCATCGGCAATGATAAAACTAATTATTTTTTTGGTCACGTTGCCATTCACTAAGGGAACGGCTGTAGCGTTTTTAATATGTGGATGTGTGAGCAATACATTACTGATCTCCTCCAGCTCTATGCGATAGCCGTTTAGCTTCACCTGGCTGTCGTTTCTGCCTAAATAGTAGATCAGGTCATTTTTAATATAACCCACATCTCCTGTTTTATAAATGCGTTTTCCATTTTCATTTACAAAAGCCAGTTTGGTTTTTTCTTCGTCTTTAAAATACCCAATGGATAAATTGGCGCCAATTAAACCGATTTCACCAATACCTGTTTCTGCATCTTTATTTAAGATCACTATTTCTGCATTTGGTCTGCAATAGCCAATGGGAAGGGATTTTGGGTGCTCTGCCAAAACAGAATCGGTAATGTCGATATAGGTAGTAACTACAGTAGCTTCGGTGGGACCAAAAGCATTGACTACTTTTGCCGGAGGAAATTTTTGTTTTATTTTTTTAACGGTGTTCACCGGAAGTTCTTCACCCATAAAAACAAACTGGTTAATCTCAGGATAATGTTCGCTATTAAATTCGGGAATAGAAAGATAGATTAGTACAAAAGAAGGTGTACAGACAAGTGTTGTGGCCCGGTGTTTTTTTAGTCTGTCCAAAAATCCGGCGCCGCTTTTTAAGATGCTGTAGTCGTTTAATACCATGCTGCTGCCTTTGCCGAAAGCTGCTATAAAATCACACAAGGATACATCAAAACTAAAAGGAGCCTGATTCATTAATACCGATTCTTTTGTAATTAAAGGCCAGGTTAAATACCAAGCAACAAAACTGTTTAAAGCATTTTTAGTGATCTGCACCCCTTTTGGAACGCCCGTACTTCCTGAAGTAAAGAGGATGTAACGAACGGGATCGGAACCATTGTTGAGAATGAAAAAGTCGCTTACAGATTCATTATTTTTTATTTCAAGGGCATTATTCAGGCAAATTTCAAAAGGCACTTCGCATGCTTTAGTGGAGCAATTTATGAGAACTTTACTATTGGTTTGCGCTTTTATTTTTTCTATTCTGCCCGTTGGCATAATGGCGTCAATGGGAATGTAAGGAATGTCTAAAGAAATCAACGTGATCATAACCACAGGAAAAAGCGCTTCTTTTTCGCCGTAAATGCATACCGGATGCCCTTGTGGGATAGTTAGTTTTAGTAATTGTTCTTTTAATTTCAGGTGCAGGTCGTAAACTTCTTTTTGACTTATTGTCTTGTCAGAACCAATAATGAAAGGTGTTTCAGACAGGAAGTCTGTATCGATAAATTGGTTGTTATTAAAATCAAATCTCATAAAGCACTTTCATTTTTATTGATAACGGCCGCTAAACACGTACAATGCTATGCAAATTAAATGGAACATTAAAACAATAGAAATGTATTTTACCATTTTAGGATTAAGGTTTCCAAAAATGACGTCCTTGTCTTTTTTGCGGCATTGAATCACATAGGTATTATGAATGACGCTGTAAATGCCATAAATGATACCGCTCCATATGAAGTTAGATTCAAAACCATTCCAAATCCCCATAATGAATAAGGTAAAGAAAATGGCAAGGTTTTGTTTGGCAATCGGATTTTTTTTGAGTTTCTGAAAACCGTTCAACCATTTATAAAAGGGTTTAAAAAAATAATCGCCCAGCCAGCTTGTAAGTGAGGCATGCCAGCGCTGCCAAAAATCGGGAGGATTAATGGCAATAAAAGGTTTATTAAAATTGAACGGAAGGCTTATACCTACCAGGTTTGCCATACCTACTGCCATAGACGAGTAACCGGCAAAATCGAAGAACAGGTAAAAGGCGTAGGCGTAAATATCACTTGTTCGTGCGCCTGCCGCTAATCCTTCTTCCAAAGAATGTTGCAACCAGTAACGCGAAATCAATTCGGCCACAATAAATTTATAGGTCACCCCTTTTATAAATTCCTGCAAACCGCTTAAGGTAGTAGCTGTTCCAATAGATTGATAGCCATTGACGCTATTCTCAGTAAAGCGTTTGTAACGGTCTAAAGGGCCAATGTAAAACGATGGTATAAAGAACAGGAAATTAAAATAATGCATGAAGTTCAGTCGATCGTCCTTAGAATAATCAATACTTACCTGTATGGCGCGGAACGTTATGAATGATAAACCAGCAAAATATAAAAAGGAGGGGTTTAAATGTACTTTTAACAATACCATAGGAATGGCAATGATTATTGCGGAAACAAGACGGTGGTTTACCTTTTGTGAGAGAAAACGAATGTATAGGAACGTAACCAAAGCGAAGCCAAGTGCCGCCATGGTATACCTGAAATAAAAGATAAAGTAAATAAGTGTTAATGCAAATGTAATGGCAGGGTAATGCTTTTTATGCGTTATAAGTCCAAATAGCCATACTGTCACTACATAGAGCAGGGCGAATAAAAAGAAATCTATGTCGGTAAATGGCAGCATTAAAACTGGGCGTAAACAAATGAAAAATCAGTATGCGGCAGATTATGATAATCTTTATTGTTATAGTTATATAAAAAATACCCGCCAACAATTATTGCTGAATAAATAAGTGTATTTTTAAGAAACAGGATTAATTTTTCGTTTTTAGTTTCCATCATTGTAATTATATAAAATAAATCGGTCAATGTCGTACCAGCCCATGTTGTAGGGGTGCATAATGTCTTCTAAAACGCCGGGCTGATAATTGTGAAGGTTTTTTGAGAACATATCCAGTGTTTTAAAACCATTTACTTTCAAAGTAAAGCCTATTTCGTTCATGGTTGGACTTAGTACTTCCAGATTTTGGTGTGCCAAAGGATTTAATGGCATGATCACAAATAAAGGTTCGATGTGATTTACTTTTAAAAAATGAACCAATGCCAGAAAATCTTTATACTCCTGGTTGTTTTGAAGCGCAACGGCTTCTACATTTTTTTTCGGTTTGTTTTTTAACCAACTTTCATAATAGCTGTTTTCTACACCAATAGCGTTGTTGTTACTAATAAGCTTAAATGCTTTTTTCGCTTCTTTTTTTAGCGAATCCCAGTTTACTTCTCTGTTATAAAACTTGTAAGGTTTTGCAGTTGCTTTTGAAACCTGTTCTACTATAAGGTGTTGCGATGTCAGATAAAAATCGTGTTGTTCCTGGAATTTAATTTCTGCATCATCTGCTTTTTGAAATGGATAATTAAAAACGGCATTCAGGGCAATATCCTGTTTTTTGCCCATGGCTCTTAATACCGC
>JAZJZF010000039.1:59553-83267 GCA_040389965.1 Bacteroidota bacterium
TCCGAGCCGTGTAACACAACGAAGCCATCATATTTATCGTAATTTTTATAAATATAGGCTTCGACGTGCTGCTTTGTTTCGGCATCTATACTGGTATCGCGGTAAATCTGATATAAATAATTTGGCGGACAAAATTCAAAGAAAGAGGTTAAGGAAGTACCCGAAGCATATTGTTTTTCGAACCAGCCCGGTGATAAAATAATGGTAAGCTTCGATTTTTTGAGGAGCGCTTTATTGGCGGCAAGCGTTGTTAAAATGGCAAAGCTTTGATAGCCCGCGTGGCCTACCGCTAAAAATTTATCGTCAGAATTTTCTTTGCAAAAAAAACGGTATGCAATACCCTGTAAGTGAGAGGAAGTAAGCTCTGAAGAGCCAAATAACACGGGAACTCTTTTTTTTAGGGCAACAGCCAAAGCCATTTCATGCGTAATGGCATTAGGATAAAATTTATCAAAACTGTGAAGCGTATTAAGCGTTTGAGCTGTAAAAGTAGACTCTACCTTACTATTGTTGCTACCTCCCTGCGATGACTTTATGAAAAAGTAACAGACGCCAATCGCAATGGCAATTGGCAAAATATGAAAGCAAATTATATTTTTAAAAAAAGCACCCACGTATCGTTACTCTGCAATAATTTAAAAGGATCAGGCCTTTTTTGTTTCAATGTATGCCATAATCAGTTGAGGCGTACTAAAATTTTCCAGGGTTATTTCTGTAAATGGGATCGAAATAGCAAATTCATCTTCCAGTGATGTGGCAAGGTCAACCACTAATATTGAAGTCAGTATTCCCGATTGAAATAATTCATCTGTATCATTCACTTTTTTAAAAGCAACTTCTTTAATTTTTTCTTTGATTACCTCAATCATTTCGGGCATGCTATTTTAGGTTTAGTTATAGGTCGTATTAACAAATGCTTATCAGCAAGTTTTCAGCGTAAATATAATAAACTGTTTTTATATCAGTTATTAATGCATATTTTTATAATTAATTAATTTTACTTCATGAACCGACTGGTTTTTAATGTGTTTGTACTGCTTACTTTTGCATCTGTTTTGCGGGCACAGGATATACTTTATACTGTTGGCGGAAATAAAATTCAGGCCAAAGTTACGGAACTGAATATTACTGACGTTAAATACAAAGATTTCTCCAATCTGGAAGGCCCCACCTATGTTATCTCGAAGTCAGAAATAGTGCTTATCCAATTCAGTGATGGTTCAACGCAGATTGTAAATGGCGATGCTCCTGCTTTAACGCCTAAAAACCATGAAGAGAAAACAGCTAAAGCCCCTGAAAAAAAACCTTTAAATCTCTACTATTTAAATAAGAACATGATCTCCATTAATGCGCTATCGCTTGCTAATGCGGATATTACGCTTTTATACGACAGAGAATTACTCGATAGCAGATTATGTCTTACTTTTTTAGGAGGTTATAACTTTAATCCCCGTGCAGGAGGCCTTAATGCACCAATAACGAGCAGTTTGGATCAGGTTAAGAAGAATTACGATGTTGGTTTTGGAATCAGTTTTATGCCCAGAAATACAACGCGAGTGCAGTATTTTGTTGGATTACTTGGTAAATACATGTCTTTTGATTACGAAGCGAATGCGATCGTTAATAATCAATCGGTGATAACCGACCATAAAGGATCGCAGTTGGCAATTATGATTAATAACGGTTGGGTTTTTAGAGTAACGCCCAGCTTAAATTTTAAACTTTTTGGTGCGATTGGCGTTCCTGCTTATAGTCCTGCTTTGTTGGGCGATGAAAAATACATTCCGAAAGTATATTTAGGTTATTGTTTTGGTTATAGATTTTAAAAAGAACATGAAATATAGTTTACATATCATTTTAGTGTTCTGTGTTCTTGGAATCTCCAAAGCATACTCGCAGGATAAACTGTTTTTCAGAAAAGGAACCAGCATTAAATGCAAAATCATTGCTATTTCGGAGAAAACCATTACTTACAGGGATACCCTTTTAAATGCGCCTTTAATAACAGTACCAAAAACCGATGTGATACTGGCAGAGTATAAAAGCGGAGATGTATATATTTTCAGTTCCGACAATTTAATTGTTCAACCGGCAGATATTGTAGAAACGCGCCAACAGCGGAAAGACCGTAAAATGAAAGAATGGAAAGCAAAGGAACAGGGATTGTCTGATAATATTCTGGGTTTTTATATTCCCGAATTACTTTTAGGACGGTTTACGGTTTCTTACGAGCGGCTTATAGCCAATAAAACGGTTGGTATTACTGTACCGGTAAGTTTAACTTACGATTCGTTTGGAGCGCTGGCATCACTTGGAACAAACACTACCACATCAACCGGTTCAACAACTACAAGTAAAGTACAACGCACAAAAGGTGTCAGTTTTATAACAGGAATCGATATTAATTATTATTATGACCTCAAACCACAGCTAAAGTATTATTTTGGGCCGCGTATCCGTTATGGTACCGATAAGGTTTTGGGTGGTGTTGAAGGCATTTCTTTTCAGTTGCAAAATGGTATTTTTAAAAGCAGCGGACAAAACTTTACCAGCACTTTTGGCCTTGGTGTGGGCTTTGTGAAAGTCCTTAATTTTGGTACTCCTACAACCCGCGATCCAAAGCAGGTTTATCCCTGGGGATCGTTTACCTGGCGACTTGGTTTCAGGTTATAACGCGCTTCATAACCGGCATTGCCCTGCAGCCCGCCTGTATGAATCATTAGGATTTTATCCTGTTTACTTAATTTATTTTTTTTAATAAGATCAAAGATGGCATAAGCTACTTTTGCTGTATAAACATAGTCGAGGGCAGTGTTGAAATTTTCTTCAAACCAGTCTTTAAATTCCAATAACTCCTGTGTATGTTTTGCATAGCCTCCAAAATGATATTCATTGAGGATAATAGTTTGTGGAAGTTCTACAGCAAGATCGTATTTTAAAACGTGAATGCCCGTTAATTGCTGGTTTGGTACCAACGCTTTTGAAATCCCTTTAAGTGTTGTGCCCGTGCCGTATGCACAAAACACATGTGTAAAAGGTGTTGTAGCATCCGTGAGTATTTCTTCGCAACCTTTTTGTCCTAAAGCATTATCGCCGCCTTCGGGAATCAGATAGGCATTTGGAAACTGAATTTGTAAATTATTTAAATAATCCGCCTGATCTTTTTGCTTATAATCTTCGCGGCTTACGAACATAAATTCCATGCCATTATCCTGCGCTTTTTGTAGGGTATAGTTATTTATAGCAGAAGCTTCTCCGCGGATAATACCAATGCATTTAAACCCTTTTAACTTGCAGGCGTAAGCCGTAGCTGCAATGTGATTTGAAAATGCACCGCCAAAGGTAATGATCGTATCTTTCTGTAATTGACTTGCCCGCTCGAGGTTGTATTTTAATTTAAACCATTTATTACCTGAAATCTGCGGATGAATAAGGTCTAAACGCAGTAGCGAAATAGCGTAATCGTTGTAGTGAAAGTTGTTAATTATGGGAGCATTATTCAGCAAAATGAAGATAAATTTTAAAGCAGCTTTTCTATTCAGCTATAAATATAATACCTTTACCAGCAATGTTTAAAAAAGAATTAGATCCCGAAGATTTTTATTACAGTCCTGAAGGATATATTGTATTTACCGAAAAATACCATTTAAAGCGCGGCTACTGTTGCAAAAATGGTTGCAAGCATTGCCCTTACGGTTACGATAAAAAAACCGGCAAGTTCGATAACGACAAAAAATAAATTCCTCTGGTTTATTTTTCAAAAATAGCTTACCTTAACATAAAATTGCTATTGTAAAATAGTAATGGCTATACCATCCCCAAAAGGAATAACCATTAACAAACAATAAATTTTTATTATGAAAAACGTCATTTTTATTTTCTGTCTGTTTTCTTATTTTTTTCAGTATGCGCAATCCGATTTGCATTGTGGAACCGATGAGATCATGAAAAAGTATTACAGCCTGCACCCTGAAGCAGAAGCCCGCAAAAAGGCGCTTGATGTGGAAGCAGGCAAAATCAAAAATAAATCGGTTAACTCTGCATCCTATACTATTCCTGTAGTATTTCATATTCTTCATTTGGGCGGCCCCGAAAATATTTCTGATGCTCAGGTACAGGATGCTATGGTAATTCTTAACCGCGATTATGCTAAAAGAAATGCGGATACAAGCTTAATTATTCAGGAGTTTAAAGCCCTTGCAGATTCTACAAAAATCCAGTTTGTTCTTGCTACCCGTGATCCCTCTGGAAACTGCACCAATGGTATTGTTCACTATTATGATCCCGATACAGATTGGGATGATTCGTCTCCAACCATATACCAATACACCTGGGATCCTACCAGGTACATGAATGTATATATTGTAAAAACGATTACTATGTCTAGTGGATTTAATGCTGCGGGTTATACTTATTTTCCCGGAACATTTATTTCGGGATCTCCTTATGATGCTATCGTTGTGTTAAATAATTATTTCGGCTCCACAGGAACAGGAAATGCGTATTTGTCGCGGGTGCTTACACATGAAGCGGGTCATTGGTTTGGGCTTTCGCACGTATTTGGAAACCAGGGTACAGGTATAAATTGTGCAGGCGACGATTTTGTTTCTGATACGCCTCCTACCATGGGTTTTGTAAGTTGTCCGGATGTATCTGATCCTTCAAGTTACCAGATTTGCACACCGGGACAAAGCGAAAATTTCCAAAACTATATGGATTACTCTTACTGTACACGTATGTTTACACATGAACAAACACTCCTAATGCAAAACACCCTGCAATCAGGCTCAAGTGGGAGAAATAATTTGTGGACTACCTCCAATTTAATAAGTACCGGAGTTATTAATGCCAATACTACCTGTGTACCTGTGGCCGATTTTAAATATAACCGTTCAGAAACCTGTGTAGGTGTGGCTGTTACGTTTACAGATGCTTCTACAAATGCTCAGGCAACATTTTATAACTGGTCGTTTCCGGGCGGAACACCTTCTACCTCTACATTATCTGCGCCATCGGTTACTTACAATACGCCGGGTGTTTATTCTGTAAGTTATTCTTCAGGTACAACAGCAGGCTCATCAGGCACTATTTCAAAAAATAATATCATAACTGTTATTACAAATACAGCCAATTACTCCGCCTCCTTTACCGAAGGATTTGAAAGTAATGCACTGCCTAATAATGACTGGGATCTTTCAAGTTCAAACGGTTCGGTTAACTGGGAACAATCTTACGACGCTTCTTATTCCGGATTCTTTTGTGCCAAGCTTCCTGCACTTAATAATACCAGGTTAGCCACCACATCCATGATCAGTCCTGTGGTTGATATTTCAGCAATTTCATCACCAAAACTCAACTTTAAGTTAGCAACCGCCGATGTTAATCCTGCGCATATTAATACTTTAAAAGTATTGGCAAGCACGGATTGTGAAAGCACATGGACACAAGTATACAGTAAAACGGGATCATCGTTAGTAACTTCCTCCTCTACAATGAATCCTTTTATTCCCGCATCTTTAAGCGAGTGGAGAAATGAAGTGGTAAGCCTTTCGGCCATGTTGGGCTCGTCGCATGTTAAATTTAAATTTATGTATACGCGTGATTCTATTTCTGGCTCAAGCAATGTGTTTATTGATGATATAAATATTTCAGGAATTGTAGGTATAGCATCCTTAAATGAAGAAACGCTGTACGACCTGTTTCCGAACCCGGCCAATGAAACGGTTACCATACGTTTTAAATATACTCCGGGACTTAAAATAGATATAACAGATGTGCTGGGGCAAACCATAGGTATAGGAGATGATAGCATTCAGAGCGGCAGCTATACATTTTCGGTTGGGAAACAAACGCGCTTTTCGCCCGGAATTTATTTTGTAAATATTCAAAACGATGGAAAAACAAGTACTAAAAAGCTTATCGTTAATTAATTAGCTCTATTCGTAAAAAAATAGATATTTGTAATAAAAAGTAAAGGCCTTGTTCAAGTTCTCAGAATTAAATAATGATCAGATCAATTATATAAATATTGGTTTAATGCTTGTATCCTGTGTGCTTGCATTTATTCTTCCGTTCGAATTATTTTTATTTTCCTATGCAGTGCTGGGCCCTTTGCATTACCTTACGGAGATTGGCTGGCTTCATAAAAAAAATTATTTTACCAAAGGTAAATACGATTTTGTAGCCTTGAGTTTTTTATGTGTGTTGGTTTTTTATTTTTCGTTTGTTCAACCGGCTAAGTCAAACACTCAGGTTCCTAATATTATTGCATTTGGTTTATTGATCGCGGCTGTTTTTGTTTTTGTAAAAGATAATTTGTACCGTGCCGTGCTCTGTGTACTTGCCTTTATAGGCCTTGCTTTATCTACCACAGGAAATACCTATTTTGTTTGGATAGGTGTTTTTTTACCAACCATTATCCATGTCTTTGTTTTTACCTGGGCATTTATGTTGTATGGTGTTTTAAAAAATAAATCACTCTCCGGTTATTTGTCGGTAGTGGCACTTATAGTTATTGCTTTTTCTTTTTTTGTGATCAAAGCACCGGCACTTCAATACCAGGTATCGGCATACGTTAGTAAAAGCTACGAACTGTTTGGCCTGTTAAATAAATATTTAATCGATTTTTTTGGTTTAACGGCACCCATAAATAATGATACCGTTTTTAATACCAATCCCGGTTTTATTGTCATGCGTTTTATTGCCTTTGCTTATACATATCATTACCTTAACTGGTTTTCGAAAACGTCAGTCATTAAATGGCATTTGGTACCTAAAAAAACACTCTTTATAACACTGGCATTATGGGTGTTTTCAGTTGTTCTGTATATTATTGATTATGGTATTGGTCTTAAAGCACTCTACTTTCTAAGCTTTTTACATGTTTTCCTTGAGTTTCCGTTAAACATAACATCATTTCAGGGCATTGTAAAATCTGTATTTTCTTTCAAGAAATAGGCTTAGTGAGGCGTTTTTATTAATAAAAAGATGTATATTAGTCACTTCAAAAAAGTTGTTTGTGAAGATCACTAAAGAATTAAAAATAGGTATTGTTGTAACGGCCGCCATTGGATTATTTATATATGGCTTTAATTACCTTAAAGGAAGCAATTTATTCAGCCACAAATATGTATTATACGCTGTATATCCCGAAATTGACGGATTAATAGAGGCAAATCCTTTGTTAATTAACGGCTTTAAAGTAGGGCAGATCAATGATATCTCTTTAATACAGAATAAAAACGGAAAATACGAAGTGTTGGTTAAATTCCTTTTAACCGAAGATGTGCAAATCCCCAAAAAATCGACGGCACGTGCCGTAAGTTCTGATTTATTAGGTTCTAAGGCCGTAGAAATCATTTACAGCAAAAACACTGAGTTTGTTGAATCGGGTGATACTCTGCTTGCAGAATCAGAAGAGGGCATTAAAACGGCAGTGAGTAAACAGTTAGCTCCTTTACAAAAAAAGGCTGAAGGCCTTATCTCCTCTATGGATTCTGTAATGAACGTGGTAAGTGCTATTTTAAATGATAAAACAAGAGATAACCTTGATCAGTCTTTTGAAAGTATTAAAAAAGCCATACAAAGCCTTGAGAAAACGGCCTATAGGTTAGATGACCTGATGGCTTCTGAGAAAACAAAGATCTCTGCTATTCTTACCAAATTAAATAATCTGGCCACTGTATTAGATAATGATAAAGGAAAAATTGATAATATCATTACTAACTTCAGTTCCATGTCTGATAGCCTTGCCAAATCGCAATTAAAAAGCGCTGTTAACAATGCTGATAAAACGTTGAAGGAATTGAGCGAAGTGATGGCTCAAATCAATAGCGGTAGCGGCACCCTTGGTAAACTGGTTAAAAACGATTCACTTTACAAAAACCTGACGAGCGCCAGCGCCGATCTTGATAAATTGTTATTGGATTTAAAAGCACGTCCGGGACGCTATATCCACATCTCTGTGTTTGGATCAAAAGACAGACATAAAGACGACGAAAAAGTTCCGGCTAAACCATAAATTTTACTCATGATAGCTTCCATTATATTTGCTATATTCCTTGTTACGGGCAGTACATTCTTTTTTCTTAACTCAAAAAAAATACGCCGTAATATTTTATTAGGAAAAGATATTTCTATTAGGGATAACCGGGCTGAACGCTTAAAAACAATGACTTTAGTGGCCTTTGGTCAAAAGAAAATGTTTGCAAAGCCAATTCCGGCTATCCTGCATTTATTTTTATATGTAGCTTTTGTTATTACACAGGTCGAATTACTTGAAATTGTATTTGACGGTATCAGCGGCCATCATCGTGCTTTTAGAGTTCCTCTGGGTGGGTTCTATACCTTTGTGGTAAGTTTTATAGAAATACTTTCGGTACTCGCTTTCATTGGTACCATTGCTTTTTTATCGAGAAGAAATTTATTGAAAGTACCACGCCTGGTAAAAAGTGAATTGAATGGATGGCCGAAACTGGATGCCAATTTAATTTTAATTGGAGAGCTTACTTTGCTGTGTTTTATCTGTATGATGAATGGAGCCGATGAAGTGCTGTATGAAAGAGGAGCTTCACATGCTCAAAATTTAGGCGATGGCTCATTAGGTTTTTCTGTAAGCAGCCACTTAGGGCCTTTATTGTTTGGAGGCTTATCAACCGAGGCACTGCATATAGTAGAACGCATTGGCTGGTGGGGACATATCATCATCGTGTTTGCTTTTTTAAATTATTTGCCTTTTTCTAAGCACCTTCATATTTTACTGGCTTTTCCAAATACCTTTTTCTCTAACCTTAAAGCCAAAGGGCAATTTAAAAATCTGTTTGAAGTAACAGATGTTGTAAAACCAAATTTCGACCCCTCTTACCAACCGGTGCTGGATCCTAATGCGCACATTAAATTCGGTGCTAAAGATGTTCAGGATCTTACCTGGAAACAATTGCTGGATGCGTACTCTTGTACAGAGTGTGGACGTTGTACAGCAGCTTGCCCTCAAAACATTACCGGTAAAGCCTTGTCGCCACGTAAAATTATGATGGATACAAGAGACCGTTTGGTGGAAGTAGGAAAGAATATAGATGCCAATAAAGGAACATTTGTAGATGATGGAAAATCGTTGTTAGGAGATTATATCACATCGGCAGAAGTATGGGCTTGTAATACCTGTAATGCCTGTGTGCAGGAATGCCCTGTAAACATTGATCCTTTGTCCATTATTATGGATTTACGTCAGCAATTGGTATTGGAGCAAAGTTCAGCACCTAACGAATTAAATGGCATGTTCACTAATCTTGAAAACAATGGAGCGCCATGGCAGTTCAGCCCGGCCGATCGTGCTAACTGGATACATGAGCAGTAGGGAGTTGGTAGCGGGGTATTAATACAGATGTAAAAAAGAAATTATAGAGATTATGGAAGCATTAAAAGTTCCTACAATGCAGGAAAAAATTGCCAACGGCGAAACTCCTGATATTTTATTTTGGGTGGGATGTTCAGGTAGCTTTGATGATAGAGCAAAAAAAATAACAAAAGCCATCGTGCGTATTTTAAATCACGTTGGGGCTAATTTTGCTGTTTTAGGTGTTGAAGAATCTTGTACCGGAGATCCCGCAAAACGTGCAGGGAATGAGTTTTTATTCCAAATGCAGGCCATGCAAAACATTACAATTTTAAACGGTTACGACATAAAGAAAATAGTGACCGGTTGTCCGCATTGTTTTAATACCATTAAAAATGAGTACCCTGAATTAGGCGGAAAATATGAAGTGATCCACCATACACAATTGGTTCAGCAATTAATTGATGAAGGAAAATTAAAAGTGCAGGGTGGTGAATTTAAAGGTAAAAAAATAGTGTACCACGATCCTTGCTACCTTGGCCGTGCCAATGATGTGTATGAAGCGCCGCGCGAAGTGATTCAAAAACTGGATGTAGAACTGGCAGAAATGAAACGTAGCCGTGCCAATGGATTATGTTGTGGTGCAGGCGGTGCACAAATGTTTAAAGAAGCCGAAAAAGGCAGCAAAGAAGTCAATGTAGAACGTGCAGAAGAAGCTCTTTCACATAATCCTGATGTCATTGCTGTTGGTTGTCCGTTTTGTAATACGATGATGACAGACGGCGTGAAACATTTTAATAAAGAAGATAAAACAAAAGTGTTGGATGTAGCAGAGCTTATTGCTTCTGCAAACGACCTTTAGTAATAGTAATTGGCTTGCCCTTTTTAGAACATCCCCTTTTTTTGAATTTTTAAATAGTACCCAATGAGATCATTTCAATTTTATTTTATTTCTGTTCTTTCTATCATTTTTTTGTATAGCTGCAAGCCAACAGTGCCAACCAACCAGGAAGCTGAGGCACACAGAGCGGATTCATTAATGCAGATTTTAAATTCACCTGAATTAAAAGCCCTGAATCAAAAAATACTGGATGCTCCTAACGACGCGAGTTTATATAACGAACGCGCACAACTTTTTCTTAAACTAAAGCAGCTCGAAGACGCGATTAACGATTCAAAAAGAGCTGTAAGACTTGACACTACTAACGTTAATTTTTATTTGACCGAAGCGGATATTTTTTTCTCTGCTAACGAAACCCGTAATGCCAAAGAAACCCTGGAAAAAATTGTAAGAAAATTTCCGGAAAATACAGAAGGTTTGCTAAAGCTTGGCGAATTATTTTTCTTCGTAAAGCAATACGAAAATGCCTTTGCCTGTATTAACAAAGCCTTGAAAATAAACGAGAACCTGGCAAAAGCATATTACCTGAAAGGAAGTATTTATAAAGAAACAGGAGATACCGCAAAGGCTATTTCCAGCTTTGAAACAGCCATAGACCAGGATAACAAAAATTACGGTGCATTTTTGGATATGGGTGTTATTTACGGCGCAAGAAAAAACACCATTGCTTTAGAATATTACGATAACGCTATTCGCATTGACCCAACACCGGAGGCATTGTATGCAAAAGCAAAATTGTTACAGGATCTCAATAAATGGGATGATGCCGCAGCATTATATGATCAGATCTTGAAAAAAGACGCTACCCACGAATTCTCACTATATAATTTAGGAGCCATTAACCTGGCAAAAAAAGATGCTTCAAAAGCTTTGGAGTATTTTACAAAAGCAATTGATGCCAATCCTAAATATGCAGAAGCTTATTTTGCAAGAGGTGTATGCTACGAAGAATTAAAAGACAAAACGAATGCCTATGCCGATTATAGTATGTGTTTGCAATTAAAACCAAACTATGAGCCGGCTGTAGATGCATTGAATGCTTTAGGGAAAGTGAAGTAACATTTGCGAGATAAAACTATAGCATTGGAATTTATCTAATTACAAATCCTTTTTATTAAATGACGTCACCCTGAACTTGATTCAGGGTCTCATACCATAACACTAAATTTCTTAAAATGAGATGCTGAATCAAGTTCAGCATGACAATTGAGATTATATATATCCATAAAAAACAAAAGACCCTGATGAATTTTCATCAGGGTCTTTTTGCTGTTATTTAATTTAAAATTATGCTTCTGTGTTTTCTGAAGGAGTTTCAGTTTCTGCTGCTGGATTTTCAGTAGCTGTTTCTTCAACTGCAGGAGTGTTTTTTGCTGCAATTTTTGCTGCTTTAGCTTCTTTAGCTACATTTTCTGCTTTTAATTTGTCAGCTTCTGCTTTTTTAGCACCTGAAGATAAATTATCTTTTTTAGAGTTAATTTTTCCTGCTTTTGAATCTAACCATTTAGCAAAACGCTCTTCAACCTGAGCTTCTGTTAAAGCACCTTTTTTAACACCATCCAACAAATGTTTTTTCATTAAAATACCTTTGTAAGATAAAATAGCTTTACAAGTGTCTGTAGGTACAGCACCGTTTTGTAACCATTTTAAGGTAGATTCAAAATTCAAATCAATTGTTGCCGGGTTTGTATTAGGATTGTAAGTTCCTAATTTCTCGATAAAAGCTCCGTCTCGTGGTGCACGACCATCCGCTGCTACTACGTGGAAAAACGCTGCGTCTTTCTTACCGTGTCTTTGTAGTCTAATCTTTACTGCCATTTTATTGTTTTTTAAGTTTGGGCTGCAAATATCGGTAAATTTATTTTATTAACGTCAAATTTTTAATAAATATTTTTATAAATGCCTATATATCATTAATTTGACTAATTTTGTGTGTTAAATTAACAAATTAATTATACCTGATTTTCAGCCTTTTAATAGGTAATTTGTAAGTAGTGAGGTAAAATTAAGACAATTAACACTAAACTATAGGAAATAATCTGTTAAATTGAGGTCTGAATAAGGAAGATTAAGCAGGTTATACCATTCCGAAATGAGTTCGGGACACGTATATTAAAAACAATAAAAATTGACATATGAAATTACAAGAGCGCGGCACTTTATTAATTCCTATTGATTTTACAGAACAATCCCTTTTGGCTATTAAACAAGCCTACAATTTAGCGAAATACACCCACTCCAAAATTATATTATTACACACATACGAAAAAGTAGGCGATGAGCGTTACGAAGACCTTAAAGCCATCAGTAAGCAAACGCAACAGGAAAGTGGCGTGCCAACTGAATTTATGAATGTAAAAGGCAATATTTACACAGAAGTACCAAGAGTTGCCGAAGAAGTTAATCCCGTAATCGTCATCGTTGGTTTGGAGAGTCATATGAGCTCTAAACACATTATAGGAGCAAGTGCTTCTAAAATGATCAGGGAATGCAAATGCCCGGTTATTTCTATTCGTGGAAAAGAGCACAAAGACGGTTGCGAAAATATTTTATTACCCTTGGATCTTTCAAGAGAATCGCGTGAAAAAGTAGATGTGGCTGTTCAATTTGCACACTATTTTGGTGCTTCTATCCGTATTTTAGGGGTGTTCAGTTTATCTGATAACGCATACGAAAATCAGTTATTAGCCTATTCGCACCAGGTAAAACAATATATTAAAGGAAAAGGTATTTCCTGTTCCAATAAATCTCTGGCAAGCGATAATGTAGCAGAAACAGTGGTTGAATATGCTAACAAAATTGAATCGGATCTGATCGTTATCATGAACAAACCGAACCTGAGCATTAAAGAGTTTTTCAGTGGTACCGAAGCACAAAAAGTGGTTGATATCAGTAATTTGCCGGTTATGACCATTAACCCTGAGAAGAAAGAAAGTATGAACCATTTTGGTACAGGCTTCTAACTCATACTTTTTTACTATTTTGAACGCTCCTGATCATTCGGGAGCGTTTTTATTTTATCCTTATTTTTATAGATAAATAAACACTTAGTCGTATATTAGCCACTCATAAATTATGAACTTATTTTTTCATTTAGGCAGGTATTTTATTCTTATTAAACGGGTGTTTAGTAAGCCCGAAAAAATGTCGGTATATGGGAAACAGATCATACATGAGATCGATAATATAGGCATCAGTTCTTTACCCATTATTGCTATTATTTCCTTTTTTATGGGAGGTGTAATTACCATTCAGTCGGCCTTTGGCTTTACGAGTCCTTTGGTGCCACTGTATGCTGTAGGTTTTACTGTTCGCGAATCCATGTTGCTGGAGTTTTGTCCTACCATTGTGTGTTTGATCCTTGCCGGGAAAATGGGTTCCAATATTGCTTCCGAAATAGGTTCCATGCGTATTACAGAGCAAATTGATGCGCTGGAAATTATGGGTATAAACTCGGCGGGCTACCTCATATTACCTAAAATACTGGCAGGCGTGGTTATTTTACCATTTTTAATTGCCATTAGTATGTTCTTAGGGATTTTTGGAGGTTATGTGATGGGTATTGCCACACATGCCGTATCGTCTTACGAATATATTTATGGGATTCAAGCATTTTTTGAGCCCTGGAAACTCTATTATTCCTTTACCAAGGTTATTACCTTTGCATTCCTCATCACTTCTATTTCCGCTTATTTTGGCTATTATACACATGGCGGTGCGTTGGAAGTTGGTAAAAGCAGTACTTCGGCGGTTGTGTACAGCAGCATTTTAATATTGATCTTTAATTTCCTGTTAACCCAATTATTCTTAACATGATCGAAATTAAAAACATATCCAAAAGTTTTGGCGACCGTTTAGTTGTAGATGATGTTTCCTTTCAGTTTGAACAGGGCAAAACCAATTTAATTATCGGAGAAAGCGGGAGTGGCAAAACCACTATTATGAAGCTCATGGTGGGCTTACATGAAATTGATTCCGGAGAAGTATTATACGATGGATTGAATTTTCCTACTTTAGGTGTTAAAGAAAAACAGGAAGTAAGAAAGAAAATAGGAATGCTGTTTCAGGGAGGTGCTTTATTTGATTCTCAAACATTAGAAGAAAATGTAAGGTTTCCGCTGGATATGTTTACTGAAATGTCGCACGCAGAAAAAATAGACCGCGTTAATTTCTGTTTGGAAAAAGTTCAGCTTGCCGGTAAAAATGATCTGTATCCCGGAGAGCTTTCCGGTGGGATGAAAAAACGTGCGGCGCTTGCAAGAGCCATTTCAAACAGTCCGCAGTATTTATTTTGCGATGAACCTAACTCGGGTCTCGATCCTAAAACATCTATCGTTATTGATAATTTGATCCAAAGTCTTACCAAAGAATTTAATATTACTACCATCGTTATTACCCACGATATGAATTCGGTTGTGGAAATAGGCGAGAAGGTATTATATATCTATAAAGGAAAGCCTTGGTGGTCGGGAAACGGCAAAGAAATTCTAAAAACCACCAATCCCGAATTATTGGATTTTGTATTTGCTTCCGGATTCATGAAAGAAGTATTTAATGCCGTAAAAGGAAAATAATTCAAACACATTAATTAAAAATTACCCTTGGTAGGAATTGTTTCTGTCAAAATTTAAAACCATTATCCTTGAAAGAGAAAAAAAATACAGCCTCCGATTTCGAAATGAAAGCCACAACCCTTCACGGCCTGGAAGACACGCTGGCAAACGAATTAATGAAGTTAGGCGCAAGAGATATTGAGCCCTTTAAACGTGGCGTTTCTTTTACGGGCGATAAAGGATTTATGTACAAGGCAAATTTATGTTTGCGTACAGCCTTAAAAATATTGGTTCCCATTTATTCGTTTACCGCAAGCGATGAGCATGAGTTTTATGCTAAAATGAAAGAATATGACTGGGAACAGTTTTTAAATCCGGATGATACCATTGCTATTAATGCGACATTAAATTCAGAGATCTTTACGCACACCTTGTACGTATCGCAAAAATCGAAAGACGCTATTTGCGATCGTTTTGTGGAGAAATTTGAAGTAAGACCAAACGTTGATCTGGACCAACCAACACTCAGAATTTACGTTCACATTTTTAAAGATTTTGTAAACGTTAGTTTGGATAGCAGTGGCGATTCGTTGTTTAAAAGAGGTTACAGGGTAGATATTGATACTGCTCCTATGAAAGAAGTACTAGCTGCAGGTATGGTATTATTATCGGGCTGGCAACCGCATTTACCTTTAATTGACGGGATGTGCGGCAGTGGAACTCTGGGAATTGAAGCGGCTTTGTTTGCCAATAATATTCCGGCGGGATGTTTCAGAGAAAGCTTTGGTTTTATGAAATGGCACGACTACGAACCGGAATTGTGGGATACGATCTATACGTCATCCATTAACCGTATTAAAGAAGATATGCCCTCTATTTATTCGAGCGATATAGATAGTGTGCCCGTAGAAATGGCAAAACGAAATGCTGCTGTGGCTAAAGTGGATGATGTGATCCAGTATGAGCAAATTTCTTTTTTTGATCTAATGCCTACGAAACCAAAGGGGACCATTTTATTAAATCCGCCTTACGACGAACGTATAAAAATGGAAGATACCAATGCGTTTTACAAGCAGATAGGGGATAAACTCAAGAAAGATTTTGGAGGTTGGACGGCCTGCATCATTACTTCTAACATGGAAGCGGCTAAACATATTGGTTTGCATCCCAGCAAAAAAATGACCTTGTTCAATGGTGCTTTGGAATGTAAATTGTTAAAATTTGAGATGTACAGCGGCTCTAAAAAAGCCTCTAAACAAGGGCGAGAAGAGGTGTAAAGATTGGGGTTACTTAACCGTACTCAAAAAATCCAGCAATTTTTTCAAAGCGATCTTCCGGTGCGACATGTGGTTCTTTTCTTCGAAACTCATTTCGGCAAATGTTTTTGTATAGCCATCCGGCATAAAAACAGGATCATATCCGAAACCGTTAGTGCCTTGTTTAGCGTGGGTTATAGTACCATTAACAGTACCTTCAAAAATATATTCTTTGTTATCGAGTACTAAAGCCATTACTGTTTTAAAATAGGCTTTCCGGGTTTCATTACCCTTTAATTCGCCTAATAATTTTTCAATATTATCATGATCGTTTTTTTGTTCGCCGGCATAACGTGCTGAATAAACGCCGGGAGCGCCGTTCAGTGCATCTACCAATAAACCACTATCGTCGGCAAAGCAATTTGTGTTAAAATTTAAGGCAATTGTTTGCGCTTTCAATAAGGCGTTTCCCTCAATGGTTTCGGCAGTTTCCTCAATTTCGTGGGTGTAGTTTACATCATACAGACTTAACAAATTAATAGTCTGTGGCATTAGGCTATTTACCTCTTTTATCTTATTTTTGTTATGCGTCGCAAATAGTATATCCCTCATGGCGTAAAGGTAACAATATGGAGTTTGAAATAAAACCGCAGAGTAAATTTAGTTTAGGTTTAAAAGAATTATGGGAGTACCGTGAACTATTTTATTTCTTTACCTGGCGCGATGTGAAAGTAAAATACAAGCAAACGGTTTTAGGGTTTTTATGGGCCATATTCCAACCCATTATTATGACCATGTTGTTTACCCTGGGCTTCGGAAAATTAATCAGTACTAATTCGCAACTCTCAGTTCCATACCCCATTTTTGTTTTGAGTGGATTTTTATTGTGGAACATTTTTTCCAGCGGACTCTCTAATGCCGGCAATAGCATGGTAAATAACGCAAATATCATTAAGAAAATTTACTTTCCCCGTTTAATTGTTCCTATCTCATCTATCCTGGTTTCTTTAATTGACTTTTTGATGGCCTTTATTGTTTTTATTCCTGTATTATTTTATTACGGTTGTTCATTTAATGCCTCAGCATTCTTTTTAATCCCCTTAAGTATTTTGCTGGCAGTAATGGCAACATTTGGATTGGGAACTTTTTTGGCGGCTTTAAATATTAAATACCGCGATTTTAGATATATCCTGCCATTTTTTATCCAGGCATTGCTGTTTGCTACGCCGGTTATTTATCCTATTAAAATTTCTGATAATAAATGGTTTCAGTGGATATTGCAATTAAATCCTATGAATGCACCCATTGAATTATTCAGGGGTTCAATTTCTGAGTCGGGGTTGAACTATTCCTCGATCCTTACAAGCATTTGTGTATCCTTAATATTATTTGTTATTGGTGTAGTCTATTTTAGAAGAACAGAAGGCTATTTTGCCGATTTAGCGTAGAGATTTGAAACCAATATTAGAAATACAAAAAATAAGTAAAAAGTTCAGGATTAATCATGAGCAACAACCTTATTTAAGCTTGAGGGATTCCGTTTCCAATATTTTTAAAAGTAAAAACACCAAGGAAGATTTCTGGGCTTTAAAAGACGTAAGTTTTGACTTAATGCCCGGCGATACATTAGGTATTATAGGAAAGAACGGTGCGGGAAAATCGACACTCCTGAAAATATTATCAAAAATCACACCTCCTACATCGGGTAAAATTATTGGCAGAGGCCGTATCGCCAGCTTATTGGAAGTAGGAACAGGTTTTCATCCTGAACTGAGCGGAAGGGAAAATATTTTCATGAATGGTTCCATTTTAGGAATGCGTAAAACGGAGATACTTAAAAATTTTGATGCTATTATTGATTTTGCAGGAGTTGAGAAATTTATTGATACACCACTGAAGCACTATAGCAGTGGTATGCAATTACGCCTGGCTTTTGCAGTAGCCGCATTTTTAGAAAATGAAATTCTGATTATTGATGAGGTATTAGCAGTTGGTGATGCTGAGTTTCAGAAAAAATGCATGGGTAAAATGGATGATGTGAGTAAAAGCGGAAGAACCATCATTTTAGTTTCTCATAGCATGAATGCGATCCAGTCTTTATCCAGTAAAGGACTTTATTTAAAAGACGGAACAACAACAGGATTAACATCTGTTCAAACTGCTGTCCAAAATTATTTTTTTGGCAATGAACTGGAAAATAGCGCTTATCAACAGTTTAATCCCGATACCGTTAATAAAGAAGCGGTATTATTGGAAGGGAAAATTTTGAATTCTAAATTTGAGATCTCCAGTGTGATAGAAACCAGCGAGGACTTTTACATTGAAATAAACTGGAGAAATATTACCGGGAAAAATGTAACGGTTAGTTTTGAGCTGGCCAAACACAATGGCATACAGGTAATGTGGGTTGCTAATGTAAATCATGACCTTACCGGCGAAAAATCGAAAGAGGTAGGTAATTATAAAACCACTGCTAAAATACCGGCAAATTTAATAAATGCCGGAGAGTATTATTTTAGAATAGTGCTCTATAATGGTATAAATCAGGAATTATATGATTTAAAATATAATATTTTAAATATTAGTATTAAAGATTCGATGGATAGTAGAAGCATTGCCAGAGGCAATTTTACTGCGACTTTCGAAAATTATGTTCTTTTGCCTGCCCTGGAATGGACAAATAGTAAACTTGACTTTTAAGATGTTTATTTATAAAAAGGAAAGTATATTTTCACCCTTAGAAGTAAATAATGCACTGCCTGCAAATATTACAGATGCTGATTTGTATCTTTTTAAAGATGATGTAGTCAAATCATTTCCGGAAGTATCCTTAAATTTCGTTAAAAACATTAGTGTTACGCCTCATGGCATCTTGTTTAATAAATTTAAGATATTAGATCAGTTTTTAATTTGGCAGGAGCATAAAAACGAGTTTAACTTTTTCTATTTACTCAGAAACTATTTTAACAGGAAAAAACTTGAAACGAAATCAACGGATAAGTTTCTGATATGCTTTGATTATTGGTCGTTGGGTTACTTTCACTGGATGTGTGATTTTTTGCCACGCTTAATAGCAGCTGAAAAGTATTTAAACGATTATACTCTGGTGTTACCTAACAATCATGCTCATTCATTTGTAGAAGACAGTCTGAAGGTATTTGGAGTGAAAAACGTTTTAAGGTTTTCAGATAAAGAATATGTTACATGTTCCGATGCCCTCATCCCGGATTATGTAAGCAATTCGGGGGATAATAATCCTTTTGTGATGACGAAACTAAGGCAAAAGTTTATTGATTTTTATACACCCCGGGTTGATCATATAAATTATGCTAAACATATTTATGTAAGCAGGGCGCGGGCAAAAGGAAGATACATCGAGAATGAAACAGAAGTTATAAAGATGTTAGAATCACTGGGATATAAGACCATTTATTTTGAAGAATACTCTTTAAAAGAACAAATATCCATAGCATTTAATTGTAAAAACCTTATAGGGTTGCATGGTGCAAATTTAACAAACCTCATTTTCATGAATCCCAATGCTAATATCCTTGAATTAAGAAAAGAAAACGATCGGCGAAATAATTATTATTTCTCATTAGCCTCTTCCTTTCATTTAAATTACTTTTATTTACAATGCAGGGCTACTGAGACTTCTAATTCTCAGACGTTTAATTTGAATGTGGATATAACATCATTAAAAAAAATCGCAGAAAGAATGCTGAATGATTAAAGCAGCAATGATACCTTTAATCAATATTAGAAAGTAAATTATTAAATGATCTTTATCCTAATTAAAAAGCATTCATGAAACAACTTATAAAGAAAGCGACGATAGCATTACATATTTATCCTATCGTCCAGAATTGGCGAAATAAAAAAATCAGGAAGAGAACCTTTGAGAAAGCCGGAAAAGAAATTGCTTTTAATGCTCAATTTATTAAAAAAGATAAATTGTGTTTTGATATAGGTGCAAATATGGGATATAAGTCAGATATCTTTTTGTCTCTTGGTGCTAAAGTTATTGCTGTAGAACCCCAACCTCAATGCGTAAAACAGCTTAAAAAACATTTTAGAAATAATAAAAATATAACGGTTCTGGATATTGGATTAGCTGAAAAAAAAGGAGAGCTCGAATTATTTATATGCGATGAAGCATCTACTATCACTACAATGTCGGATAAATGGAAGGATGAAGGACGATTTTCGGAAGACTTTAATTGGAACACAAAAATAGTGGTTAAGGTAGATACTTTAGATAACCTGATTCAGAAATACGGCACTCCTCATTTTTGTAAAATTGATGTGGAAGGTTTTGAAGAATCAGTTTTAAAAGGCTTGAGTTCACCGATACCATTTATATCTTTTGAATTTACGAAAGAGTTTTTTGGCGATGTTAATGTCATTTTAAACCATTTAATGACTATAGGAAATATTAAAGTTAACTTTTCGCTATACGATAATTACGCACTTCATTTTCGTGAATATGTCAATCCTGATACATTATATAAAACGATCACATCAATGGATGGAAAATTAAACGGAGATATTTATGTAAATTTTATATAAAACAAAAATTGAATTTAGATAATAAAAATATATGTGTTCTTGTGATGTCGTGTGATAAATATGACGACTTATGGGATCCGTTTTTTTATTTTTTCGAAAAACACTGGAGCGATTGCCCTTACCCTGTTTATTTAGCTACTAACACTAAGGTTTATAGCAGGAAGCAGAGTACTACTATAAATTCAAATTATTTTGGAACCTGGTCGGAAGAAACAAAAATTGTTTTAGAGAAATTGCCGTATGAGTATATCATTTATCTGCAGGATGATTATTTTATTCTGCAAAAGGTGGATAACTTAATTTTGAGTAACTTGATTTCTAAAGTTAAAGATTATAACGCAGATTATTTGAGATTATTTCCATCACCCGGCCCTGACTCTGATTTTAAAGGAGATCCCGACATCGGTTTGATTAGCGTAAATGCCGGTTACAGAACTTCACTCCAGGCCGCAATATGGAAAAGAGAAGTTTTGGTATCGGTGTTAAATGCTGCCGAAAGCCCATGGGAGTTTGAAACTAATTCGCCCGAAAGAACAAAAAGTTTTTTATTTTTAAGTGTGAAGCAACAAGTTAAAGGACATATTAAGACACATACATATCCTATAACGTATTATTATTTAACAGCTGTACTAAGAGGGAAGTGGCGCTGGGAAATAAAAGAAATATGTAAAAAAGAAGGAATTGCGTTGGATTTTAATTATAGAAAAGCAGAAACCTATAAAGAATTTTTATACCAGCGGTTTTACGATCAATGCCCGGTTTTTATTAAAAGAGCGATGGATTTTTTAAAGAATAAACTTAAAATTAAATCTGCATAAGATGGATGATCATTTAAATATATATAATACATATATAGCCAAAGAATCTTTGCAAAGTGTAAAGAATGTACTGGATTCAACATTTATCAGTGAAGGCAAATTAGTGAAAGAATTTGAAAGGCAGTTATCAGAATACCTGACTATTAATAATCCGGTAGCTTTAAATTCGGGAACAACGGCATTACATTTGGCCCTGGATTTGGCCGGTATAAAGGAAGGAGATGAGGTTATTTTACCGGCTCAAACATTTGTAGCTACAGGTCTCGTTATTCTTCAACAAAAAGCCAAACCCGTTTTTGCGGATATTAATTATGAAGATGGTAATATTTCTATAGAATCTATAAAAAAGAAGATTACGGCAAAAACGAAAGCGATAATGTGTGTGCATTGGGGAGGATACCCATGTGATATGGATGAAATTCAGGCACTGGCATTAGAACATAATTTAGTAGTTATAGAAGATGCGGCACACGCTTTGGGAGCCACATATAAAAATAAAGTGATAGGGAGCATCAGCGATTATACCTGCTTTTCTTTTCAGGCAATAAAGCATATAACAACAGGCGATGGCGGTGCAATTTCAGTAAAGAATGGTGATAAATACACAGAAGCGCTTACTAAACGCTGGTTTGGGATAAACAGGGATACGTCATTCCCAACGGATTTAGGCGAAAGAAGTTACAATATTGAGACTCTGGGATACAAATACCATTTAAATGATTATGCGGCGGCATTAGGACTGGCAAATCTTATTGGCTTTAAGGAAAGACTGGCTGACAGAAAAAAAATAGTTGAAATTTATAACCATGAACTGAAAAGTATATCCGGGATTCATCTTTTTAATCATAACAACGATAGAGAAAGTGCTAATTGGCTATATGGTTTTCACGTTCAAAACAGATTAGATTTTATCAAAAAATTGAAATCCAAGAATATTGCAGCGTCGGTAATACACCAGCGAATAGACAGGAATAGCGTATTTGGAGGAATTAACGGCGAACTGACTAATCAGGAAGAATTTGATAAAACCCAGATTCATATTCCAATTCACGATGCAATAAGGCCGGAGGATGCATTACGTATAACTGAAGTAATTAAATCGGGATGGTAGATAGCATAAATGTTCAAAAACCAAATTTTGTAAACTTAAACGCATTACGCTTTTTTGCCTTTTTTGCGGTGCTTTTGTCGCATGCTTATTCGTATTATGCGTATCATTTTCCTAATAAATATATGGAAATATTGCACCGGCATTTTTTTATAAATGGAAATTTGGGTGTTAATTTTTTCTTTGTGTTGAGTGGCTTTTTAATTTCATGGTTGCTATTTATTGAAAAAGAAAAGAGCGGTAAGATTGATGTTAAAGCTTTTTATTTAAGGCGCATCTTTCGCATATGGCCGGTATATTATTTAGTTGTTTTTATTGGATTTATGATGCCACTAATTACAGATTTCCATTTTATGTCTCAGCCCTATTTTCATATTACTACTTCTATAAAGCAACTGCCGTGGTATTTATTTTTTTTAGGGAATTTTGATATTATTGTAAACGGTGCTTCCAATTTTATTTTGTCTGTATTATGGTCGGTATCTGTTGAAGAGCAATTCTATTTAGTATGGCCAATCGTTTTTATGTTACTATCGAAAAAGCATGTCCGGAATTTTTGCTTTCTGGTAATTTGTATATCTTTTATTTACCGGGTTAAGAATAATACAAGCCTTGTGGCATATTATTCTACCCTTTCTGCAATGTCAGATCTGGCTATTGGCAGTCTTGCAGCCTACTATTGTCTTTATAATAAAAAATTTATGGAATGGATAACACAATTATCAAGGAAAAAGATTGTACTCATATACGTTGCATTAATGGCCTATATCCCTTTGCATGGCTTTTCTCATATTTTTGGCGAACTTCCGTTTTTAGTATATCATCCTTTTGAACCCATTTTTTTCTCACTATTATTTGCATTAATATTACTGGAACAAAATTTTTCTGTTAATTCTTTGTTTAAATTCGGAAGGATCAAATTGTTTTCGGAGTGGGGAAAAATCTCGTACGGTTTATATTCTTATCACGCAATCATGTTCCCATTTGTTTTTATTTTAACCGATGCTTTATTCCCTCAGGATTCATTCGTGCAATACCTCGTAAGAATTGTGTTTTCATTGCTTTTAACCATTATTTTCAGCAAATTATCCTATAAATTTTTCGAAACGCCGTTTTTAAAAATTAAGCAAAAGTATTCGAGAATTATAATCATTTAATCTTAACGATGACTGATC
>JAZJZF010000039.1:83277-101586 GCA_040389965.1 Bacteroidota bacterium
GTTTAATCATTAAAATCGGTATCTTTATTCAATTATAGACAGTTATAAATGGCCATTTTATTATTAGGAGCAACAGGCTTTGTTGGACGAAATATTTCTAAAGTTTTTGACGGTCGTGGCATTCCATTATTAAAATCTTCAAAATCGGAAGGATTGGATTTATTGAATCTGCAAAATGTTGTAGACTTTTTTAAATCGGATGATATCGATTACATTATAAATTGTGCGGCCCATGTTGGTAGTTTAAATTATGTATCGCAGCATGCTGCTGATGTTATTAAAGATAATAGCCGCATGTTGTTAAATTTATATGAGGCTACATCCTTGCTTAAGAAAAAACCTGTTATCATTAATCCTATTGCAAACTGTACGTATCCTTCATCTTCAAATATCTTTACAGAAGAAGAACTCTGGAATGGGCCATTACACCGTTCGGTAATGGCATACGGTTCTACAAAAAGGTTGCTGTTAAATATAGCGGAAAGCTTTTCCTGGCAGCATAATATTAAATCTATAAATCTATTGGTCCCTAATATGTATGGTCCTTTCGATTCTACAGATCCAAATAAAGCACATGCTTTAAATGCCTTAATTTCAAAGTTCGTGAAAGCAAGGGAGCAAAATAAATCCGAAATAGATATTTGGGGAACGGGTGTTGCCATAAGAGAATGGCTTTATGCAGAAGATTTTGCGAAAATTGTTTTTGAGATCGTTGATACAAATAAAACAATTGGTTTTGCAGAGCCCATTAATATTGGCCAAAACTTTGGCTTAAGTGTTAAAGAGCTGGTGGAAATTATTAATGGCAAATTTCAGAATAAGTTTTTAATCAATTGGGATTTAACAATGCCTGACGGAGCGCCTAAAAAAGTAATGGATGATCGTAAATTCACGAAAGTTTTCCCTGATTTTAAATTTCAGGATTTTAATCTGGGGATCGAAAACACGATAAAATATTATCATTCTGTTTATCCTTATTAATATGGCAGATTTTATAAATTCACCGGAGTATGATTATTCACTTCTAAAGAAATGTGGAGAAGACGTTTTTATTAGTGCGAAGGCTGAAATCCGAAGGCCTCATTTAGTCAGTATCGGTAATCATGTAGCAATAGATTCGGGTGTATATATTACAACGCAGGCTGAGATTAAAGACTACATTCATCTTTCACCTTATATTACGATAATAGGTGGTGAAAAAAGCAAAATTGTAGTGGAAGATTTTGTAACAATAGCGGCAGGCTCGCGCATTATAGCCGGAAGTGATCGGTTTTTGGGTGATGGCTTTACAAGCGTAACTGTTCCGGAGCCATACAGAGATACTGTTGATTTTTCTACAGTAAACTTTCAGAGGTTTTCGGGGATTGGTACTAATGCCGTAATTATGCCGGGTATTACGATTGCCGAAGGCTCAGTTATAGGTGCTTGCGCCCTGGTAACTGAAGATACAGAGCCATGGACCATTTATGTGGGAACTCCTGCACGCCCTGTTAAAATAAGGCCGAAAGAAAAAATGATCGAATACGCGAAAAAATTGGGTTATATATGAAAGGAAAAATTTCATTGTCATATATCATGACAACTTATAATAAATTGTCATATTTAAAAATTACTCTGCCCTATTTGATTTCTAATTGTAAGAAAGACGAAGAGATTGTTATAGTGGATGGGGGAAGCAATGATGGTACCAGAGAGTATTTGGAAAAATTAGTTGAAGAAAAAAAAATTCATCAATTTATATCAGAAAAAGATTTCGGAGAAGCTCATGGTACTAATAAAGCAATGTTTTTGGCTAAAGGTGAACTGCTTAAGATTATTACCGACGATGATATTTTTGATTTTGAAGTAATAGATTTTTGTAAACGTCATTTACTGGCACATGAAAATATTGATATTTGCGGTACTGATGGCTTGGGTATTAGTTCAACAAGCAAGAAAAACAATTTTTTGGTAACCAAGTATCATACAGGATTTCAGGAGTGGCAAAACAGCAAAATGCCGTTTTTATTTTGTGGACTAAGCTACATGATAAGGAGAAATTCTCTTGCCAGGCTTGGCTTATTGAGCACACAATATAAAATTATAGACCTTGAATATTCTGTGAGGGTGTCGGCGCTTAACGTAAATATTGCCTTTTGTAATGCTTTTAGTTTTGTAAATATTGTGGGACCCGATAGTAATTCTAATAAATTTTATGAAAGCATTAAAGCTGAAAAGAAAAAATTAAAAACGCTGTACCCGAATATTTCTAATCTTAATTATTCAATTGGTTTTAAAGATGCACTCAAGCGAAACCTCAATAATATCGTTAAAAAAAATAATAAGGTTAGTGATACCGTATCGGTAAGTTATGCCGACCTGGTACAAAGTAGCCTCGTGGAATTAGAAAATAGAAATAAGAATATTATAATGTCATTTTTGTAACGTATCATTCAGATGAATATTTTATTCTATACTTCATTTAATTTAAGATCAAGAGATACGGAATCATTGATGAAAAGCTTTATCAAGCAAAACCATCAGGTGTCTTTGTTAACTCAATCCAAATCGGGATCGTATCATCAACACTGCTCTTCCTATGGAGTTCAAACTTTTGCTTATGAGGTGCAGACAAAAAACAAATGGTTGTTTGTGATCAAACAATTGCTCTTTTTAATTAAATTTTCCCGTAAACATAAAATTGATATCATATACGCGCATCTCGAAAACGCCAGTATGATAGCTGTTCTGGCCCAGTATTTCATGAAGGCAAAAGTTGTTAGTTGCCGGCATGTAGTTGAAGAGCCACATTATTTGAAATCTAAAAACTACCTCTTCCAGGTTAAATTAGTAAACGCCCTCAGCCCGAAAATAATTGTTGTATCCAATCGTTGTCGGGATTTTATGATTGAGGTGGAAAAAGTTAAGCCATCGAAAATTATTGTAATTAATCTGGCCTATGATTTTAATTTATATGAACCCGTAAATGAGGAAAAAGTAAATGAAATTATAAAGGACTCCGGGGGTACTTTAAGATTTATAATGGCTTCAAGGTTTATAGAAAATAAAAGACCTGTTTTGGGGCTCGAACTTATTAAAAGATTAAAGGATGAAGGGTTAAATGTGAGTTTAATATTGTTGGGAAATGGCCCCTTGAATGAGGATATAACCAAATACATTAAATTAAACAATTTAGAAAAAGAGATTAAATTATATGGGTATGTAGATAATGTATTGGATTACTTTTCAGCTTCTCATATACTATTAATTCCTTCCATTACAGAATCAAGTTCGGTTGTTTTAAAAGAGGCCGGTCTTGTAAAGATAACTGCCATCGTTTGCAGTGATGTGGGCGATGCTGAAGACTATTTAACCCGGAAAGAAATCTTCTTTGTGAAAAAGGAAACGTTTATGGAGGAAGCTATCGGAATCTCTAAAACCTTTATCTCTGACCTGGATTCCTTAAGTAAAATGGGAGAGGCTTTATCCTTAAAAGTAAGAAACAGGTTTAGTATTGAGAATAATATTCGAAAATATGACAATCTGAATACGAATGATCTAACACTAAAAAGTGAAATCACACCAAGAATAGCATTTATATCATCACACATTCATAAGTCGCTGCAATTTGAATGGTACCAGGAAGAACTAAAGAAGAATAATATTTATAATATTCACATCATTATAAATACAATGCTTGATAAGCAGCCATTACTGCTGGATGAGTTAAATAAATTGGGCATTCAATGTTATGTTTTAAATTATAAAAACACCTTTTCATTTTTTAAAATATTCAGGCAAATAAGAAAAATAATTAAACGGCATAAACTGAATTTAATACACACCACCCTTCCTTATGGTAATCTTATGGGGCAATTGGCAGCATTATCATTAGGGATTAGGGGCCGGATTACAACTTGCGAAAATGCAAGCTGGGCCTTTGATTACAATTCGAAAAAGCAAATGATCATTGATAAATTCACTTTTTGGTCTGCAAAAAAAGTAATTTCGGTGGCAGATACCGCTAATGATTTTTTGTTGGGAAAATGGGGCCTGGATCCTAATAAAGTAATACAGATTAACCACTCTTTAAAATTTGAGGAATACGAAGGTGTTACGGATGATAGGATAATGAAACTTAAAAATCAGTTAGATATTAAGGAAAATGATTTTATTGTAGGAATGATCTCAAGAACTGAATTTTGGAAGGGGCATGAATATGCTTTGGCAGCCATGCAAAACATTATTAAAAAACACCCTGACATTAAACTTCTGATTTGTGGTTCTATTGGTTTTGACCATCAAAAAATGCTTGATTTAATTAGCTTGTATAAATTAGAAGATAATGTAAAATTTATTGGTTTTGTAAACGACTCTGTTGCATTCTTAAAACTTATAAAAATCCAGATTCATGTTCCGGTTAATAAATACGTCGAAAACTGTGGTATCTCTATCATTGAGGGTATGGCTGCCCGAACCCCCCAGTTACTAACTTTATCCGGCTATTCTTTTCAATCTGCGAAACATCTTCGCAATGCTTATGTGGTAGATTATTGCAATTCCAAAGAAATAGAAGAAGGAATTGAGTATTTGTATTCAAATTATGATAAGGCGCTTAGCTTTGGTAAACAGGCCTATCAGGACGCGTTAAATGATTACACCATTGAAATTAAATTCCAAAAACATATGGATTTATATAAATCTGTATTAAATTAATTGCATATATGAAAATTTTAAAAAATAGTATATATACCTTACTCGACATTTTTACTTTTAATAAAGGATTTGCCTGTATTGTTAACGGATTCAAAGTTTATTTTCCTGCTAAATGGTTCAGGTATTTCGAAAGTAATTATGAAGAAAGCAACGTTTCTTTTTTAAAATTGCATTGTAAGCCGGGAATGGTGGTAGTTGACATTGGAGCACATTTGGGGTTGATGTCTGTAATCTCTGCCCAATTAGTAGGGGAAGGCGGCAAGGTGTATTCTTTTGAACCCACACCAAATACATTTAAAGTGCTCAAAAAAGTAATTACCATGAATCATGCTGAAAAGACGATACATCCTGTAAATAAAGCTGTAGCAAAAGAAAACAAAACGGTTGATTTTTTCTTGTCGGCCGATGAAGGAAGTAATTCAAATAGTCTGGTTTCCAAAAACCATAGAAGCAGAACTCCTGTAAAGATTAACGTTACATCATTGGATTTGTTTGTAGATAAACATAAAATAAATAACATTGATGTTATTAAAATTGATGCAGAGGGTAGTGAATATGATGTTTTATTGGGGGCCAATAAAACAATCGTGCAATTTAAACCAAAAATAATATTGGCAATTCATCCTCCTTTAATAAGAAATAACAATCATAATATAGCTGATATTTATGATTTTTTGGTGGGTCATAATTATAATGTGGTTCTTAATAATAAAACCTTAAGCAGGGAAGAATTTTGTTCAATAGAAGATTTTTTTGATATTCATTTGATTACTAAATAGCATGCCTGTTTTTTTTTCTATTATAATCCCCACATATAACAGAGCGCACCTCATTAAAAATACCATTCGTACGGTTATTGGTCAAAGTTATGATAACTACGAATTAATAGTGGTAGATGACGGAAGTACTGATCATACGGAAGAAATTGTAAAAGAAGTCATTGCGGAATACGGACATAAAATCAGTTACATTAAACAGGTAAACAGCGAAAGAGCTGCCGCACGAAATACCGGATTAAAACAAGCAACGGGAGATTACGTGCTTTTTTTCGATTCTGATGATACCTTATACAATAATCATTTAGAGCTTGTAAAAAAATACATCGAAGAACATAAACAACCCGAATTTTTGCATGTGCGATACGATGTCAAAAACTCAAAAGGAGATGTTTTAAGAGAAGGTCCTGTATATCAAAGCTTTCCAAACAAAGAGCTTATCTTTGGCAATTTTTTAAGTTGCAACGGTGTTTTTCTTCGAAAGGATATTGCCTTAGAAAATCTTTTTAATGAAGATAGAGCCCTGTCGGCTATGGAAGATTGGGAATTGTGGTTACGCTTGGCTTGTAAGTATGATCTGCATTATATTAATACCATTACTTCGAGTATTATTGATCATGACGAACGAAGTGTTGTTATAACCAATAAAGAATCATTAATTAATAGGGCAGAGGCAATTATTAAATATGTTACTGCTAATAAAGACGTTGTAAATTACTACAAAAAGGATATTTCTAAATTCATATCAAGTTGTTATTCTTATGTATCTTTACACCTTTCCTTAACAGGAAAATATAAAAAAGATGCCTTTAAATATTTAGTGCGAAGTTTCAAATTCCCTCGCTCTTTATTTAAGAAACGTTTTTATGCCATTGTTAAACGCTTAATGTGAAACAACCTTACAACATATTGGTTATTACTTATTGGAGCTTTTCAGATGCTTTAATACAAACCTATACACTGCCATATCTTAAAATAATATCCCAAAAACTGCCTGCAGGAAGTAAGATTTTTTTAGTCACTCTGGAGAAAGAAAACTTTGGAATAACCGCAGAAACAGCTATTCCGGGGATCTTGAATATCCGGTTTAAATACCTGGCTTTTGGTTTGGCGGCATCTTTCGATTGGATGAAAAATATTTTTGCACTGAACCGAATCGTAAAGAAAAATAATATACAGGGCATTCACTCGTTTTGTACACCTGCCGGAATGATCGGATTTTTATTGTCCAGACTTACCGGTAAACCGCATATTTTAGACAGCTACGAGCCTCATGCCGAAGCAATGGTCGAAAATGGCGAATGGAAAGCCAATAGTATTTCTTTTAAACTATTAAATTATTTTGAAAGAAAGCAAACGGAAACAGCCTCTCAGATAATTGGTACAACAGCCGGCATGAAAGACTATGCCTTAAAAAAATTCAATACACAACTTAATCATTTTTATGTAAAACCGGCTTGTGTTGATCTTAACGCGTTTAATTTAGGGTTAAAAAAAGACAGCGTTTTGTTAGATAAACTAAACCTGCAAAATAAGATCGTATGTGTATATGCCGGTAAATTTGGAGGCATCTATTTAAAAGAAGAAGTATTTGAGTTTTATAAAGCCTGCTATCAAAAATGGAAAAATAATTTTGTGGCTTTGATATTAACAGGACATTCTGTCGAAGAAATGCATGGTTTGATACAACAGGCGGGCTTGCCGGTATCAGCGTTCAGGATTGAATTTGTAGAACATGCCCTCATTCCCAAATATATAGGCTTGGGCGACTTTGCTATCACCCCTGTTAAACCCGTAAACACAAAAAAATATTGTACACCTATAAAAAATGGCGAGTATTGGGCCATGGGACTTCCCGTTGTGATAACAAAAGATATTTCTGTTGACAGTGATATCATAGCGCACAATAATATAGGTTATGTATTGCAACAGCCTGTTTTATCCGAATACGTAAACGCAGTTAATAAAATGGACGAATTACTCAAGGATCCTTCCGTTCCTTTAAAAATAAGGACTGTAGCAGAGAAAGAAAGAAATTTTTCGATAGCGGAAAAAGTATATACTGCTATTTATGCTTAAAACTTTTCCTGTTCAGGTAATACACTATAAACAGCGAGCATAAATAAAAGGGGATGCAGGGGATTTTTAACCTTACCAAAGCTCCGTAGTTTGCAGTAGTTAATCCTACCGAAAAGGCAAAGAATATCGCAAATAAAAAAGAAAAAATCAGCAGAGGGTGGCTAAACAAAGATTTTAGGAGTATCATAAATTTTACTTTAAATAAAATGTAAAGAGAGAATGATAACATGAATAGATTTTCCAACGCTGATAAAACCATTACCGGATTTCGTGCATCCCAGATATAAGGCCTGAACAAAGCCATGTTTAAGGCAGCCGGAATTTTAGAGGAAATTCCGCCAAGTGTAGGTGCAAACTCGCCTATATTATAATTATTACCTCCGTATTGTGAGCGTATTAAATCCTGTTGAGTTTTTACAGCTTTTATCAAAACATTGTCAAGGCTATATTCCCCAAGGTATTTGCTGAAAAACTGCAAACCAATAACTACTAGTATACCTGTGAAAGTAAGAATGATGGGGAGGCTTAATACCCGTAACAAAGGATTCTTTATGTTTTTTACCTTATAAAAATAATTCCAGATAACGGAACCGGGAGCCAAAGCAAAAAATATGTAAGGTTTAATTAAAATGATAACTAATGCCGAAACTAGCAGCAATACCATGTATTTCATTCTCCTTTGTTTAAGGATCAAATATTTATAAAATGAGTACGTAAAGAATCCAACTGCGCTTAATGCATAGGTGTCTTTTAAAATACCGGAGCCCCAGAAGAAGACAGATGGAACAAAAAAAATAGCTATGGCAAATTGCTTTTTTAAATCCGGAAATTGATCAATAAAAACCTCATAAAGTCTCCAAAGGCCAATAAAACTAAAGCTTGAAAGTAAGATAGTAGTTACTATAAAGCTTTTGCAGGCAAGCAGGCAAAAAGGAACTGTCAGAAAAACAGTGAAATAGGCATAAGTGTCTGAAAAATTAAAAAAGAGGGGACCATGTGTTCCGGTAGAACTTATATCGTTTAAAACACTAACCGAATCAAAAGTAAACAACCTTATGAATTTTGAAAACTCCCCATCTAATAACACATTTACACAGGTACATGAAGTATAATAGTAATTGGTTACATCGCCTCCATCAGTATAATAATAAGTATAAATCAGGCATAAGCTAATTCCGCCGATTATTTTACAGGTTAAAGCCGGTAAGAAGTATTTATAGTGAGTTTTTTTCCAGGTAACATAATTATTGCGTCTATAACGATTTGCAATAAAAAAAATAACAATTAAATAAAAGGGGCTCAGTAATAAATCATATATATCTATTGGAAATGTTTGCATTTTACCCTATAAATATAAGTAATTTGTATGGTTGATAATAAAATTACATTCTAATAATAATATTTGGGTTTAAGCGCTTTTGACTGTTAATTATATCCATTTATTTTTTATATTTATTAGCGTAAACTAACGTCATTATGCAAACAATAATAGTTACCGGGGGGGCAGGATATATTGGATCACATACCATTATCGAATTGTTAAATAAAACAGATTACAACGTTGTATCCATAGATAATTTCTCAAACTCTACAAATAAAACCTTCGATAGAATTGAAGCGATTACAGGAAAACGGATTAAAAATTTTAATGTGGACATAGCTAACTATGAACCTTTGGAATATGCTATCAATTCAATAAAAAATCCTATTGGCATTATTCATTTTGCGGCTTACAAATCGGTGCCGCAATCCGTTTCAGACCCTCTTTTATATTACCAGAATAACCTAGGGTCATTGGTAAACATTTTAAAAATATGTAAGCTGAAAAGTATTTCTAATTTTATTTTTTCATCCTCCTGTTCAGTATATGGTAATGTAGATAAACTACCGGTAACCGAACAAACACCGTTTTCGCATGCAGAGTCGCCTTATGCGCAAACCAAGCAAATGGGAGAAGATATAGTTTCTAATTTCACCAAAAGCGCCTCTGCATTTAAATCTGTTTTGCTTCGTTATTTTAATCCTGTAGGAGCACATATGTCTGCATTAAACGGAGAGTTATCAAATTCAAAACCCGATAATTTAGTACCCTACATTACCTTAACCGCTGCGGGCCTTTTACCAAAATTAACGGTATTTGGCGGTGATTACGATACAAGAGATGGATCATGTATTAGAGATTACATCCATGTGAGTGATATTGCCGATGCACACGTAAGAGCAATGAATTACCTGATTGCGAATAAACAGAAAAAACAATGTTCGGTATTTAACCTTGGAACAGGAACGGGTGTGAGTGTATTGGAAGCAATACACTCCTTCGAAAAAGTAAGTGGCGAAAAATTAAATTATGAAATAGGGCCGCGTAGAGCAGGGGATGTGATTAATATATATGCCAACAACGATTTTGCTAAACGCGAGCTGGAATGGGAACCAAAATATAACCTCGACGATATGATGTTAAGTGCCTGGAAATGGCAACTACAGCTAAAAAACAATTAATAACAGAAAAGAATTTAACCGATGGAAAAACGTTTTAAATTTAAAAGTCTTTCAGCCTATTCATCCGATGAGTGGATGGCAAACTCTACTAAAAGATACCGTACCATATTTGATAGGGCAGAAACAACCTATCTGCGCTTTGAATTAGCTTTATATAATAAATTGTTTGATGAAGAAGACTGGACAGGTAAGGCCGTTGTGAGCTGTGAAGAAGTACTTACCACCGGTAACAAAATTATTTGCTCCCTCGATTCGGATCTAAAAGTTAGCAAAGAAGATAATATCGTTTATATCCGCGATGGTTGGGGAACACCAAATCTTGGTTCATTCTGGAAACAGGGAATATACCAGTGGGTTGCTACCATTGATGGAGTAAATGTTGGAACACAACGTTTTTATGTAGAAGATGTAGGTATGGTTACCAAAACCAGTAATCCTTATTTTACGATTGAGCACGTAAAACTATACCATGGTAATGTAGACGGCTGGAACCAGCGCCAACGTAGATACCTTAAAACCTTTAATAAAGAAACCACGCAATATGTTTGGGCAGAAATTAAAATTAAAGTAAGTACCAACATTGCGTTTAATTACGAAATATTCCTTAATTATATTGATGATGCAGGGCAACATAAAGCCCACCAAAAGAAAACGGGTTATATAGATGCCAACAAAAAGGATTATAGCTATACGCTTGATCTTGGTTGGGGTAATGATATAGCCGGCTCATGGAAAGACGATAAATATGCTTTGGAAATTGTATTTATGGATGCCCTTATAGGAGCCGTTTCTTTTGATTGCAGTACCGAGGAGGAGGAAGGAGAATTAGCACTTATAAGTAGTATCGATCAAACTATTGCCATTAACTCAGGAAGTGCAAATGCCATTAATGGCAATACAATTATTGCTCCCGAAAAAACACTGGATGAATTACTGAAAGAAGTAGATGATCTTATAGGCTTGGATGGCGTTAAAAAAAGCATTCACGAAAACATTACCTATTTAAATTTTACAAAACTTCGTAAGGAAAAAGGTTTTGACGATGGCTCTTTACTTTCTCTGCACTCCGTGTTTACAGGCAATCCGGGGACAGGTAAAACTACTATCGTAAAAAAACTGGGAAAAATTTATCAGAAAATGGGCTTATTAAGTAAAGGCCATGTGTATGAAGTAGACCGTTCAGTTTTGGTTGGAGAATATATCGGGCAAACAGCTCCCAAAGTAAAAAAGGCCATTGACGAGGCTCGTGGCGGAATTTTATTTATAGACGAAGCATACTCTCTGGCCAGGTCAGGAGAAGACAGTAAAGATTTTGGAAAAGAAGTTATTGAAATATTAATAAAAGAAATGAGTGATGGTATAGGCGATCTTGCCATCATTGTTGCGGGTTATCCTAAAGAGATGAATACATTTATTGAAAGTAATCCCGGACTTAAATCGCGTTTTTCAGAGTACTTTCATTTCGACGATTACCTGCCGGATGAGCTTTACCAGATAGCCTTATATGCAGCGGAACACAAACAATTAACCATTGCTCCCGAAGCGCAGGATTATTTAAAAGAACAGCTTACAGAGGCATATCGCAAAAGAGATAACAGTTTTGGAAATGCCCGATTTGTAAATGGTGTGATCGAAGAAGCAAAACAGGATATGGGTCTGCGTTTGATGAAATCGGAAAATATGGATGCACTCACAAAAGAAGATCTGTCAACTATTACGTTAGCCGATCTTAAAAATGTATTTGTATCCAACGAAAAGAAAAAACTGAAATTGTTTGTCAACGAAAAAGAATTGCAGCTGGCATTAGCAGAACTCAACGAACTGGTTGGCATGGATAATATTAAGCAGGACATCAATGAATTGGTAAAACTCATTCGCTTTTATAATGAGATCGGGAAAGATGTAGTCAACAAATTTTCTCTGCACTCTGTATTTACAGGTAATCCGGGCACAGGTAAAACAACCTTGGCACGTATCATCGCAAAGATTTATAAATCATTGGGCTTACTGGAAAGAGGCCATGTAATCGAAGTTGACAGAGAAGGTTTAATAGCGGGTTATAGCGGACAAACTGCTATTAAGACCCAGGAAAAAATAGAAGCGGCTATGGGTGGCATTTTATTTATCGACGAAGCTTATGCTTTGGCAGAAGGTAGCAGCTTTGGCCAGGAAGCCATAGAAGTGATACTGAAACGTATGGAAGATAAACGCGGACAGTTTGGTGTGATCGTTGCCGGTTACCCCGATAATATGCGCAATTTCATAGAAATGAATCCGGGCTTAAAATCCCGTTTCGATAAAACCTATTCCTTTAAAGACTATGAGCCTGAAGAACTCATAACCATTGCTCTTAATTTATTAAAGAAAGAAGGTCTTGTTCCCAATGCGGAAGCAAACACGCATCTTTTAAATCATTTTAAAGAACTGGTTGCCCGCAAAGATAAGTTTTTCGGTAACGCGCGTACCATCAGGCAAATTGTTGGTGAATGTGTGATGAAACAAAACTTACGGATGGCTTCTATTCCAAGCAATGAAAGAAAAGCAGAGGATTTGACTGTACTTACATTAGACGATGTGAAACATTTTACAGTAGATGGTTCACAAGGCCGCACAACACTGGGCTTTAGGTTTGGGGCGCAATAAGAGCAAAATCATGAACATTAGATAAAGGATAGGAGCTTTATTAAGCTCAAATAAGTTTCCTATCTCGCATCTCTTGTCTCACTTCTCAAATCTGCTGCCTGTTTTAATAAACTCCAGATTTCTCTTCAAACCCTTATATTTTGTGCGTTTAACAACAGTTCCTTTAAATACTTTCGAAAAAAGCTCTTCACTTAATTCATACCATTCGTCTCTCGAGTAATCGAGTAAGCCGCTTGTATTCAAAAATTTTTCTTCTTTGTTGGGAGTAGCAAAACTATTCCATGGGCATACATCCTGGCATACATCGCAGCCAAATACCCAATCGTCAAATTTATTTTTAAAATCGCCGGGGATATTATCTTTCAATTCAATCGTAAAATAACTGATGCATTTGCTACCGTCTACAACATAAGGTTCGGCAATAGCCTGCGTAGGGCAGGCGTCGATACAGCGTGTGCAGGTGCCACAATAATCTTTAATGGGGCCATCGTATTCCAAATCAAGATCAATAATCAATTCAGCAATAAAAAAGAAAGAACCCTGTTGTTTATTAATAAGGTTTGAGTTTTTACCTATCCAGCCTAAACCACTTTTTTTTGCCCATGCTTTATCCAATACAGGCGCACTATCTACAAACACTCTACCGTTCACATCGCCTATTTTTTCTTTAAGCGTATTCACAAATTCCTTGAGTTTATCTTTTATAACCTCGTGGTAATCCTCTCCGTAAGCGTATTTCGAAATTTTTGGAGCATCGGGGTTTTGTTGCTGCGAAGGAAAATAATTATATAATAAAGAAACCACCGATCTGGCATCTTCTACCAACAGAGTAGGGTCGAGGCGTTTATCGAAATGGTTTTCCATGTACTCCATTTTGCCATGCTTATTAGCATTGAGCCATTTCTCAAGGCGTGGAGCCTCTTCTTCTAAAAATTCTGCTTTAGAGATGCCACAAAAATCAAAGCCCAGCCGTTTAGCTTCCAGTTTAATAATAGAAGTATTTTTGGAGGCATGCATAAAGGTTGAACAAAAGTGGAAATGAATTATTTGGAGAATTTATCTTTCAGCACTGATTTAATCAGGTCCATAATTCCGCCGCCGGAACTTTCGCCGGATTCTTCTTTTTTAGAAAAAGCAGATTTTACAACACCTATAATAGAACTTGCAGAGCGGAACAAATTGCCTGATACAATACCGGCAATCAATTTTGTGATTCCGGCCATAACAATTTCTTCAGGCAGAGTTTTTAATTGGAGCTTAATAGCCTCTTCCTGTTTTTTCAAACGCTTCCTTACACGAATTTCTTCACGATCCAGATCCGCATAACTGTTTATAGAATAATTAATCTTCGTCATCGTCGTCAATAGTATTAGGGTCGTTTTCAAAAAATATGCCTGTCACCATATCTTTAATTTTACCTGAAAAATAGCTCCTGTAAATGATCACAAACAGCAGAAGCAGCATAAGGTACATGCCTGCTACAATGCTAAAGCCATAAAAATTGCTTTGGAGTTTTTCTGCAAAATAATACGAAAGCATGAGTCCAAGAAACAGAACCACAAAAAATAATAAAATAGCAGCTATAAAAATAAAAATAACATTGCTCGTAATTTTTGATGCTTTTTTGGCAGTCTGTATTTTTAATAACAGGATCTTATCATCCGTATATTTTTTAAACAGCTCATAGGTTTCGTCAAAATAGGTTTCAGATTCGTTTTCCATAATAATAGTTTAAGTACTATACAGTATCGCCCGGCGAATTGCCTTTAGCATGAATTAAATCGGCCAGTTCATTTTCGAGCTGCTGTATTTTGGCTTTAATATCTTCAGCCGTTGAATTTGCTTTTTCTTTGGCGCTTTCCATAAACTCTTTGCCTTTATCCGATTCCATTAATTTAATAACGGCAATAGTAGCCACAGCTCCCAAAGCAAAAGCACCTAATAATTTGGATGAATTGTTCATGATGATAATGGTTTAAAAGAACAACACTAATTTACAACTAATTTTTTGTTATGAGACTTATAAATTTAGTCTACTCTGCTTGAGAAAGATGATGTTTATCATGCGATTTTCAAAATTATCGTTAAAATAGAAGCGTTTATTAAGTGTTTTAACATCTATTGGTTTTATCAGCAAAATAATTTGAAAGCCCTGTACGTACATTGCAAAAAAACATATAACTATGAATTATTATAAAGATTTTCTCAAAGGATTGGTAATATTGTCTGTTACTTTAATGTATTGGCTACTGATTATGTTTGTTGGAGACGGCATCAGGCAAAACCACAAAGATTACTGGGATGTCATTACCATTGGTTTTATTATTTCTACCATTATTGTTAACCTCACTTTGGTATATATCGTTTATACAAAAACCCAACGGAAAGGTAAATACAGCTTGTTGCTCATGTCAATTCCCTATTTGTTGATGCTTATGATCGTAGAAGTATATGCCGTAAATCTTCCCCGAATACTGGATATTGCTTTCTTAATGTGTGGAATTTATTTAATTTATAAATTAGTGTCCAATAGCCATACGAATATGAAACCGGTAAGATTGCTGGGAGCTTATTTTATGGTAGTGGCTGTAGCCTATCCTTTACTTTACAATTTATTTAATTGAAAGTACTATTTAGTAGTATAATAAAACAATACCCAGTACGCGCTACTGCATATGTTAGTAATGGTGCGGCTGGTGTGGACGAATAGTGCGAACTGGATTTTTTTAGGAGGCATTGCGCAGGCTTTTCGAGGGATAAAAAAATTAAGTTGGTGTTCGTTCTTGATTTTTTTGTTTCTTTTTTCATCAAGGAAAAAAGAAAAATAAAGATAAATGTTTCATTGATTATATAATAAAGTAAAACATTCAATAACAAGTTTAATCCTCAAACAAGCCACCTAGGCGACCTTTGAAAGATTTGCCCAAATGCTTGTAGGCTTTTTCAGTTGCTTCCCGCCCCCTTGGAGTACGGGCAAGATAACCTTCCTGTATTAAAAAAGGTTCATATACTTCTTCAATCGTTCCTGCTTCTTCGCCAACCGCTGTGCTTATAGTGGTAATACCAACTGGCCCGCCTTTAAATTTATCAATAATAGAGGATAAGATCCTGTGATCCATTTCATCCAGTCCGTCTTTATCTACATTTAAAGCCTTTAAGCCATAAGTAGCAATCTCAATCGTAATGGTACCATCGCCTTTTATCTGGGCAAAATCTCTCACACGCCTTAACAGGGCATTTGCGATACGTGGTGTGCCACGGCTTCTGCGGGCAATTTCGTAAGCGGCTTCATCGGCAATTTCAACACCTAGAATTGCAGAACTGCGTTGCACTATACCCGTCAACACTTTGCTGTTATAATAATTTAAACGCGATGTAATGCCAAAACGTGCTCTTAAAGGTGCTGTTAATAAGCCACTGCGTGTTGTGGCTCCAACCAGTGTAAACGGATTTAATTTAATTTGTACCGTGCGGGCATTGGGGCCGCTATCAATCATAATATCGATCTTGTAATCCTCCATGGCAGAATATAAATACTCTTCCACAATAGGGCTCAAACGGTGGATCTCATCCACAAACAAGACGTCAAATGGTTCCAGATTAGTTAGTAAACCTGCCAGATCGCCCGGTTTATCTAATACAGGGCCACTGGTTACCCTTAAATTTACACCAAGATCGTTGGAAATAATATGAGCCAGAGTTGTTTTTCCCAAACCCGGAGGGCCATGTAATAATACATGATCCAAAGCCTCTTCTCGTTGCTTGGCGGCCATCACAAACACCTTTAAATTATCAACTACCGCTTCCTGTCCGCTAAAGTCGTTAAACTCTACCGGTCGTAAAGCTTTTTCATAGTCTCTGTCGGTATTAGTTTGTTTCTCGCCGCTGGCGTCTAAATGCTCATTCATTAATGTAAAAGTACAAATTTTAAAAACAGTCTGCTGCTATAATTTATAGCATTTACCAAAGGCGATTTTAGACCGATAAAATTCAGAATGGAGACAGTGTGAGTTTTTATGCATATGCGCTTACACTTCCTTAAATGCCTTATTAAGACTATTTAACAGGGTATAATTAACCACCATTTGCAACTTTAAATCATTATTAAGTATATTTGTTTGTTACTATATAGAAATGAAGCGGGTTACCATAATTTTTCTAAGCGTATTTTATCTGATGATTGCATCAGGTTTGTCGTTTAGTTTGCATTATTGTGGCGGAAAATTAAAAAGTATCTCTCTTTATACATCAACAGAAAAAACCTGTTGTGGTAGCAAAAAAAAATCTAAAGGCTGCTGTAAAGATAAAACAACCCTTATAAAAGTTGAAGATAGCCACCAACTGGTTAAAGTTGCTAAAGTAACCACTCCCGCGGTTAAGTATGTTCATTCTTTTTCAGTGCAGTTATTATTTAATTTATTTCCTGACGAAGTAAATACCGATTCCGATTTTCATTTGCCTCCCGTCCTTTATGATAATCCCCTCTACCTGAAACACCGGGTATTAATCATCTGATTTATTTAATTGATTCGTTCTTTAGTTATATGCTAAGGGCCTTGTTTATACTCTATCCTGAGATTTTCTTTTGGGTTAGGTTTAATTAATTAAAATAAATTCAAAATGAACTTACTTAAAATCTTATTTATTGTTTTGGTAGCCATCCAGGCTATATCCTGCGAAAGCAAAAAAACAGATACAACCGTATCACAATCAAAAACAGAAGTTATAAAAGGTATCACAACATCCACCTTTAAAGTATGGGGAAATTGTGATATGTGTAAAGAAACCATTGAAGGAACTTTAAAAGTAGACGGTATTTCAACCTCAGATTGGAGTCCTGAAACTAAAATAATGAAGGTTTCATTTGATACGACTAAAATATCCCTGAACCAGATCCAAAAGAACATAGCATCAGCAGGCTATGACAATGAAAAGTACAATGGTGATGATAAAGCATATAGCGAATTGCCTGAATGTTGTCAATATGAAAGAAAATAAAACAAAGGTAGTGATAACTGGTTTAATGTTAGTATTCACAGTGCTATGTTTGCCTGGGTAGCTACACTCTTAATAAATTGCTTAAATGAAGTTGTACATTAAAAATATGGTTTGCGACCGTTGTAAAATGGTGGTTAAAGACGAGTTACTGAAATTGGATATCAAACCTATTCGGGTGGATTTAGGCGAGGTAGAACTTAGTAATGAATTGACAGAAATTCAGTATGAAAAATTTATTGCAGTTCTTCAACAATACGGCTTTGAGATGCTTGATACAAGCAATGCCAGGATTATTGAGAAAATAAAGAGTACGGTTATTGAATTAGTGCATGGCTCGAATGAAACTATAAAAATCAATTACTCTGCTCATATTGAAGGGAAATTAAAAAGGAAATATAATTATTTGAGCAATCTGTTTTCAGAGATCGAAGGAATCACCGTTGAGCAATTTATTATTTTTCAAAAAATTGAAAAGGTGAAAGAACTATTGGTTTATAATGAGTTAAATCTGAGTGAAATTGCCGACAGATTAGGATATAGCAGTGTATCGTATTTATCAACTCAGTTTAAGAAAACAACTGGCTTAACCCCAAGTTATTTTAAAAGCGTAAAAGAC
>JAZJZF010000040.1:0-14998 GCA_040389965.1 Bacteroidota bacterium
CCTTCTGCTTTAAATGTGTTCCCTAAATCGCGGGCATCACCTGTAATGCTAACTTTTTGTGCCGAGTCTAAAACCAACATGGCAAAGTTGGCGTTGTTAATTCTTAATCTGTAAAAGCCAACACTTGGAGAATAAGAGTTCAATAAAAAATCTCCTTTTTCGCCGATAAGTCCGCTATCAACAATGGCTGTACCCGTTTGAGAAAGTTTTTCGAGATAGATACTTTCGCCCTTAGAATTTTGAAGATTTCCTTTTAATTCGAAGCCTGACGAATTGTGAGAGCTATTGGTACAGGAATAAAAAGCTGCTGTTACAGAAAGAGCAAAAAATAAGTGTTTCATTCAGAGATAGGATTTAATAGGCTTCAAATATCTTATTTATTTTGGGATAAGCAATGATTCAACAAGCTGCATTTAAAAACTTTAACAGGAAAAACGAGATATGGGATTTGGAATAAAAGAGAAATCAGAGAAGAATAACAAAGTATTAAAAGAAGTCAGATAGAAGATTAAAGATCATTTTTCGTAATAGATCAATCTTTAATCTTAATACATTCTTCTTCGTAATGTTAATTTAGCTTCGCCGGCAGTACCATCACAAATTCGGGAATCAAGACATTAAAAGTAGATTTATCAACCAGTTTTTGCATAGTATAGTATCCGCTCATTTTTCCAATTTCAGTAGAAAAATTGCATCCGCTATTGTATGTAAAAGATTCGTTAGGTTCTAAAGTGGGGGTCTCTCCAACAACACCTTCTCCATCTACATCGCGTTTTTCGCTAAAAGCATCCGTAATGTCCCAGTGCCTGCTCATTAATTTAACAGTATAGTCACTCTTATTGGTAATGGTAATCTCATAAACAAAAAAATAGTAATTGCTTTTAGGTTCTGATTGCGGAGCGTAATAGCTCGTTTTAACAGAAATTTCTATACCATTTGTAATAATTGAGTCCATAATCAGCCTTTAATTAGATACAATGTACATTAATTTTCAGAAATCTCAAACACTTTTAACTAAATTAAACTACTGTAAATCAGCGTCTTAAAAATAATTTTTATTTCTAATTCTTCAAAAAATGACCCTGAAAAGGTGTATATTTGTAGCCCGATTTTTAATTAAGGTAAAAAACGGGACTAAAATCATAAACTAACCTCTTCAGTAGCCTTATATATACTGAATACAATTTTAAAAAACAAAATGGCAGACAAAAATGCCCAAGTTGGAAATCCGGATTTTGACTGGAACTCTATTGGAAAAAAGAATGACAATTATTCATCTGACGAACGTAACAAGTTAGATGAAATGTATGGTAAATCGTTAAGCTCTATTGCTGATTCGCAAACCATGCAAGGTACTGTAGTAGCAAAAAATGCTCGTGAAGTTGTTGTAAACATTGGTTACAAATCAGACGGTGTTGTAGCTTTATCAGAATTTCGTTACAACCCAGATTTAAAAGTAGGCGATTCTATTGAAGTTTTTATTGAAAAAGCAGAAGATACAAACGGCCAGTTAATTTTATCTCACAAAAAAGCGCGTGCCGGTAAATCATGGGATCGTGTAAACGAAGCCCTTAACACGGACGAAATCATTAAAGGTTTTGTTAAATGCCGTACTAAAGGTGGTTTAATCGTTGATGTATTTGGTATTGAAGCTTTCTTACCAGGTTCTCAAATTGATGTGAAACCTATCCGTGATTACGATGTGTATGTAGGAAAAACTATGGAATTTAAAGTTGTGAAAATCAACAACGAATTCAAAAACGTAGTAGTTTCTCACAAAGCGTTAATCGAAGCTGAGATCGAAACTCAAAAACGTGATATCATTTCTAAATTAGAAAAAGGACAAGTATTGGAAGGTGTTGTTAAAAATATTACTTCTTATGGTGTGTTCATTGATTTAGGTGGTGTTGATGGTTTAATTCACATTACAGATTTATCATGGGGTCGTATTAACCACCCTGAAGAGATCGTTAAATTAGACGAGAAAATTCAGGTTGTAATTTTAGATTTCGATGATGATAAAAAACGTATTGCTTTAGGCTTAAAACAATTATCTGCTCATCCTTGGGAAGCTTTATCTGCTGACATTAAAGTTGGTGATAAAGTAAAAGGTAAAGTAGTTGTTTTAGCTGACTATGGCGCATTTGTTGAAATTGCACCGGGTGTTGAAGGTTTAATCCACGTTTCAGAAATGTCTTGGTCTCAACACTTACGTTCAGCTCAGGAGTTCTTAAAAGTAGGAGATGAAGTAGAAGCGCAAGTTTTAACTTTAGACCGTGAAGAACGCAAAATGAGTTTAGGTGTTAAACAATTAACTCCTGATCCTTGGAATATCATTATCGATAAATATGCTAAAGGTTCTAAACACACTGGTACAGTGCGTAACTTTACAAACTTTGGTGTATTTGTTGAATTAGAAGAAGGTGTTGATGGTTTAGTACACATCTCTGATTTATCATGGAGCAAAAAAATCAAACATCCGTCTGAATTTTGCAAAGTAGGAGATAAATTAGATGTAGTTGTATTGGAAATTGACGGAGAAAATCGTCGTTTATCATTAGGCCACAAACAATTAGAAGATAATCCTTGGGATGTTTTCGAAACAGTGTTTACTATTGATTCAGTTCACCAGGGAACTATCACTTCTATTAACGATAAAGGTGCAACGGTTAACTTAACTTATGGTGTTGAAGGGTTCTGCCCATCTCGTCACTTAGTTAAAGCTGACGGTACAACTGCTAAAGTTGACGAAGTATTAGATTTCAAAGTAATTGAATTCTCTAAAGAATCAAAACGTATCGTAGTTTCTCACGCTCGTTTACACGAAGAAGTGAAAGAAGAAACTAAAAAAGCAGATAAAGCTACAAAAGCAGCTGAGTCTGAAGATACTAAGAAAGCAGTGAAAAAAGTAAAAGATAACCAGGAGAAAACCACTTTAGGTGATATCTCTGCTTTATCTGCACTTAAAGATAAAATGGACGGTAAATAATCCGTGCTAACCTCATCCTAACCCCTCTCCTTTGGAGAGGGGAATTGGGTAAAGAAAATCGTCTGGCACGGGTTGCCTAATGAGAAATACTAAAAATCACGCCATGGTTTTTAGTTTTTGAGAGCCAGAGCCCTTCTAGGAAACTAGAGGGGCTTTTGGTTTTTATATGAATAAGAAAATCTTATGAAATAATTAAGATTTTTTAATAAAAAATCTCAAGCTGAAAAAGAGGCTTATAACGTCTTATCATAAAATTAACGTTAAACCTAAAAAACCAAAATATGAAAGCATCAATTATTACTTTATCCTTGCTAACGACTGTTATAGCAATTAGCGGCTGCAAAAAAAATTACATCTGCGAGTGCACAAATCCCGGTGGTACCTATAACGCTACTGTTTTTAAGGATACGAAAAAAAACGCAAAAGATAAATGCACGCAATACTATAATGAGCATTCGTCAAATGTTCCTTTTCCTGAAACTAGCTGCAAAATAAAGTAAATCCTGCGAAGGCATTTGCTGGGGATTAAATTAAACAAGGCGGCATTAAAATTTCTTTTACCTTTGAGTAAGAATGGAAGACGAAGAATTGTACATAGCCTATTTTCAGAAAAGCGCGGGCTATTACCTTAATGTATTACAAAAATTTAAAAACGGTTATCGCTTTGTGTTTAATCCCTATGCCTTGCTGGCAGGCTTATTATGGTTTTTGTACAGGAAACTTTACAGAGAAACCATCGTTATTGTTTTTATTTCGGTTAGTATAAATATTATTGAGAATAATTTATTTTTGAACCCGGCCATACAACCCTATAGCCGGCAAATAGCATTATCTGTAAGCATTTTATTGAATGCTTCCTATGGCATTTTTGCAAATTACTTTTACATAAAAAAAGCCATAAAGCAGGTTGAATATGCCAAAACAAATTTTGTGAATAAAGATGAAGCTCAGTCCTATTTATATGGCAAAGGAGGAACAACCATGCATCCTGTGTTTATATTGGTCATTCTTTTTTTAGTATCTCTTCTTGTTTTAAACCAATTGAAATAATAATGTTTACTATAGATCAGATTAAAGCAGCGCACTCAAAAGTAAAGAGTGGTGCCGATTTCCCAAATTATATACAGGATCTTATCAAGCTTGGCGTAGAAAAGTATATTACTTATGTAAGTGATGGACATACTGTTTATTTTTGGAAAGACAATTATAAAGCGAAATCTGAGAGCCGTTATGCAACTAAACCCATTGCTGCACAAAGCAATGCCGCAAATTTTAAAGCAGGTTTGAAAGAGCACCAAGAAGGCAAAACAGATTATGCTGCATTTTGTGAACTGTGCGCAGAAACCGGAGTAGATAACTGGACTGTTGATATGAGTGAAATGACTTGTACTTATTATGATGTAGCAGCCAATACATTATTAGTAGAAAAAATTCCCGGCTAGATCATACTCTTAAAACATTCCACCAGTTTCTCTAACTTTTGCTGTAAATCTGTATTTATTACTTTACCCTGAGCATTTAATTTGGATTTTACACCCGGGATATGCAGGCAAAGATCTGTGTTTGTTTTAATTCCGAGGGTATTCATTACCAGTAATAAAGATTCGTGAGCCTTTTCTCCTGAACTGGAAGCAGTAATAAGTGCCGTGGGTTTATCGCTAAAAACAGTGGTTGAAACTGTCCATTCAATGGCATTTTTTAAGATACCGGGTAAACTGAAAACGTATTCAGGTGTACATATTAAAACGCCGTCAGCTTCTTTTATGGTATTTCTGAAATGATTAACCGTTTCAGAAATTTGATCGTCTGGTATATCCTGATTAAAATAGGGAAGTGCTGTTAAGCTATTATAAACCGTAATAGTTAACGAACCAGTGGCAAGGGAGGCAATAGCATCAATGAGTTGCGCGTTGGCTGAGTTAGTCCTGGTGCTTCCGCAAATGGCCAGAATCTTTTTGGGAGAATTGCTCATGTAAATGCTCTAGTATATCAGGCTTTGGCTTCCTTCATTTGCAGAAACATTTCATTAAAGCGCAGTCTTACTTTTTCAATAAAAGCTTCGTTAATCAATGCTTTCAGACCATCTACCGATTTTACATCTTCGGTATAAAATTTAAAGACCTGCTCCATAGGACCGGCTTCAAATTTTACAATAAATTTATCGTTCATCTGAAAAATGGAAATGGTAATGGAAGGGTGGGGAATGGAATCAATAATGCGCATAGGCGGGTTTAGTCTTTTTCGAATGCTTTTTTAAAATTCAGTAAATTTTTTATAACTCCCGCAGGTGTAGTTGCTCTATCGCCGTCCTGGTGTATTCTGCCCAGAATAGCTTTGGCAAGTCCTACAAAATGGTGTTTTCCGACAGCTTTTAATGCGTCTTCAGCTTTATCATCGCCATTTATAATGTTTGCACAAGCTGCCCAATCAAAGGCTTTGGCATCAATTAAAAACCTAAAGGCTTTTTGATCGTCCCAAATTGCGTTCACAAAAGCAGCTAATACAAATTGCTTGCTTTCTATTAAATATTTAAAAGCTTTTTTATCGTCGCGTATAGCATCCAATACGGCAATCAGTTCCCTATACTCATTATTAATAAGCCAGTTAAAAGCCGCCACATCGCCTTGAATATGATTACAAAACTGTTCAATGGCGTATGTAGAATAATGTTTCATGATTATAAAATATAATAATGAGCTAATTTACGAATAATTCATTTTTATAAAAACAGCATGTGCATAAGATGTTTTTAAGACACACGTTAAAAAGCGTTAAACGCATCTTTTGAACACTAAAATAATAGTTACATTCGTAAACTATTGCCTTTTTAAACAGTCTAACTCCTAATTTCCAACCAATGCAATTAAGTTTAAGCGCATTAAAAATAAACCGACAACATTATGTCTGTTGCTTTGTTGGATTTACTAACCAAAAACACTATTAAATATATGAAAATAAATGAAGAGATGAATATTCCTGTTGGTACAAGAGCCCTTATTTTCTCAAAATTATACTACAGCGTATTAAGCAAAAACCTTGAAAACCTTGATGTAGAGCGTTATTATTCGATTTTAAATTTTTTATACGAAAACAACGGCTGTAATCAGCAGTTCATATGCAACAACCTGGTTATAGATAAAACTGCCATGGTTAAAGTAATTGATTACTTAATTAAAGCCGGATTTGTTGACAGAAACGTAAATCCTGATGACAGGCGCGAACACTTTATTGTATTGACTAAAAAAGGACTGAGACAAACCGAAGAGATCGTCAATTCATTTAAGGCCATCGACGATGAAATTTTTGGGGATATAAAAAAAGAAGACAAAGAAACCTTTGATGCTGTCCTTGCGCACTTAACGGGCCATTTGAAACAATTGCCTTCAACGGATCTGTTCTTTAATTATAAAAAAACGGGGCGGAAAAAAAGAAAACAAGTTTCTGTACTCAGCGATAAATAGTAAAAAATCTGTTATATGAAAAAAATTCCTAACTGGCTAATTGTCCTTGTTATTCTTGGTTTGTTAATTGGTTCCAAATTTTTGTTCTTCAATAAAAAAGAAGATGGAGCAACCGCTGCCAAGAGTAATGGCCCAATTGCCGTAAACTACTATGTTTTAAAACCCGATACATTTAATAATGATGTATTTGCCACCGGTAAAATTGGTGCATTTAACCAAATAGAGATTCTACCCGAAGTGAACGGAAAAGTAACGGCGATCTTTTTTAAAGAAGGTGAAACGGTTACCAAAGGTAGTTTGATGGTTAAGCTCAACGATGCCGATTTACAGGCACAGCTTTTAAAGACGAAAACGCAAATACAGTTATCTGAACAAAAATTCGACCGTCTTAAAAAACTCATTGCCATTAATGGTATTAGTCAGGAAGAACTGGATGCGCAGGAAAATGAATTAAACTCTTTTAAAGCCGACCAGGCTTATACAACAGCACAAATTGCTAAAACAAATATTGTGGCGCCTTTTACAGGAGTAGTAGGCCTTAAAAATATCAGTGAGGGTTCTTTTGTGTCTTCAACATCGCCAATTGCCTCATTAGTACAAGTAAAACCGCTTTACGTTGAATTTTCGGTGCCTGAAAAATACAGCGCCTTATTTGCCAAAGGAATTGATGTAAAGTTTTCTAATGATAATCAGGTAAAAGATAAACTGCAGGATGCTACCATTTATGCCATAGAGCCAATGGTTGATGAAAACACTAAAACAATACGTGCACGCGCCATGTATAAAGGTGAGAAAAGCTTTTACCCGGGTAGTTTTGTAAAAGTATACGCTGAACTAGGCCAGACAAAAAATGCGTTAATGGTTCCTACGCAATGTGTTATTCCAACTTTAAAAGGACAAAAAGTATATGTGGTTAAAAATGGTGTTGCTGCAGAAGCACAAGTAATCATAGGGGTAAGGACGGATACAAAAATTCAGATCATTGATGGTTTGCAAAGTGGCGATACCATTGTTACTACGGGCTTATTGTCGGTAAAAAAAGATGCTAAACTTAAATTATTAAAATCAGGTAACTAATGGATATAGCATCACTCAGCGTTAAGCGCCCTGTACTGGCTTGCGTTATGTCTATCATTATTGTGCTCTTTGGTGCAATAGGTTATAAATATTTAGGAATCAGGGAATTTCCCTCCGTTGATCCTCCTGTTATTACTGTAAGAACAAGCTATACGGGAGCAAATGCAGATGTTATTCAGTCGCAGATTACCGAACCGCTTGAAAAAGTAATTAATGGTATTGATGGTATCAGAACTATTTCTTCGTCTTCTAACCAGGGGTCGAGTGTTATCACTGTTGAATTTAATTTAAGTGCTAATCTTGAGGCTGCTGCTAATGATGTGCGTGATAAAGTATCGCAGGGTTTAAGGCAATTGCCTCAGGATATTGATGCACCACCGGTTGTATCAAAAGCAGATGCAAACTCAGATCCTATTGTATCGATGACACTGGTAAGTGATACGCGTTCGTTGTTGGAAGTGAGTGACTACGCAGAGAATGTGCTGGCACAAAATCTTCAAACCATATCGGGTGTAAGTGCTGTGCAAATATGGGGGCAACGCCGCTACTCTATGCGTATTCGCTTATTACCGGAAAAACTGGCATCTTATAATTTAACACCCTTAGATGTAAGAACATCGCTCGATAAAGAAAACGTAGATCTCCCTTCCGGGAAAATTGAAGGTAATATGACCGAACTTACGGTTAATACGATTGGCCGTTTATCTACAGTTCCGGAGTTTGAAGGAATGATCATTAAAGAAGATGCCGGAAATATTGTGAGGTTAAAAGATGTGGCTAAAGTAGAGCTGGGTGCTGAAAACGAAGAAACAATTTTAAAAGAATCGGGGACACCAATGGTTGGTTTGGCTTTGGTGCCGCAGCCGGGAGCCAACTATATCGACATCGCTAATGAGTTTTATAAACGTTATGATCAGCTAAAAAAAGATCTTCCTAAGGATTATACAATTAATATAGCATTGGATAATACACGCTTTATTAAAAAATCTATTACAGAGGTTCAGGAAACATTAATCATTGCATTGATCCTCGTTATTTTAATTATTTATTTATTCTTCAGAGATTGGTTAATTGCCTTCCGCCCTTTAATCGATATTCCTGTATCCTTGATTGGTGCCTTCTTTATTATGTACCTGATGGATTACTCCATTAACGTATTAACCTTGCTGGCTATTGTACTGGCAACGGGCTTGGTGGTGGATGACGGTATTGTAGTTACCGAAAACATTTTCAAAAAGATAGAAAAAGGAATGAAGCCTGAAGAGGCTGCTATTGAAGGAACACGCGAAATTTATATGGCGGTAATTTCTACCTCTTTAACACTGGTAGCAGTATTTATGCCGGTAATATTTTTAGAAGGCTTTGTAGGGCGTTTATTCAGAGAATTTGGGGTGGTAATAGCCGGAGCAGTATTAATATCGGCATTTGTATCGTTGACCTTAACACCTATGCTGAATGCGAAGCTTGTAAAAAAAGATCCGCATAAAAAGAGTAGGTTCTATGTTTGGACAGAACCATTCTTTCAGTCATTGGATATTTGGTTTAAACATACAGTAACTCTTTTCTTGCAAAAAAGATGGTGGGCATGGGTTATATTATCGATTTCATTCGGGGCTATTTTTCTGTTCGGTTCACAATTAAAATCGGAGCTGTCGCCGTTGGAGGATCGTAACTGGTTGCGTTTATCAATTACTGCACCCGAAGGAACATCCTTTGAAGCAACAGATGCATTAATAGATCGTGTAGGAGGTTTTATATCTGATTCGGTTGCTGAAAAAGCGGTATGTTTAACGGTTACTGCTCCGGGCTTTGCGGGTTCAGGTGCTGTTAATACAGGTTTTGTAAGGTTGGCATTAACGCAGTCTGAAACAAGAAAACGCTCACAACAACAAATAGCGGCATACATCAGTAAAAATTTAGCGCAATTTCCCGAAGGTAAAGTGTTTGTCATTCAGGAGCAGTCTATTTCTTCAGGTGGTGGCCCCCGTGGTGCTTTGCCAATACAGTTTGTATTGCAGACAAACGACTTTAATAAATTAAGAGAAAAACTTCCTAAGTTTTTGGAAGCAGCCAATAAAAATCCTACGTTTCAGGGAGTAGATGTGAATCTTAAATTTAATAAACCTGAATTGGTTATTGAAATTGACAGAGATAAAGCTAGAACCCTGGGAGTTTCTATTGCCGATGTGGCTCAAACAATACAGCTTGCGTTAAGTGGTCAGCGTTTTGGCTATTACATTGCAAATGATAAGCAGTATCAGGTAATAGGGCAGGTTAACCGCGAAAACAGAGATAACCCAAGCGACATTAGAGATCTGTATGTAAGAAATAATTTAGGAGCAATGATACAGCTCGATAACATTATTAAAATAGTTGAACGGAGTAGTCCGCCACAATTATATCATTACAACCGTTACCAGGCAGCAACTGTTCAGGCAGGTTTAGCACCCGGAAAAACGATAGGAGACGGTATTGATGCCATGAATAAAATAGCGGCCGATGTATTGGATGATAATTTTACAACGGCTTTAACAGGCGCATCGAGGGATTTTGCGGAGAGTTCTTCGAATATTTTGTTTGCGTTTGGATTAGCGTTATTGCTGATCTATTTACTATTAGCAGCACAGTTCGAAAGTTTTGTGGAACCTCTTATCATTATGATGACCGTGCCAATGGCTTTATCCGGCGCATTATTCTCGCTCTGGTATTTTAACCAGACCTTAAATATTTTCAGTCAGATAGGGATGATCATGCTCGTTGGGCTCGTAACCAAAAATGGTATTTTAATTATTGAATTTACAAATCAGCTTCGGGAAAAAGGATTAAAAGTACGTGAAGCTTTAATTGAAGCATCGACAGCGCGTTTAAGACCTATTTTAATGACCAGTTTGGCAACTATGCTAGGTGCCTTGCCAATTGCAATGGCACTCGGAGCGGGCTCTAAAAGCCGTATGGGAATGGGAATTGTAATTATTGGCGGTTTATTATTTTCGATGGTGTTAACCTTGTTTGTTATACCTGCTATTTATTCGTTCCTGGTAAAAGACAAAAAAATGAAAGACGATTCGGATGATTCATCTTCTATAAATGATATGAAATAGTCATGTTGCCGACAGTACAAATACCAATGAAGATAACATGGCTATACCATATGACCTTAAAAAACAATAATATCTACATATGAAACATGAAAAAACTATATAGTCTATATATTATTACGATAGCGTTTGTAAGTAGTACTGCCTTTTCGCAGAGCATACTTACAGTAGATGATGCCATTAAAATGGGTTTAGGGAAAAACTTTAATGTGCTCATCGCAAAAAACAATCAGGAAATAGCCAAAGTACAAAACAATATTGGTGCAGCAGGCATGTCGCCTTCTGTTACGGTAAATGGTAATTTAAATTTAGCGACCCTTAATTCGCATCAGGAATTTAATACCGGCGTGGTACAGGATAAAAACGGAGCTCAGTCTAATACTTCGGGAGCCTCTATAAATGCCTATTGGACCATTTTTGACGGGTTAAGAATGTTTGCAATTAAAAAACGCTTAAATGAAAATGAACAATTGTCTGCTGTTTACTTAAAGCAGCAAATGGAAAATACAACCTACGATATTATAGCAGCATATTATAATATTGTAAAAACAGATGCGCTGATCAAGGCTGCAAAGCAAAACCTCGAAATTTATGAAGAGCGGAAAAAAATTGCACAACTCAAACTTCAGATAGGCTCAGATTCGAAGGTTGATTTGCTGTTATCACAATCGGATTATAATAAAGCAAAATCATCGATCATACAGTTAGAGTTAGATTTGTTGAATGCAAAAACACAATTGAACCAATTGATCAGTCAGCCTATTGATACGGATTTTAAAACAACAGATTCTATTATTGTTAATTATAATCCAACGTATGAGGATCTCAAAAAAAGTTCTATCAGCACAAATTCGGCTATTCAAATATCAAAACAAAGCGAGTTAATTGCACAACAGCGTATAAAAGAATATAGAGCAAATAATTTACCCTTAATTCAGCTGAATGGTTCTTACACATTTCTTCGGAGTCAGAGTCAGGCAGGTATCGTTTTTTTAAACAGACAAACAGGTTTAAATGGAGGTGTTACGGCTAGCTGGTTATTATTTAATGGCATGAAAAATCAAAAACTGATTAAAGAAGCAAACCTTGTAACACTTAACCAACGTTATATTACGCAGCAAACTGAGCAATTGGTGGATGCATCGGTATTTGTGAATTTTAAATCGTTTCAAATGAATAAACAAATTGTAGATCTTGAAACGCAAAACCTGGCCGATTCAAAACAAGTGCAGGTAGTTTCGTTGGAAAGGTATAAAATAGGGAAAGCCAGTTTATTGGAAACCATAGAAACTCAAAAAAATCTGGAAGATGCACAGGTGCGTTATATAAACGCTTTATATGCCATTAAGCTTGCTGAAACGGAATTATTGAGAACAAATGGTGCGCTGGTAAAATAGCTGTATAGTCTTTAATGAATTGACTAAAGAACAGATTGTTACTTATTAAAACGCATCTGCACCACACCGATAAAGGCTTCCTTAAAGATTTTGGTACTCATTTTGCTTACGCCTAAAACCCGGTCGGTAAACATAATAGGAACTTCCACAATTTTAAAACCTTTTTTCACTGCCCTGTATTTCATTTCTATCTGAAAAGCATAACCCATAAATTTTATCAGGTCAAGATCAATCGTTTCAAGTACTTTACGTCTGTAACATTTAAAACCTGCAGTAGTGTCTTTTACCGGAATCCATAAGATCATACGAACATACACAGAAGCAAAATAGCTCATCAGGATCCTTCCTATAGGCCAATTGTCTACTTTACCACCTTTTACATAACGTGAACCCACAGCAACATCGGCACCCTTTTCGCAAGCCTCAAGTAAACGTACCAGGTCGGCAGGATTATGACTAAAATCGCAATCCATTTCAAAGACGTAATCATAGTCTCTGGCTAAAGCCCATTTAAAACCATGTATATAAGCAGTTCCCAGGCCCAGTTTGCCTTTTCTTTCTTCGATATGTAGTTTGCCTGTGTATTGTTTTTGCAGCTCTTTTACTTTAGCAGCTGTACCATCCGGAGATCCGTCGTCAACAATTAATATTTCAAACTCACGGGGTAATGAAAAAACAGTGTGAACCATTTTTTCAATGTTTTCAATTTCGTTGTAAGTAGGAATTATAACAAGGTTTTTGCCCATAAATTTAGAGTGTAAATATACAATTATTGTTGTTTCCTAAAAGCGGTATATTTACCTGGATATTTCGGAAAGAGTGTTAATTTAGGTTAAGCTAGTGTTATATTAAAAGGGCAATATAGGCCCTATATGGCAAAAATGATTTAGCTTTGAGTATGAGAGGATATGGTTTCATGATCGCTTTTCTACTTTCGGCTTTTCTGTTTTACGGACAGGATACGATCCCGAAAATAAATAAAACCAAAGGAACAGCCAGTTTTTATGCTAAAAAGTTCAACGGGCGCAAAACGACTTCGGGCCAAAAATTCAGTAATGATAGTTTAACGGCTGCCCATAAAAAGCTGAAATTTGGCACCTATGTGATGGTCAGGAATTTAAAGAACGATTCTACCGTTATTGTACGTATCAACGACCGGCTGCCTCAAAATTCAAAACGCAGTATCGATCTGACCCAAAGAGCGGCTAAACAATTAAATTTTATCAGATCGGGTTTAACCAAAGTGGAAATAACAGTGTTAGATTCTTTGAATAAATAATCCATAATTTAGTAATTTGCATCCTGAAAATACCCCCTGTATTTTACAAAACAGGCGGGGTAAATTATAGCTAAGCCCATGCAAAAAATACTGATCAAAAATGCCACGATTATTAATGAAGACGAATCTTACGTTTCGGATATACTGATCGAAGGAAATTATATTAGCCAGATTGATAGAGATATAACGGACGCTAATGCCAAAATTATTGAAGCAGAGGGGCTTGTATTAATGCCCGGCGCGATTGATGATCAGGTGCATTTCAGAGAGCCCGGCTTAACGCACAAAGGCGAAATTTATACAGAAGCAAAAGCTGCCGTAGCCGGTGGAGTGACTTCCTTTATGGAAATGCCCAACACCAATCCGCAAACGGTTACACTTATCGAGTTGGATAAAAAGTACGCACGGGCAAAGGAATGTTCGCTTGCCAATTATTCGTTTTATATGGGGGGGACCAATGTTAATTTGGAAGAAACACTGAAGGTGGATTATAAAACAGTATGCGGTTTAAAACTGTTTATGGGATCAAGCACCGGCGATATGCTGGTAGATAATGAAAAAACACTGGAAGGATTTTTCTCGAAGTCGAATACCTTAATTGCCACGCATTGTGAATTCGACCCATTGATCAAAGAAACTCAGGCACGTATAGTAGAAGAGTACGGCGAAGATCTGCCGGCCTATTTTCATCCTATTATTCGTAGTGAAGAAGCTTGCTACCGCTCGTCGTCCTTTGCAGTGAACCTTGCTAAAAAATACGATACACGCTTACATATCCTGCATATATCAACGGCTAAAGAGCTTAATTTATTTACTAATAAAATTCCTTTAAAGAAAAAACGCATTACTGCCGAAGCCTGTATTCATCATTTGTGGTTTAACGAAGATGATTATAATAAAAAAGGCAATTTCATTAAATGGAATCCGGCTGTAAAAACAGAATACGACAGGGCTCATATTTTTGAAGCGGTTTTAGACGGGAGAATTGATGTCATAGCTACAGACCATGCTCCGCATACCTTAGAAGAAAAACAGTTGCCTTATTTGAAAGCGCCAAGTGGTGGACCTTTGGTACAGCATTCTATTTTAGCTATGCTCGAATTTTACAAACAAGGGAAAATAAGTTTGGATAAAATTGTGCGTATGATGTCGCATAACGTGGCTGATATTTTTAATATTGAAAAACGAGGCTATATCCGTGAAGGCTACTTTGCTGATTTGGTACTAGTAGATCTTAACAAACCTACGGAAGTAACTAAAGAATCCTTATTGTACAAATGTGGTTGGAGTCCATTTGAAGGAACCACTTTCTCTGCAAGTATCAATAAAACCATTGTAAGCGGCCATTTGGTGTATGACAACGGAACCTTTGACGAAAGTAAAAAAGGGGAGAGAATGAGCTTTAAGAGGGATTAAGTATTTGTCATTGCGAGGAGGTATTGCCTGTCCCGAACTTGATTTGGGAACGATGTAATCTCAAACCTATCATTTACTGATACATAAATGCTTACTAAGAAATTAGAATAGTTTGAGTTGTATGAGATTGCTTCACTGCGTTCGCAATGACGAGATGTAATGGCGAAATTAAAATCTAGCCCTGACTAAACAAACTATCCACAAACTCGGTACGGTTAAATACCTGCAGGTCTTCCATTTTTTCGCCTACGCCAATATATTTTACCGGTATTTTAAATTGA
>JAZJZF010000040.1:15008-41616 GCA_040389965.1 Bacteroidota bacterium
ACCATCTAATTTGGTTAATGCCAAAGCTGTTACATCAGTGGCAGCGGTAAATTGTTTACATTGTTCAATGGCGTTTTGCCCGGTACTTGCATCTAAAACCAATAGCACATCGTGTGGCGCATCAGGAATCACCTTTTTCATCACATTCTTGATCTTGGTAAGCTCGTTCATTAAATTAATTTTGTTGTGTAAGCGTCCGGCGGTGTCGATAATCACCACATCGGCTCCTTTTGCTTTGGCACTACTTAAGGTATCAAAGGCTACACTTGCAGGATCTGCATTCATGCCCTGCGATACAATATCTACTCCCGTACGTTGGCTCCATATGGTTAGTTGCTCTACCGCAGCCGCTCTGAACGTATCAGCCGCTCCAAGTACCACATGGTATCCTGCTTTTTTGAATTGATGAGAGAGTTTGCCAATGGTGGTGGTTTTACCAACGCCATTAACGCCCACTACCATAATCACGTAAGGTTTTTTATCTGCAGGAATTTCAAAGCTGGTAGCATCTGTCGAATTGTTTTCGGTGAGTAATGCCGCCACTTCTTCTTTCAGTAAATTATTTAATTCGCCTGTACCAACATATTTATTGGCAGCTACACGTGCTTCAATGCGTTTAATGATCTTTAATGTCGTGTTTACGCCTACATCTCCCGAAATTAATACTTCTTCCAGGTTATCCAGTACATCGGCATCTACGGTCGATTTTCCAGCGACAGCCTTGGCAAGTTTCCCAAAAAAACTTTCCTTGGTTTTTGACAAGCCTTCGTTCAGACTTTCTTTTTCTTCTTTGCCAAATAGTTTACTGAAAAATCCCATAGGTGTTATGTGCGTGTTTAGTCGCCTACAAATGTATTAAATAAAAAGGTTTAAATAAGAACAGAGCATCTAAAATAACAAATTCTTGCAGTGACGAATAATATTATAAAACGTAATTATTTGAAACAAAAAAGCTCCTTCATTGCTGAAGAAGCTTTTGATAAAAGTGTTGAGGTAATTATTTTTTCAAATAATCAGCTACTAATTCGTTTTGAACGATTTCTTCCCTGAAAGCGTAAGCTCCTGTTTTTGGGGATTTAATTACTTTAATCACTTTAGTAAAGCTATTTCCTTTACCTGTTTTTAGTGTTGCAACTACCTTCTTTGCCATTTTACTATCGTTTTAAAGGGATTATTTAATTTCTTTATGAACCGTCATTTTTTTCAAAATCGGGTTGTATTTTTTCAATTCAATACGATCAGGCGTATTTTTTTTGTTTTTAGTAGTAATGTAACGGGATGTACCGTGTTTACCACTGTCTTTATGCTCAGTGCATTCTAAAATTACTTGAATTCTATTACCTTTTTTTGCCATTTTCTGTGATATTTATGAAATTAAGCTAAAATTCCGCCTTCAACAGCGTCTTTTAAACAAGCAAAAATTCCTTTTTTGTTAATGTTTTTAATTGCAGATGTAGATACACGAAGTGTAACCCATTCTCCTGTTTCAGGAACGAAAAACTTTTTAGTTTTTAAATTTACTTTAAACTGGCGACGAGTTTTAGTATTAGAAAAAGAAACGTGGTTTCCTTTCATCGCTTTTTTTCCTGTTAATTGACAAATACGTGACATGATGTTATAATCTTTAAAAATGTTTTCCCCTCAAAAAGGGACGCAAATATAATATCTTTTTTTAAACCTACAAAAAATACTGTGGTTTTTTCTTAAAATAATATATCCACAGCTTAAATTCCATTGTTCTTTCCTATAAATAAAGCAGGTTTTTGCAATAATACTGCAAAAACCTGCTAAAATAGATTACTTATTTAGAAAAACGATTTTTACGTTCTCCACCTTCACGGTTACCACCAAATGATTTTTCTCCGCTTGGTTTACCGAAAGAGTTTCTTTCGCCACCACCGTATGATTTGCGTTCTCCACCACCATATGATTTACGTTCACCACCTTCGCGGTTACCGCCACCGTATGATTTGCGTTCTCCACCACCAAATGATTTACGTTCGCCGCCTTCACGGTTTCCACCAAATGATCTGCGTTCTCCACCACCAAATGATTTGCGTTGTCCGTCTTCACGTGATCCGCCACCAAATGAACGTTTTTCTCCGTAACCGCCTGATTTGGCTTTAGATACTTCAAACGATACCGGACGTGCATTAAATTCAATACCGGCTTTGTTTAAGTTTAAGAAATCATCCATGTGTTTGTTTTCTGTTTCAAAGAAAGAGAAAGAGTTTTTCACATCAATGTTAAAGATCATACGAGCATGTACATTCGAAATTTCAGTTAAGAAATCTTTAATGGAGTTGCGGTTAAATCCGTCTAACTGGCCCATGTTAACGAAGAAACGTGTTGTTTTTCCGTTAGGAGCGCCATCGCCACCTGAGTTAAGATCCTGTGAGTTTTGGTAATAAGTATAAAAACGGTTAAACTCTTCAGAAACAAAACGCTTGATCAATTCTTCTTTAGACAGGTCTTTCAACTCATCATAAATTTTTGGAAGGTATTTTTCAATTTCATCATCCTTCACTTCTACATTATGTAATTTATGTACTAAGTGGAATAATTGTTTTTCACACACATCAACACCTGTTGGTACATCTGCTTTTGTGAATTTACTTTGAATAATGCGTTCGATCTCTTTTATTTTGTAGGTTTCTTTAGGTGTTACGATCGCAATGGCAATACCTGATTTACCTGCACGGGCTGTACGTCCGCTACGGTGAGTATAATTCTCAGCATCTTCAGGTAAGTTGTAATTAATAACGTGTGTTACATTATTAACATCAATACCACGTGCTGCTACATCTGTTGCTACCAACATCTGTAAAGTACGGCTACGGAAACGCTTCATTACTAAATCACGTTGCGCCTGAGAAAGGTCACCGTGTAAAGCATCTGCATTGTAACCGTCTTTAATTAACTGGTCAGCTACATCCTGTGTTTCTGCTTTTGTACGGCAGAAAACAATACCAAATATATCCGGGTAAAAATCAGCAATACGTTTAAGAGCCGCATAACGGTCACGTTGCTGCACCTGGTAATAAATGTGCTCAATATTTTCGGCACCTTGATTACGGTTACCAACGGCAATTGACAAAGGGTTTTCCATGTATTTGCTTGCAATACGTTCCACTTCGCGCGGCATAGTTGCAGAAAATAACCAGGTATTTTTTGTTGGAGGCGTGTTACCTAAAATCTGGTCTAAATCATCTTTAAAGCCCATGTTCAACATCTCATCAGCCTCATCCAATACAACGATATCTACGTGAGATAAGTCGATTGCTTTACGGTCGATCATGTCAATCAAACGGCCCGGAGTGGCCACAATTACCTGTGATCCTGCTTTTACATCGCGGATCTGGCCCATGATAGGCGCGCCACCATATACGGCAGTTACTTTTAAACCACCTAAGTATTTAGAGTAGTTGATAATGTCTTTTGTGATTTGCATACAAAGCTCACGTGTTGGAGCCAAGATTAACGCCTGTGTAGAGCGATCACTTAAGTTTAATTTTGCAAGCATTGGTAAGCCAAATGCTGCTGTTTTACCTGTGCCGGTTTGCGCTAATGCAACGATGTCCGTTGATTTTCCTTGCAACTGGGCAATGGTTTGTTCTTGAATGGGCGTAGGATTTTCGAAGCCCATTTCGGTCACGGCCTTAAGGAGCATTGGCTCCAAGCCTAAGTCTTGAAATGTCATTTGTTTAAATTAAATTGTTTATACTAGCTGCTCTAAGAGATTTAATTTCCGCAGTAGCTGTGAACTTTTATAGCCCGACGTAGGCGCGATCACAATGTTTGGATGCAAATATTAAATCTAATTGCGGTGCAAAGGTACTACTATTTTGTTAATAAACAAACTATTAACAAAATTGGGCTCTAAAAAACTCCCTTAAAAAATGCTATTTCTTTGGTATCAGGTGCTTTCAATGGCTATTTTGGAAGAAGATATTTTTTAAGTTTTCAACAAAATGGATGCATTTTAGTATTGAATTTAGATAATTGCAGAATTGGTTATAACTAAAAACGCCTTAATCGGTTGTATTAAGATAGCTTTAAACTTCCGCCCAAAAAATAAAAGCGGCTTAAATGAGTGGAGGAGATAATTACACAAAAAACAAAATAGTGGAAAGGATGGTTGGCGAATGGGCTTTTAAAAAGGACGGTACTGAAGTCACCGTTAAAATTGGCAGCAGAAAACTAAGTATAACAACAACCATAAAAGGCACGTCAACACTCGAGGAAATTTCGGCAGGCTCGCAATGGTTCAATGATAAATTGCTCTTTACAGAAAAACAAAAGTACTATGTAAAACACGCCGATGAATTTGAACTGATTTTTGGAGAAGTAAAAGCTCCGGCGCTCAACGATGTGCTATGGGAGAGGAAATTTGAAAGAAGCTAGTCGCTTTTTTAATTCAATCATATTTTAATAATATAAACCGATTAATGATGAGCTCATATTACCTGGTATACCTTTTACTTCGAAAAATTTATAATGAAAAAGCCAGGACTCTTGGAAACCTTACTGTATATAAGGCAAATGATTGGGAAGATGATTTTGGGAAAAAATTCTCAAGTCATTTGATCTTTAAAGAAATGAAATTTTTGGAGACAAGAAATTTTGTGAATGTGACACATTTCAGAGAATGCAGTACCTGTAAGATCACACCCGAAGGTAGCCTGGCCTATGAAAATTTCGAAAAATCGGATCAATATAAAACATATTTGAATGAAATTGCCGTATTAAAATTTAATGAAAATACGATTCCTGCATTCTTCGATAAAAAAAATAAGGAGCACCATGATCAGGAACAAATGGCAAAGTTGAATGATGCCTGTGTTTCTTTTTTTGAGGTTTTATAAAAGCCGGATAATTTAATAATTGGATGTATTGTTTTGTAACCTTATAGTTTTAGAGAGGTTATGATGGATATAACGCTGCTGATAATTAACTGAATTCCGATAGATAAAACGATAAATCCCATAATTTTTGACAAGGCTTTTAAACCTGCCTGACCCATGTACTGCAATATTTTTGGTGCCAGCATCAATATAACAAGAATGCTGATACTGACCAATAGAATGGAAAAAAGGACATAGGCCATATTAGCCGTATGATGATCGGTTTGTATGGACAGGTTAATTAAAAAAGAAATAGAGCCCGGGCCAGAAAGTAAGGGCATGGCAAGTGGCGTAAAGGAAATGTCTTCTTTATGTAAGGATTCTTCCTGAATTTTTCGGCCAATATCTTTTTTATGAGTAGCATTTAATAATTGAAAGCCTGAGCGGGCAATAATGATTCCTCCTGCAATTTTTAAAGCATTGATAGAGATCCCGAAAAACTCTAAAACGTAATTCCCCATTAAAAAGGACACTACACAAATAACAAACACATTTAAACTTGTTTTGAAAATTTGTTTTTTTACCCAGTCAGTGGGATGTTTGGCGGTAAGTGATAAAAATACAGGGATTCCGCCAAGGGGATTAATTAAAGACAAAAGTGAAATGTAATTGCTTAAAAGAAAAGAAAACATAGAGTAAAATAATACGGCGCAATATTACGCATCTGTTTGCGCCTGCATATTACCTGTTGTTTAACATAGTATTATGAATGTTGTACTCAGGTATTAAAACGTTACTGTCATAGATAATTTATAAGCCATATTATCCTGCCATTTTTTATTGGCATAGGCTCCGTAACGCATAAAAGCACCGCCACCTATGCCCAGGTAAAATAAATTGAGGTAATTGTATTTTACAATATTGTTAATCATCAGACCGCTTTCGTAAAATCCTTTTTCCATGGTTTTAAAGGGGAGCAGACTGTGTCTTGACGAATCCTGCAAGGTACCATAACCAATGTTGGTAAAGACCACCAATTCGGGTTGATGCTTTTGTGTTTTAAATAATAAGGAACCAAAGTCATGCGATAAAAAAACATTCACATACCTGTCGGATAAAAACTCATAAAGGCCCATGGTTTGAAAGTTATGGCGTACATATAAATACCCGTCTTTTGTAAAGCTGCCATTACCATTAAATAAATAGGGGTAAGGTACAATGCCTTCTACCATACCTCCTTCGAGCAGGATATTGGTTTTACCGAAGTTTCGGATAAGGAATGTTTTTTCGATACCAGCCGATACTTTATTGAAACGGTAATCGCCATAGCCAGGTGTTTTAAAACCTGCGGTATAGGCAAAGTGCAGAATAGGATATTTAGAGCCTGAAGAAAGCATTTGTCCAAACGATTGTACCAGCTTTTCCTGATAAGCATAACGACCTTTTATTCTTAACTCCGTAGATTTAAAGACAGAATTTTGCGGGGCACTAAAGACATCTGTATAAAAATCATAAGCATAATTTGGTGTTCGTTGATTTTGATTCAGCGCTACATTGGCCGTTAAATATTTTAATGCTCTGAAATTCAAACTAACTTCCTGTTGTACGATGTGGTCCATGCGCGAAGCCATGAGGCTACGGTTTAGGTTAAGTGTGCTGTAAAAGTATTGTGCCTTTCCCGGCTCGGCAATATCATTGGAGTAACTGTATTTTAAATAATAATCTTTGCTGTTTTTTCTCAAATATAATTTAGCATCGCCTCCGTATTTTACTACTTTGTCTCTAAAGCCATAACCGGCATAGCCTCCAACAGTAAACCATTTCGAGAGGCGATCGTTGGTATGTGCTCCCAGTCCCAATCTCACGGTTTCATAATCGTTAAGATTAATAATATGATTAAGATCGAGGCTAATAATGGAAATAGGAATCTGAAAAGTAGCTAAGGCTTCCACTACTTTTAAATACCGGTCGAAGTGTTTCTTTTCTCCAATGCTATCGAGTAAGTGGTAGGTCAGTTTTTCTTTTATACCTAAGGTATCGTGTCGGTTTTTACTCCAGTAAGTGGAATCGTGAAAAGCAGCCTCGGGATCCATCGTAACCGTAGCGAAGCCAAAATCTCTTTTTCTTAAACCTTCGTCAAGCTTAATGCCGGTAATATAACTTTTGCCTGTCAGTTTCATACCCAGCATTTTGGAAGGATAGTTTTTATAAAACAATTCGTAATTCAATTGTTGAGGAAACCATTGTTTACCGTCTACAAGTTGGTATTGCTGTTGTACTTTAAGATCCATTAATCCTTTATCGTAGGGTGAGGTTATTACATTTTGTATGGCATAGCCATTGGTATTAATGTAGAGTACGCCCTGTAGGCCTGTAAAGTTTTTATCTTTTAAGGGGCGAAAACTAATAATGTAAACAGAATCCAGATCCTGATATAAGGTGTCTTCTATCTGAAAAAAATATTTAGCAGTACTACCGGGACTAATAGGGTTGAGGTAATCTTTGCCAAGCATATTAAAATAATCCTTATAAAAACTAAATGGCTGCAAATCTGTAGCTGAGGTAGAGAAAGAAGGATTTTTTAAGCCCGAAGCTTTTGTGGCAACAACCGTTTCGTTAATGTTTCCGGGAGACAAGTATTTGCGTTCATACACCGATTCCATCATAAAGATGTGTGATTTATCAATCAGGTATCTCAGGAAAATGGCAGTAGTATCTTTCTGAAGCGAATCTTTTTTTATGGGTTTGGTTTGTTTTGCAAGACTGTCTTTTAATAGTGAGTCTTTTTTGGAAAGCGTATTTCGCACCAGGTCGTAATAGGTCTTACTATAGATCGTACAACGGTAATCATTGATGTGATCGGGATCGTTGAGTTTTCTGTTGTGCGAAGCCCTTTTAATAATGCGATGCGCAGGGTTTTCTCCGGCAATAATGGTTACAGTATTCAACTCCTGATCTTTGCGAATCATTTTAATCAGGATGTTTTGATGATCGGTTACATGGTAAGTCATACTTTCATAACCCACATAGGAGAAGAGAAGATCATTTACCTCTGCCTCTGAAGTAATCTTAAATCGTCCTTCAATGTCTGTATAAGCCACTTTTTGCGTGCCTTTTATAACAATGCTTACAAAAGCCAGGGACTCTTTTGTGCTTTGGTCAATGACTTTGCCCTCTAGGATAGTAGTAGCAAAGCTATGAACGGATAAAAAAATAATAAATATAATTAGGAACCTTTGCAGCATATTATTCAGATTATAAACCTAATATAAATCCTTAATTCATTTTAATATAGTACGAATATATAAATTTGGTTTATAATATAAACTAGTTTATATTTGTGTCATGAAAGTTTTTTTTAAACAAGTTATTTATGCTGTCATTTTTGTCTGTTTGTCTGTATCAGTGGCTTTTGGTCAAAGTCAGGCTTATAAAACAGGTCTGAAAAAGTACGTCACACAATTTAATGCGGCTAAAAGCAAATCGGAATTTGCAAAGATTGCTCCGGGTTTTGAAACACTGGCCCTTTCTGAAAAAAAGGAATGGCTGGCTTATTATTATGCAGGGTTGTGTCATGCGCTTGTTGCTTTTGAAGCATCTAAAACAGAGGCCGACGCTATCTGTGGCAAGGGCGATAAACTGGCCAAGCTAGCCGATTCATTAAGTCCGGCTAATTCAGAAATAGAAGTATTAAAATCGATGCTGGCCGCTGCACGCATTTTGGTGAATGAAAAAAAACGCGGACAAAAATATGGTGGTCTCGCTACAAAGCATGCTAACGCTGCCATTAAGTTAAATGAAGCTAATCCGAGAGGGTATTTATTAAAAGGCCGCGCTTTGCTTTATACCCCCGAAGTATTTGGTGGTGGGTCTAAAAAAGCAAAACCTGTATTAGAAAAATCACTCGAAAAGTTTAAGGCATTTAAACCTCAGGCCGAGTATTATCCGGAGTGGGGGAAAGAAGAAGCGGAGAAGGAACTTAAAAACATAAGTAATAACGAAAAAAAATAAACAGCCATGGAAGAGAAAACAATTGACGCTGCTGAGAGTCTTGATATTATAAACAGTATGATACAGCGTACTCAAAAAAATTATAGCATTGACAGTTTTTATTATATCATGTGGGGCTGGCTTACGTTTGCAGCCGGCATGTTGTCTTATTTTCTGCTTCCAGTGTTGCGCGAAAACACAGGTATGGTTTGGCTGCTCATGCCTTTAGGAGGAATTATTTCTTATTTCTATGGCAGAAACCAGTCTAAAAAACAAAAAGTAAAAACCTATCTCGAAAGTCACGTAAACCAGGTGTGGCTCACGGTTGGGCTCGCTATCTTAAGCGTAATCGCTTCCATCTTCATGGGAGTGAACCTCGAGATCATGCCGACCTTTATTTTATTATATGGCATTGGGATTTTTTGTACAGGACGTATCATCCGCTTTGTACCTATGATGATAGGCGGAGCCTTGTGTTTTCCGTTGTTTCTGTTATGTGGTTATTTTACATTTAACCACGGCGAATACCAATTTCTGGTGCTGGCACTCGCCATCCTGGTATCTTATATTATTCCGGGACATATGCTACGTGCAAAATATAAAAATTAATGGCGCTTAAAGAACTCAATCCATTATTGCATTCACAGCTCAGATTGGCTGTTATATCCTTATTGGCAGGGGTTAATGAAGCAGATTTTTCTTATTTAAAAGAAGAGACGAACTCAACTGCAGGTAACTTAAGTGTACAGCTGCAAAAATTAAAAGAAGCCGGTTATATTGAGATTGAAAAGTCCTTTAAAAATAATTATCCCCAAACCACCTGTAAAATAACAGATAAAGGCATAAAGGCTTTTGCAGAATATGTAGAGAGCCTAAAAGCATATCTTACTCCAAAGACTAAAACCAGTTAAACGAAGAACCATAAACCTAAATAAAACAATTTATAACTCAACATTTCAAACTATGGAAACGGAAAAAGAAAAAGAACTTTGGAGACTTGCAAAAAAACGTGTTGGCTTCAAAAGACATTTGGCAACTTATATCGTCATTAATGTATTTTTTTGGCTGATTTGGTATTTTACCGATCACAAAGAAGAATCGGCAGGAGTGCCATGGCCTATATTTCCTATGCTGGGTTGGGGAATAGGACTTGTATTCAGCTTTTTAGGAGCTTATGTATTTGTTAATCATAATTCTGTTGAAAAAGAATACGATAAATTAAGAGGGAAGTAATTAAGCAGCTTTTATAGAATAAAAAAAGAGACCATCAAATGGTCTCTTTTAGCTTTGGGGGATTCTATTAATTTATGTGTTGCATTCTGAATTTTTACCGTATACATTCCTTTTGCCAGTTTTGTAACATCAAACGTATAAGAGATGGTTGGCTGGATGTTTTTTTCAGAGATGACCACTTTTCCTGTCACATCAATGATTTCAGCGGTGAAGTTATTGGAAGCGATAGGATCAATAAATAAAAACAAATAATCTTCTGTTGGGTTAGGATACAATTGCAGCGTTAATTTTGGTGCTTCTTCTTTAATACCCACCGTTGTTGAGTAAGTGGTTACAGGTTCCGAAATTGTATTGTGTCCGCCTGAAGGCCCCATATTTCCTGATTGTACCACACCATAATAACTTCCTATAAATGTATAAGGGAATTGAGGCGCTAAGCTTGCATCAATCGTTACAAAGTATGCATAAGTTCCTGTAGGATATTCGGGTGTAATGCAAAATCTCCCGTTACGGATATCCAGGTCGCCTGAACCTGCAGTAAACACATAATCTTCAATAAAGCATCCAACAGGGTAGGTAGTGCTTACAGTTGGGCCGTTAGTACGGGTAGAGGTAGTAGTGGCGGTATAACTACTTTGCATTCTTTTAATAGCACCGGTACCGTCAACATTGGTATAGGCATACGCTCCATAAACCGGATAGCCATCAAAGGCATAACCAATAATAGGTGAGTGCACTGTACTGGCATTAATATCGTATAAGCATTTTGGGCTTACATGGTGATGGTACTCTCCTTGTTGCTGAGGATGCCCCAGGCAATTGTCAAATCCTGAACCTTCCCAGAAATAAGCATTTCGGTTCCATATTCCCTGGTTGTTGTATGATTGTGCATCTGATACATTAAAAATGCTGACACCGTTTGTCCACACGCCAATATGGCCATTACCAACTGCTGTAGCTGTACCCGTATTTTGTTGCGGGCTACGCGTAAATTTATAAACGAAGTTCTGGTTGGCAGGTACGTTTGGATTTCCTGACCAGGGTCCGATAGCATAACCGGGAATACAGGTAGCGCTAATGTAAACGTTGCTGGTAGAATATTGCACCTGTTGTACATTAGATGAAATTCCGCCATAGCCTGTAGCTCCTGTATTATTTAAAACCCAGGATGTAACTGCAGGGCCCTGCGCGTGGCTTGTAAGTGCCGTTGCACTTAATAAACCAATGATGATGTGTTTTTTGATGTTCATATATCAGATGTTTTTATTTTAGAATAATGATGGCTACAGGGTACTTCATATTTAGGACATTTATGAGTTTAGACGTTATTAAAAAACAAATCCTTCGCTAATTATTTAAATAATTTCTAAATCGCATATCGAACAGAAATTCCTTATCCGTTAAGGTGTTTAAAAAAAGGATCAGATTTTTTTTATCTTCAGCCGATAAGCTGATCTTTTGTTTTAATTCTGTTGCCAGGGTAGACGAATGAATTATTCCATCTGTATAATGCGATATAACCTGATCGAGGTTTCTGAAACGGCCATCATGCATATAAGGTGCCGAAACAGTGATATTACGAAGCGATGGAACTTTAAATTTTAATGAGTCTTCCCGGTTTTGGGTAATCTTCATTCTTCCAACATCATTTAATTCAGGATCAAGAGCTAAGCCGTTATTTTTTAACGTATGGTTGGTAAATAGAGGCTCTGCATGACAGGTATTACAGTTTTTTTGAAATATAGCGTATCCTTTCTGCTCTTCGGCAGTAAACTCAAATCCTTTTTCTTTACGGCTTACTTTATCATATTTAGAGTTGTACGACTCAAACATGACTGTAAACTGGGCAAGGGCTTTAAATAAATATTTGGAAGTAATCACACTGTCCTGAAAGGCGCTATAAAAAAGCTTTTTGTAGTGTGGGGAATGGTTTAATTTCAGGATCACATCTTCCAGTTTACTGTCCATCTCTACAGGATTTGTAATGGGATTAATGGGTTGCATTTCTAAATGATTAACGCCACCATCCCACATAAAAGAGGTATTCCAGGCTAAGTTAAAGAGCGTGCTTGAGTTGCGTGTTCCTTTTAAGCCATTAATGCCATGACTTAAGCTATGATCAACATGCGTAAATGCTGTAAATTGTAAATGACAGCTGGAACAGGATGTGCTGCTATCTCTTGATAATAGGGGATCAAAGAATAATGCCCTGCCAAGCTTAAAACCATTAGTCGTTAATGTATTTCCCGCAAAATTATACACAGGCTTGGGCCATCCTTTTGGAATGACGAATTTTATATCGGGTTCACGGTTCGGCATAAAACTAAGCATGCCAAGGATAGCAGTTAATAAAGCAAAACCGATATGTTTTTTTTTTCTTTTCACTAAAAAGGATCCCTTGTTTTTGAAACTGAAAACATATCCGAATAATTAGTGGCTATCGTTATGGCCTCTTTATTAGGAAGAACGACATTGTTTGTTTTTGAAAGGTCTATTAAATAAGGAGTTTTAAACCACTCTGCTACATCCACTTTTAATTCAATAACAGTGGTTTTACCGGACTCTACTTTCAGGTTTTGCAGTTTCAGATCAATATTTCGAAGAGCGTGGTAAGGCTGTAAATAGCCACCAATATGGTATTCGAAGGCATGGTGCAAAGTATTACACTTTTTAGAACGCCCTTGTAGTTTAGCCGCTATGTAGCCGGTGTTCCATGCCCAGAACATGCCTTTAGTAGGATCGAGCGCACCGTCTAAAGCCCCTGAAACGCTGGTTGTGCTGTCAATTCCTATATTAAAGTTTAACCCAATGTAATTTCCTGCAGGTATTTTAGTTACAGAAATAGTCAGTGAGGAGCTGTCTTCGGCGTTTATTAAATGGTAACTATTTGGTTCAGAAGAAACCTGATTTTTTGAATTAAAAAAACGGAGTGTGCTGATGTAACATTTAAATTCATCCACAATTAAAGAATCGCCGGAGGCATTGATATAAGCCTTGTTCCCTAATAACAGTGCTTGTTCGTTAAATACCAGATTCAATTTAAGAATAATTTTTCCCTGATCGTTTTTTTTAGCTGTAATAGGTTTTTGGGCATTTGTAAAACTATAGCAACACCATACGCTAAAAAGAAGGGCGATGCCATAGTTAATGGTTGAATATTTTTTAAGGACGTTCATCGCCGGGTTTGTGCATAGGGTGCGGAGCCATTTGTTGGAGTACTTCCCCGATGATCTCATTAAAAATAAGTTTCTGTTCAGGAGTGCATATTTTTTTTACCTGCTCAAAATGGTCATAAGTAACCAGTTCAAGCTGTTTTTGATTTTCGGCAATTCGCTGAGCGGTGATGTCTTTGTTAACAGAAACAGAATCTTTTTCTAATCCTTCAAAAAAAGACTCTCTTAATAATCTGCCTTCATTTCTTAATTTTCTAACAGCTGCCTGGTGCTGAAGTTTAAGTTTTGTAAAATCGGTTTCCTGTTGAGGTGTAAATTTTAGTTTTTCAATGATAAATTTCGCCGGACCTTCTTCTCTTGGTCTGTCATTAGGACGTTCGGGCCTTGTAAGTGGTTTTACGACTAATATGCAGAGCAATAAAATGTTTAAAGCAACCAAAATTAACGCAAAGCCTTTCCAGTATTTTATAACCTTATAATCTGTCATGTTAATAGTTATAAGTTGTGGAAGTAATTATTTCGTTAGATATAGCTTTAACGGCTGCTGTTTCATTCTTTTGGTTTGATAAGGCTGTATAAGCTATAACACCTGTAATGTTGATCACAAGGGTCATAATAACAGCAATAGTCCATCCGGTAACAAAAGAACCTTTTACGGGAATGTTACTACTTTCGCCAAGCCTGCTCATTAATTTCTGATACAAATACGGGTTTGGTTCAACCGGTTTTATATCGGCTGAACTTTCTAAAATGGTATTTATCCAATCTTCTTTTTGCATCTTATAGTGTATTTAGACGTTATTAAATTTTAAATCCTTCGTTCGTGGTACATTTTTCCTAATTGCTGCCTTAAATTGCCTTTAGCCCTTTGTATCAATGATTCAACCGCTTTTTCGGATAGTTCCATGGTGACAGCTATTTCTTTCTGGGCTATAGTTTCTATTTGAGATAGTACAAAGGCTGTTTTTTGATTATCCGGGAGTTTATCAATGGCTTTATAAAGAATGTAAGTGCGTTCTTTGTTTTCGAGTTCTACTCCGGGATGATTGAAATGAGAGACTTCCCGGAGCTGTTCTCCTGTTTCGGGATGAAATAGCTGAGTGAAAAAAGCAAAGCGTTTTTTTCTTTTTTTAGACCTTAAAAAATCCAGACTCTTATTCACGGCAATTCTATAGATCCATGTAGCCACCGAGGATTGCTCTTTAAAGGTGCTTAAAGAATGGTATACTTCTATAAACACTTCCTGAGTAATGTCTTCAGCATCCTCAATACTATGCACAATATTTAAAGAAATATTGAATACCTTTTTATGGTATTGCTCAAATAATTCTTTGTAATTATTTTCAGAAAAATGGGTCAACTTTGGGGAAGTTTTTTGTCAAATATAGAACTATCCCCGCAAAACTAAACTATGCTTATTTTTTTAGCGCTTATTGATAGTCTAAAGCCTTGCGTAGCCGAGGCGTTCAATGTCTGAGAGGTCCTTGGTGAGATGGGTTTTCCCGTTAACCAATAGATACAAATTATCACTTATAGCGGTAATATGCCGGTACATATGGTCTGTCAGTAAAATGCCTTTATTGTGTTTTTCTTCCGTTAAAATCTCTTTTATTTTTTCAACATGCAAAGGCATAATATGAGAGAAAGGCTCGTCGAGTAAAACAAACTGCGTTTTGGAACGTATAATCACTACTATTTCAATAATGCGCCGGTGCCCACCGGAGAGCAGTTTTATGGGCGATTTATATTTTGCGCCAATATCCGGAAAATGTTTTTCGAAGCTGGTAAAATCAATTTCAAAATCATTAAAAATGCGCTTTAAACTTAAGTGCTCCGGAATAAAATTAAACTGTGGTAGATAAAGCAACAGGTCGGGTCGCTTAAAGGGTAAGGGAACAAACACATTATCAAACCGTATAGACTTGCTCTGGGGTTCTAAGCTGCCGTTGACGATATTCATTAAACAGGATTTTCCTTCTCCGTTTCGGCCGAGCAGGCCTGTAATTTTTCCTGTTTCGCATTTAATATATACGTCCGATAAGATCTTTCTCAAATCAAATTGCAACTGAACGCTATCTATCTCCAGTTTATGCATGACAGAATTTACCGGTTAAGATCATCGTAACTACATACAGAAAAAAATCGATGGTAAAAGAGCCTATCCAGAGTATGGAGGCTGAAACGCCTAATGCCCGGTAATAATAAAATTCTTTTCGTTTGGCATTTTTGATGTAATAATAAATAATAGCATAGCTAATGGCCTTAAACCAAAAGAGAGGAACTATCATGAAAATACTAGCCTGCCAGGTAGAGTAAACAATAAAACATAGGAATGTTATAAATAAGCCTGACGCAGCAAAGCCTTTGTAAAAAGTGAATATAAGCCTTACGGGTTTCAAATTATGATTTCAGGCTTATGTCTTTAGTTTAATGGTACAAGAGTAAATGAACTACTTCATGTATTTTTGTTTTACCTCGCTGTAAGTAGGGAAATTATTATGGTGCCAGTTCATAATAATGGTACCGTCTTTTATCAGGATTAGTCCTGGGTTTGAACGAATCATGGTTTTTAAAACAACGCCATCGGCATTTGCAAAATCATATAAAGCCTGGTTTTTATGCTTATAATTATCAATTAATTTTGCATCACTTTGCGTAAGGGCCAACATTTTTATTTTTTCGGAAGAAGCTAATTTGTAGAGGTCATTTATTTTAGCCTGTAAGGTTGCATCCTCATCTGTTTCGTTAATATCCCAGCAAATCAATAAGAACATATAGTCTTTTACATTGAGTATACTATCTTTAATATCGTTGCCATCCAAAGAGGTAATCGAAAAATCAACAATTTTTGGAGGATGTACGGCATCGTGAATTAAAATATTATCGGTAGCAACCCATTTCCAGTGTAGAGTATCCTGCCATGGATAATTTTTCATATCGAAATGTTTTTGTTCCCCAGTTTTTATATTTTCATAAATAAAGCCCGATTCATATTCTGCGGGTTTATAATCAGCTCCGGCTTTCATGTTTTCTTTAATATTATCGCCTATTTTATAAGCTCTGAAATCGAATGGAGGCAGGTTTCTGTAGGCGTAAATAGGAAATACAAATGACAGAATAATGGCTATAAGCGTTAACGAAACAGTGATCAGTGGCGAAAATAATTCGTTGATATTGTCTTTTCCTGAAATGAGCAAGGTAATTAATATCAGCAAGGCAACATCTTTCCAGAAGCTTGTCCACGGTTTTAATACTAAAAAGTCGCCAAAACAACCACAGGTGGTTACTTTGTTGTAGCAAGCCGAGTAAAACGTAAGGAAAGTAAAGAATGCTATTTGAGCAAATAATAAGCCCAGGGTTAATTTTGGTTTATAGCCAACCAGTAACATAAAACCTAAAGCCATTTCGCTCACACATAATATGATGGCAAGGGGTAGGGCAAGGTGGGCAATACTTTCGAAGATAGACATTCCTGAATCGGCCTGAAATACCTCGAAATATTCTTTGAGCTTATAACTGAATCCTACCGGATCGTTTGCTTTGATAAAACCTGAAAAAATAAATAAACCACCTACTAAAAAGCGCGCAATATGGGTTACGATAGCAAATTTGCTGATAACGCCGGAGCCGTTTACCAATACTACTAATGTACCAAGTACAATGGCAATGGTGGTTTTACTGAAGCAGGGAGGGCAGATATAAAACAGGAATGCCGCTAAACCAAGAGACCAGATGGCACGGAACAATTTTGAGGATAGAAATTTTTTCATATAATATCAGGGAATATTCCCCTAAAGTATGACCTATAAGCTTAAGTTGAAAAGTATTTTACGTTTTTTAACTAACAAAATTGTACTCTTATTATGATGGATTTGAGGTTTAAATAAGTACATTTATACTTATAAAATAGTTTTCATGAAAACACTTATACTAGTTTCTGTGGTTTGCTTGAGTACGTTATTTACAGATTGCAGTAAAAAACCCACCGGCACACGCGAAGCAAACGAAATTTGGCTCGAATATAAATTATTTGTACCGCAGCAATTGGTTGTAAAAGCCGGTACTACCGTTAAATTTACCAATAAAGACAATGCTAACCATAGTGCCACAAACCTTAACGGCTTGTTTGACAGTGGTAAAATTACCAGCGACAATTCTTATTCTTACACGTTTGATAAAGTGGGTACTTACAGCTTTTACTGCAATTACCACTCCTCTAACACTTCGGAGCAGGGCTATATTATTGTTCAATAAGCCTTTACTTTATAGAAAAACGTTCCGTTAATTTAATTTTTTAACGCCTTGTTTTTTGATGACTTCCATTTCTACCTGCAGGTTACGAAGCATATTCATAATGCTGCCTACGTTTAGCTCTTCTTCTTTGTAATCTGTCATATTAATGCAGCAGGTATATTCCCAAAGTTCCAGCACATCTTTTAAATTTACTTTATAAGGCTGGTACATTTTATTATCGGAATGGCATTCCATAAATCCTTTTTTAACGTTGAGGTCAAAAATACGTTTGTAGGATAAGCCGTCGTCTTTGGTAACAACAATGTAAGTATGTCCGTTCTTTACATCTTCAACTCTATCAAGGTATTTGGCAACCACAAAAGAACCTTCTTTTACAGGAGGCATACTATCGCCTTTAATGGGAAAGGCACGGTGCTTACCGGTAGGTAAAAAAGGAAGTTTCATACGAGGCAAACGCTCCATGTATTCGGGATCGGCATAGCCTTTTAAATAACCGGCGCTGGCTTTTAAAGGAACCAGTTCCACCATATCTTTTCCGTCATCATCAATTAATACAGGAAAGAGCATACGGTTTTTGCCAATTTTCATTAAGCCGTCGAGGCTTGTCTTACTTAAATCTCCTCTTACAAGGGCATCAACTGCCACATGAAAAAAATCGGAGATGGCAATAAGCAGATCAATAGAGGGTTCGTTACGGTTTTCTTCGTAAGCACCAAGGCGCGAACGGGTAATACCTAAGTTGTCGGCTAATTGCTCCTGCGACAGTCCTTTTTGGAGGCGCAGGTATTTGAGGTTACTGAAAACTTTACTCATGATTTTATGGGTTGCTATAAATTGTAGCACGAATATACTACATAAGATAGTAATTTTGCAAAGAGTTTTTGTTAATTTTTTATTAATTTGTTGTTGCCGGGGTTTTGCAGATCAGTTGAGATGGATCTGCAGAACCTTTACGGTTTTATGGGAGAACTTTGCTACCTAATTAGAGTATACGAGTCAACGAAACATAATCACTAAACTAAATCATTAGGATGATTTTCTCAAAATAATCTACCGCCATTTCGACCAATTCTACCGAACATCAGACCTTTTATAACAGTCTTTATCGGCGGACACTTGCAGTGTTAAAAACAATAACTATGAAATTCCTGACGAAACTGTGGCGTGATATATTATTTCTGTTGCTCTTGGTAATTTTTCCGGAAGATAGATTAAAATAGCTTTAGCCAGCCACTCCCAATATCATTTCCTTGATAGTATAATACTGTTTCATTTTCAAGCTCTTTTCACGTCGCCAGCCACTCGAAATGTTGAGGTTGAATTGTGAGGCTACTTCTTTATAATCTTTATTATTCATAAAGGCGCTGACATATTCATAATCGGTTTTTTTCCAGGAATCAATGTAATCTTCATAAATAAAAAAAAGGTTGTTGAGATCGAGGCTTTGTTTTTCGTTGCTGGTAACCATTAAAAAGCGGCTATCGGTTTTTTTTATCTGGTTAAGTTTATCACGGGCATCAATAAGGCCAAATCCCAGGCGTTCATAGGCACTATGCTTACTTTGCACGGTTTCGATAGTGTCGTGGTATAAGACATGTTTCAATTTAAAATTGAGGTTGTTCTCTATAATACACTCCTCAATATCAAAGATCATTTGCAGGCTGCCCTGCAGATCGTTGGTAATACCCTGAAACTCGCCCGGAATAACAATATCGAGGGGCGTGATAAGGTCTTTTTTATGAAGCTTATTGATAATGGCGGTTACATTTTTAAGATCTCTCTGAAAATCAGGATCCTGAGCCTGTTTCAGGCTTCTTATTTCTGACATGAGGATGTAATGGTCCATTATATTTTAGTATATTTGAGTAGAACTTTATAATTCAGTCACCATGAACCTGATTCAGCATGACGTTAAAAACATTACAAATGTATACTTTTTGCGTAAATAGCGCAAAAAGTAAAAAATAATGAAAATTCTGCCCATTTATCTTGGTCAGTTCCAAAAGAGTCCATATATTTGCCGCCCAAATTAGAATTAACATTAAAAATTAAGTCGTGGACGCATTAAGTTATAAAACAAAATTTGTCAACAAAGCCAACGCTGAAAAAGAGTGGTTATTGGTTGACGCAGAAAATGAAGTAGTAGGTCGTTTGGCCTCTAAATTAGCGTATATGATACGCGGTAAACATAAAACAAACTATACGCCTCACAGCGATTGTGGAGCTAACATCGTTGTTATCAATGCTGAAAAAGTTCGTTTTACGGGAGCTAAAATGGAAGATAAAGAATACGTTCGTTACACAGGTCATCCTGGTGGGCAACGTTTTGCAACTCCAAAAGAATTATTGGCTAAAAAACCGACAGAGGTTATTATCCATGCTGTTCACGGGATGTTGCCAAAAGGCCGTTTAGGAAGAGCTATCAATACAAATTTATTTGTATTTGCAGGTGCAGAGCATGATCATGCTGCACAACAACCAAAAAAAGTAGATTTATCAACAATTATTGCATAATATAAATGGAAGTAATTAACACATCAGGTCGTAGAAAATGTTCGGTAGCACGTGCTTATGTATCTACAGGTACAGGTATCATCACTATCAACAAAAGAGATTATAAAGAGTATTTCAAAACTCCAACTTTACAGTATTATGTTTTACAATCATTAAACAACGCAAAATCGGTTGGTTTATATGATGTAAAGGTAAATGTAAACGGTGGTGGAACTACAGGACAAGCTCAGGCAGTGCGTTTAGCAATTGCTAAAGCATTAGTAGAAATCAACCCGGAATTGAAAAAAGAATTACGTGCAGAAGGTTTGGTAACACGTGACCCACGTATGGTTGAACGTAAGAAATTCGGTCAGAAAAAAGCACGTGCCCGTTTCCAATTCAGCAAACGTTAATATTTATTTACAATACACTTATACAGACATGTCAAATACATTCAACGAATTATTAGAATCAGGTGCTCATTTTGGTCACTTAAAAAGAAAATGGAATCCTGCAATGGCTCCTTATATTTATGCTGAAAAAAACGGCATTCATATTATTGACCTTAACAAAACTGTAGCTAAAATTGATGAAGCTGCAACAGCGTTAAAACAAATTGCACGTTCAGGTAAAAAAATATTATTTGTAGCTACTAAAAAACAAGCTAAAGATATCGTAGCAGAAAAAGTAAAAGCAATCAATATGCCATACGTAACTGAGCGTTGGCCAGGTGGTATGCTTACAAACTTTGCTACTATCCGTAAAGCAGTTCGTAAGATGTCGCAAATTGATAAAATGGCTACTGACGGTACTTTTGATAATATCTCTAAAAAAGAGAAATTACAAATTTCACGTGAGCGTGCTAAATTAGAAACTAACTTAGGTTCAGTAGCAGACTTAACACGTTTACCATCTGCTTTATTTATTGTAGATATCACTAAAGAACATATCGCAGTAGCAGAAGCAAAACGTTTAAACATCCCTACATTTGCGATTGTTGATACAAACTCTAATCCTAATTTTGTGGATTATGCGATCCCTGCAAATGATGATGCTTCATCTTCTGTAGCGTATATCATCGAGTTAATGTGTAAAGCAATTAACGAAGGATTAGGTGAGCGTAAAATGGATAAAGAAGCAGTAGCTGCTGACGAAAAAGAAGGAAAAAATTCTAAAGAAGAAGCAGAAGAATTAGCAGAAGGTATCACTGTTAAAGGCTCTAAAGAAGAGGAAGAAGGTGGTGCACGCAAACCAACGGCTCGTAAAAGAACAACAGCGAAAAAATAATTTTTCACTACTATAATTTTAACGGCCGTTCCTTAAATGGGAAGGCCGTTTTTTTTAAATAATAAATTAATAAATACATAAAATATAAAACACAATGGCAATTACAGCACAAGAAGTAAACAAATTACGCCAACAAACCGGAGCAGGTATGATGGATTGTAAAAAAGCACTAGAAGAAAATGATGGCGATTTTGAAAAAGCAGTAGATTACCTTCGTAAAAAAGGCGCTAAAGTAGCAGCTAACCGCGGAGACAGAGAAACAAAAGAAGGTGTTGTTTTAGCAAAAACAACAGCTGATCACAAAAGAGGTATCCTGATCTGGATTACTTGTGAAACTGATTTCGTTGCAATTAATGCAGACTTTATTTCTTTTGCAAATTCTATTGCTGATATCGCTTTAGAAAAGAACGCAAAAACTAAAGAAGAGATCTTAACATTATCATACAACAACGATATTACTGTAGGCGATAAATTTATGGAGCAGGTTGGTAAAATCGGCGAGAAAATTGAGATCGGTTACTTTGAAGTAATTACTGCTGAAAAAGTAGCGGCTTACATTCACCCGGGGAACCGTGTATCTGTAATCGTTGGTTTCAACAAAGATATCGAAGATGAAGCAGGAAGAAACGTAGCAATGCAGGCAGCTGCAATGGCTCCGGTAGCTTTAGACAAAGAAGGTGTAACTCCTGAAATGTTAGAAAGAGAATTAGAGATTGCCCGCGAAGTAATTCGTGCAGAAGGTAAACCGGAAGATATGGTTGAAAAAATTGCGCAAGGTAAAATTGCTAAATTCTATAAAGAATCAACTTTATTAAACCAGGAATATATTAAAGACAGCAAATTAAATGTATTACAATACTTACAAAGTATTGATAAAGGCCTTACAGCTACTGCATTTAAACGCTATTCATTATCTTAATTTTTTTAAATCCCGATTTTTTATCGGGATTTTTTTTGTTCTTTTTTAATTATAATCATACCGAATCTTTAATATCAGATCTGCAGCATCGGTTGGATGTGCAGAAGACCATAAAATTAAACTATGAAATACAAACGTATACTTTTAAAATTATCAGGAGAGGCCCTTATGGGTAATAAAGGCTTTGGCATTGACCAGGAACGCTTAATGGAATATGCAAGAGAAATTAAATCGGCTTATGATGCCGGTTGCCAGGTAGCCATTGTTATTGGCGGAGGTAATATTTTTAGAGGAATACAGGCAGAGCAGGGTGGTATGGATCGTGTACATGGCGATTATATGGGAATGCTGGCTACGGTTATTAATTCTATGGCTATACAATCGGCTCTGGAAAATCTTAAAGTCCAAACCCGTTTACAAAGTGCCATTAAAATGGAGCAAATTTGTGAACCGTTTATTCGTCGTAAAGCTGTACGTCATTTAGAAAAAGGACGTGTGGTTATTTTTGGCGCCGGTTCGGGAAACCCTTATTTTACAACAGATTCGGCGGCAGCTTTAAGAGCGATTGAAATAGAAGCTGATGTTATCTTAAAAGGAACACGTGTAGATGGTATTTACACTGCCGATCCTGAAAAAGATAAAACAGCAACCAAGTACGAGAGCATTTCTTTTGATGAAGCTTATGGCAAAGGCCTTGAAGTGATGGATCTTACTGCTTTTACTTTATGTAAGGAAAATAATTTGCCGATCATTGTCTTTGACATGAACAAGAAAGGAAATCTGCAAAGCCTGCTTATGGGCGAAAAAGTGGGAACATTGGTTAAGGCCTAGTTTTCTCTGAATGCATTTAATATCATTTAATGCTGATTTGCTAAGGCGGATCAGCATTTTTTGTAACTTTAATATAGTAAATGTGTTATACTATCAAATGAAACTCAGGAAGTACATATCTCTTATCATTACAGGCCTTTTAATAGTTGGCTTTATCAGTTCCTGCAAAACGCACCGCGATTGTAGAGGGAAAAAGAAAAGAGCCAAAACCGCTATGGGCGGGTGGTTGTAACCAACAGAGTAGTATTTTATGAAATCACTTTTATCACTTTTACTTTTTATTTCTATAAGTGTCTCTTCGCAAACCACAAAAAATGAGGCCGAAAAGATTGCCTCTTTTTGCCAGATATGGGGCTTTCTTAAATATTACCATCCCGTAGTTGCCAAAGGTAGTTGCGATTGGAATCTTGAATTCAGAACGCGATTGAAAGATATTATGCCTTTGCATACCCGACAAGAGCTTAGTAACTATTATGTAAATTGGATCTTGAGTATGGGAAAGCTAAAAACCTGTACTAGCTGTATCAATGATGTTGCTGACAGTTTAAAGTTTAACGTTGATGAGAGATGGATGGATAATGAGTTGTTTAATGTTGAGCTGGAAGATATGCTGGTTTCCATTCAAAATAACAGATTTCAGGGAGAGCATTACTATGTAAAATACAATGGACAATATCAACATAATGTGAAATTATTGCATGAAGAGGCCTACAAAGATTCTGTATTTCCCTCTGCCGAGCTTCGGTTATTAGGGCTTGCGCATTACTGGAACGTTGTTAATTATTTTTTTCCTTATAAATATAAGATCGGGAGCGATTGGAAGTTGATTTTGGAGGAGATGATCCCAAAGTACAGAGATGCGAAAGATACCATGGCCTATCACCTGGCTATGCTGGAAACTGTGGCTAAAATAAACGACAGTCATGCTAACTTTGTAACAGAATATACCAATCGTTATTTTGGGTATAAATGGGCACCATTTAAGTTTAAGCTCATAGATAACAAAGCTATTGTAACCGGCTTCTATAATGAAGTGATGTGCAGGCAAAACGACATCTGTTATGGCGATGTGTTTTTAACCGTAGATGGTAAAAGTATAAAAGATATTATAAAGAAGCAGTGGAACTATGTGCCGGCCTCCAATGATCCGGTGAAGCTCAGAAAAATGTACTTCGTTATTTTTAACGGACAAAGCGATTCGGTAAAAGTGAGTTTTGAACGAAATAACACCATCTATGAGAAAATGCTTTACCGCTACGAATACAAACAGTTTAATGTAAGTAAGGTTAATAAGGATACAACTTATAAGATCATACCCGGCAATATAGGTTATGTGAATATGGGTGTGCTGGAGAGAAACGAGGTACATAAGATGATGGCAGCATTAGAGCACACAAAAGCCATTATTTTCGACCTGCGAAATTATCCGAATGGTACCTTATATGATATAGCATTTTACTTAAACTCAGAAAGTAAACCCTTTGCCGCTTTCAGGGAACCAGATTTAAATTATCCGGGAGTTTACAAATATACCACTCCTTATTATTGCGGAAGTGATAATAAGAAAGCTTATAAAGGAAAGGTTGTGCTTTTGTTCAATGAAACAACCCAGAGCCACTCGGAGTTTACGGCGATGGTGTTACAAACAGCGCCCAATGTCATCAGCATTGGTAGCCAGACATCCGGCGCAGATGGAGACGTATCATATATTGTCTTTCCCGGAAACTATAGTACGGCCATGACGGGTATTGGCGTGTATTATCCCGATGGGCGTGAAACCCAACGTATTGGCATCGTTCCGGATATAGAAGTGAAGCCAACTATTGAAGGAATAAGGGCAAAAAAAGATGAAGTGCTGGAAAAGGCTGTTGAAATAATAAATGGAAAATAAAAGAATTCCGGTATTATTTTAAATAACAATAATTGCTAAATTAGCACAACAAATCTAACCAGAATCTCTATGTCAAAAGTTCACAATTTTAGCGCCGGCCCCGGTATTTTACCATTAGATGTTTTAAAACAAGCAGCAGATGCCTGTATCAATTTCGATAATATGAATTTATCGTTACTGGAAATTTCGCACCGTAGTAAAAATTACGTGGCAGTAATGGATGAAGCACGCGCTTTAATAAAAGAATTGTTTGAAGTAGGAGATGATTATGAGGTATTTTATTTAGGTGGCGGAGCAAGCACACAGTTTGCTATGGTTCCTTATAATTTATTAACGGATAGCGGTTATGCAGCTTATGTAAATACCGGTGTTTGGGCAAGTAAAGCCATTAAAGAATCTAAAATTATTGGTAATACGAAAGTAATTGCTTCATCGGAAGACAAAAACTTTACCTATGTTCCTAAAGGTTACGAAATCCCTAAAGATGCCGATTACCTGCATATTACATCAAATAATACCATTTATGGAACTCAAATGAAAAGTTTTCCTAAAACAGATATTCCTTTGGTATGCGATATGAGTTCTGATATTTTTAGCCGTAAAGTAAACGCGAAAGATTTTGCTTTGATCTATGCGGGTGCACAAAAAAATATAGGACCTGCAGGAAGTACCATGGTAATGGTAAAAAAAGATATTTTAGGAAAAACAGGACGCAAAATGTTGTCGATGTTAGACTATAACGTCCATATAAAAGGAGAATCCATGTATAACACACCTCCTGTGTTTCCTGTATATGTTACTATGTTGACATTGCGCTGGTTAAAACAAAATGGTGGTATTAGCTGGATTGAAAAAATCAATCAGCAAAAAGCAGATCTTTTATATAGCGAAATCGACAGAAACTCGCAGTTTGTTGGCACTACTGTAAAAGAAGACAGAAGTAATATGAATGCCTGTTTCTTATTAGGCAAGCCTGAATTGGAGCCTGAGTTTGATAAATTATGGAAAAGTGCCGGTATTGATGGTATTCGTGGACACAGAGATGTAGGCGGTTACAGAGCATCTATGTACAACGCGTTACCTATAGAAAGTGTACAGGTACTGGTAGATACAATGAAGGCTTTTGAGCAAAAATTTGCTTAGTGATATGTAAACAATAATAAAACACAAAATTCGTTTTAGAGTTATGATGAAATATCTTTTCTGTAGTATCTTGTGTTTGTATGGACTGTTCGGATATTCTCAGGACGAACCTAATTTTAGAGCCCCGGTATTGCCAAAGGTGGCAGTAAGGGCAAATCTTGGGATTCCTAAAATAATTTCCAGTCAACAATATCGTAATTCTTTTTCAGGAATATTTTCGGGTGAACTGGGTGTATCCTATAAATTATTTTCGAATTATTTTTTTGGAGTAGGCTACAATTACAATTATTTTAAGGCACAACGTTATTTCAGAGAAAATACGAATCCACGAATTAATGCCAGTATGCAAATGCATGGAGGTCATTTAAAATTGGGTTACGATCATTTTTTTAAACCAACAGCTTTTACTACTATCTCCGTAAATATGGGTTATCAGGTAGGCAAGTATTATGGTTTGGAATATCCTCTCAAAGATACCATAAGGAAAGGCTATAATACGCAGTTTGGAAATGCCTTTATAGAGCCAATGATAGGCGTTTACTTTATTGTA
>JAZJZF010000040.1:41626-65659 GCA_040389965.1 Bacteroidota bacterium
CAGTTCAATGCCGCAAATATTGGTTTTGATAAATTTGGATTTGCTTCTTCCGGTACTCAAAAAGCCTATAATGATCTTCATAACAAGTGGGGCATGAGTATGATCACACTTGGTTTTGGTTTTTATTACGGCATTCAAAGAAAATAAACCTGATGCGGGCAGGTGTTATAGTATGTTTCATTTTCCTCGCAACACTTCCTGTATTTTCTCAAAGCTCTTTATTCCCTATTAGGGGCAGAGTTATTGACATGGCAACAAAGGCCACTCTCAAAAATGTCAGTATCAGTATTAACGGAACCTTAAGCGGTACTGTGAGTGATAGTGTCGGAACCTTCAATATACAGGGCCAGGGCGTGGCAGTGATCCTGAATTTTTCTATACTGGGCTATGAAAAAAAATCCGTTAAAGTAAGTGAACAATTGAAAGATACACTGATTGTGGAGCTTGTTCAAAAACAAAATAATCTTAGCGAAGTCAATATCAGTGCTACAGGAGTAGAAGTCGTTCATAAAAGTAAACGTTATAATGTATTGGATTATGAGTTTTACGGCGACAATATTCTACTGATCACTTATGTGGATCTCAATAAATCGAAATTGGTACTAATTAACCAAAACTCCGATACGCTTGGTTTCAAAAAAATCCCATACGAGCCTAACAGACTGTTTAAGGACTGTATTGGTAATATACACGTGGTGTGCAGAGATAGCTTGTATCAGGTATATTACAATGGAAAAACCCTTAGTTTGCTTTCCGGGAAAAGTACCCGTGATTTTGAGGATATTCTTTTGCCTTGCGTAGCGCAGGACTCGTCCAATTATTTTACAATAAACAAATATGGTTCAATGCTGGTTAACGCAGACGGATTTCATGCGTTTCATTCCCATAACCTCGGATTGAACTATGTGTTCGCAAATAAAAAAACGCGTCAAAAACAATTGCTGATCTCTATAGAGGATGAGAAAGGGATGGTAATAAGCAAGGATGAAGATGCTTTTGAGGCGAGAAAAAGGGCATCAGGATTAAGTACCGAAGGTGACAAAACCTTTACGGAAGCCATTCTGTTAAAAGAGATCTATGCACCACTTTACAATATTCATAACCGAATCTATATTTTTGATTTCGTGAATAGTAAGATCCGGCCTTTTGACAAGCAGCAAATGCCCGAACGGGAAGTTCCTATTGAGTTTCACAAAACTCTAAAATTTATACGGGATGTACAGATCGATGAGAAGACCGGAAAAGTCTTTGCCTTATTTGAGTCGAATGGAATTATAGAACTACAGGAAGTTAACCTGAATACGGGACTTATAAATGCGTCTTATAAAATCCCCTTTGTATTTGTAAACCATGTGAAGGTGCATGGTGATTACATTTATTTTATTCGCAAAGAAAATGCGTATGATGATGCGAAATTTTTATCGAGGCTGAAAGTACATTAAGTATTCAGCATTTATTCGAAACGTAAACTCTCTATAGGATCGAGCTGAGAAGCACGTTTGGGAGGTAAGTAGCCACTTATATTTATTATTTTATATTAAAATGATTAAATTCATATATTCATTAAAAAACGTCATGAAACGGATAGTGTTTTTTGTATATATTTTTCTCATCTGCAGTATCTCAACATTTGCACAATCACAAGGATTTTCTTTAAAAGGTAAAGTAAGGGACAACGTTACTAAATTACCTTTAAAAAATGTGAGTATTAGTGTTGATGGTACTCTGAGTGGTACGATTAGTGATAGCACAGGGGCTTTTAGCTTATACATTCCTGTCAATGCCATCAGATTACAGTTTTCAATACTGGGTTACGAGAAAAAGTTCATTAAGATAAGCCCGGAATCTACTGCCGAACTTGTGATTGAGCTGACAAAAAAAATAACTGATCTGAATGAAGTTACGATTAATGCTCCCGCAGTTGAGATCATCCATAAGCACAAACGCTATAATGTATTGGATTATGAGTTTTATGGTGACAATATTTTACTGATCACCTATGTTGATCTTGACAAGGCTAAACTGGTACTGATCAATCAAAACTCTGATACCCTTGGTATTAAACGTATTCCCTCCGAACCTAACAGATTGTTTAAAGATTGTCTCGGGAATATCCATGTGGTTTGCCATGATAGCATCTACCAGGCCTATTACAATGAGAATAAACTTCAGCTATTGACATCAAAAAGTATTGGTGATTTTGAGAAAATTCTTTTGCCTTGTGTGGCGCAGGATTCTTCCAATTTCTACCTGGAAACCAAGGCCGGCACTCATATGGTTAACGATTTTTTTAAGTCTGTTAAATCAAACAGTTATATCGTTAACTATACCAGCATAAATAAAAAGAGTAGGCAACGGCTTAACTTTGCTATGATTGTTGATGAAAAAACGATTAACCAGCAGGCAGAAGAAAAATCCAGGCAAGATTATAAAGTGCAACTGGCGAAAAAATATAAGTACCGTTACAATCGCTGGGCTGAGAATTTATTTGTAGAAACTCTTGTGTTTACTGAAGTGTATGCTCCTCTATACAATATCAATAATTCTATTTATATTTTCGATTGCATTAACAATAATATACAATGCTACGATAAGCTCTGTCAATTAAAGAAAACAATACCTATCGATTTTCATAAAAATTTGCAGTTTACGAGGGAGATGCAGATCGATCCTAAAACATTGAAAGCCTTTGCCGTCTTTGAATCGAATGGCATCAGTGAATTGAAAGAGATCAACCTGAATACCGGCCGGGTAAATGCTTCTTGCAAAATTCCTTTTGTGTTTGTTAATCACATTAAAGTATATGATAATTACATTTACTTTATCAGGAAAGGAAAAGAGTATGATGAGACACGGTATTTATCCAGATTGAAAATGAACTAGGGTTACGTTTATTCGAAACGTAAACTCTCTATAGGATCGAGCTGAGAAGCACGTTTGGCAGGTAAATAACCGCTTATTAAACCAACAACCATACATACAATGAAGCCGGTAATGATCCAGAACCAGGGCATGAAAAATTCGGAACTCAGGTTATACGAAATTAAATTGGCGGTTATAATTCCCATAAGGATCCCAAAAAAACCTCCTATCACACAAATAACAATACTTTCAATTAAAAACTGATTCTTGATGATCTCTGAGGTTGCTCCCAGGGCTTTGCGAATTCCTATTTCGCGTGTACGTTCGGTAACGGATACTAACATAATATTCATTAAGCCAATAGAAGCGCCAATCAATGTAATGATGCCGATAATGATAGCACCTGTGGAAGCCTTACTGGTTAAGCCTATGAGCATATTAGCAAGATTATCTGCTTTTGTGATTTCAAAATTATCGTCTTCTCCCAAAGGCACTCCGCGTATTTTTCTGAACAAACCGGTTGCTTCACCCAATGCAATATTAAGCAACTGCGTATTTTTTGCAAGAATACTTATGGTAAAACTCATATCCTGCTTGCCGTAGTATTGCCTTGCTGTTGTAAGGGGAATAATACAAACTTTATCTCCACCAAAACCCATACTGTTGCCTTTACTGGCCAGTACGCCAATAACACGGTACTTTGCGCTATTTATAGTAATGGTTTTATCGAGACCACTTTTTTTATTTTTGAACAGATCGGTTTCAACGTCTTTACCAATAATGGCCAGATGAGCACTGCTTAAAACATCCTGTGCCGAAAAATTTCTGCCACCTTCGAGCTCGTAGCCACTGGTAGCAAGGTAGTTCTCGTCGCCACCAAACAGTTGTATATTGGGATTTGTTTTTTCAGACTCGAATTTAATGCGTGCCGCAAAAGACGCCATGGTTGAAACAGCCGTAGTTACAGGGAAATTAAATTCATTTTTAAAACGTTGTGCTTCTTTATAGGAAATGGATTCATATTTTTTGGAACGTTTACCATGCCGGCCAACGCGTACACTTGTTTCTTTATTACGAATGGTAAATGAATTGGCACCCATGCTGGTAAAGTTGCTATTAATAGAGGCCTTCATCGCATCAATAGCAGATGAAATCCCTACTAATGCCGTGATGCCAAAAAAGATAATGAGCATCGTTAAAAATGCCCTGAGCTTATTTCCTTTAATAGAATCGGTAGCTACTTTTATGTTTTCGGTCAGCAAAAATGCCATAAGGTAAAAGTAAGGATTAGAATTAATATTACACCGAAATTATTCGTCTAATCCATTAACGGCTTTTTCGTAGTCGGGGCTATGCAGGAGGCTTACGTCTATGTCTTTTTTATCCATTTTACCAAAGGCGTTCATATAGGATTTAAAGGTCATGGCATCAAAATGGATAATGCGGTATTTGTATTGAAAAGTCTGGTAAATATTTAAGACTACAAAAAGGCTAACGACTCCAAACCAGATCCTTGTTTTGGTTTTATGAAGGATAGAGATCTTGTAAAAACAAGCCGCTAAAGGAAAAATCAACAGGGGGTATATGTCAATCATTGGTCTTAGCCCAAAGGAACCGCCATACCACCAGCACCACCAGCTTGCAACAATATAGAAGTATAAAGGGAGTAAGATAAGATGTATAGTGTAAAATCCTTTAGCGCTTTGTTTCCTGATAAGATATAAGCCCGGAAATACAAATAAAAACAGGGGAGAATAGATAAGCCAGCTATTTCTAAAGCTGAATAAACAATCTAAGATATGTGGATGTCCAAAAAAGAAGCCTTCTTTACCATAAGAAAATGCCAGATAATGGCCGGTTACATATTTCCAGTAAAGCAATTGCGGGGATATAACAAGAAACGTTAAGCAAAAAAATAAAATGGCCTGCTTATAATGTTTAATAAAGAAAAAGAATCTGTCTTTAAGTTCCTGCCTATTATTGATACCAATAAGTACAATGGCAACAGCAAATAAAAGATTGATTGGTCGTATTAAAATAATTAAGCCTAATAGAACGGAGAGTGCAATAATGTATTTTGTTTTGGGATTTTGATAATATTTAATAATACAATAAAGAAATATTGAAAAAAGAGAAAAGGTGTAAGAATGGCTCATGACGGGCTCTACAGTTGAATAGCAAAGCAAGTTGGTTCCAAAGAAAATAACAAAAATACTGATAGTCGTTATTTTTTCGGAATAGTATAGTAACAAAAGCTTTCGTAAATAAATGAAACCGAACAACACATAAAACAAGCCTGAAAATTCAATAAAAAAATGATAGATCTCTGAATAGCCGTCGGGATTATAATCCAAAGGGCCGGCCAAAGCATGCGCTGTCAAAAAGAACGGGGCGTAGAGTACAGCCATCCCCATCGAATATTTTATAACATGGTTGCCATTCTTATCATCCACATAAACGTATTTTATGCCTTGATAGTTTTGCTTATTAGTAGCATTTATAAAACTTAGCTTCACATCTTTATTAATAATTGTGGCCGGCAGGTAACAATAATATCCGATAGCATCCCATACAATAACACTTTTACTCCGGTATTTTTCAAGATTTAAGTGGACTTCGGTAATAGTTAAACATATGAGTATAATGCTTATTACAGAAGGCTTACGACGTATATATGCTAAAATAGATTTCAATAGAGCACCAGATATTCTTTAAAAATAAGCATTCCATTTAATACTACAACGGTGTTTATGAGCAATATTTTCCTCACATTTTCCCGGATATCTTTTGAACAGGTGGCATTGCTTTTTATAATTCAGTAGCGATGAAAAACCTGTATTTCATGTTTGTGGTATTATGTAGTGTAGTTTATTCGTGTGTGCGTCCTCCACGTTCATTCATGCATACGGCACAACCTCTTCCTCCTGATTATGAGCAACGCAAATACTGGGCGGCTTTGCCTGATAAAAAAGACAGCGCTGATTTTGAAATGCCGTATTATGGTATAATAGACGGTCAGCAAAATGCAAAAGCGGATGTGTTTTTTATACCTCCAACTAATTATATTGAGGGAAGGCACTGGAACGTGAGCTTAGATGATTCTGCAGCCAATGCCGTAACAGATAATGTAGGCTGTAAACTGTTGGCCAGCGCTTATAACGGAAGCTGCAAAGTATACGTACCCCGTTACCGTACAGCTATTTTGTATTCCTATTTTGCAAGCGGTAAAAATGCAAAGCTTTCTTTTGGTCTGGCTTATAAAGATGTAGAAGCTGCCTTTTTATATTATATGAAGCATTATAATAAAGGTCGTCCTATTGTAATAGCGGCTCATAGCCAGGGAACAGATTATGCGATTACTCTCGTAAAACGATTTTTTGATAAGGATACTGCATTAAAGCAGCAGCTTGTAGCAGCTTATCTTATTGGACGACCCATTTATGATACGACGTTTAAAGTAATTCAGCCATTATATTCTGCAGAACAAACAGGAGGCTTTGTTGTTTGGAACAGTGTTTCCTATCACACCAATACCTTTTACACTAAACCTGTTGGTAAAATAATAGGCGTGAATCCTTTAAGCTGGAAAAGTGATACGGTATATGTACCTGCAACTTTTAATAAAGGTGGGTTACCGTTTACGGCAAACAGAATTGATACGGCAGTGGTGGACGCCAAACTTGCTCCTTCCGGTTTTTTATGGGTAAACAGTCCTTCTTCTAAATCTGCGGAAGAATACCCCGGACTCAATAGTTTTTATTACCATAAAGATGATTATGCGTTTTATTACATGAATATCCGGGCAAATGTAGAACAACGGATAAACGCCTATATTAAAAAGCATAAGAAATAAAACAAATTGCTTTTCTACCAGAAGCTAATGGAAATATTCAGATCAGTTATAAAATTGCTTTCGGCATTATTTTCCGTGTCCATGTTTTGGCTTGTTTTTCTTTACCGGCAAAGGCATCCGGGTTTGCTGTAAGGGTTGTATGCCAGGAGTTTTCAGGTTTAAATTCTATTTCCATACCTTTTAAAACTCCTGCAGCCACTTTTTGCGAGTGCATGATGGCAATACATTCTGTATTTAAATTAGCGCTTCTTGGGTCAAGGTTAAACGTTCCGATAACTGTAATATTTCCGTCAATCACCATCGACTTGGCATGTAGTCCAAAAATAGGGGCGTAGTTCAATTTTTTTTGCAAAGCGCCCGTCATAATTTTATAGCGGTCTGCAGCATCAGGTCTGAACTCGTATATTTCAATACCGGTTTCCAGTAATTTTTTGCGGCATTTTTGGTAGCCTGCAAATGCTTCCAGATTATCGGTAGAAGCAAGGCTGTTGGTAAGGATCCGTATTTTCACGCCGCGTTTTACAGCTTCTTTGAATAAGGTTTCACCCTGCTCGGTAGTAATTAAATAAGGAGATTGAATGTCGATAGATGTTTTTGCCTGTTTCACAAGATCTATCAGTGCAGAGGTAGAAATACCGCCTCCAACAAATGCTTTTTTGCGATCGTATTTGCCTGGCATATCCGAAATAAAGGAAACACTGTCTAACCATACCAGGTCACCGGAAGCTTGTATAGCCTTAAATGCCGAAGGAAGGTTTTTTATTTTTTCTCTTACCTGAGGCCAGAAATTATCGGGATTACAGGCATACTGGTGGAGCCTTTCATATTTATCTGTTGCCTTAAAATCGTTTCCTGCTTCTTCTACAATATTGGTAACAGGTACGCTTAAGGTATCATTCCAAAATTCTTCGAAAGATTTTTCCACTGTTCCCGAAACTTTTCCCATTAACAGTACATCACGGTCTCTGAAATTATACTCGTGGTCGTAATCAAAATATTCATCGGCAATATTACGCCCGCCTGTAATAGAAATTTTACCATCTACTGTAAATGTTTTGTTGTGCATGCGTTGGTTGGCATTCACAAAATCGTATTTGAATTTGCTTAATTTCTGTACAATATTTTTACCAAGGTTAACACCCGGATTATAGATCTTAATAGAAATATTTTCGTGCGAATCCATCGTTAAGATGTCATGCGCTCCGGCTTCTACCATCATATCATCTATTAAAATACGCACCTTTACGCCTCTGTCTGCTGCACGTACCAGGTAATCGCAGGCAATAAGTCCTACATTGTCGGTAGAGAAAATAAAATATTGTATGTCGATGGTTTTTTCGGCATACTCACTCAACCAGGCACGTGTTACCATTGATCCATCACCATCTTCTAAAACATAAACGCCTGTTTTCGTTTTCATTAATTCTGCTATAGGTTCCAGTTCTTTTGAAAGGGTGGTAGAATCATTGCGGTGGATGCTGGCACAGAAATCTTTTTCGGCAACAGGGATTTCCAATGAATCGGAGCAGGCGGTAAAAAGAACACTACTCCATAACAAGCACAGATTTAAAGATCCGGCAAGGGCTTTGAATTGAATTGGTTTCATTGAATGAATTTACATTTTAAACATCAATGATAGCATTATTTTAACGAAAACAGAAGCGGAACGGATGCTTTTATGGCCTAAATTTTAAAGCCAATGATGCTCACATCGTCTACCTGTTCCAGTTCTCCTCTCCAGCTATTAAAGCTCTCGTTAAGCGCGCTTTTTTGCTGTTGAAGGGGTAAGAGATGAACACTCTCGATAAGAGATTTGAAGGCTGCTGTTTTATATTTTTTACCTGCTTCGCCACCAAACTGATCAGAGTAACCATCGCTAAACATGTAAAATGTTTCGTTGTTATAGAGAGAAACGGTGTGTGTCGTAAAAGGCACTGGATTCTCGCAAAAGCCAATATGCTGTTTAGTACCTTTTAAGATTTGTAATGCGCCGTTTTGAATGTACCACAAGGGGTTATTTGCACCGGCCCATTGAAACTGTTTATTTTTAAGATCAATGGTAATGATAGAAATATCCATACCATCGCGAATTTGGTCGTTGCCGGTATTAAATACTTCTGAGATCAGTTCTCTGCATTTATCTAAAATTAAACCGGGATCGGTTAAATTAAATTCGTTGATTACGCGGCTTAATTAATTATAACAAATAAGAGATACAAGCGACCCCGGTACACCATGACCTGTACAATCGGCGCAGGCTATAATTAATTTGTCGTTTTTTGAAGCAAACCAATAAAAATCGCCCGATACAATATCTTTTGGCTGATATATAATAAAATGCTCAATGTTGCTATCCGTAAGCGTTTCAGAAGAAGGTAGAATGACATTTTGTATGCGGCGGGCGTAGTTTATGGAATCAATGATCTCCTTATTTTTTATTTCAAGTTCTACTGTTCTTTCTTCAACCAGCTTATTTAAATTTTGATTGATGTATTCCAGCTGGCGTTTATAATTGTTTTGTTCGCTTAAAGAGAACGTGTATGAATATATTTCGGCAACGTTCACCATGAACTGAATTTCGTTGCTTTCAAAGGTTCTTATGATTCCGATGTTTTCGCTGCAAAGGACGCCAATTATTTTATCGTTATGATAGATGGGAACATCTACAATTGTTTTTATGTTGAGTGGTCTTAAATAAGTTTCTGTAAAGCAAGCAGTAGCTTCGTGTTGTTCGGCATCAAATGCTTTTATGATGGGGTCTCTTTCCAGATACGTGAAATAAGAAGTAAAGTCTTTCTTTGATAGTACAACTCCATGGCTAAACGAAGCAGTTTCTTTTTCGTATAACTGATCGCAAAGAATAGAGCTTCTGTCTTCATTAAAGGTCCAGATACTTACCCTTCCAATATTTAGTGTTTCAGACAAAGCCCCTGTGATAGTTTGCGACGCTTCGGTAATATTCCCGGAATGTATGGAGTGATCGTCGTTAAGGACTAATAAGGTATTGGTTATTTTTTCCTGCTTAATATGTTTTTCTTTTTCGGCAGTAATATCAATGTAAATTCCAAAAAGATTTGCCATTTCGCCCTGCTTTTCAATGGTTGCTTTTAGCTTGATCCATTTCATATTTCCTTTCGGAGTATGGATCTCTATTTCCATTTCGATAGAACTTTGAGTAGCAATTATTTTGTAAAAATCACGCTTAAATATTTTTAGCGATTCGGGTGTGAGCGTTGTTTGAAGAAGCTTGTGGGTTCTGGTATATTCAATTTCCACATCAAACAGATCGGCATAATTTTCACTGATAAAAAGATAATGTTCTTCTTTTTTTATAAGATCAACTTCAAGGTAAAATAAAATGCCGGGAGAGCTTTTAATGATCCTGTTAAAAACGTCTACATTACTGCTATTTATACTACTTAACATGTCTGTTAATTTTAAATCAGGCCTGAATATATAGGCTCTAATTCAAATGTACCAATAAAAAAAATAAATGTAAGTACGTAATTTTACGTGCTTTAAAAAGTAAGCTACAAACAAGGATATTTAATCTGCCAATGCTTTAAAATAATCGATTATTAAAATGAGAAAATGTGTGCTTTGTTTTTCTTTATGGCTTTTATAAAGGAATTAGAGGGATTTTTCTTAAAAAATAAAATCGAAATAATAATTCTGTACCTCTTTTATTTGTCTGTTTTTCTTTAGTGGAAGAGAATAAAAAAGAATGTTTTTTGTGCAATAAAAATACTACATAAACGTAAATTGGTATTAATGTCAAAATGCAAAATACTGACGTTGTAAAGCAATTTTAAAGGCCTATAGTAAAACTACCCACGTATAATTACGTGCATGCTAATTAGTTGTAAATTAGTTTACATGGCATTCAATGTTTATGCCTGATAATTGCTATCCCTCTTCTCCCCTTTAAATACAAAGGTTTCAGAAGCTAATGAAAATTAGGAGTCCAATTGTGGCAGATGCCGCAAAGCGTAGTATGTAAATTTTTTGTGGTACTCATTGTTACTTTTCGTGATTGTTTTTTTGCCTATTGATACTTTTTATTTAAGCCGGTGTTGAAAATACGTTGCAAAAATTCAGTAAAGCATAAAACAAAGTATGCATACTCCCGCACAATTCCTTTACTAACGGCCTATACATTTGTGTATGTTCTTTTGGCCAAAAAATAACATGTCTCCACTAAATTAAATAAACACTAATTCATTTAAAACTAAAACCATGAAAAAACTATTAAAAACTTTAATGTATGGAAGTTTATTTGCATTGCCATATGGAGCAAGTGCACAAACTTTTAATGAGAACTTTGGCTCAGTTGGCGGAACAACCGCTATAGGCACAGCATCTGTTGGCTTTGCTAACACAGGCTTTATTTATTCAGGAACTGCTGACGTTAGAAATACAAGTCCTTCTACCGGTTATACAGGCGCATCCGGTAATGCAAACATTTTTATCACAAACACTGTTGGGAAATTTTTCCAGATAGAAGGAATTAACACTACTACTCTTTCTTCTACAGGACTTTCTTTTGGTATTTCTAAAAGTGTAAATGCGAGTAATGGTTCTGATCTTGCAGTTGAAACCAGTACAGATGGTATTAACTACACGGCAATGCCTTTTGCTGCTTTACCTACGGGCACAGGTACATCTCACTGGTACCTTCGCACGGGAACAGGAACTGTTCCTTCTGCAACTAACCTGCGCATACGTTTTAAAAATAACGGTACAGCTACTCAATATCGTATAGACGATGTTCAATTAGGTGGAACTGCAGTATGTACAGCAAGTATAACTGTAGGTGGTGCTACTACATTTTGCAGTGGCGGAAATGTTCTGCTTACTGCTAGTTCAGGTACAGCATACCTTTGGTCAAATGGTGCTACTACACAAACTATTTCAGCAAACCAATCTGCTACATATAATGTAACAGTTACTGCTGCAGGTGGTTGTACAGCTGTATCAGATGCCGTAAGAGTTTTAGTTTATCCTTCTCCAAGTGTGAGTGCTTCTGCAACTCAGATCTGTGGAAGCGGCAATTCTACAATTACAGCAAGAACTAATGCAACAGATTTATTCTTTTCAGAATATGTTGAAGAAGCAACCGGTAACGAAAAATATATTGAGATCTTTAACGGAACAGGTGCTCCGGTAAATTTATCAGGTTATATTTATAAAGCGTTTCATAACGGTGCATCAACACCTACATTTGTTGATACACTTACAGGTACTCTTGATAACGATTCAGTGTTAGTACTTAAACACCTTTTAGCAACTTCATATACTGGTGGTACAGCTACAGCTGCCGTAGCACATAATGGAAATGATGCGCTTGCGCTTTACAAAATTTCAACAGCATCTTATGTTGATGTTTTTGGTGTAATAGGTGTAGATCCTATCACTCACTGGACAGGAACCGGTGGATATGCTACAGATGACCACACATTACGCAGAAAAGCTTCTGTATATTCAGGAATTACTGTTAATCCTGCTTTATTAGGCCAAAGTGGATTCTCTACTTTAGTATCTGAGTGGGATTTATTTGCAAATGCTACTTTATCAGGACTTGGTTCTCATACAATGGACGGAACTTATTCATGGTCAGCAGGTACTACTCCTTCAACAGGAAAAGTAGTTACTGCAAACCCATCTGTTAATACAATTTATACTGTAAACGGAAATTATGATGTAAGTGGTTGTTCAGCAACAGGAACAGTTCAGGTAAATGTATTTGGTGCAGTAGCTTTAGTAATTGATAACGGAGATTTACCTGTTATTACTTTATGCTATGGCCCGCAATGTGTAAATTTAACGGCACTTCCTTCAGGTGGAACAGCGCCTTATACTTATGCATGGAGCACAGGTAGTTTAACTGATGTAGCTACTGTATGCCCTACAGTTACTTCTGTATATACTGTAACAGCTACTGATGCAAACGGATGCAGTGTTACAGAAACTTCAGGAATAGATGTAATCAATGCTTGCTGCGAAGGTACTAACGTAATTGTATGTACCGGAACTGTAACATCTTGCGTAGATTCATCAGCTGTAGAAGGAATGATTGGAACAGGAAGCACTGTTGGCCCATGTGTAGGTGCAAGAATGGCAACTAAAAATGCGGATATTACAGCTAAAAATAATATGGCTGAAGTAAATGTATATCCAAATCCATTTACTGAAACTGCTATATTTGAAGTAAAATTAATCAATGATAGCAATGTGAAAATTGAGATCATGGATATTACCGGTAAAAAAATAGCTGAAGTTAACAATTCTGCTTTATCTGCAGGAGCTTATAAATTTAACTGGAATGGAAAAAACACTTCAGGAACAAATGTAGTAAGCGGACTTTATTTTTGCAGAATTACAACAGGTGATGCTGTTCAAACGGTTAAAATCCAAAAATTGTCAGACAGATAAGAACACGTATTACATTAAAATTTCACACTAAGAAAAAGCTGCCTCCTATTGGGGCGGCTTTTTTTTTATTTATAATATGGAAGAATGTTTATTATAATATGTTATATAACAGATATAGACAGGTATAAAAAATGTAAAGTTTAAGTAACCATTTTGTAGAATTAATTCTCAATTACTTAATTTTTTTATAACATATACTAGTTATTGTGACCTTAATTTTGCGTGCAAGATTGCAATGTTATTATCTGTTTTTTAATATTGAAAGTGAAAATCCTACAGGATAGTCTTATCCGAAACCACTGATCAGTTTTTATTTAATTTATTTTCTGCATAGCCAACATCGCTTTGCTGAATACTATTTTGGAACAGGTAATTGCCTTTAAGGTTATTGAAATCACTGCTTAACCGATCGAATGCGATCAATTGATTTAATTATAAAATACTAAAACCTAAAAAATGAAAACTCCATTACTAAAAAGAAAACTGTTTAACTTTTTTTCTGCATTTCTTTTATTGTTTATGACATCGCCTGTGTTGGCACAGCTGGCAGCCTGGAATCCGGCAGGACTATCAAGTTACGGGCCTTCGCCATGGGCACCTACATCAAGTAATGCAAGTTTAACTGTAGGTGGTTTAACCAGAGGTGCAGGTATTGGATTAACAGGCTCTCCGGCAGCAAGTGCCTGGGGTGGAGTTAACTGGGCAGGAGCTGCAAATCAGGACGCTACTTTTACTGTTGCTGCAAATCCGGGTTTTTCTGTTTCTTACAGCACATTTAATTTATCATACAGAAGATCGAACACGGGGCCTAACGCAGGAACGTTTGAATATACTTTTGGAAGCAGTACAACCTATACGGTTATCAGTGCAATCAATAACTTTACAAGTACCGTTACATCCGGAGTTCTGATTACACCTATCAATTTAAGTGGTGTAGCGGATTTGCAAAATGTACCTCCCGGAACAGTTGTGAAATTCAGGATCTTTCCTACAGGAGGCTCTTCTGTTGGTACCTGGTATGTATCAGGTGTAAATGGAATGAGTATTAATGGTACAGTTGCTCCTATAGCCTCAACCTTCAGTACATCTATTATTCAAACAGCTTCTGTATCGTGTAACGGTCAATCGAATGCTGCTCTTACAGCAAATGTAACAGGTGGCACCATGCCTTATACCTATTCCTGGACTCCTTCGGTAAGTTCATCATCCGTTGCTACCGGTTTAGCAGCAGGTGTATATACCTGTCTGGTTACAAGTGCTACTTCTGCAACAGCGATGAGTACTTATACCGTAACGGAACCAGCAGTATTATCGTCAAGTATTTCGGCACAAAACAATGTAAGTTGCCATGGTGGATCAAATGGTTCAGCTACTGTGTCTGTAACAGGTGGAACAGCTCCTTATACATATAGCTGGACACCGGCAGTAGGTACTGCATCAGTAGTAAATGCTTTAAGTGCAAATAATTATACTTTAAATATAACAGATGCTCATAATTGTACTTTACCGCAATTTCTTATGATTACAGAGCCTGCTATTTTAAATGTTACAGCCAATGCCAGCAGCCTTTCGGTGTGTAACGGTTCAACAGTTAGTTTAACAGGAGGCGGAGCAACTACTTATACATGGACGGGGGGTGTAACAAACGGTGTTGCATTTTCTCCGTCGGCCACCACAGTTTATACGGTAAACGGAACAGATGGAAGTGGTTGTACAGGATTATCGGTGATATCTGTTACCGTAAATGCTTTACCAACGCTTACGGTTCAGGCCTTACCTTCTTCAACAGTATGTGCAGGAGCATCAGTAAGCCTTACCGGTACAGGGGCTAATACCTATACATGGACAGGTGGTGTAACAAACGGCGTTTCTTTTTCTCCATCAGCTACCTCCGTTTATACAGTAACCGGAACAAGTGCAAATGGTTGTACAAATACCGCTGTGCAGGCGATCACAGTAAATACCTTACCTGTTATTACAGCATCTGTATCTCCATCAGCAACACTATGTGCGGGAGCTACTGCCACACTTACCGGTGGCGGTGCGACTACTTATACGTGGACAGGCGGTGTAACGGATGGCATTTCTTTTTCGCCATCGGCTACCACAGTTTATACAGTAACCGGAACAAGTGCAAATGGTTGTACAAATACCGCTGTTCAAACAATAACGGTAAATACCTTACCTGTTATTACGACATCCGTATCTCCATCAGCAACACTATGTGCAGGTACTTCTGCCACACTTACCGGTGGCGGAGCAACTACTTACACTTGGACAGGTGGTGTAACCAACGGTGCCTCTTTTTCGCCATCGGCTTCTACAATTTATACAGTAAACGGAACAGGTTTGAATGGTTGCAACAGTTCAACAGTTATAGCTGTTACGGTAAATGCCATGCCATCACTTACTGTTCAGGCAACACCTTCTTTTTCGGTATGCTTAGGAACAGCAGTAACACTAAATGGTAGCGGAGCAACTACCTATACATGGACTGGTGGTGTAACCAACGGTGTTTCTTTTACACCTGCAACATCTGCTACTTATACCTTAACAGGAGCAAGTGCGAATGGTTGTACTAATACGGCTGTAAGATCATTAACCGTTAACAGTTTACCAACTGTAACTGCAACGGCATCTAATTCAGTTATTTGTAATGGTTCGCCTGTTACGCTTAGTGGAGCAGGGGCAAGCACTTATAGCTGGACAAGTGGCGTTACCAATGGAGCACCTTTTAATCCATCGGCAACCTTATCTTATACCGTAACAGGAACTGATGTCAATGGGTGCAGTAATACGGCTGTTAAAACGATTACTGTAAATGCTTTGCCTGCTCTTGGAGCTACAACTAATAAAGCACAAATCTGTGCCGGACAAACAGCTACCATTACTGCTTTAGGCGCGTTGACTTATACATGGAGTACAAATCAAAATACCGCTGCCATTGCTGTAACACCTAGTATCACTACAACTTATACAGTGAGTGGTACAAGCGCTAATGGTTGTATAGGAACTGTAGCTTTCACACAAAATGTTTCTCCTTGCACCGGTATTGAATCATTATCAAACAATGTTGTAGAAATTAAAAGCTATCCAAATCCTAACACAGGGACATTTACGATTGAATCTAATGCAGGCATGAAACTCGGTTTGATCAATAACCTTGGAGAATTGGTTAGAATGATAGAGTTAGATGAAACTAATGGTTACCGTAATACCATTGAAGGACTTTCTTCAGGAATTTATATTCTTACAGGGCAGGCTAATCATAATCCGGTAAATCAAAAGATTATAGTAACGCAATAGTTATTCAGAATATTATAGAGCAATTTTTATTTCAAAAAAAGCCTCAACACTGTTGAGGCTTTTTTGTTTTATACTGTTCCCGGTAGAAATTTTTACCTCCATTTTATTTTAAAATAAGATCATTCTTTTAAAATCAGGTAAAATTACGCTGTAAAATCAGGTAATTGTACGGGTTATCAATTCAAAGCAATTGCTCTACATTTGGTTCGCCTCCCCGTACCATTTAATTAACCTTAACTAAGCATACTATGAAAAAAGCAATTCTACTACTTGCTATTACATTATGTAATACACTCTGTTTTGCACAGGAAGCCTGTGGTTTCGATCATTTTATCGACCAGCTGAAGCGTGATAGCACAGCAGGTTCTGATTTTGATTCTGTGAGATTTTACATTCAGAAACAGATCGTAAAAAACAAAAATAAAATTACGACGTTTTCAGTAACACAAACCAACAACTATGTGATACCGGTTGTTTTCCATCTGGTGGGCTCTAATGCTTCGACTTTAACGGATGCACAGGTTCAGGCGCAATTAACATTGCTTAACCAGGGTTTCGCTAATCTATTAGGCTCTACTTATGGTGTGGCCGATGATGCGCAGATCAAATTTTGTTTAGCACAAACGTTACCTAACGGACAACCATGGGCAAACATTGCAGCTTACAACCCGAATTTATATTATAATACCACAGCCGGTATTACACGTTGCACAACTACTGTTGCAAATACAGTGTCGGCAAATCATAACATGAATCCTACAGGAACCAATAGTCAGCAGGCTTTGGTAAATGTAGCATACAATGGTTTTTCATTTACAAATTATATGAATGTTTGGGTGGTTGATCAAATCAGTCAGGTACCAAGTCCATACGTTAATAGTGTAGTGGGTTATGCTCCTTTCCCGCTCATGGGGCCTTCAGCATTTTTGGATGGAGTGGTGATGAGGCTTGATGGTTTCGGAATCGGTTCCACAGGTTTACATTACAATCAGGGAAGAATTTTAATTCATGAAACAGGACATTACCTGGGATTATTTCATACGTTCCAGTTTGGTTGTACTGAAGTTATAAATGGAACGCCATGTAGTACCAGTGGCGACGAATGCTGCGATACGCCTCCTGTTGCGGTGCCTAATCAAACCAGTTGTGCAGCGCTTTCTGCAAGTCCGCCCAATTCCTGTAACGAATCGCCGGATTTGCCTGATATGTATGAGAACCATATGGATTATGCTTACGATCAGCCCGGTTCGTGCAGAAATACGTTTACCGATGATCAGGCAAACAGAATGCATGCTACTATACAAATATACCGTACTAACCTGGTATCGTTTTCAAATTTAATTGCTACGGGCTTAACGTCAACTACAGGCTGTATGGCCAATGCCATTGATCCAACGTTTATCTCCGATCTTCCGGGCGGCTCCTTGCAGGTATGTACCGGCCAGGGAATAGGTTTTGTAGCGGGTTCGGGTGCTACTACTTATAACTGGAGTTTTCCCGGAGGTTCGCCTGCATCAGCAGCAGGGACTTATTCTCCTACAGGTATTACCTATGCGGCACCTGGAACCTATAGTGTTTCTTTAAATATTACAGATGCTTTGGGAAATACCTATTTCTCAAGTCTTCAGGTATTTGTGTCGGCTTGTACACCTTACATAGGTAACAAAGCAAACTGGTACTTTGGTACAACCAGCTCTGTCAGTTTCTCTACAGGAATAGCTGTTGCTCAAAATCCTTCTTCTATTTATACAGATGAAATGAGTGCTGCTATTAGTGATAATGCAGGTGCTTTGCTGTTTTATACAAATGGTAAAAGTGTTTGGAATGATACTCATGCCACTATGACCAACGGAAATAATACACTTAACGGATCTCCCAATATGAATGCTACTTCTGCAAGTCAGGGTGTATTAATTGTACCAAGACCCGGCACCGCAGATCACTATTACATTTATACACAAAGTAATATCGATGCCCCTGCAAACATATTAGGCTTAAGTCAGTATGAAGTAGATATGGGAACTCCCGGCGGTATTGTAACCAGTACAGTGCCTGTTAACCCTACTGAAAATTATGCTAATGAAGAGCCGGTAATTGCTGTGCCACATTGTAATGGCACTGATTATTGGGTAATTGTAAAACCAAAGAACAATACCCAGGCAGGCCTTCTTAGTCCTGGCCCTTTGGCTACCGTTAATCAGTACCTTGCCTCATACCTTGTAACCAATGCAGGTATCAGCAATACTCCTGTATTAAGTATTTCGGCTCCATTTACACCTTCGGTTGGTTATATACCGGGCAGTAATGACGGGATTGCACAAATGGCTATCAGCCCTGATAAAAAATTCTTTTGTTTTGCAGATATGACAGCGGCTTCAGGATATTTATATTATTTTGATTGTGCTACAGGCCTGTTCAATTACCTGGCAACGCTTCCGGGTATTGATGGTTATGGTGTTGCTTTTAGTGCGAACTCAAAAGTATTATATGCTAAATCTAATTTTAAAATAAGACAATACGATCTTAGCAATATTTCGCAATGCCAGTCTAACCCACCGTTTGTAGCTATTCCAATGTTGCCTCCGGGTTATACCACACCTATGTTTACTTACAGCTCTTTACAGCTGGGCCCTGACGGACGTGTGTATGTGGGAAGAACGGGTTATCCTGCCAGTCCGCAGAAATTTTTAGGCGTGATTAATTTTCCAAATGTCATTAATACGAGTCCAACATCTAATGAATGTGGTTATAACTTTTCCGGTGTTCCTTTACTGGCTTCACAGGCTTGTCGTTTAGATCTGCCAAACGATATTATTGGTCAATTAGGAGCTATTCCTGATGAGTTCTCTTTCTGTATTAAAAATTGCGGACAAGCTTGTTTTACAAGTTTAGGATGCGGAACTAATTTTTCCTGGGATTTTGGCGACGGATATACTACTTCAGGGACTAACACGGTTATTCCCGCAGGGACCAATGCAGGAACCACTTCCGGTAATTTTGAATATCCTTGTCATACGTATGCAACACCGGGTACTTACACGGTAAGTTTATCGGTAGATGGACATACCGCTATCACGCATACCTTGAATATCAGTTTGCCTGCCGCTCCGTTGATTACAGGGCCACTTTGCCCCGTAACAGGTGTTCAGGAAAGTTATTATGGTCCTGCAGGTTTTACTTATAGCTGGACAGCTACTAACGCTTCGCCTACTACCGGTAACACGCAAACGTTTAATACAACATGGATTACTTTACCGGCAAGTTTAACGCTTACGGTTACCGATCCTAATAATGGATGTAGCGCTACAAGTACTGTGGCCATTGCTCCTTCTTCTTCAGGAACAGTTGCAATCTCTCCGTCAACCTCTACTATCTGTGCGGGAAGTACACAAACATTATGTGCTTCGGGTGCATCTACTTATACATGGAGCACGGGTTCAAACAGTACCTGTATTACAGTAACACCAACTACCACCACAGTATATACTGTAACAGGTGGTAGCGGTAGTTGTGGAACCGCAAGTGCAGTAGCCACGGTTTCAGTTGTGCCTAATCCTAATATTTGTTTGACGCCAACCTTATCTATGTGTTCAAATACATGCACGGTATTAAACGGTATATGTGATGGAGATGATCCAACAGCACTTTCTTATACATGGTCTCCTCCGGGAGGTATTGCTTCTGTTCATTCAGGAAGTACAGTAGCTTGTCCTAAAGTAACAACAACCTATACTTTAACGGCTCAAAATGCGTTTGGTTGTATTACATCTGCCACTACAACTATTGTTGTTTTAACAGCACCAACCGTTGTTATATCTCCGGCCACATCAACCATATGTGCAGGAGCTACACAAAGTCTGTGTGCTTCGGGAGCAGCAACCTATACCTGGAGTACAGGCTCTAACAGTGTTTGTATTTCTGTAACACCAACTACAACAACGGTATATACTGTAATAGCTACAGGAGATAACTTTTGTCCGGGAGGCAGAACAGCAACCGTATACGTTAATCCAAAACCATCTTTGTGTATGAGTTCGCCAACGACGATATGTTCGGGAAACTGCACGGTATTAAATGCTGCCTGCGGTGGCACTGCCAGTGTTTCATACACATGGTCGCCAACAGCAGGTTTAGGATCTCCGTTTACGGGTAGTACAACGGCTTGCCCAACCGTAACAACTGTTTACACGGTAACGGCAGTGAGTGCAGCAGGATGTACAAATACGGGGACAACAAGTATTACCGTGGTAGCAACGCCTACTATTTTTGTATCGCCTGCCACCTCTACGGTTTGTGCGGGTACTTCACAATTGTTATGTGCTTCGGTAGGGCCAACAACCTATACCTGGAGTACAGGTTCCAACAGTGCTTGTATTACGGTAACGCCAACCACTACAACCATATATACAGTAACAGCCAGTAAAAACGGCTGTACCAGCGCTCCGGTAACAACTACGGTAACAGTAAAACCTGCTCCGGTTATTTGCGTGAGTCCTACAGTTACTATTTGTTCAGGAAGTTGTACGATTATTAATGCGGCCTGTCAGGGATCTTCTCATATTTCTTATACATGGTCGCCTACAACAGGTTTGGCATCGCCGTTCACACCAAGCACAACGGCCTGCCCAACGGTAACTACGGTGTATACGGTCACGGCAACTAACTCAGCAGGATGCACCACCATAGGGGCAACTACTGTTTATGTAACGCCAACACCAACGGTTACTATAACACCATTGACATCTACTATTTGTGCAGGTAGTTCACAAACCTTATGCGCTTCGGGCGCAACAACTTATACCTGGAGTACCGGATCGAACAGTACCTGCATTGTTGTAACACCAACTGCTACGGTTGTGTATACAGTAACGGGTAGTAGCGGAGGTTGCACGAGCGCTATAAAAACGGCTACCGTTGTGGTAGTTGCCAAACCTACTGTTACTATCACTCCTGCTACACCAACAGTGTGCGCCGGATCGGGAATAACCTTATGCGCTTCGGGAGCAGTAACCTATACCTGGAGTACAGGAACTATTAGCAGTTGTATAACGGTTACTCCGGCGGTCACTTCCGTTTATACAGTTACGGGATCAAACGGTGGGTGCATTGCAAACCCTGTCACCACTACTGTTACAGTAATAGCCAGGCCTGTTCTCTGTATGAGTCCGTCGTATACTATTTGTCCGGGAACCTGCAAAGTGCTTAGCGGAAAATGCTCGGGACTTGCTGCTTTCACTTCATATCAGTGGCAGCCATCCGCGGGATTAACGACACCAACCTCTCTTACCACAACAGCCTGCCCTACGGTAACAACTATATATACGCTTACGGCTACCAATTTTATTACAGGCTGCATTACCACAGGAACTACAGCATTAACGGTAGCTCCGGCAACGCTGGCAGTAAGCGGACCAACATCAGTGGTATGCGGTACTAATCATTTGTATTCAGTAAGTCCTGTTGTATTTACGCCACCAACAAATTATAGCTGGTCGGCTACCAATGCAACACCGGCAAGCGGTTTTGGAACTTCAGCCAACATCAGCTTTATATATCCGGGAGGAGTCATTACATGGGGAGCAACGACCTATATTGATTCGGTAACTACCTGTAAAGTAAAAGTGAGTTATACCGTAACTTGCCAGCCTGGTGTTGGAGACCCTATAGGCAGAGGGGTAAACGGCAAAGACGATGGTTATGCAACCATTTATCCTAATCCTAATAATGGTGCAATGGTACTTGACTACGTTATTGATGCGGATGGAGTTTTAGATATTATGGATGCAAACAATAAATTGGTAGCACGCTATAAAGTAAATGCCAGGGAACAGAAAATGGAGATTAATAACGAGCAGCTTGTAAATGGAGTTTACGTTTACAGGCTCATGGTGAGAAACGAAATTATCAAAACTGATAAAATTGTGATCATCAAATGATAGAGTGAGTGTTTGTTTTGTTGAAGAAAAGCCCCCGCGATAGCTCTCGGGGGCTTTTTTATGTTTGCTGGTGACTACTTCGATGATGAAGAGCAAGGCTGACCTTTTGCATGAGCCAGCTACCATGTTTGTAAATTCAATCTTTACTTAAGGTAAATTATTTGTCTGTTCATAACTATTTTTTGATACGGCTGCCCTGTTTTCTCTAACAGTGGTTTTAAAATGAATTGTTGTTTCGTCGAATATAAACGGATATGCATATTGTTATTTTTTAAGTTAAGAGAGAATTAATATTCTTTAAAAAAAGGATAAGGGTGCCCTGAAACGCCCTGACATATTGACGCGCGTATAATTACGTACATGTAAATTGGTTTATTGGTTTAGTTTTGAAAAAAAAATGTTGTGCGGAAAATTCCTTTTACGGTACTGTTATTAAAATTTTTGTAAATAGTTTTGGCCCCAACTAATTTATTAAATGAGATAATTATGAAACAAAAATTGTTACTACCAGCATTTGGCTTGTTAAATGTAACAGTCAAATCCCGATCTGACCCTATGACTTCAGAGGATTGGAAATCAAGTGCCGGAACGCGGAATTGATTTCACGCCTGTCTTATAATCCCAATCAGTTATGTGTTAACCTTCATCGTTTGTATGTTGGATAAAAGCATTAACAGAGGTCGGATTACTTTAGACCTTAATATTCATTAATCATTAAACTAAATTTTTATGAAAAAACTAAAACTACTGTTGCTCTTAATGGCTTGTATTGTAGTATGTACAAATCATTTGAATGCCCAGGGAAAAAAAGTAATTACACCGAGCGGCATGTTTGATGTCATGTACGATAGGTTTGGAAAACAAGTTGAACTTTCTGATATGTTGATCAGTAATTACACAGCGCCTCCATCCCCGGCGCCGGCATCTGTAACTAATAGCTGCAGTGCCGGATATTTTAACCTGTATTTCGAAAACGGAGCGTTAGGATCTAATGTAGCCACGCAAAGTCAAAATCAGTCGGTGATTTGCCAGGTATATACTGATCTTTCCAATTTTTTAATATCGCCATTAAGCGTACCAACAAACACCACACGCGTAAATGTATTTGTACGGGATTTTGCTACTCTGGGTGCAGGTACGGGGGCATTAGGAGTTGCCTCGCAATTTTATTCTTTCCCTGCAGTATCTGCAGGAGGTGGCGGCATTGCAGATGGTACAGTACAAAAAACAATTATCTCCGGCGTAGATGCCTATGTTAATGTGGCGTCTCCATTGTCAACTGTAGGGCCGGGAATAAATGCTGCAAGCGGTGTTTACTTTCATGCCGTTTGTGCTTTTGATTTTTCGTATCCATGGAATGCGAATCTTGCAGCGGGCGCATCCGGTGTGAGTTATGATTTGTACACGGTTGTATTGCATGAAGCAACCCATCAATTGGGTTTTGCTTCGCTTATTGATGTTAACGGTAATTCCAAGTTTGGTGCAGGCTATCCTTACTACGCCAGGTATGATACCTATTTGACCAACTGGGCAAATACACCTTCAAAATACAACAGGATATGCGCGTTAACCCACTCGGTTTTGTAAAAACCATAGGCATGCGCGTAGAGAAATATACTGCGCCGAAGCAATAGTAATACAGAC
>JAZJZF010000040.1:65669-67703 GCA_040389965.1 Bacteroidota bacterium
ACACCTTTATTAACCAATAACAGTGGTTGTGCCAGCACGCAGTATTCTTTCAATCCTGCGGTGAATGTATCAGACCTCACACCTTCTTCTGCCACCTGCGTAAACCCTGTGAAATTTGCAGGTTCGGTAAATCAAGCCTGTTACACGCCCGGCACATGGGCGGGGGGAAGCAGTTTATCACATTTGGAAGATCTTTGTCACGTACCCACTACATACCCCGGGGGCTCTTATTATGTGATGAGTTGGGCAACACCTAATGCCACTACCAAAAGGCATTTAACTACAGAAGAGCGTATGGTATTATGTGACCTTGGCTACAATGTAGGGACAACTTACGGAAATGTGGGCCAGTTATCTGACTTCACCTATCCGGGTGCTGTTTGCCCGGGTATTGGTGTTGCAGGAGTAAATGACGGATTTACCGGATCGGTCTATTCCTATACAGCTACCGCAGGTAATGCTGTGACCATACCGGTTTCTTCTATCCTGGCAAATGATGTGAATGCAGCATCTGCCACCTGTGTTACTTTAATATTAGGGAACGGAACTCTGAGCAGTAACAGCACCAACATTACATTTACTCCGGCAGGAGGTTTTTTTGGTAGTGTGCTAATTCGTTATGTGCCTGTAAATTCAGCAGGTAACACCGGAAACCTTACCTACATTTACGCTTTTATAATGCCTACAGGTTGTTCACCCGTTAGCAGTTGCGACCTTGTACAAAACGGAGGCTTTGAAGCTAATACCTCCCTCTATCAATGTGGGGATGGGGCTGTATCAATGGATGTGGCACCAAATTGCTGGTATTATTATTTAAATACGCCAGATTTGTTTACAGTGGGCTGCACCAATAGCGGCGATCAGCTCTCCGGTGCCTTTAACCTGGGCACTAATACCTTTTCGTCGTCACCGGTTTTCAATAGCCATAATCCGGGTTCAAACAATAGTGTGATGGGTTATTTTGATGCCAATTCCTCATATGCCACTTATTGCGAGGCCTCAGAAAACTTTTTAGGCTCTCCTTTAGTTCCCGGCCAGGTATACCAGTTATCTTTTTGGGCTTATAATTATTCAGGAGGGTTTCAATACCCGATTACAGCTACTAGTTCAAGCTCTTATACGATAAACCAGTATGCTACACCCATCGCGGTGAGCATTGCTTCCAGCCCTTCTGTATTGCCCCCGGCTTCCGCTAGTTATCCTGCTACAGGAATGGGCGTTATCCGCAGCTTTACCATTAGTCCGGTAAATGCCTGGGTATACGTTTCTACCACTTTTACCTTTTCAGGTGCCTCTAGTGACAATCTGTTATATATCGGGCCTGACCATGGCCTTATACAGTCCTCAGGTTATAGCTCTTCGGGCGGAAATCCTAATCCTTACCACTATGTATTATTTGATGATATTTCGATATTACCTATAAATACGGCACCTACTTTTACCTTACCTGTTATTGCTTATTGCAAAAACGATCCTGTGGTAACCAACCTAGCGCAATACGCTTTCCCACCTTCTCCCAGCGGTGTGTTTTCAGGGCCCGGCGTAGTGTATACAGGAGGTCAGTATAATTTTGACCCCAGCCTGGCACCCGCAGGTTTAAACTCTATTTTATATACCTTTACAACGGTTACCAACTGTACCTATACAGCTGCGCAACAAATTACGATTAACGATTTTACCCTTGCATCCTCCGCCACAGTTATATGTTTAGGAAATAGTGCCACACTTACTGCAACAGGTCCCCCTTCCACTTACACCTGGACTCCCTGCCTGAGCGGATGTAACGGAAGCAGTATTGTAGTGACCCCCACGGCACCAACTATTTACACGCTAACCGCTACAACAGGTACCTGCACTAATACACACACACTTTCGTTAAATGTCATTCCAACTACTTTTACTACATCGCCCAATGTACCCGGTATATGTCCCGGCACGGCGGTAACGCTTACTACAAGCACGGGGGCATCCGGTTATACCTGGACTCCCTGTGTTGTGGCCTGCGGAGGTAGTAGCATAACCGTTAGCCCTTCG
>JAZJZF010000040.1:67713-96114 GCA_040389965.1 Bacteroidota bacterium
TATACGGTGCTGGCCAATACCGGATGCCTTAATACACGTACCATAAGCGTAGGTGTGTTAAGCAGTAATTTTAATGCCTTTATTGTAGGCAGCCCTTATGTGTGTTCCGGTAATAGCGCGGCGCTTACTGCAAGCACTACTGCGGCAGGAACCTTTACTTACAACTGGTCGCCGCCTTCGGGCAATAGTCCTAGTATTACCATTACGCCAACCAATAATACGGTATATGTGTGTACGCTCAGCAATGCCTGCCAAACAGCTACCGCCAGCATCTGCTTAAATGTGGTAACCCCCGAATGTTGTACTGCTGTACAAAGCATTCCTGCCAATACTACCATTGGTAACGCCAGTATTTATACCACTATGACCGGCGGCGTGAGCTGGGATATTAACGGGCCAATTACCATTACAGGAAATGTAACCTGGACAGGCAATACTTACCGCATGAGGCCGGGCGCTAAAATTACCATTACAGCAGGAGCAAAACTGACTTTAACTAATTGCCGTTTATTTTCCTGTACCGATATGTGGGAGGGTATTATCCTTTTAGGCGGAAGCCCTCCGGCTTCTCCTAAAATTGAAGTGGTGAACTCTACTATTGAAGATGCTTACCGCGCTATTTATTACGATGTGCAAACCAGTAACTGGGATGATAACATTATTACCAGGGGCAGTACCTTTAATAAAAATTATATTGGCATAGATGTGATCAACAGTTCAGCTACGCCTGTTTCTACAGCAGATGTAGCTTTAGCCGATAATTTTAAAAGTGCGGCTTCCCTTACAAGTCCAGGCAGTAACTTAAAATGCAGCGGCTTTTACAGCCCTAGCATTAAAACCACAGGGTATGCCGGTGTGTATTTCGATAACCAGAATACCGATCTGCATTTAGGGGATTTTATGTTTAATCCTGCCAATACTAATACCTATGATAATTTAAACTATGGGGTGTACCTGCGCAATGCTATGGTGCGTGTGTATAAAAGCAATTTTACAAATATGACCGGGCTCGGTATGACGGGATTTCCTGCACCACCACCGGTTGGTATTGGAGTATATTCTACCAACAGTTATTCCAGTTCCACTCATAATGTTGATGTAGAGCAATGTACATTTACCAATGTATACAGGGGTGTACATACCGAAGACATCAATAAATATTATGTGTACAACTGCCAGTTTAGTGTAACTGTCACCGATCCTTATTATACCGGTAATATGGCAAGCTATGCCAATAATACCATTGATAACAGCATTGTACAGGGCAATAGCATTACCAACTTTAATACAGGGATTTATCACGGCTATTCTTCGCCTGTGGCGGCGAGTAACTTTAGCTTATCGGTATTTCAAAACACCATTACGGCGGGCGGAACCGGTACAGCCTATTGCGTACAGGCTATTACACTGGGCGATGCCGTAAATACCTTTAGCACTGTGGGTCGTAATTTGACCCTGGCCATGAACAAAATAAGTAATGTACAAAACGGTATTTCGGTTACCAACGTGAAAAGCGGCTTGAAGGTGAGTAACAATACCATAGGGATACTGTATGCGTCTTCGGGTACTTTTGCCGGTATGAAATTCAATGGTAGCGTAAACGCTTACATCGATAACAATACCATTAGCAGTACCAGTACAGGAAATCCGAACCTGCGGGGTATTTACATGCAATTGAGCCCAACCTGTTATAACCGTTGCAATACCATTAATAATACAGGGCAGGCTGTTGTTTACGAAGGCAATTGCTTAACCAGCTATGCCGGTTTTGGAAACAACCTCATTACCAATGCTTACGATGGTTTGGTATTAAAAACCAATGGCGTGATAGGGACACAGGGGCGTAACACCGGTGTTACGGCTTTACGCACTTCCTCGGGCAACCAATGGTTGGGTTCTTATAACCGTTACAAAACATTGGTGATGGATGCGGGGAGTTCTGCTCTTAACTCCAATTTACAGGTACGCAACAATGCCAATGAAAATCCTGCGCCCCAAGCATTAAATAGTGTCTCAAATACTGCTGTTTCTTCGATAGATAATTATGGTACAATAGCATATAATCCAAGCCCTTCCCTTATCATCAGTACCTATGCTAACCAGGCTTGCCCGGCTCCTAATACTACCGGTATGCGGGTTGCTGCTATGGATAGCACGGATCTGGCCCTGATCAAAGCGGAAAGGGATAGCGCCTTGTTCCGTTTATTACAGGGTCCGGGACAAGATGCCGTATTACAAAACGAGACCCGTGAACTGAACCGTAAGTATGTATACAGCTTGTTGGCTAACGGTTACACCACTACTCATGCAGGATTAAATGCCTTTTATGCACAGCAATCAGACAGCATTGTAGATGTATATAACGATGTGGATAGCCTCATTTTAAATGGTAATTATGTTATGGCACAAAACCAGAATAACGCTGCTGCTGCCAATACCTTGATTCAGCAAAACCAACAACTGGTAAATGCTGCTTTATTAAAACACATGAGCCATGCAGGGAGCTTTGCGCAAAGCGAGTTGGATGACCTGAACACCCTGGCTAATAAATGTCCTTTAATGCATGGCCCGGCAGTATACCAGACAAGGGCGTTGTTATGTGCCTTAGCTAAAGATAATTTAGTCTTTACTGATAATTGTGAGGTGGATAATAAAAGTCGTAAAGCACTTAGCACGGTTACTACTGTAGAGGAAAGCATTCACCTGTTCCCTAACCCGAGTAAAGGCGCTATTACGCTGAAGTATAAGATCAATCAAAATGCCCTGATCAGCATTTACGATATCAGCGGAAGGCTCTTATACAAACACATGCTTGATAAAGAAGCCACTACTTTGCAGCTGCAAACCGCTTTAGCGGAAGGCATGTACATTTATAGCATCATCAATGATACGGGTGCTTTATTAAAAACAGATAAGTTGGTTATTATTCACTAAGCCTCTGTTATTAAAAGCGCACTGCAGAGGATGCAGTGCGCTTTTATTTTTGTAAATTTATAACGTATGTTTTGCTGCCGTAAATATTTTTTCTTAATAATCATCTCTCTTTTTGTATTAAAGAGCCAGTCACAGAATGTAGTGCCTAATCCTTCTTTTGAAAATTTCACGTCTTGTCCTACAGGAGGCCAGTTTTATAAGTTAACACCCTGGTGCGGATTAGCAGGAGGAGAAGATGCATTCAATACTTGCTTCAATACTGTTGTAGGGCCTGGTCCTGGCGGGTTTGGGATTCCCTATACTTTTTTCGGATTTCAATATCCAAGGACTGGAAATGGGATTACTTATATTATGATAATTAGGATTGGTAGCGGAACTCAGGACAATAGAGAATATATACATGTACCTCTCATTAAACCTTTAAAAGCAGGTAAAACCTATTGTGGAACGATGTATCTGAATTTGTACAACCAAAGCAAATATACAACGGATAAAATTGGAATGTATTTTTCATCTGCTCCTTACATTTGTAATCAGGCTTTTCCTACACCTCAGGTTATAGCTCCATTAAATGTAGTTCCGCAAATTGATAATCCTGGGGGTAACTTTATTACAGATACCTTGAATTGGATGGAAGTAAGTGGAAGCTTTACAGCAACAGGAAATGAACAGTACCTGACCATTGGCAATTTTTATAATGATGCTGCTACCAATACGGTAGTGGTTAATCCATCCTCAGGATATTCTGTTACATTCTTTTTTATAGATGATGTAAGTTTGGAAGAAATTATTCCTGCCAAAACTATCAATGATACCAGTATTTGTGTGAATGACAGTATTGCATTAGCACAACCAAGCCCCACAGAGTTTGCAGAATATAGCTGGCAGCCTGCTACAGGCTTAAGCTGCAGTACCTGTGCGAGTCCAAAAGCTGCACCACAAAGTAGTACAAGCTATACTTTAACTAAAAAACAATGCCATGCTATCACAACAGATGTAGTAACGATTACAGTAAAGCCCGATTGTGATCTGAAAACACAGCTTAACATTCCTAATGTCTTTACCCCCAACGAAGACGGCATGAATGATACCTTTATGATCCAGCTCCCTGCCGGTTCGGTGCTAAAGGAATTTACGGTGCATAACCGCTGGGGAAATCTCATTAAAACCGATGACCTTAAAACGCAAAGCGTGATTCTATGGGATGGCCGCACTACTGCCGGCGAACCCTGCACTGCAGGTGTGTACTATTATACATTACAGTATACCGATGCTAAAGGAGCTACTCAAAAGTTAAAGGGTTTTATTTCTTTGTTTAGATAAACATAGAAGAGGCTGTTGGATTAAAGAGATGAAAGGGAGAGATAAACACGGTGCAATCCCGGATAAACAATTTCCGCTATCAGCAAGCTTCTTAAAGTCTTTTAAAACGTAACACTTTAAAGGTGTTGCGTTTTTATTTTTGTAAATTTATAAGCTATGTGCGGGTACCATAAATACTGTTTATTCATATTACTATGTTTCTTTATATTAAAGAGCCAGTCACAGAATGTAGTGCCTAATCCGTCTTTTGAAAATTTCACTACATGTCCTATTGGCAACCAATTTTCCAATGTAGTTCCCTGGTGTGGGTTGTCTGGAGGAGAAGATTCTTTTAATACATGTTTTAACACTATTGGTGGGTCAGGGGGAAGCGGAGTTCCTTATGCATTTCAAGGATTTCAATATCCAAGAACCGGGAATGGTTTTGGAAGTTTTTTCTTATTTCTTATAGGGGCTGGGGTTCAGGACAGGCGGGAATATTTACAGGTTCCTTTAACAACCACCTTAACAGCCGGTAAAACCTATTGTGGGACGATGTACCTAAATTTATATAATGAAACCAAATACAGTACAGATAAGGCCGGGATGTATTTTTCGTCTACTTCCTTTGCCTGTAATCAGGCATTTCCACTGCCTCAATGGATTCCACCATTAAATGTAACGCCTCAAATTATCAATCCCGGTAATTTTATTACGGATACATTGAATTGGACGGAGTTTAGTGGAAGCTTTGTTGCGGCAGGCAATGAGCAATATTTGACCATTGGCAATTTTTACAATGATGCCGCTACTAATACCGTATTGGTTAACCCAACATCCGCTTATACCGTTACTTATTTTTTAATTGACGATGTCAGCCTCGAAGAAATTATCCCTGCCAAAGCCATTAACGATACCAGTATTTGCGTGAATGATAGTATTATATTGGCGCCACCAAGCCCTACGGAGTTTGCGGAATATAACTGGCAACCCACTATTGGTTTAAGTTGTAACACCTGTGCTTCCCCAAAGGCTGCACCACAAAGCAGTACAAGCTATACTTTAACTAAAAAACAATGCCATGCTACTACAACAGATGTGGTAAGCATTACCGTAAAACCCGATTGTGATTTAAAAACACAACTCAACATCCCCAATGTGTTTACACCCAACGAAGATGGCGTGAATGATACCTTTATGATTCAGCTTCCTGCCGGTTCGGTGCTAAAAGAATTTACGGTGCATAACCGTTGGGGTAATACCATTAAAACAGATGACCTTAAATCGCAAAGCGTTATACTTTGGGATGGCCGCACTACGGCAGGAGAGCCCTGCACCGCAGGAGTGTACTATTATACATTACAGTATACCGATGCCAAAGGAGAGGTTCAGAAGTTAAAGGGTTTTATAAGTTTGTTTAGATAGAGAGATTGTTGACGGAGTTTTTTTCTATTCCTTTTACTTTTTTTCTTGATAAAAAAAGTAGGCAAAAAAATCAAGACAAAAATATGGTCGGCGCTCCTCTTGAAAAACTACGATTTTTACGTTCCACTGCGTTGCACTAAAATCTTGTTTTTTCAATTCACCTCTTTGTCTGCTCCCATTTTTGTCTGGCCACGCGCTTTTACTAATAGTGTTTAATTTGTTATTGAAATAATACGCTACTGCATACGTTGGTAATAGTGCGGCTGAGGTGAACGAACGGTGTGAACTGGATTTTTTTAGGTGGCATTGCGCGGGCTTTTTGGGCGATAAAAAAATCAAGTTGGCGTTCGTTCTTGACTTTTTTCTTTCTTTTTTTGTCAAGAAAAAAAGGAAGTACTAAAATAAATAAAAATGCTTTGTATAAATTAGTCACCAAAAGTTTGGAGAAAAATTTTCTTTCTTTTTTATTAAGCAAAAAGAATAAGAAGGACAACACACCCCTAACCCCTCTTAATAGAGGGGAATAGAACAGTACCTAACCCGAGCAAGGGTGCCATCACGCTCAAGTATAAGATCAATCAAAATGCCCTGATCAGTATTTATGATATTAGCGGTAGGCTTTTATACAAACACATGCTTGATAAAGAAGCCACTACTTTGCAATTGCAAACCGCTATAGCGGAAGGCATGTACATTTATAGCATCATCAATGATACAGGTGCTTTATTAAAAACAGATAAGTTGGTCATTATTCACTAAGCCTCTGTTATTAAAAGCGCACGGCATCCTATGCCGTGCGCTTTTATTTTTGTAAATTTATAACGTATGTTCTGCTGTCGTAAATATTTTTTCTTAATAATCATCTCTCTTTTTGTATTAAAGAGCCAGTCGCAAAATTTAGTGCCCAATCCTTCTTTTGAAAATTTTACGTCTTGCCCAAAATTTCAGGAATTTTACAAGTTAACGCCCTGGTGTGGTCTTTCAGGCGGAGAAGATTCTTATAATGTGTGCTTTAATGCTGTTGGAGGGCCAGGAGGGCCAGGAGTACCATATGCAGCTTCCGGATTTCAATACCCAAGAACAGGTAATGGTTTTGGAAGTTGTGCTTTAATTGCAATAGGGATAGGAGCGCCGGACAGAAGGGAATATTTACAAGTACCTATAACCACGACTTTAACAGCGGGTAAAACTTATTGCGGAACGATGTATTTAAATTTGTATAATCCGAGCAAATATACATCTGATAGGATTGGAATGTATTTTTCGTCCACTGCTTTTGCCTGTAATCAGGCAATGCCAACACCTCAAACTATTGCTCCTTTAAATGTGATACCGCAAATTATAAATCCAGGGAACTTTATTACAGACACATTGAATTGGACAGAATTTAGCGGAAGCTTTGTAGCGGCAGGCAACGAGCAATATTTAACCATTGGTAATTTTTACAATGACGCTGCAACCAATACCGTAGTGGCTAACCCATCTTCAGGTTATAATGTAACCTATTTTTTAATAGACGATGTGAGCCTGGAAGAAATTATTCCTGCCAAAGCCATTAACGATACAAGTATTTGTGTGAACGATAGTATTATGCTGGCACAGCCAAGCCCTACGGAATTTGCAGAGTATAGCTGGCAGCCTGCTATTGGTTTAAGTTGTAACACCTGTGCTTCGCCAAAGGCTGCACCACAAAGCAGTACAAGCTATACCTTAACTAAAAAACAATGCCATGCTACTACAACAGATGTAGTAACGATTACCGTAAAGCCCGATTGTGATTTAAAAACGCAGCTCAATATCCCCAATGTCTTTACCCCCAACGAAGACGGTGTGAATGATACCTTTATGATTCAACTCCCTGTCGGTTCTTTGCTAAAGGAATTTACGGTGCATAACCGCTGGGGTAATACCATTAAAACAGATGAGCTTAAATCACAAAGCGTTATTCTTTGGGATGGCCGCACTACGGCAGGAGAGCCCTGCACCGCAGGAGTGTACTATTATACATTACAGTATACCGATGCCAAAGGAGAGGCTCAGAAGTTAAAGGGTTTTATCTCTTTGTTCAAGTAGAGAGATCGTTGACGGAGTTTTTTTGATTTTGTGCAGTAATAGTTGTAAAATAAACGAAGGGTAGGGAAGAGCAGGAGGGTTTATTTTAGCAACGGTTTTGAAATAGCAACAATTACTACTGTTGTTGAATTATCACTAAGAGCTATTTCAAAAATTACCTATCACAAAATTAAAAGGCTTTTGTAACTTTTGGCCGCCAAAAGTTTGAAGAAAATTCTCTTTCTTTTTTTATCGAGCAAAAAGAATAAGAAAAAAGCAAATTGTTTGAGATTGCTTCTCCTCCTGACGTCTTTTATTTCTTTTACTTTTTTTCTTGATAAAAAAAGTAGACAAAAAAATCAAGACAAAAATATGGTCGGCCCGCCTCTTGAAAAACTACGTTTTTCACGTTCCACTACGTTGCACTAAAATCTTGTTTTTTCAATTCACCCCTCTGTCTGCTCCCATTTTTGTCTGGCCACGCGCTTATTCTCATCGAATTTTAATTTAAACCTCCTTAGGAAAAGCGCATATGCTTGTCAAAACGCGATGATGGTTAGCAGTGAATTTTATTTTTTTAGAGGGCAAATAACCAGTGGTTATTTGAGTCAGAAAGTGCGTCGGCGAAAGAGCTTTAGTTCTCTTTCGGTTGCGAACCTTAAAAAATAAAAGAGCGCGAGGGAATCGTTTTGACTTGTCTTTTTGTTTCTTTTTTGGCGGCAGCAAAAAAGAAAGTGTAAAAAAGAAAATATATTATATTTGAGATTGCTTCTCCTCCTGCGTCGGATCGCAATGACGATATAATAGGCTTTTGAAGATTTTAGCCGCCAAAAGTTTAAGGAATATATTATGTCAAATAATTAAGATCTATTTCCCGATACAAAACTTAGAGAAAATATTATCCAATAAATCCTCATTGGTTACCTGTCCTGTTATTTCGCCAAGGGCTTCAAGGGCATAACGGATATCGAGCGCTAAAAAATCGCTTTGAATATTACTGCTTAATCCTTCGTTTACTTTTAATAAAGCTTCATGTGCTTTATTCAGTGAGCTTACATGTCGCGAATTGGTAACAATGGTATCGGTAGTATTTAAAGTACGGGTATCAAATAAATTAACGAGTGTTTTCTTCAACTCATCAATATAGCGTTGCTCTTTTGCAGAGATAAACAGGATAGAAGGCACATCTTCAAATTCTTTTTTAAGATCGTCGAGGTTTTCAAAATCTATTTTATTTCCAACAACCAGTAATTGCGACGTGCCAATATGTTCCCTGATCAAATTAATTTCCAGTTCCAGATCGCCACGGCTCAGCTCATGGGTATCGAACAAATAAATAATAATGGCCGATTTTTTGATGACCTCAAAAGCTTTATTAACGCCTATCTGCTCAATCACATCGGTGGTGGTTCTTATGCCGGCTGTATCAATAAAACGGAATAAAACCCCTTCAATGATTAATTCGTCTTCAATGGTATCTCTTGTTGTGCCGGGAATTTCGCTCACAATGGCACGGTCATCATCGAGTAATACATTCAGTAAAGTCGATTTCCCAGCATTGGGTTTACCAACAATAGCAACCGGAATGCCGTTCTTGATCACATTCCCCACTTCAAAACTCGAAATCAATTTCTCAATAATGGATTGAATGGTATGGATCAGTTTTTTGAGATCGGTACGGTCTGCAAACTCCACATCCTCTTCACTAAAATCGAGCTCCAGTTCAATCAAAGACGCAAAATTGACAAGGTTTTCCCTCAGCACTTCTATTTTATTACTAAAGCCACCGCGCATATGCTGCATGGCTACCTGATGCGAAGTAGAAGAGTTACTGGCAATTAAATCGGCTACAGCTTCGGCTTGCGACAAATCCATTTTACCGTTTAAAAAGGCTCTTAATGTAAATTCTCCCGGTTGCGCGGGACGGGCACCGTGTTTAAATAATAACTGTAAGATCTGTTGTTGTATAAATACCGAACCATGACAGGCAATTTCCACTATTTCTTCACCGGTGTAGCTATTAGGGGCTTTAAAAAGCGTAATCACTACTTCATCAATAATCACATCGTTTTCGGCCAGCAAGGCAAAATGTGCCGTATGGCTATTCTTATTGGCAAGCTGTTTTGGCTTTAAATTTTTGGTCTTTGCTATCTTTTCAACGATGGAAATGGCCTTTTCACCACTCAATCTTATAACGGCTATCGAACCTGCGCCTGGCGGAGTAGACAATGCCGCTATTGTATCTTTATTAAGGGTGTAATGTGCCATATTTTATATTAAAAACAAATTTATAAATATTTGTCTCATCTAAAAGGATTTTCCTTAAATTAGCACGTCAATTACAAAATCACTAATTCAACAATTCAGTAACTCAATAATTAAGCATATGGGCGTTTTAGTCGGAAAAAATTCAAAAGTAATAGTTCAGGGTTTCACAGGTGGAGAGGGTACTTTTCACGCAACTCAAATGATAGAATATGGCACTAACGTAGTTGGTGGTGTAACTCCGGGTAAAGGAGGTACAACGCATTTAGACAGACCTGTGTTTAACACTGTAAAAGATGCGGTAGATAAAGCTGCTGCTGATGTATCCATTATTTTTGTACCTGCCCCTTTTGCTGCAGATGCTATTATGGAGGCTGCTGAAGCCGGTATTAAAGTTATTATTTGTATCACAGAAGGCATTCCTGTAAAGGATATGATTGCCGTAAAAGAATATTTAAAAGGAAAAACCTGCCGTTTAATCGGGCCAAACTGTCCGGGTGTTATTACTGCGGATGAGGCTAAAGTAGGTATTATGCCTGGTTTCGTTTTCAAAAAAGGACGTATCGGTATCGTTTCTAAATCAGGTACTTTAACTTACGAAGCTGCTGATCAGGTAGCTAAAGCAGGTTTAGGTGTTTCTACAGCTATTGGTATTGGCGGAGATCCTATTATTGGTACACCAACACGCGATGCGGTTGAATTATTAATGAACGATCCTGAAACAGACGCTATCGTGATGATTGGCGAAATTGGCGGAAGCTACGAAGCAGATGCTGCACGCTGGATCAAAGCAAACGGAAACAAAAAACCGGTAGTTGGTTTCATCGCAGGACAAACAGCTCCAAAAGGCCGTACAATGGGGCACGCAGGTGCTATTGTTGGCGGACATGATGATACAGCTCAGGCTAAAATGGACATTATGCGCGAATGTGGTATCCACGTGGTGGATAGCCCTGCTGCGATTGGTAAAACAATGGCTGAGGTATTGAAAAAAGTAACTGCTTAGTTTAAAGCAAAAAATAGAGAAAGGCCGGTTTTTAGATCGGCCTTTTTTATGAAAAAATAAGTGTCTTTACAATAAACAAAAAAGTAATCCGTTACCTGTTAATTCTATTCATACATTGAAAACAATCTGTTATATCCTCTTTTGTTTAGTGTGCCTGTCTTCTGTTAAAACAGAGGCTCAGGGTTCTGTAAAAGATTCTGCCTTTCGCATTATGATGGTAAGCGTGCATTTTAGCGGACAAATTCCGCAAAAAGACATGGCAAAGCGTTATGGGCCTAATTTAAGTGCAGGTGGTAGTTATACCTGGAAAACCAAACATAATGTGTTGTTTGGAACGGAGGTAAGTTATTTTTTTGGACGTAACATTAAAGAAGATCCTTTAAAAAGCTTAAGGGTAGGGGATGGCAGCCAGGTAACAGATAACGAAGGATATCCTGCCGATTTGCGTTTAACTGAACGTGGCTGGAATGTATATGCGAATGCGGGCTATTTGTTTTCGAAATTAGGGCATAACCCTAATTCAGGAGTGTTTTTTACCGTTGGTGCCGGCTGGATGCAGCATAAAATAAAATTTTACGATGCCAATAAAAAAGTGGCTGCCGTTTATGGTAATCTTAAAAAAGGCTACGACCGTTTAAGCGGAGGCTTTGCTTTATCGCAATATATAGGGTACCAGTATTTAAGTAATAACAGGCTCGCTAACTTTAATTTCGGAATCGAATTTTATGAAGGCTTTACCAAAAGCTTAAGAGGGTTTAATTATGATACAGGGCTTGCTGATACAAAGCAACGCCTCGATATTATGATGGGCTTTAGAATAGCATGGACGCTTCCTTTATACAAGCGTTTAAAAGACGTGTATTATTACTAAAACAAGGTGTTATTGCCTGTGTAAGGAGCCGTAATGGTTGGTGGCTTTAACGCGATTCCTGTTTTTTTAGAAAGCTCATTCATGAAATACGTAATTAATTCAGGCAATAATACATTACTTGGTGTATGCATACAAAAGTAAATCTGTTCCAATCCATTGTCTATCCATAATTTCAGCTTGTCGGTCCATTCGTCGAGTCTTTTGAAATCGCTTTCGTGAAGGTCGTTGGCAATAAAGCGAATAAACGTGGTTTTGGTAGTGAGCCGGTTATGCAATACATCTCTTCTTCCTGCTACATCGGTCATTAAAAAGGTAATGTTATTTTTATAAAAATAATTACATACCTGTTTCAAAACAGTTTCATTATTAAACCAGGATTCATGCCGAAGCTCAATGGCAAAATTGCTGATGGCGCACTGGTCAAGGAAATCGAGCAGGTCATTTATTTTACTGCTGTCGTAAGAATTAGGCAGTTGTAAAAACGGCATTCCTAATTTTTGTTTGAACTGCTTATACAAATCAAACAATTCTTTAAATAAAGGCACATTGTAAATAAGCAAAGGCGTATGGCTGATCGATTGATTTACTTTAGGACAAAACAGGAAATTACTCTCTGTTATATCTACCCAATGGTTAATGGTTTCAACATCCAGTGGCTTGTAATGCGATACATTCAGTTCAATGCTATTAAACTGCTTGGAATAGTACTTTAAAAAATCTTTGCGTTTGGTTTTAGGTGGAAAGATCTTCCCTACAAAGCCTTCCTCAGCCCATATGGGGCAACCTACATGCACTTTGCAATGCCCTGCTTTCTGCATACCCAGTACTTTAAGTGTCCCTGTATGATCTGCCGGAAGCTTAAAATCAATAGCATCAATGCTTTCTAGTTTGCCAAATTCCATATTACATTATAAACTCTGCGGTGTCGTCATCATACAGGTCTTTTACCGAGCCAAAGCCAATAACATCCTGCATAATTTCGCCTTCTTTTAATTCAACGGCACGTAACACTTTTTGTTTCCCAAATTTATGTTTTAAATCGTAGACTGTCTTTCTCAATTTATCTTTTTTACTATTGTCTTCAAACAAATTATACTGCACCATGGTGTCATCTGTAAAGTCACCTACAAAAAGACTAATGCTCAGTATACTGCTATTTAAAAGCGATCCTTCTTTGTATTTGGTTTCATACTCCTCCATGCGTTCTTTAATAGCCCTGTATATTTCTGCGGCATCCTGTATAGGATTGCTGAGGCGAAGAAAATCGTCCCAGTTGTCGCCATTGAGATAGCGAAAGTGGCAGCCGAGTGTGCCGGCAAAATTTCGGCGTTTCATTAACCGTCGTTCAAGAGTAAGACATAAGTATACCAGGATCTCATTTACAGATTCAAAGTTTTGCCGCTGTTCTTTCGAAAGCTGGCGCATGGCCTGCATGCTTTTATAATCGTTATTGGTATTTAAATCTACTTCAATAAAATTAAGCCGGCAGTGCCAGTAGAAACCAAGAATACTTTTAAAAATAGCTTTTAAATTTTCGGCAGATGCATGCCGCATTTGCAAGGGGGTTTTAATACCGCCTTTTGTTAACCTGTCGGCTGTATTACGCGCCACACCTGAGAGGTCGGTTAACTTTAAACGGCCAAGAACAGTATCAATATTATGAGGGTTAAGAATGGTAAGCCCGTCTGGTTTTTGAATATCAGAAGCGAGCTTAGCCAGGAAAGCATTGGGTGCTACGCCAATAGAGCATTTGAGCCAATCGCCTACTTTTTGCTGAATATCGAGTTTTATTTTTTTTGCAACCTGTATCACATCCGGGTAAATGAGTTCATAATTGGTAAGGTCTACAATGGCTTCATCAATACTTTTAGGATACACATCGCTGCAATACGATTTAAGAATGTTCATGATCTTTATATGGTAATTTCTGTAACGATCGGGATTTGTTTGTACAGGAACAAGATCGGGGCAAATGAGTATGGCTTCATTTAAACGCATGCCTGTTTTTACGCCACGTTTTTTTGCTTCAATAGAAGGAGCAATGATACAGCCTGTTTTTCCGGTATAAACGCATACACCCACAGGTCGGTTGCGAAGCCAGTAATTATCCTGCTGCTCGCAACTTGCAAAAAAACTATTCATATCAACAAACAAAACCCTTGCAGTGGTGCGCGGACTCAGTTTGCTTTTCTCTATACTCATAGCACAATATTACTACGATTTGCAATACTATTTTGCTATAAAATATAGCATACTATGTTAAATTAAGTGTTTTGTGGGTAGGATCTACAACTCTTTAAACAAGGTAATGATCTCCTTGCGTTGTTTTGAAAGATTTTCAAACACTTCGGGTGTCGAAGCTTTTAATTGAACGGTACGGTAAATGCCTTTTGTCTTTTTACGAAATGGCGATAGGTATAGGCAAAGCAAGCCCGTTAAAAAAGAGCACACCACTACCGCTATTGCCCACCAGAAATTAGGAGCGAGGGCTTTTGCTATAAAAAACTGTAAGTTATAGTATATCAAAACCATAATAGCACCAATTCCTATATTAAAAGAAGCTTTAAATTCGATGACCCTTACTTTTTTAGTGGTAATCATGTCGGTTAATTTATAAGGAATGTAATTTCCCAACAGGCCGCGTACATATAGAGGGAAGCTAAGAACAATACACATCAACCTTAACAGTACATTCCCGTAATGGATGCTCTTTTGTTTTTCGGGAATGAGCAACCAGTCTTTTATACCTAGCTTTTTTAATTCGTTTAAATACTGCGATGATTTCTCTTCTATGACCCTTACTTTTTCAGGATGTGTTTCTTCAGCATTATTAACAAGCTCTGTGACTTTGGTAGAGAATATAAAATCATGTTCCAGGTTTGATGTATCAAGGTTTTCAGCTTTAAAAAAATCGTACCTGTAAATTTCTTCCATATTAGCAATGACGGTTTCGCTTTCTTTACGGTTAATATGAACGATGAGTTCTTTTAGTCGTGGCGTAAGATCTGCAAGGAACTGGTTCATGGTTTTGGCAGGTGCTTCTGCGTAGGACTTCATATAATCGGCTACTTTAAGGGGAGCACCAATATTATAAAATAAGGATCCTCTGAACTGCGATGGGTTCGAATAATTTACGCCTACAGGCACTACTGTAAGATCGCTTAAATTATATTCTTCCATGGCTCCAAACACCATACGAGGCACCCCTTTTTTGAGGGGGCGTAAGCGGCGTTCCTGTATACAAAGTCCTTCTGCAAAAATAATGATCTTTTGCCGGCGTTTTAAAAGTGCATTCACCCGTTCGTAGGTTTCATCATTTTTTTTAAGCCCTTCTTTACCGCCATCCTGAATTCTGAAAATAGGAATGATTCCAAGGCTTTCGAGCAGTATGGTTACAATTCCTTTTTTAAAGGCATCGCCTCTTGCCAGATAATACACACGCGGAGGATAAACAAGGGTTGTAAATGCAATAGGATCCATAAACGCGTTAGGATGAGTCATTGCCAGAATAACGGGACCTTTCACTCTTATATAGTGAGCATTTTTAATTTTTGTGCGCTTAAAAAAAGTAGCGACCACAAAGCTCATGTAAAATTTAAGAATATGCCAAAGCATGCAGTAGTATTTGAATTGAGGCAAACATACTAAAAAAAAATCCTCTTATTAAGCTAAGAGGATTTTTTTAATCGTTAAAAAGATTAGGATATTGGCGGCGGCGGCGGAATAGCGCTAAATAAAGTCTGCAATTCGGGCTGTGTTTCTGCAGCGAGCCAACCTGCCATACCTTGTTTCCATACAAGGCTTTGTTTGTTGAATTGCCCTTGCGAAGCCATTGTTTGCAATTGTGGGATATTAAAAGGGCCTGTTTGTGCACCATTAACAGCTACAAAAAACTGAACAATCGGTGGCGGAGGCGGTGTATTGTTACCGCTGGCACCGTTAAATTGCTGATTTTGAAAAGCGTTGCCCATTTGCCCCATCATACCCATTCCCATACCTGCTCCTAAACCTGCACCCATCATGCCTCCGTTAGGATTATTGGCGGCATCCTGCATGGCATTGGCTGCCTGAAATTGAGTATAAGCACCTAAATTCCCTATAATACCCATACTGCTGCGTTTATCTAAAGCAGCTTCTACCTCAGGAGGTAAGGATACGTTTTCAATTAAAAATTTAGTAAGGTTTAAACCCATTTCATTGAATTCGGGTTTAATTTTATCGGTAATTAATTTAGACACTTCATCATAATTGGAAGCAAGATCCAATACCGGAATTTTACTTTCGGCAACAGCATCCATACCGCGAGATACGGCAATGTTACGTAACTGCTCATTAATTTCTTCCACATTAAATTCAGAATCAGTACCGGCAATTTCTTTTAAGAATAAGGCTGCGTCACTTACTCTGAATGCATAGGAACCAAAGGCTCTTAAACGAACAGGGCCAAACTCTGCATCGCGTAACATAATAGGGTTTTTGGTACCCCATTTTTGATTGGTAAATTGCTTGGTGCTTACAAAAAACACGTCTGCTTTAAAGGGGCTGTTAAAACCAAATTTCCATCCTTTTAAAGTGGATAGAATAGGCATGTTTTGAGTAGTAAGTGTATACATACCGGGTTGGTATATATCGGCTATTTTCCCTTCGTTCATAAACACTGCTACCTGACTTTCGCGTACGGTAAGCTGTGCACCCATTTTAATTTCGTTTTGGAGACGTGGGAATTTATAAATGATGGTATCGTTGGTGCTATCTGTCCAATCAATAATATCAATAAATTCGCCTTTTATTTTATCCCATAATCCCATAATGTATGTTATTTTAAAGTTTATACTAAAATAAGGATTTTTGAGATACCTGCTATTAAAAAACAATGAATAATATTAGGAAAGCTACTGGGTAAAGAGAAATATTACCATTAATATTGCCGGATAACAATTTAAACATATTTATGAAAAAAATAGTTCTATTAATGGTGTGTTTTCTCACACTTAATGTCTTCTCTCAAAAACAGGAAAAAAGCACCTCTTTTGATGAACCATTGGGCTGGACCAAATTAGTACAATTGAGAAATGGGAATACCTGTCTGGTAGAAGTAACTAAGAAAGAAGGGATCAACACAACTATTTTTGACGGTACAAGAAAAAAAACGGCTTCCGGAAAACTGGCTTTAACCCTTGTAGAAGATAAGCTGGGACAGTCCTCCATTGGAGGTGTATTTGATATTGCCGGAGATGTGGTGATCTTTTACCAGGCCTATGTGGACTATGTGCCGCAAATGATCAGGATCATTGTGGATGGAAAAACAGGAAAATTAAAAAGCGAAGAAAAAGTAGCTGAACTGAATAAACTCACAAGAGGAGATGCTTATGCTTATCTGTTTGGTGATGTTGATTTACCGATTGTGTATGTAGAAAAAGATCCGGAAAGCGATTATTATGCATTGATACGATACAACACTTTTGCTCCTGAAACCAAAGACAGGATTGAAGTATTACACTATGATGGAAATCACAAGGTGATCAATAAAGCGAATTATACAGCTCCTGACAATAAGTATAAATACACCAAATATTTAACGACCTACGTTCATAAGGACGAATATGTACTGATTGGAGCTTATGCGTTTAATACAAAAAAATCGGGTGGGGAAGAGGCCAGGTTCTATGTAGCACAATTAGCGAAAGGTAAAACGGGCTTTGTTCAAAAAGAACTTATCTACAAAGATTTTTACAAAGGTGCACGTTGCAGATTCTCGTATAACAAAGTCAAGGAAATGGTAAACATGGTATTGATTACAGATGTAACGCAGAAAGATAATGCATCTAAATATGATATCGTCTTTCAAAATGTAAACCCGAAAACGTTAGTGTTGGATAAGCCTTATAAAGCTGATATGACAAAGGTAAATGAGTACTACAAAAACGATATGTTGCGAAAAGACAATTTTAATGGGATGGTTCAGGGAACATTCTTTGATAAAAACGGAAACCTGATGGTGTTTTATCAGCAAACAACACTTAAAGCAGGAAATGGTTCAGGTGTAGTAGGTACGTTTTTAGGAGACTGTGCACTGGTAACGATGTCGCCTGAAGGAAAAGTGATCAATACGGCAGTGTTTTCTGCCAATATTTATTCCAGTGGCAATCATCCTGCCTTTAATTCGGATGATATCAGGAATGGGGTTAAAAAAGCCGGAAGCTATGATGATCCGGGGCTTGCCAATGAGCAGTATTTTAATGTGGATTTAGTATCTACAGATAATGGGAATTACCTGTTGTTCAATAATACAAAATTCAATATGGAGTTGCCGGAAAATAAAGAAGCTAAAATGCTAAAAGCTATTTCTCTTGCTACGGCAGTAAGATACACGTATAAGAACAATGCCATAAAAAAAGAATACTTGTTGTCAGCACCTTCTGATGAAAAAGATAACCAGTTTTGTAATTTTTCCTGCTCCGATTATAACGTAGTTACCAAACAATATGCAACGATTGTCACAGATCCTAAAACCAAAAAAGCATCTCTGTGATCTGGTTTCCTTTAGACTAACAGGAATTGACCCTGGTTTCAAAACATATTGTCATTATTGGCGGTGGCGCATCAGGCTTTTTTGCGGCCATCAATACTGCTATTAATTTTCCGGGGGCTCAAATTACCTTACTCGAAAAAACAAATAAATTGTTATCAAAGGTGCGGGTATCAGGTGGCGGACGCTGTAATGTGACACACCATTGTTTTGAGAACAATGAACTCATTAAAAATTATCCCCGTGGAGAGAAAGAACTGCGACAGGTATTTTCTCAGTTTACGGTAACCGATACAATTGATTGGTTCGCCAAACGCGGTGTAAAACTTAAAACGGAACCTGATGGAAGAATGTTTCCTGAAAGCAACAGCAGCGAAACGATTATTCATTGTTTTTTAACGGAAGCTCAAAAATATAATATCGATATCCGTTTAAGCGAAGAAGTGTTGGAGATAAAAACAATAGACAACGGCCATGCTGATGCGATAACAATAAAAACAACCAAACAAACCTATACAGCAGATGCGGTTATTTGTAGCATTGGTGGGCATCACCAGCTTAAAAATTATGAATTTGTAAAACAATGCGGTCATCACATCGATGAATTGATTCCGAGTTTATTTACGTTAAATCTTCCGCAGAGTAATATTAAAGAGCTCATGGGTTTAAGTGTAAAGAACGGAACCGTAAAAGTAAACGGAACCAAACATCAGTATACAGGTCCTGTTTTAATTACGCATTGGGGCTTAAGCGGGCCGGCAGTATTAAAGTTGTCTGCCTTTGCAGCTTACGATTTTTTTAAATTGAATTACCATGCCGGAATTTCTGTCAACTGGACAGGGATTTTTAGTGAAGACGATTTAAAATATGAACTGGAAATGCAGTTATCCTCAAAAGCATTGATGGTAAATACGCCACTCTTTGATATTCCTAAGCGCCTATGGGAATATTTACTTTTGCGTGCTGATGTTCCTTTAAACAAGCCCTGGATAGAGCTGGGTAAAAAACAACTCCATAAACTGATGCAGGTATTAATGCACGACGCTTATAACATGCAGGGCAAAACAACGTTTAAGGAAGAGTTTGTAACAGCGGGCGGTATCAATTTAAAAGAAGTCAATTTTAAAACCATGGAAAGTAAATTATTCTCCGGATTATTCTTTTGTGGCGAAGTACTCAATATTGATGGCATCACGGGAGGCTTTAATTTTCAGAATGCCTGGAGTACCGCATGGATAGCCTCTAAACTGGCTATGTCATAAAAACGGAGGTAACAGTCCCGCATTCCCCCTTATGATCAGAATTCCATGGCACAAGCCTTGATGCTCTTTTTCTTTAACCTAAAAAATCCGGGAATCATGAAAACTTCTAATGCTGTATTAAAGCCTTGTATTCAGGCTTATCTGAACGTAAAAGATGCCGATAAGGCCATTGAATTTTATAAAAAAGCTTTTGGGGCCAAAGAAAAAGGCCGTATTACCGTTAACGGGAAGGTAGGTCACGCCGAGTTGGAAATTGGCGACTCCGCATTTATGGTAGCTGAAGAAATGAAAGAGTGGGGCAATGTGAGTCCTTCTACTCTGGGCGGTACACCGGTGGGTCTTTGCCTGTATGTAGAAGATGTGGATACTGTGTATAAAAATGCCCTTGCTGCAGGTGGAAAAACGGAAGGGACTATGGATGTAAAAGACCAGTTTTATGGCGACCGCTCTGGAAACCTTATTGATCCTTTCGGTCACAAATGGGTTATCTCTACCCACATGGAAGATGTGAGTTGGGAAGAACTTCAAAAGCGCTCTGATGAGATGATGAAAGAAAGCGAGAAAAAATATACGTCTTTGTAAGGCCTGAATACATTTTACAATTCAAGGACTGTTTTCTACAACTCAAGGACTTCTACCTTTCTGCCCTGATCATCTGTCAGTAATATTGCTGCATAAATCTTAATTGTGAGTCGTGAGCGGGTAAATGAGTTTAAGGCCTGACTGGATAAATAATCTTTTGTTTAATATGCCCGGCTATTCTGCGCCACTGCATATGGTAGTAAAAGAATAAAGCTTTAACTAAACCTGATTGCCTTAACCGGTGTAATTTTATTCAAAATTAATGTAGGAAGAAACATCATTAACAGGCACACTGCTACTGTACCCGCATTAATTAAGACAATATGCATTACTGAAATGTTTACTGGTACATAGCTGAGGTAATAGGTTGCGGCATTGAGTGTAGCCAGTTTAAATTTTAATTGTAAAAAACATAAGCCTATACCAACTATGTTACCATACAATAGCCCTTTGGCAAGTAATTGCAGAGATACATAAAAAAATACTTTTCTTACATTTCCGTTTGCCAAGCCAAGGGCTTTTAAAATACCAACCATATTGGTACGTTCCAGTATCAGGATCAGTAGGGCTGAGATCATATTAATGGCAGCTACCAACACCATTAATGTAATAATAATAATAGCGTTTACATCTATCATATCAAGCCAGCTAAAAATAGCACTCTGTAACTGTTTAACATTGTTTACAGAAAGATCGTAGCCAACCATATCATTCAGTTCTTCCTGTGTTTGCTCCAGCAGGTTAAAATCTTTAAGGTATATTTCGTATCCTCCTACCTGCTCGGGTGTCCAGTAATTTAATTTTTGAACTTGTTTTATGTCAACAAACACAAGGTTTTTATCAAAGTCGGAAAAGCCCGTATTAAAAATTCCTTTCACGTAAAAATCTTTTACGCGAGGTTCATATTCAATATAATTTTGTCCGCTAAAGGTAGTATCGGTCAATTTTTTTTTACTCATAAAATATACCAATAGCTTTTGATTCAATTGTAAATTGAGTTTTGTGGCTATGGCTTCCGAAATAAAAATATCTTTACTTACTGAGCTGTCGGTAATGTTTGGCAGGCTGCCTTTTAGCAGGTATGGTTTTAAATAACTCCAGTCGTATGAAGAGGAAACACCTTTTAAAACAATGCCTTCATTTTCTGTTTTTGTTTTTAAAATGCCATTCTTGGTTGCAAATGCCTGAATATGCCCAACATTATTAACCGCTTCAATGGCTTTTAACATAGGCTTTCCAATGATAATAGGACTTGGTTCCTGCGATTGGTTTTCGTCGTATTCATTGATCCTTAAATGCGCCGTAAATGTGGTGATTTTTTTAGTGATCTGTTGTTGAAATCCTGTGATTACAGCCATGGTAATGATCATAACAGCTACACCTAATGCAATGCCGGTAATACCTATTTTTACAATAGGACTCGACATATTGTTCTTAACGTTATTTTTGTTTAGGATGCGTCGGGCTATGTAGTTAGAAAAGTTCAAATGCCTATATTTACATTGTAAATCTAAACTATTATATGCGATTTTATTTCTTTTTATACGTATTTTTTTTGGGACGATTTCTTTCTTTTTCGCAAACAGGTATTCAGGCTTATACATCTATTACTACTGGTGCGCAACAAACGCATTTATATTTACCAAAGCTTAAAAATAAAAAAGTAGCCATTGTTACCAATGCTTCCGGTATCATAAACAACAGGCATCTGGTAGATACACTTTTAAAGCATAATGTTAAAATTGTGAAAATATTTGGCCCTGAGCATGGTTTCAGAGGAATGGCAGATGCAGGCGAAAAAGTAAAAACTGAAAAAGATCCTGTGACAAAAATTACGGTTGTATCGTTATACGGATCGCATAAAAAGCCTACTAAAGAAGATCTTTCGGGGATAGATGTGGTGGTGTATGATATACAGGATGTAGGTGTGAGGTTCTATACCTATATTTCTACAATGACTTATATTATGGAGGCCTGTGCTGAAAATAACAAAGAGTTAATTATCCTCGACAGACCTAATCCTAATGGCTTTTATATTGATGGGCCTGTAATGACGGATGCCTACAAATCTTTTTTGGGAATGCATAATGTACCTATTGTTTACGGAATGACTTGCGGAGAATACGCGCAAATGGTTAACGGAGAAGGCTGGCTAAAAAATAAAGTGAAATGTCAGTTGACTATTATTCCTCTTGAAAATTATGACAGATCAAAATTTGTTTCCGGTTTGCCTGTTAAGCCATCGCCTAATTTGCCTAACGATACTGCTATTTTATTGTATCCCAGTTTAGGTTTATTTGAAGGAACAATGGTAAGCCTTGGAAGAGGGACTGATAGTCCATTTCAATATATTGGAAGCCCCTATGCTGATAAGAGCGTGTTTTCTTTTTCTTTTACTCCAAGATCAAACAGCATTACCAGGAAGCCCAAATATCAGGATACTTTGTGTTATGGAATGAATGCTAAGCTCCAATTCGAAAAAGTGTTGGAACAAAAAGCAATAAATGTCGATATGCTTAAACGGCTTTATACCTATAGCGGAAAGCAGGATGTTTTTTTTGACAATAATTTCAATTACCATTCGGGCAATGAAATATTAAAGCAAGAAATCATTTCTAATTTTTCGTCTCAGCAAATAAAGCAATCCTGGCAGCCAGCATTGGATACGTTTAAAGAAATACGTAAAAAGTACCTGATTTACGCTGATTTTAAGTAGAAATGGGGCTGTTTGAGCGGCTTTCCAGGATAATTAATTTCATAGATTTAAAATTTATAGTATTTTTGCCGTCCCTGGAGAGGTGTCAGAGTGGTCGAACGAGCAAGCCTGGAAAGTTTGTATACGGGAAACTGTATCGCGGGTTCGAATCCCGCCCTCTCCGCATAAAAATGCAAAACCTCTGGTGAGCCGATCATCAGAGGTTTTTTATGGTTCGAACTTTTTGCTATTTAAATAGCTGATTTACTAACTTGTTGTAATTCAGATTCGATGAAGGCTCGAACAATAATTCACAGCTTGACTGTGTAACGTCACTTGAGAAGGATAATAATTTCCTGCAGGCTTATGCGGATACCTTGACACCCATTATCTATGCAATGAAAGATTGGGGAGTGAACCATCGTGAAAAAAATTTTCAGAAGCGGAAGTGATGAACTTTTTCTTTTAAAGGTGATCAGAAGTTTCCAGAGGCGTTTAAAACAACCAACTAATTCAAAAACTGTTCTCTGTATTCTGTCGGACTAATACCTACTTCTTTTTTAAATAGTTTAGAAAAATAAGGCGAATTTTCAAAACCCAATGCGTAGCCAATTTCTGATATGGATTGGTTATTTGCTTTTAGTAAATTTTTAGCTTCTGAAATTAAAGACAGGTGAATTAGCTCTATAGCTGTTTTACCCGTTTCTAGTTTCAATAAGTCGCTAAGATAACGTGGAGAAACATGTAGTTTAGATGCAATAAATTTTACAGTAGGTAATCCCTTTTTTTTCAGCGCATCTTTTTTAAGATACCCGGCAAGTACTTCATTAAATTTATTTATTGTGTGTCCCGACAATACTACTCTATTGATAAACTGCCTTTTATAAAATCGGCTGCCATATTTCAGCAAAGATTGGATATGAGAAAGTATGATTTCTCTGCTAAATTCATCTTGATTATTGTCGTATTCAATATCAATTTTTTGAAACAATTCTCCTATTACTTTTTCTTCACTTGGTGAAAGGTGTAATGCTTCATTTACTTCGTATTCAAAAAAACTGTATTTTTTAATCTCATGGTGCAATGCATGTCCGTGAAGAAAGTCCTCGTGAACAAACATCATGTATCCTTCTACCTTTTGTTCAATATCGTTTAATGCAAAAATCTGTCTTGGATTTAGAAAGAACATAGTACCATTGGCATTGTCGTATTTTGTTTTTCCATAGCCGTATTTAATTGATACAGATGTAGTTTTTTTTAAACAAATTATATAGAAATCACAAGTATGTTCTGGAATGTGACTTCCAAAACCCGCTACTCTTTCCGCATCAAATAATATGCTGATCAGTGGGTTTTCAGGCGGTGGAAACCCGTATGCTTTATGAAGTTCTTCAAGACTGCTGTAATGTTTCATATTAAATAAGTAAGCAGAATCTATTCTTAAAAGAAATAGATTCCGCATTTATTAGCAAATATAATTTATTTGCCGTGTGCTTCAAACGATATTTCTTTCCATTCTTCCCAAGTGGTAAGACGGTCTTGATAGGTTTGAGTTACAACAGGCAAACCATGTTTTCCGAGGAAAAATCTCAGTGGAGGTTTTGGCGCATCAATGAGTTTGCAAATTGCTTTTACCGTAGCTTCGGGAACACCTAACATATCATCCTTAAATCCTGAGAAAACTGCTTTTTTCAAGGCTGCGTATTCTTCCATAGGTTGGGTATGAATTGCTGAAACACTTGTAAATTCTGTATTGTAACCGTTGGGTTCAACAATTGTTACTTTTATTCCAAAATCTTTTATCTCCATAGCCAATGTTTCGCTAAATGCTTCCATAGCAGATTTAGAGGCACTATACATACCCATCAATGGCATTGGGTTAAGACCCAATAAGCTCGAAACCTGAATAATATGCCCTTTACCCTGCTTACGCAATATAGGCAACGCTGCTTTTGTAACCCATACCAAGCCGAAGAAATTTGTTTCCATTAAATTTCGGGTGTCTTCATCGCTTGTTTCCTCGACTGAACCAAAAAGCCCGTAGCCTGCGCAGTTAATCACAACATCAAGAACACCCAGGTATTCATGTGCTTTTTTAACAGAAGTAAAACATTCTTCGCGATGGGTTACATCAAGCTGTAATGGCAAAAAACTGTTTGGATATTCTTTGGCTAGATTTTCTAACGACGAAAGATCCCTGGCTGTGGCTACTACTTTGTCGCCACGTTTTAAAAATGCTTCTGTCCATAGTTTTCCAAAGCCACGAGAAGCACCTGTAATAAAAATTCTCTTTTGCATATATTTTAGTTTTAATTATTTTTTGTTAATCGTTGTATTAATTTTAGTATTGAATTTAAATTAGGAGTTTAGCATTTTGTCCACCGGTTTGCTCAATTGTTTTAAGAAAAAAGCTGGTGCAAGTCGGCTCATAATTCTGAGAACATTTGCAAGTCCGGGATAGATTTCAAGTTTATCATTTTCTAACCCTTTAATAGCAATAGCTACCAATTTACCTGTGTCCATTAGTGATTTGGTGTCAACATCGTTTGCGAATTTGTCGTTTAGAGGTGTTTTTGCTGCGGGCGGAATTAGTTCAAAAACTTTGATACTTGTGTTTTTTAATTGCACTCTCAATGATTTTGTATACGAACGAAGCCCTGCTTTTGTTGCTCCATAAATGGGCGAAATAGGAAATGGAATAAGTGCAAGCGCTGATGTTACATTTACAATAACTGCATTTTTCTGTTTTTTAAAATGTGGTAAAAACTGTTGTATCATACGAATTGGTCCCGTCAAATTAATTTCTATCTCCGTAGAAATATTTTCTAGGTCATTTGAGGAGTCGTGCAGGTTAATTTTTCGCATAACTCCTGCATTGTTGATAAGCATATTAAGATTGGGAAATTGTTTTATTACTTTTTGAAAAAGTTCGCTAATTGCTGTCGGGTCGCTTACATCACTTTGAAAAGTGTGTACAGTTGGAAACTGTTTTTTTATTTCATCAAGTCTTGCTTGATTTCTACCTGTTACAATTATAGTGTTGTTTAATGCAATTAATTGCCTTGTAAATTCAAGTCCTAAACCACTTGTACCTCCTGTAATTAAGATTGTGTTGTTTTTTAAATTCATCTTTTTTTTATTTTTAAATTATGTTTAGTACCAATAGATTTGAAGAGTATTGTTCAGCTATTTATTATAATACAAACTTAGAGAAGGAACACTCTTCAGCACTTATACATAAGTGGGAAGGTCTGTTACATTTTGACGAAATTACTCTAATTTGTCTTTTTTGAGTTCGTTTTTGGGTTTACTGAATTAAAGTAAATTCAGCTTAAACTACGTCGATCAGTTGAAGAGACCCGCATAGCGCCACCGTCTGTCGTGAAATTTTCAATATCAGAATGATTTTCACTAAAATAACCGTTTGCTGATTCTATGATAACACATTCTTGTTACAGTGGAAAATCCTCAACTTTTTCTTTAGTTTTTGTCAAAACCAAGCATCAATAAAATTAATAAGATTTTCAAAATCTTATTAATTTATCCTACTTATGGGTTGAAAGACCTCCCGTCCTTTTAAACGCAACACGTTTAACGTTTTGGGCCTTTTCAGGAGTGACGAATGGCTGGGCTTCAAAGTAATACAGGAACTCATTTATCGCTACCACATCACGGCTCAAAATTTCAGTTAATGTTTCATTATCTCCCCGCAAGATTTTGTGCGGCGAAACAGCTTTTTTCAAGCGGCTGGTTTCCAATTCATTTAGCGGTTTAAGGTTCGAAATCATTAACGTTCCTTCCGCATAGTGAATGAAATGCAATGAAAAGTGATTTGGATTAATCTAAATCACTTTTTTTGTGTCCTAAAACCCCCAAAAAGTACGAACTCAGTAAACTTGCCTTCATTTTTCCGGTAAAATTAATTTCTTATAATGTGGCAGCTTTAGCGTTAAGACTTCGGAATATCATCAACTCCGTTTTTAAACATTGCTTGCGCTGCTTTTACAACATTTAATGCTTCGCGCAATAATTTAATTTTTCCGTTTTCTGCAACTAACCGCCCCAATAGTTAAAAATAAATTTGCGCAAGTCAAATCTTGCGCATATATTTGCAAGAAATTACTTGCGCATTATGACACAAACAAGAGACATCTTTCAAGCAATAGCAGATCCAACTCGTAGGCAAATTATAGGTATGCTGGCTCAAAAAACACTCAATGTTAATGCTATTGCCAAGGAGTTTGATATTACCCGACAAGCAGTTTCATTGCATGTCCAATTCCTTAATGATTGTGGTCTTATTGTAATTAAAAAACAAGGCAGGGAAAGATATTGCGAAGCTAAACTTGCAAAATTAAATGAAGTAACAGACTGGGTAAACCAATACCGAAAACATTGGGATAATAAATTTGACTCATTGGAAAGTTATCTGGCAAAAATTCAAAAAAAGAAGAAATAGAAAGATGGAAAAATACAATACATTCAAACAAGAAGAGAACATACTTATACATACAAGAATTCTTGATGCTCCAAGGGATTTAGTTTGGGAAGTATGGACTACCCCGGAACATATCAAAGAATGGTGGGGACCAAATGGTTTTTCGCTAACGACAAAATCAATGAATGTAGAACCAGGCAAAATTTGGGATTTTATTATGCATGGCATGGGACAGGATTGGGATAGCAAAATTGAGTACGTGGAAGTAAAAAAACCGTCCTTTTTATCTTATAAGCATTCTGGTGAAAGAAGCGAAGATTATAACTTCACAGTTACAATTTTATTTGAAGAGGTTGAAGGAAAAACATTATTGACAATGAAGTCAGTATTTAAGTCAAAAGCAATTATTGAGGAGTTAAATAGAAAGGTAAATGCTATTGAAGGTGGTAAGCAAACTTTAAATCGACTTGAAAACTATATTAAAATATTAGTTAAAGAATAAGATAGTAATCTCGTAATTAAAATTTTACGACAATGAAAAAAAATAAAATTATATTTTGGACAACAACGGGCTTATTTGCCTTGTTTATGGCTTCCGGCGCTATTCCTGACATTTTAATGATTGACGAAGCAAAAAAAGTCATTGAACATTTAGGCTACCCTACGTATTTATTGCCTTTTCTTGGCGTTGCAAAAGCACTTGGTGCAATTACAATATTAATCCCAAAATTCGACAAATTAAAAGAATGGTCTTATGCAGGTTTAAGTATTGATTTAATAGGGGCAACCTATTCAAATATTCAAGTTGATGGTTTAGGTTCAAAAGTCTTAATTCCTTCATTTGGCATTCTCTACTTACAGTTTCTTACATTTTTTGGTGTAAGATTAAAGCAATTAATAATAAAGTGTGACGAAAAAAGCCGGCAGGTAGCGGTCATTGTAAAAAGAAAGTAACAACCCATAAATAATAATAAAAAATAGAAAACATGAGAAAAATAATTTCATTTATGCACATATCGCTTGACGGTTTTGTAGCAGGA
>JAZJZF010000041.1:0-76196 GCA_040389965.1 Bacteroidota bacterium
CTCTGGAGAAATGGCAGAGTGGTCGATTGCGGCAGTCTTGAAAACTGTTGAACCGTGAGGTTCCTGGGGTTCGAATCCCTATTTCTCCGCAAGAAGGGACTTACTACTTTTCGGAGTTTTAAGTCCCTTTTCTTTTATACTCAAATCGCCCGTCTGTCGGGCGATTTCAGAGATTACAACATTTGGTTTTGGAGTTAGAAATACTCCTATTTTCTTATCATAGAGCAAACCATCAGGAAAAATCAGTTTTTGCAGACAGTCTTTAGAACTAAACTCTCCTTCTACCCATATTCTATTGAGATTGCGGCATAAATTAATTGCATCATTGAGTTTAATATCAAGGTTAGTAAATATTTAAGCAGCATGTTAAAGGTGTTAACTGATCAGAACACACAATACCACATACATGAAAAACTGATTGAGAAAGCAAAAGAAAAACTGTCTACTACAAATCTTTCGGTAAGTGAAATAGCCTACGAGTTAGGATTTGAGCACTCACAATCATTCAGTAAATTATTTAAAAATAAAACGAATGTATCACCCATAAAATTCAGGGCTTCGTTTAACAGCAATTAGTATACTATTACAGTTCATCATTAGTTTACTTTGGATCCTAAACTATAAGCGATTTCTACCGCTCTGATCTGATTTTCTGTTTGTGCTTTGTTCCCCAATTGTGCAGGGCTTGCACAATTGGCCGTATCGTTTTTCCGTAATCGGTTGGTTCATATTCAACCACAACGGGTGTTTGGTCGGCATATACTTTGCGTTTTACAAAACCGTTTAATTCTAACTCTTTCAATTCGTTTGAAAGTACCCGTGCCGAAATTCCTCCGATAGAGCGCTGTAATTCATTAAAACGCCTCTTGTCAGTTTTTATTAAAGCCGTAATGATACGCAGCTTCCACTTGCCGCCAATAACGTACAGGGCATCATCCACTGATGACAAACGTCCCTGGCAAGTTTCGGGCATTTTGGGTTCTTTCGCTGTTTTCTTTATCATAACTAACCTAAAGGTAACTACTAACCTTTTGTTTACTACTAACTTTTGATAAGTAAATATAAATACTTTTGGTGCATAAAAAAATATTCATTATGAAAAAAGTATTAAGAATTATGTCAAGCCCACGTGGCGAGGCTTCTATAAGCGCTAAATTAGGAAATGCTATTGTTGAAAGGGTGAAAGGAAAATATCCCGACAGCGTAGTGAAAGAGCGGAATTTGGCAAAAAATGTTTTTCCGCATTTGGATGAGGCCCTTATCAACTCGTTTTTTACTCCTACGGAGAGTCTATCGGCAGAGCAAGTCGAAATCATTAAATATTCGAACGAAGCAATTGCAGAGCTGCAGGAAGCCGATATTATTGTCATTGACACGCCCATGTATAACTTCAGTATTTCTTCCACTTTAAAAACATATCTCGATCATATAGTAAGAAGGGGCGTTACATTCACTACTACTGAAAAATATCCCGGTGGAATAGAGGGCTTACTGAAAAACAAAAAAGTATACCTTGCTTTTTCTGCATCCGGTATTTATTCGGAAGGAGGCGCATTCCAGTCTTACGATTTTGTAGCACCTCATCTTAAAGCCGTTTTGGGTTGGGTAGGAATGAAAGACATTACCGTTTTTCGTGCAGAAGGATTAGCTATCCCTACTGTTCAGGAAACAGCATTGCAAAAAGGAATCGACAGTATCGTCATTGATTAAATAATTTATCAAAATGAAAAAAATAAAAATTACCTATTATATTACAACGGGACTTATGTCTTTTGCAATGCTTTTTTCGACTTATGCTTATTTAATAAAGCCCGAATTAAAAGAGGCATTTCAACATTTGGGCTTTCCTGATTATTTTAGAATAGAATTGGCAGTGGCTAAGTGTATAGCTGCTATTGCACTTTGGCTTCCTATCCGCTTATTGAAAGAAACAGCTTATATTGGCTTAGCAATTAGTTTTATTTCTGCAGTTATTGCACATATTGCTATGGGCGACTCAACCGGTCATACTATTTATCCCGTAGTTGTTTTAGCAATATTAGTTGCTTCATATGTGAGTGATGCAAAAATTACTGCGCGTTCAATTTAGAATGAGCGTTCTACTCAAAGGATTTACCCGTTAAAAAGGTAAGTCCTTTTTATGATAGTAAAATTGCCTTTGTATTTGGCAATTAAGGCTATTATAGAATTCAGAATCTTTTACGTTAATGATGGATGGCTAAACTGGAATACCGTTTTGGTTTCATACCGATATGCTCTTCAAATAACTTTCCAAAATGGCTTAGGTTACTAAAGCCCATGTGGTAGCCTACTTCTGAGACCGTTAGTTTTTGTTCTTTCAGTAAACGGGCGGCTTCCTGCATTCTAAACGATTGGTAATAATTAAATATACTATTGCCAAATATCTGTTTAAATATGCGTTTCAGTTTCGATTCACTAAAACCGGCCATTTTTGCCAGATCACTTATAACAGGTGGTTCGTTTAATTTATGAATGATATGGTCTCTTATTTTATAAATGATTTCTACATCATTTACATTCAATGATGCTACATTTACATTTTCTCTTTTGAGTAACTCTTCAAACAGTAAACAAATTAACTCTTCGGCTTTTAGTTTAAAATAAAACTGTTGCAAGCCCGGTTGTATTTTGGCATTCGCTATTTCATTCGCTACTTTTTGAATAGCCGGCGATACTAATTCTTCAAAGAGAAAAGACTGGTTGTGCTCGGCAATCGTTTTTAAAATTTCGTTATCCAATTCAGAATTAATTAATTCTTTCAGATAGCTAATGCTTATGGCAATATTGATGGAATTGTATTTTATAGTACTTTCAATAAATTTCTCTGAATCTATATTACTTGAAACTACCTGAACAGAAGGAATTTGTACTTTTTCAGAGTTTAATTTAGTTGCATTATATTCTTTAGTCAGGTTTGATTTGAATATATTATTAAAAAAGAAAATAACGTTTGCTTCATCATTCGCTTGTCCTTTTCTCTTTACGAGCAAATCGCTTTTTAACTCGTAATCCTGTATCATCATTTTCATAGTTGGCCCAAAATAGAAGCCCCGTATATATCCTTTACCATACTGCTTTGGTATGATCAATTTGCCCTTTTCCACTTTGCCATTCACTATATTGGCAAACCCTTCCATAAGGCCTATACCGTTCTTTATTTTTAGTTCCATGACTTTAAATTTGACCGTTTACAGCTATTAAATGATCAAATGTAGATATTTTATCTCATATTATAGATTCACCTTTGTATCATAATTCAAATACAAAGTAAAGATGTTACTCAAAAATAAAAGTGTTGCTATTATTGGTGGTGGTCCGGGAGGCTTAACCCTTGCAAGATTGTTACAATTAAAAGGTGTTCATGTAAAAGTATACGAAAGGGATATGAATAGAACGGTTCGTTTGCAGGGCGGTGCGCTTGATCTCCATACCGAATCAGGATTAGCAGCTTTAAAGAAAGCTAATTTAATGGAAGAGTTTAAAAAGAATTACAGACCGGGTGCAGAGAAAACCCGCGTGGTAGATCATCATGCTAAAATTTATGCCGACCAGCATACAGAAGCTACAACGGATACTTTTGGAGACGAAAACCACCGGCCTGAAATTGACCGTGGGCCTCTAAGAGATATTTTATTGGATTCGCTACAATCTGATACAGTTGTTTGGGATAGTCATATTACTTCTATAGAACCTATTGGAAATACCTGGAAAATAATTTTCCAGAATGGTAACACCATTATTGCTGATGTTGTCATTGGTGCTGATGGAGCTAACTCTAAAATCCGACCTTTTGTTACTCCTATAAAACCGGTTTGGGCAGGAATTACAATGATTGAGGGATCGATCTATAATTCGGAAAAAACAGCGCCCGGAATTCATAAATTGCTTAAAGGAGGAAAAATATTTGCTTACGGAAATGAAAAAACCCTGATTGTAAGTTCGAAAGGTGATGGCAATTTTGGATTTGCTACAGGTGTAAAAACGGATGAGTCTTGGGTTCGCGATTGCGGAATAGATTTTAAAGACAACAAGCAAGTATTGGCCTGGTTCAAAAAAGAATTCTCGGAATGGGATAATGTTTGGCACGAATTGTTTGCAGATGAAAAAACATTGTTTATACCAAGACCACAATATTGTATGCCCTTAGATCAATATTGGGAGGCCAAGCCAAACATTACACTTATTGGAGATGCAGCTCATTGGATGCCACCATTTGCCGGTGAAGGCGTAAATATGGCAATGCTTGATGCTTTGCAATTAAGCGAGAGCTTAACTAATCCTGCATTTTCAGACACAAAATCGGCCATTGCCAATTACGAGAAACAAATGTTTAAACGCTTTAAAAAAATAGGCCAGGGCACTTTGTTTAATACCAAATGGATGCACCAGCCCGATGCATTAAATAATATGCTATCGATGTTTAGTAAAAACAGTTTTAAATTATTACGGTTCATGGGCAAGATGTGGGTAAGTGTAACAGTGATTCCTTTTTTTAGAAAAGCCCTGAGACTTTCGCCTAACGAAATATTTGATAAGGCATAGTGGAATGGGCCTATCATTAAGCCGATCTGAGCTTTAGTTAAAAAAAGTTAGTAATTTATTGGATGGTTGTAATTCTTTTACCTTTAATTACTAACTAATTCCATTATGGCAAAACAATTTTTTTTAACCATTCTTTTATTCGCGTTTACTACCACTTTTGTAAACGGTCAATCCAATCCCTTTGCAAAAGGACCTGCTAGCCATTCACAATGGAAACTTTCGTCAAAGAAAATAAGCGATTGCGAATACGATTTAATATTTACTGTAACCTTAGACAAAGGATGGCATACGTATTCAATTGTTAAGATTAAAGGTGCAGAACTCGAAGTGTTTCCTACAAATATTGTTTTAAAATCTAATAAAGAGTATACACTTGTCGGAGATCTCACCGAAACGAAGCCGGTTGCCGAATACGACAAGACTATAAAAAAGACTGTTTTGCTTCATTATAATAAAGTCGTGTTTACACAAAGAGTTAAACTAAACTCAGGCAATAATGTGAAAATCAGTGGCACATACCAAAATCAGGTATGTAACGATGTGTGCGAAACGCCTCCTTACGAGGAATTTGATTTTAATTTGCAAGGGACATTGACCTGCAAAAAATAACTTTCAGAAAAGATTAAATTCTTTATTACGCCAACATATTTCTCCGTATTACTCCAGAATAATGGATCGTTCAATGTGTATCTGTTTCAAAAAATACTCGTCGTGAGATACAACTAAGAGCGTTCCCTGATATTCGTTAATAGCCGAAATTAAAATTTCTATGTTTTGAATATCCAGGTTATTTGTAGGTTCATCCAATACAATAATGTCAGGAGCCTGGTCGCTGATTGTTAGGGAACAGAGCATCAGTCTCATTTTTTCTCCGCCGCTTAATACCTTGCAACGTTTATCCCAATCTACTTTGGTAAACAAAAAACGGTTTAAGCGCATTTTAATTTCATGTTCCTGTATTGCGCCTGTATTAAATTCTTGAGCCTGTTCGTAAACTGTCAGTTGATTATCAACTAAGGAGTAGTCCTGATCCATATAAATAGTTTTGAGAACGCATCTATCTATGCTTCCCCATTGAGGCCGGAGCTTATCCAACATCAGTTTTAATAAGCTCGTTTTACCTGAGCCGTTTGCCCCTTTAATAGCAATGCGTTCGCCGCTCCTGATTTGAAAATTCAGAGATTCTTTCCAAAGTAATTTGTCGTCATAGGCAAAATTAACAGCATTTACAGTTATCAATATTTTTCCTTTATGAAGGATAGAGTCGCCAACATCTAGTTTCATTTTGTCTGTATCCGTTAGTCTTTTATGCATTTGATCAACGGTTTGAGAAAGAGCATCCACTTTTTCGGCATGCACATTTTTTAGGTGTGATGTGCTTTTTTCAGCATTATTTCTGAATGTATTCATTGAAATGGTAGGAAGTCCTGCTTTTTCCTGCTTTTTCTTTCCACGTGCGTCCAGTCTTTGACGGCGTTCCAAAGATTCCTTTTCGGTTTTCCGGGCTTTACGGAGCGCTTTTTCTTTGTTCTTTAGATCCTGTTGCAGGGTATTGCTTTCAATTATTTTTTGCTCTGCGTAAAAATCATAATTACCGCCATACGTCGTTATGCCATGTTTACTGAGTTCGAAAGTGGTATCAAGAAGATTCAGTAAAGTTCTGTCGTGACTTACCACCACCAGCGTATGTGTCGTTTCATGGATATAATCGTAAAGAATAGTTCTGCTAAACGTATCTAAATTATTGCTCGGTTCGTCCAGCAAAACAATTTCGGGATGATGGATATTGATCCCTGCGAGAAAAACCCTTGTTTTTTGTCCGCCACTCAGGCTTTCCATTTTTTGATTAAGATCTATCCCGTCGAGTTTCCAATGCATCAACGCTTCTTTGCAACGTTCCTCAATGGTCCAGTCGTCGTTAAGCAAAGCCAGATTCATATCCGTTACATGACCATTCAATATGTGGTTTAACGCATTGAGTTTGTCATCAATATGCAAGGCCCGTGCAATAGTATAATCATTAAACTGGCCAAAATGCTGAGGCACATAATAGGGCCTTGAATTTGTTTTGATGTGCCCGGCAGATAAAGGTAAAACGCCTGCTAGAATTTTGAGTAGGATGGATTTACCCACGCCGTTATTGCCTATTAAAGCAACTTTATCATGTTTGTTTATAATAACATTTATATCAGTAAACAGTGCATCTTTATTAGGATGCAGGTATGTAATACCCTGAAGAATAAGCATAATTTCTTTTTTAATTGTAAATAATGATAGGAGCCATTAGGTGCTGGCTCTATTTATTTTCCTGAAAAGAAATGAGGTATTACATGAATGTACTTTTGAATGAAGTATGCAAAGTTAAGAAAATAGTGCAAATAAAATAAGAAAATTGATTTACTGAAAACAACTTAATTTTAATCATACTCTGATGCGCCATGCGTAACAGGAATCATTTTTTTTGATGTTTGGATTTCAATAGAATCAATTCCTCCATATTGCTTATTGATGTTATTTAAATCTTTACTTATAAAGCGTTGTATAAAACCAATAACAACACTATTTGCAAAGCCTGTTAGTTTATGGTCTTTTAATTCCCAGTGATCATATATATTAAACTGCCGAACAACATCCTCCGCATTCTTTATAAATGTGGCAGTAGATAAAGCTATACGTTCTTTTGTTTGCGGTGAGCAATCGGGAGAGTAATTTATATTTATGGAACAATACTCGTACCAATATAACCAATTTCGTATTTCAGGTTTCGACAGTAAAGCTTCAGATCCTTTAATTTCAAAGCTTAAGCGTTCCTGCCAATTTTTGAAATTGGAATAATTTAGTAAGTAAGCCAAAAATTTTCTGAATAAAAAAAAGGCACTTACAATAGAGCAAAGTACTAAAATTAAAATCACGGTCGGGTTGTTTTTAGTGTCTCCCGTTAAAAAAGTCACCAGCACTATTAACGATAATGTTAAAGGAGCATAAGCCATAAAACCTAAAAATGTATTGTAGTAAGGATTACCAAAGCCGCGATCACGCAGAGCAACATACAGTTTAAATGAATTACCATTTTTAGTTGGCTTAGGAGTAGTGATTAAAATAGGTTTTATGACTTGTTTTTTATTCACCTTGCTTGCGTTTAAATGGTATATCTTAAAAGTAAAGATAATTCAATAGCAATTCTAAAATTTTAATCAAAGTGTTGTTTAAGTAAAAAACACTACATTTAACTATAAAGTGTATCATTGATGCACTATACTCCTTAATTCCATTCATATATGATCATTTCATTCTTTAATTTTATAGTAACCTTTATTAGCGAATATGGCTTATGGTGTTTTTTTGGAGTTATTTTTATAGGAGGTAGTTTTATTCTATTCAAAGAAGACAAAAAAGGATCACTCTCACGTAAAGTAACCATTGCAGCAATGGCTACTATTGTCACCACAGCTCTTACATATGTTTTTGTCTCATATATTAATCCAAACTATACCTGTGTAGGTTATAGTACAAACGGTTTTAAAATAGTGATGCAGAACGAAAATGTATTGGCCTGCATGGACGAGATAGGATACACCGGCGGCAAAACTATGGGGCATGGGATCTACAGATTGCAAGGCCTGAATCTCGATGATGGAAAGATCATATACCGTATGTCCTGCAGAAGGTATGATCATGTATTAGGTTGTCAAAATCAAATCGTGTGGCTGAAATCTGCTTACAAGGGATTAGATATGCGGGGAATTGACGTTACAAACAGTGAAACAAAGCTAACGGTGGACGAAGATTATTTAAAAGGTAAATTCCCGGAATTGCAAAGCGGAATTTATTCATGCGATTATAATACTAAAACCCAATTGTTTGATATCGTTTCAAAAGAGGCAATACACATGAGTCTGAATCTTTTAACAGGTAAGAAGGAAGACGGTAATTCTAAAACTCCTGTGCCCGTACATTACAGTGTTACATCCGATGAGATAACAGACGTATATCAAACTACAAAAGCTAAAATAGAAAATGAAAATAAACGCCAACATTTAGATAGCATACGCGATAAGCAATTACAAAGTAATTTAACCTACGCCCAATTAGATGCCGAATATGAAAAACTACCGAATGATGCCTATAAGCAGGAAGGGTTTATAAGCTTAAAAGGCGAAGAGAGGCAAAAATTGTTTAACCAAAAAGGAGAAGCGCTAAATAAGGAGCTTGGCTTTTTAATGGCCGAATTTGTATTATACGATTCCTTAACGCAAAATACGTTCATCATCAGTTACAAAACATTAGATAAAATAGAATTTACGCTAAGTTGTGTGTCAATTACCGGGAAACTACTTTGGAAAGCCGATAAAAACGATTTGCATATTGGAGACTTTTTTAATAAAAACCCGGAATACCTGATGGCATTTATTCACCATAGGAAAGCCATTTTTGTATTTGAAGGTTTTGTACTTTCTCTGGATAAAGATACAGGCAGTATTAATTGGGTTACCAGAATGTAATTGAATTGAAAAAAAGTAGGGAAGTGCTTTGAAATTGAGTTTCATTTGCCTGAAATAATTATGTATAAATTAAGAGAAAGCCTTAATTTAGCAGACCCAATATTCCTATGAATCGCCTCGACAGAGTAACTGCTATATTGATACAATTACAATCAAAACGCATTGTAAAAGCGCAGGATATCGCCGAGCGCTTTAATATTAGTTTACGTACAGTATACAGGGATATCAGAACGCTGGAAGAGGCAGGGATACCATTGGCAGGAGAAACCGGAGTTGGTTATTCTATCATGGATGGATACCGTTTACCACCTGTTATGTTTACCATGGAAGAAGCCACTGCTTTTTTAACTGCCGAAAAACTGGTGGAAAAACTAACGGATGTTTCTACCGATGAGAGTTTTAAATCGGCTATGTACAAAATCCGTTCTGTGCTGCGTTCCACAGAAAAAGATCATCTGGAAATCATGGACGAGCATATTGAAGTGCAGGAAAATCATTGTTTTCCAAAAGGCAACAATACAAATTCACTTCAAAGCCTTTTAAAGAGTATCTCCGAGAAAAAAGTACTCACCATTAATTACTTTGCCAACCATAGCCAGGAAAATACCTCCCGTAATGTAGAACCTATCGGTATATTATTTTATGCCTCTAACTGGCATTTAATTGCATTTTGCCAGCTAAGGAACGATTACCGCGATTTTAGAACGGACCGCATCACGCAGATTGTGGTAACACCCCTGCCTTTTAAAAAAGAACATCCTCCTTTAAAGGTCTATCTTAAGCAAATAACCAAAGAAAAAGAGTTGCATAATGTGGTGATGCTCATTGATAAAGAAGTGGTTAAGCATCTTGGAGAGCAAAAATATTATAACGGTTTTGTATCGCAGCGCGAAGTCAAAGGAAGATTGGAAATGACCTTTTTAACCTCTTCGCTGGAAGGCTTTGCAAGATGGTACATGATGTTTGGCGATAAAGCCGAAATTCTGACCCCTGCAAGTTTAAAACACCGCATCAAAGAAATTGCCCGGACTATTTCCGGAAACCAGTAGTCTTTTTTTATACTCTAATCTCCACTGAAATAGGGGGAGAAGGCATATATTCCCTTTTTTTAAAAATTTATTTTTTCCTACTGACATAGGGTTGTCACTTGCCTGAATTTACTTTGTATCATAAACTTTAAAAAACATCATTATGACACAAATTGAAGCATTTACCAAAGAATTGGAAAAAGAAGCGATCACTACACGTAAAATGTTATCTGTTATTCCTACAGATAAATTTGGTTGGGCGCCACATGAAAAAAGTATGACCATTAAACGTTTGGCGATACACATTGCCGAGCTCCATAATTGGATCGGTCTGGTTTTTAATGCAAACGAATTGGATTTTCAAAACAACACGTATGTTATAGAAGATCCAAATACAACAGAAGACCTTCTGGAATATTTTGAGAGATGCCTGGAAGACGGTAGAAAAAATTTAAAACTGGGGAAAGAAGAAGCGTTAACCGATATGTGGAGCCTAAGAAGCGGTGAAGCAATTTATCTTAAAGAATCGAAATGGCAGGTAATACGCGTAAGCTTGAGCCAGATCATTCACCACAGAGCACAATTGGGCGTGTATTTAAGGTTACTGGATCTGAAAATCCCCGGCAGCTATGGACCAAGCGCTGACGAAACATTTTAATAACCCTTAACACTAAAACCATGAACAGAACAACACTGGAAACATTTAAAATCGTTGGATTATCGGTAAGAACCACTAACGAAAACGGACAGGCAGCTACAGACATTCCCGCATTGTGGAGTCGTTTTTTTGCAGAAGAAATCTCTTCTAAAATAACACATAAATTAAGCGATGATATGTATTGTATGTATACCGATTATGAAAAAGACCATACAAAACCCTATACCACTATTCTGGGTTACAAGGTAGATAGCGGAGCTTCTGTTCCTGAAGGCCTGACTGCTAAAACGGTTGAAGCACATACTTATGATGTTATTCCTGCCAAAGGAAAAATGTCTGAAGGTTTTGTGTTTCAGGCATGGCAAAAAATCTGGAATTCGGATATGAACCGTACTTATACTGCCGATTTTGAAGTGTATGGATCAAAAGCCTGGGATCCGGAAAACGCAGAAATAGAGATTTATATAGCAGTTAAGTAATAAGCTATCTCCCCCTTCCTTGTGTAGGGGGAGATTTTTGCTAAAACAAATGATCAAACGAGTTCTGCAAATAAGGCGACGTAGTTTGGCAACTCAAAAAAATAAAATCCAAGCGCGGATAACTGTTGTAGATACATTAATAGTTTGGTTTATTTTTTAAAATTCGTTTACCGCTTGCAAGGTAACGTTTACCTACTGGTGCTTCTCTTCTGCCTATTTACTATTGTATAGTCTTTGAATTGTAGATACGTTTGAAAAAAATAACAAAAATTGGCAAACCAGGTAAACAATCATTGCAAAGAAGAATCAGGGAAATTAATGCCGGTGGTAAATTTTAATTCATGCGAAGGAAAAGGCCCTTGCATTGAAGTTTGTCCTTACGATGTTTTCGAAATGAATGTCATCAATGATGAACAATTTAAAGAATTGTCCTTTTTCGGAAAACTAAAAACAAGAGTACATGGCAGGGAAAAAGCCTTTGTTATAAAAGCAGATATGTGTCATGCCTGCGGATTATGCGTCACCGCTTGCCCCGAAAGGGCTATTAAGCTACAAAGAATAAAATAGGGAAAAATAAATTTGTAAATGAATGAACGTTCATTTATATTTGTACCCGAAATGAGAATAAGAGATACAAATAAAGAAGCACTGGTAAAACAAACGGCAATGGAATTACTCCTCAGAGATGGCTTTGACGGATTCAGTATGCAAAAACTGGCTAAGGCTTGCGAAATTTCAGTAGGTACTTTATATATCTACTACAAAAATAAAGAAGACCTGATTCTTAAGGTAGGAGTGGAAGAAGGCAAACGAATGATGAAAGCCACTATGAAGAATTTTTCTCCGGATATGCCTTTTAAAGAAGGATTAAAAGTTCAATGGGAAAACCGTTCGTCGTATTGGTTGAAAAACAGAGAAGCTTCTTTGTTTTATGAAAATATAAAACACACACCATACGGAGAGGTCATTGTTGAGGAAATTTCAAAGTATTTTCGGCCGGCAATGACAAAATTTGTACAAAATGCCATTGCCAATAAACAATTACATTTTTTGTCATTTGAATCCTACTGGAGTGTAGCATTTGGTCCCTTGTACACTTTATTAAAATTTGACCAAAGTGGAAAAAGCGTAGGTAACAAATCCTATAAATTTTCAAAGAAAACCATGTATCAAACCCTTGAGTTAGTCACAAAAGCATTAACACCTTAAACTTACTATTACATGCACATTTTAGTTTTTAAAACAAATATAGAAACAGAAGACCACCACAAAGAAGTGGGAGTTCTGCTAAGCAGCCATCGGTCAGTGATCGATTGGAACATTGATAAAGAAGATATTGATAAAGTATTACGTATCGAATCTGAATTAAATAACAGTCATGAAATTATCTCGACTATAAACCTGGCAGGTTTTATATGTGAGGAATTACCTGATTAAAAAACAATCTTTTTATAAAAAATTATATGGAACAAACTTCTACAATTACACAACCAAAATTTACCGGCTATCAGGTATTAGTGATAGTATTACTGGCCCTAACTCAATTTACTGTTGTACTCGATTTTATGGTAATGTCGCCATTAGGTGATATGCTTATGAAATCGATGGATCTAAGTACTTCGCAATTTGGTATGGCTGTATCCTGCTATGCTTTTAGTGCCGGTATTTCAGGTTTATTAACGGCAGGTTTTGCTGATCGTTACGACCGCAAAAAATTATTATTATTCTTTTATATCGGCTTTATTGTTGGTACTTTCTTTTGTGCCATCATCGATTCTTATCCTTTGTTATTAGCAGCGCGTATTGTTACCGGTTTATTTGGCGGTGTTATCGGTTCTATTTCAATGGCTATTGTTGCTGATTTATTTTCGTTACAACAACGTGGCCGTGTTATGGGCTTTATGCAAATGGGCTTTGGAGCAAGCCAGGTATTGGGTATTCCTATCAGTTTATTTATTGCAAACCAATGGGGATGGCAATCGCCTTTTTTAATGATCGTAGGTCTTGCTTTTGTAATATGGATAATCATCGTTGTGAAAATGAAACCTATTACCAAACACCTGGAAGTAAAAGTAGAGAAAAGTGCCTTTAAACATTTATGGCATACTATTGCTCAGCGCGATTACCGGATAGGCTTTATGGCAACGGCTTTATTATCGCTGGGAGGTTTTATGATGATGCCATGGGGTAGTGCTTTCTCCATTAATAATTTACACGTTACACCACAACAGCTTCCAATTTTATTTATGGTTGCGGGAATTGCCACCTTATTTATAATGCCGGTTATAGGTAAGCTAAGCGATAAGATTGATAAGTTTAATTTATTTGCCATTGCATCTGTATGGATGATTGTCGTAGTACTGATTTATACCAACTTAACACCGGTACCATTTTGGGTAGTAATGCTTGTAAATGTATTGATGATGATAGGCGTGATGAGTCGTATGGTGCCTTCTATGGCTCTTGCTACTTCTTTACCTCAAATGCAGGACCGTGGAGCGTTTATGAGCATTAACTCATCCTTGCAGCAATTCGCAGGTGGTGTGGCTGCTGCTGTGGGAGGATTGATCGTATACCAAAAAGATAAATTCAGCCCTTTAGAACATTATGATACTTTGGGTTACGTTATTGTAGGTATTACAATTGTTTGTATCTATATGATATACCGTGTCAGTAATCTTGTAAAGGCAAGAGCGGCAGCAGTTCCGGTTCCGGTAAAGTAATTATTTTTGCAATACTTCCGGTTTCTGATTTTTTCTTCAGCTAACCATTCAATAGTATCAGCCGGGCATTTTGTCCTGCTGATACTGTTTTGGCATCTTCCAGCCATTCAATATAGTTTAATTAATACACGTGCTGTCCGCCGTTAATGCTATAATTGGCCCCAGTAATAAAACTTGTTTCTTCGCTTGCAAGAAATGCTACCAAATGAGCTACCTCATGTGTACCGCCCAAACGCCCCATGGGAACCTGTGCTACAATTTGATTCAATACTTTTTCCGGAACAGCCATTACCATATCAGTGCCAATGTAACCCGGAGAAATGGTATTAACCGTTACACCATATTTTGCCACTTCCATAGATAAAGACTTTGTAAAACCATGCATACCTGCTTTAGCTGCAGAATAATTGGTTTGTCCAAATTGCCCACGTTGCCCGTTTACAGAAGAAATATTAATGATGCGTCCAAAATTACGATCTATCATACCCTGTATCACATGACGTGTACAGTTAAAAACAGAATTTAAATTAGTTCCTATAACAGCATGCCAGTCTTCGGGTTTCATATTAATTAAACGTCCGTCGCGTGTAATACCTGCATTATTAACGAGGGTATCAATGTGACCGTACTTTCCTTCAATTTCATCAATCATTTTACCGGCACTTTCAAAATCACTCACATCACCATAAAACAAATCAATATGAATACCTTCATCGTTCATTTGCTTTTTCCACTTTTCAGCTTTTTCCTGGGTATGATAATTTCCTACAACTTTAAAACCTTCGCTGTGTAATTTCTTGCACATGGCTGTTCCTAAACCACCTGTAGCACCTGTAACCAATACTGTACGTTTGTTGTTTGATGTATTCATAGATCAATGAGTTTTTAATGATGAATGTTTAGTTTTTATGTCGTCATAGTGTCCCGATAACTATCAGAATGATCTTCTAATAGCTCACTTCTCAGGGCTCAAATCTATTTGATCTTATCTACGTTCATTACCGTTGCTTCCCCGCTGGTGCAAACATTGCCGGTTGATTTATCTTTAATAAGTGTTTCAATAATAGCACGATGTTTATCTTTTATAACTTCCTTCACCGTAAACACAGCTTCGTAGTTTACATTTACATACATTGGTTTTAAAAAGCTAAGAGATTGTTTCAGATAAATAGTTCCTTCGCCCGGAAACAGCACACCAAATACTTTACTAAATAAAGCTGCACCCAACATGCCATGCATGATTGGTTTTTTAAACATTGTTTTTGCTGCAAATTCCGCATCCGTATGTACAGGGTTTTTATCTCCTGTTACTTCAGCAAAGCGGTTTACTTCTTCCTGGGTAAATATAAAATCGTGTGTATAGGTTTGTCCGTTCTCGATCATAAATAAGTTTGTTTGAGGTAATTTTCAAAAAAAAAAATGATAATGCCAAATATTTGGAAATTTATTTCGATTTAGACCAATCAAATCTTATTTACGACAATTTAACAAAAAATTAATACGAATTTACTTGACACGTATAGGGAAAAATGCCGACATTTGCAGCGAATTTAAGAATAAGTCCTTAACTGATTGATTTTCAGAACTATAATTCGAATTTACTAAATTATATATACTTAAAACTTACCCAAAAATGAAAACAAATAACCCAATGATTGATAACATGATGGATGCACAGGCCAATGCAATGAATGCATGGATGGATTCTGCTAAAAAATTCCAATCTGCTTTTGCTTCAGGAAACGTTGTTGCTGAAAGCCAATCTATCTACAAAGATATGATGGAAAAACAAGCTGCTATGTTTAGCGGAATGAACGCCGGTGGCGCTAATCCATTTATGGATCATGCTGCAAAACCTGAAGAGTTTATGAAAAACTGGTACAACCAGCAAATGACAGGTTTAAAACAAATGACTGATTTTAACCAAAGCATTTATAATTCAATGGTTAATTATGGTAAAAACGCTAATGATTATAACAATAGCTTTTCTACTATGAATAATGCATGGACAAATATCTATAACAGCTGGATGGGTTCAATGAATACATCTTACGATACGTTTTCAAACACTATGAAAAATCCTTTCAATAAAGATATGTTTAAAAACATGTTTGAAGGAAGCCAAATGTTTATGAAAGTTCAGGATATGTTCCAACCAATGATGACTGCTCTTAAAAATGCAGACTTCAGCGCTGATACATGGAAAAACATTTATACTGCTGACAATTATAAAAGAATGACTGAACAAATGTTTGGTTCTTTCTTTACAAATAACAGCTTAAAAGATGTATTTGAAAATGGAACTAAACAAATGCAAAATTTCTTTGTAAACCAAAATGGTTTAGGAAAAGAATATTATGCTCAAATGCAAAATATGTCTTCTCAATTTCCTGAAATGTTCTCAGGTAATTCAGAGCAAATGAAAGACCTTTATGCTAAAATGAATAACGTATTTGGAAAAGCATTTGAACCTTTATTAAAATTAGCTAACCCTGGTAAAGAAAAAGAAAATGTAGAAGCTACTATTGCTTTATTAGATAAAGTAACAGAATACAGCATTAAACAATCTGAGTTACAATCTCAATTGTATAAAACAATGCAGGGTTCTATGGAAACTTTAGCAAAAGAAACTCAGGATAAATACAAAGACATGGCTGCAGGTTCTTTCACAATGCCTACTCCACAGGAAATGTATAACGAATGGGTAAAAACAAACGAAAAAACATTTTCTGATTTATTTGCTACGGATGAGTTTTCTAAAGTAAAAGCAGAAGCTTTAACATTGACCATGGATGTAAAAAAACATTTCCAAAAACAATTTGAAAATGTATTTGAGCAATACCCAATTGCATTCAAAAGCGAAATGGAAGAAGTTTATAAAACAATGCACGACCTTAAAAAAACCGTAAAAGAGCTACAGACTAAACTGGCAATGCAAAATGCTGCTTCTGTAGAATTGTTTGACGAAGAAAAAGGAAAAGCAAAAAAGAAATAATTAAGACCTTTGTGTTCATAGCACAATAATAAGAAGGCTGCCAATGTGTTTGTGGGCAGCCTTTTTTGCAAAAAACGAATTGACCAGGTAAAACTTAAAGAACAAGACACTATGGAAAATAAATTAATGGAAGAGATCAACAGCATTAACGCTAAAATGCTGAAAAGTTACGAAACGCTTAACGAGATCCACGAAGTGGATATTGCCACAACACCTAAAACAGCTGTATATAACGAAGATAAATTAACCTTATACCGTTACAACAGAGATACAGAAGCAACTTATAAAACACCTGTACTGGTTGTGTATGCACTGGTAAATACTTATAAAATGCTGGATATACAGCCTGACCGCAGTTATATTAAAAATTTACTGGATTCGGGTCTTGATATTTATTTAATTGATTGGGGAAATCCTTCAAAAGCTGACAGGTTTGTGAGCATGGACGATTATATTAATGGTTACATTAATAATTGTGTTGATTTTATTCGCAAGAAACACCGTCTTGAAAAAATAAATATTTTAAGTATCTGTCAGGGTGGAACCTTTAGTGTGATCTATTCATCTTTGTATCCTAACAAAGTAAAAAATTTAGTAACACACGTTACACCGGTTGATTTCAGTACAAACGATGGTTTATTGTTCCGTTGGAGCAAGGATATGGATTTTGATACATTGGTAGACGGATTCGACGGAATTATTCCGGGTGATTTCTTAAACCAGGGTTTTGATATGCTAAAACCGATGATGAAATTACAAAAGCAACAAACTCTGACAAGTTCACTGGATGATAAAGATAAATTGCTGAACTTTTTACGCATGGAAAAATGGATTAGCGAAAGCCCTGACCAGGCCGGCGAATGCTACAAACAATTTATGAAAGACCTGTATCAGGGAAATAAATTGATAAAAGGGGAACTCGAAGTAGGAGGGAAGAAAGTAAATTTAAAAAACCTTACTTGTGGCTTATTAAATATTTATGCTACCGAAGATCATTTGGTGCCGCCTGCAGCAACTATTCCCTTGAATGATTATGTAGGTACAAAAGATAAAGAACTGTATAGTTTTAAAGGCGGACACATTGGTGTGTTTGTTGGAAGCCGTTCTCAAAAAGAATTAACACCTGCAGTAACTCAGTGGTTGAAAAAAAGAGATTAAAAAGCTACTAAGAATTTATTTATAACCCTTTAATAAACATTAAAGGGTTATTTTTTTGAAAAGAATATCTATAGTCTGGGTGTTTTTGTTTTTTAAAATCGGCCTAATTGCAATTCAGAATTTTGCTCAGCAAATAATCCCCCTCCACAATAAATTGCTCTTTATCTCTTTTACTAAAGATGATAATTTCGTTCGAACAACTTTTATTGATATTCAATTCATAGTGGACAATGGCGTGTGTTTTGGCTTCAAGCGCAGATACCAGTTGCATTTCCTGTAGACTAAGCTGTTTTGAGCTTTTATATTCGAAGTTCCAGTTATCGACTTCTTTCAGCGTTAAATAGGGAAATTTTTTATTGGGATAATTCGTTACCGGCGAAGTATAATATTTACAGATATATACAGAGTCTTTTCTAACGATAATAAATTTTTCTGTGATGGTAACCTTTCTTTTTTTGGATGTTATTTTTTGTCCGCTGCTTGTTGTTAGCTCTTGCGTAGCCTCATCTACATGGCATTGATAGTAAACCAATGAGTCCTTATTCTGGAGTCCTGCTATTTGTGTTTTTTGTAAATGCTCCGGGAATAAACTATTTTGAGAACAGAGTATTTCACTAAAGAAGAGAACAAGTATAGCTAATGCAACTTTCATTTATTGGCTAATTACTTTAATGGTTTTTGCGAGGTCAATGGCTTTTTGTTTAATAGCATTCACGTCGCTTCCCGGTTTGTCGTAAGTTAATACCACAGCCATTCGGCGGTAGGGGCGGGTAGTGGGCTTATTAAAAACCCTCACATCTGTTAGTGTATTGGCCAATACATTTTCCACACCAGTATAAGATGGATTCTTTCCTTCGGAAGTGGCCAGTATAACGGCCGATGCACCTGCACGTTCCAACGTAATTTCAGGAATTGGTAAGCCGGTAATGGCACGTGCGTGTAATTCGAATTCACTTAAATTTTGTGTACCTGCTAACGTTACCATTCCTGTATCGTGCGGACGTGGTGACAATTCAGAAAAATAAATGCCTTTATCCGTCAGGAAAAACTCAACGCCCCATAAACCTGCACCGCTTAATGCTTTTGTAACTTTGGCGGCCATATCCTGTGCATCTTTTAAATCTGTATCGCTGATGGCGCAAGGTTGCCAACTTTCCTGGTAATCGCCGCGTTCCTGCCTGTGGCCAATGGGCGGACAAAATAAGGTATTTCCGTTTTTTTGTGTAACGGTTAATAAAGTGATTTCGGAATTGAATTTAATAAACTCTTCAATAATCACTTCTTTGTAGTCGCCACGGGAGCCTTCCATGGCGTAATTCCATGATTTCTCAATATCCTGTTCTGTTTTTATAACGCTTTGCCCCTTACCGCTGCTGCTCATCAAGGGTTTTACAACGCAGGGAATTCCAATAGTTGAAACTGCTTTTTTAAAATCCTCTAAAGTTGTAGCATATAAATAATTGGCTGTACGCAAGCCCAGTTCTTTAGATGCAAGATCACGGATGGCTTTACGGTTCATCGTAAAGTTAGCTGCTTTGGCACTTGGCACCACCGTAATACCTTGTTTTTCATAATCGTAAAAACGCTCTGTACGGATAGCTTCAATTTCAGGAACGATGAGATCAGGCTTATGTTTGGCTACAATTGCATCCAAGGCATTACCGTCGAGCATATTTATAACCTCATATTCATGCGCAACCTGCATGGCGGGCGCGCCTTCGTATGAATCAACGGCTATAACATATTGTCCAAGGCGTTGCAATGCAATAACCAGCTCTTTTCCTAACTCGCCTGAACCTAACAGTACTATTTTCTTTTGCATGATCTTACTAATTTTTATTTAAAGCTTATTTTTAATGTAGAAGGTAAATTGTTTTTGAGTACACTAAAATATAATCCATAGCCTGCTGCAAGGCCTATTACTCCGCCAAGCAATGATTGTAAGCGACGTTTGCTCCTGGCTACACGTTCATAGCCCAATATATACGCATCGTGTTCAATATAATTTGGATTGCTAATGGTGCTGTGTTTTATTCTTACTTTCGGCGTTCCGCTCAATGCCATATAACCAATCGGGAAAACAGGTGCGAAAAAGATCCCTAATCCTCCGCTTACAAGGCCTACAGCTCCAGAGCCAATAAGTGATCCCCGGGCTTTAAAACCTTTTCGGGCATCACGTTCTCCGTAAATATAATATTCCATTTCGTCGCGTGTAAAATAATTACCAAGCATACTATCCTGCCTGTAATAATAATCGGTAAATCCGCTTGCGTATTTTACACAATAAATCTGGTCATATTCAAAATGTAATTTTGCACCCTGTTTACCAGGATCTATAACTGTTACGGCACCAATCACGGTGTCGATCACTTTTTCGATAACAAGATTCCCGTTCATTAATAAGATGGTATCTTTTGTCTGCAATAAGGTAGTATCTTTTGCCTGCGAAAAACAGGAAAGCGAAACCAATTGCACGCTAAGTATCAATAAAAGCTTACGAATCATAAAAGAATAATATTTAACAAGTTTACAAATAATACCCTACAAAAACTATCAATTTATAACGATATTTTGCCGCATCATAGGCTCAGATTCGCAGTCTTATCAGTCTTCGAATGTAAAACTGACAGAACTTACATTTTGAAGTGTCCGATTATTATAGCTAAAGTTGTGCAATAAATGTTGCGCTTCAGGAAGTTCAAATACTTCTTTCAACGTTCTTATTTTTCCTATAGGAATATCACGTGTAATGCATGAATGGTAAAGCGATTCGAATGTTTTTTGTTGAATGCTATGATTTAAAGCAGTGTAAAGGCTTTCCCTGTTTTTAACCCTTTGTTGATTGGTTTTATAGAGATCGAGTGTATACAATTCGAGCTTCAGATTTTCGCAGAGATGCATAAACTGCTTATCGCTTCCAATAGCAAAGGTGATGGTATGCCCGTCCATGGTTGTAAATATTTCGCCGTAAGGCGCAATATTGGGATGCAGAGAGCCTTGTGCAGTTGGTAAATGATGTGCAATAAGCCAGTTAGTTGCCTGGTTGGCCAATGAGGCAATAGCTGTATCCAGTAATGATACTGATACGTGCAGGCCTTTTTGTGTTTTGTGCTTTTGTAATAACGCTATTAAAATGGCTTGTTTGAGCTGATGCCCGGCTAACAGATCAATTAAAGCAACAGGCATTTTTAAAGGAGAAGCATTTTTTTCTCCGTTCATAAACATAAAGCCGCTCTCTGCCTGTAAAATCAGGTCATAAGCCGTACGGGGATTTTTATTTCCAAAGCCGTTTATTGATGCGTAGATCAATTGCGGATTAATTGCGGATACTGTTTTGTAATCTGTTTTTAATTTCAGGTCGTCGCCTGTTTTATAATTAGTGATTAAAATATCTGCCGACCTGATAAGCTCATAAAGTATATGAAGTTCTTCTTCTTTTGACAGATCAAGAAATACAACTTCTTTCCCCGAATTTACGCTCCAGTAATACGCACTTGTTTTGTCTGCAGGATCTTCTGTAGGAAGCTTCCAACTTCTGGTAACATCGCCGTTGGTTTTTGGATTTTCAATTTTAATGACCTTTGCACCCAATTCCGCAAAAAATAAACCTACCGAAGGACCGGCCAGCACGCCTGCCAGTTCTATTACTTTAAGATCTTTAAAAAAGTCTTTCATGTTTATTCGGGAGTAGTATATAAATTATAGGTTCTTTAAATTTAAATTAATTCCCCTGAATGTGGAAAATATTCGCCATCAGTCATATTAAAACACTGATAGTCAATTGCGTTTGTTCTTGCAGATGGTTTGCATAGCTTATACTAAACACCCTTAAAATTGTAAAATCATGAGAAATGTCTTTGTTATAGTATCGTTGGCCGTATTGGCAGCTTGTAATAGTTCAACATCAAACGATATTGAATTGGCAAAGAAGTCAGTTCTGGATTCTGTTAATAATGCCGCCGAACTGCAGGCTATTAAGCAAAAAACGATTGATTCTATGAATCAGGTTAATACGGCGCAACACCATGCTGTTAATGCTGCGGTTACAGCATCCCATGAAGAAGTAACTAAGAAGAAAAAAATGTCTAACACTACCAAAGGTGCTTTAATCGGAACCGGAGCGGGTGTTATAACAGGAGCTGTAGCCGGTGCTCTTCTTGATAAAGACGATCCTGCCAAAGGGGCTGCAATAGGAGGAGTGATTGGTGGTGCTGTAGGTTCAGGAGCAGGGTATGGTGTTGGTGCTTCAAAAGATAAAAAAGCGAAAACCAAAGCTACTAGTAAAGAGTAAGAAAACTACTTAACCAATACCTTAGGTTCCATCATGTCCATAATGGCATATTTTACACCTTCTCTTCCAAGGCCACTTTCTTTAACACCTCCGTAAGGCATCTGGTCGAAGCGCAATGTTGGAACGTGATTATGGATAACGCCGCCAACTTCTATTTGTTTAAAGCATTGATCGAGGTCGCTTATAGAGTTGGTAAATACGCCACACTGTAAACCAAATTTTGTATCATTGGCTATTCGTATAGCTTCGTCAATCGTTTTATAGCTATTGATACATACTACAGGGCCAAATACTTCTTCGGAATAGACTCTCATACCTGTACGGCAATTGGTTAAAATAGTAGGCTCAACGTAGCTGCCTTTTCTTTTTCCGCCACATACTAATTTTGCCCCTTGTTTAATGGCTTCTTTGATCCATTGCTCCACACGTATCGCATTTTCTTCATCGATCATGCTCGATACATCTGTTTTTTCTTTTAGAGGATTGCCGTAGTGTAATTTTAAGGTCGCCTTTTTTAAAGCGTCTGTGAATTTTTTATATAGGGATTCGTGTACAATAAAGCGTTGCGCATGAATGCAAATTTGCCCGCTGTAAGAGAAAGCACCCATTAATGCTTTTGGAAGAGCATCTTTTAAATCAGCCGTTTCTGTTATAACGGTTGCAGCATTACCTCCCAGTTCAAGTACTACCTTTTTCTTCCCGCTTTGTGTTTTCATTTTCCAGCCAATCTCCGGAGATCCGGTAAAGCTGAGGAGTTTAAAGCGTTCGTCGGTTACCAGTAAATTTCCTGTTTCCCGGTCCATTGGTAATATAGATACTGCTCCTTTCGGAAGTTCTGTTTTGTCAATGATCTTTGCCAGTTCTAAGCAGGATAAAGGTGTGCTGCTTGCGGGCTTTAAAATAATAGGACAACCCGCGGCAATGGCCGGTGCAATTTTATGAACGGCTAAGTTCATCGGGAAATTAAAAGGCGCTATACCGGCTACTAAACCTATTGGATAATAATTAACGATTCCTTCTTTACCCGCGCCATTTGCGGTCCAGTCTAACGACATATAATCTTTAGGAAGTCGTTTGGTTTCTTCGGCAGCAATTAAAAAGGTTTGTACCGAGCGTTCTATTTCACCTATGGCATACCTCATAGGTTTGCCGCTTTCCATAGCCAATACTTCGGCTAGGTGTTTTTTATGAGTGTTAAGTTCCTGAGAGATCTGCAACAGTATCTCGTACTTTTTTAAAGAAGATAATTCTTTAAGAAGCTTTTGAACAGATAATGCTTTTTCAATTGTAGCATTCAGTATCTTTTTATCTGCTAACCAGGTTTTGGCAACCAGGCTATTGTCATATGGATTTTTTACCTCATGCACTTTTTGCGATGATATAAATTTACCTGCTGCGTATATCTGGTATGTTTTCAATTTACTTTTTGGTTAACTGTTTAAATACATCTTCCAGTTTTTGTTCTTCCCTGTTAAGGGTTAGTACGCCTATATCATTTTTTACCGCGTAGTTAAATAATTCTTTGCGGGTATCATGATTAAGGTCTGCAATAATTTTCCAGGTATTATTTTCAGTAGACAAAGCATCTTCAACACCTTTAAGACTTAACAGATCTTTTCGGTTAACGGCTTTGTCAAACTCAACCGTAATAACCTGTCTGGTTGTGTTTTGTTGTAAGGTTTGAGTAGTATCGTTGGCTACGATGGTGCCATTATTAATAATAATAACGCGGTCGCATACAGCTTCTACTTCCTGCATAATATGCGTACTTAACATTACTGTTTTTTGCTTGCCCAATTTTTTGATCAGTTCCCTAATTTCTTCCAGTTGGTTAGGATCCAAACCGGTAGTAGGTTCATCCATGATCAACACTTTTGGATCGTGAATCATAGCCTGAGCCAGACCTACACGCTGACGATACCCTTTTGATAAAGCACCTATTTTTTTATTTTGCTCAACCTGTAAGCCGGTTGCTTCTATCATTTCTTTTACACGTTCGTTACTGTTCTTTATATTGTAAAGACCTCCTACAAACTGAAGAAATTCTTTTACATACATATCAAGATACAAGGGATTATGTTCGGGTAAATAGCCTATTTGCTTACGTACTTCCACGCTTTGGTCGTTGGTACTAAAGCCGCATACTTTCGAGCTTCCTTCGGTAGAGGGAATATAGCAGGTAAGAATTTTCATCATGGTACTTTTTCCTGCTCCATTCGGCCCCAGAAAACCCACAATTTCATTGGTGCCAATTTCAAAAGACACATTATTTAATGCTTTTTGAGAACCATATAATTTTGTAACGTTATTTACTTGTATTGACATATGCGAAAAGTTTGCATTCCAAAAATAGGGAATATAATTTTAAATTTTATATAATGATTGTTAAGGCAAACCGCCGTATGCGCCCGGTTCGAATTATATCCATAAATATGAGTATTTTTGCAGGAAATACCCATGTTTGTCTCAAGAACAAACACAAATGACTAAACTGGGTATACCATATGGCAATTAAAAAACAAACAATTTAGACATATGAAATGGAAGCCTTAGTTATTAAATCTACCGGAAGCTGGTACCTTGTTCGTATTGACAGCGGAGAGCTGCTGGAATGCCGTTTAAAAGGTAAAATAAGGCTGGACGACAGAAAAACTACTAACCCTGTTGCCGTTGGCGATATTGTGGATATTCAGCGTGATAAGGATGGAAGTAACCAAATCACGAACATACATCCGCGAAAAAATTACATTATCCGTAAATCCATTAACCTTTCCAAACAAGCACATATTATAGCCAGTAACCTCGATCAGGCCATACTGGTAGCTACACTGGTTGCCCCGCGAACGTCTTTAGGATTTATTGACCGGTTTTTATTAACGGCCGAAGCCTATGATATTCCTGCAAAAATTGTATTCAATAAAAAAGATGTGCTGGATGAAGAAATGCTGGCCTTGCAACAGGAAATTATTGATGTGTATACTGCCATTGGTTACGAATGTTTTGTGATCTCTTCTTTCGATAAAAATGATATTGAAATACTGAAAACTGTTTTAAAAGATAAAACCACCTTAATTGCAGGACACAGCGGCGTGGGCAAAACTACTCTGGTAAATGCCATTGATCCTGCTTTGAATTTAAGGACGGGTGATATTTCTTCTGCCCATTTAAAAGGAATGCATACAACTACTTTTGCCGAATTATTTCCTTTGTCTTTTGGCGGAAACATTATCGATTCGCCTGGCATTAAAGAACTGGGCCTTGTAGAAATGAAAAAAGAAGAAGTAGGACATTATTTCCCTGAGATACGGGATATTATGAACGAATGTAAATTCAATAACTGCCTGCACGTAAATGAGCCACACTGTGCTGTTATAAAGGCTGTGGAAGAAGGTACTATTTCTTCAGAAAGATACCAGAGCTACCTTGGTATTTTAAACGGCGAAGAAATGGATTGGAAAGAGTGGGAACTTCGTTAAATTATTTTCCTTTCAGTTTCACATTCAGATCAGCCTCTTTCAGGATCTTGAAAGCAGTTCTTCTGTTCTTTTGATGTGCTTCTTCAAACTCATCACTCTTAGGAACCATTTTGGCAATCTCTTCATCTTTAATTAAAGGTTGCGATTCTCCGTAACCAGTTGCAATTAAACGATCTTTGGCAATGCCCTTGCTGATAAGGTAATCTACACAGGACTTAGCACGAGCCTGTGACAGTTTAAGGTTTAATTTATCACTTCCCCTTGTATCTGTATGCGCATTGATTTCAATACTAAAGTTGTCATTCAATTGTAAATAATCATAGATCTTATCCAGGATCTCCAGTGATTTTGGTCTTAAAGTTGCTTTATTTAAATCGTATTCAATCCCTTCAATAACGATATCTTCATCAGGAATTTTAACCAATACGAAGTCTCTTTCCAAATGTGCACTTTCGGTTAAGCCTTTCGTAGTAGCACTTGAAGAGCTTGCCTGGTAACCTTTTTTCTGTGCCTTTAAAAAGTAATCCATGTTTTCAAGCAGGGGCGACGAATAAAAACCTTTATCATCTGTAATTAAAAACAAAGGTTCCATATCGTTATGTACATCTTTAATAGTTACCAAAGCACTTGGTATCGGATCACCTGTAGCATCATCCGTTACATAACCACTAATATCAAAAACGATAGGCTCGTTCTCAAATTCATAAATATCATAACAGTTTCCACCAGGACAATCTTCTCGGTCGCTGGCAAAATAACCTTTGGTCTGTAATCTGTCTAAAATAAAATAAGCATCGTCTTTGCTTGAATTAATTGGTCTCCCGAGGTTTTTAGGGAAAGCATAAACCGAATCGTCTACGTTTAAAGTACTTTTAAAAACATCAAGTCCGCCAATTCCTGTATGCCCGTTTGAACTAAAAAACAGTGTATTGGAAATGCTGTGAAAGAACGGTGTAGTTTCATCGCCGGTAGTATTTAACGATGCTAAATTAACCGCTTCTCCCGTTATACCATTCTCGTCTATATTACATACATATAAGTCGAAACCGCCTTTACCGCCTGGTTTGTTTGATGAGAAAAATAATTTTGTGCCGTCGAAAGAAATATAGGGCTGCACCGATTTGTAACCTGCCATATTAACGGTTTGTGTCAATTTATACGCTTCGTAAAAAAAGCCGTCTTTCATTTTGGCCATGTAAATAAATGCCTCATTTCTGTTGGCATCACTCCAGCGTGTAAAAAACATAATATCATCGGATGATATAACGCTTGAACCTTCATGTAAACCGGTATTTACGGGTCTTCCGAAGTTAACAGGTTTCATCCAACCCGAATCTTTCAATTCAGTGTAATACAAATCGCATAAATACCTTGAATCCTGTTTTTCAGGATCAAGCAATACTCCGCCTTTTCTGGCGCTTGTAAACAAGAGTTTTGTTGGACTTCCCCAATACATGGGCGCAAAGCTCGCTGTACCTGTATTGAATACGATGGTATCCATTTTTTTTACGATGATCATTTGCTTGTAGCTGTTTGTATCCAGAGCAAAATAACAAGAGCTGATCTTTTTTTGAATAGCTGATTTTATAGAATCGTTCGTTGTGGAGTTTAATAGCTCTTCAAGGCTTGTCATAGCGCCTTTGTAATTTTTTAAATTCATGAGCGACACCGCATAGTTATAGGCATCGCCGGGATAAGAACCATTATCCACTACCTTTTTATAATAAGCAGTAGCATTCGGGTAATCAAAAATTAAACGGTAAGAAGTAGCTAATTGATGATTGACATAATCTGCTTTTGAGATAGGAGCAGGAGCTACACTCTTTTTCTTTGTACTATCCTGTTTAAAATCTTTTGTTTTGAGGTTAACCAACTGCACTTCATAAGGCAGGATCAATTCGGCTAAAACTGTTGTGTCATCCAATACCTTTGTATAATAGGAAATTGCGGTGGCATAATCTTTCTTCTCGAAAGCAGCGTCGGCATATTTCAACCAAAGTTTTTTTGATTGCCCTGATACATGAATCGATGCAAAGAGTACAGTAACTAATAAAAATAATTTTCTCATACTTTGTTATAATCTCGGGCAGTGACGTGCTTCTTTTGATTTTGATTTTTTTGCCAGATAGGTAAATGAAAGTTCGAATGCACCTCTGTATTTTGAGGCATCTTTTAAAGAAGACATGTTAGCATCGTAGCCTATTTTAGCAATGTAATTATTTTTACGTGCGCCTATATAAACAACTCCTGCATCTTTTACGCGGTAGTTAAGCCCTGCCAATAAATAAAATTCCTGTTCTTTAAAAAAGTAACCTGCATCTACAGAGTACAATTGCTCTGTCGCGTTTTTTTGCATCATAATCAGCACTTTGGGTAATACATAAAATAACTCAGTAATGTTGATCCTTAACCCGGCATGCACATAATGCCTGATAGGTAAGCGGTTATTGGTATTATAATAAGTTTCTTTAGGGTTTGATAAGTTAAATACAGAATATCCTAAAAAAGGATTTAAGCGCGCCTGTTGTTTAGAATTAAAATACATGAAACCGGCATTTAACTGTGGTGTCATAAACGACTGTCGGTTAAAGGATTCTCCCGATGGCAACGTATTATCAAACGAACCACCATTTTGATTGCTGTATTGGTTATCGAATGTATATAAAGCGGCTTCCACTCTTTTTTGTGTAACACCTGCCTGTAAACCAAAGGAAATATTGTTGAATCTTTTCTTATCTAAACCCACTGCATACGAAACAGAACCAAGTGCCTGGAAGACATTATAATTACCTACGCCGGCGCGCATATTCATAATTTGTCCACCAAAGCCCCATTTGCCTTTTGGTGCATCAAGGCTTATAAGGGCTGTGTTATAAGGCTTAAAAGCTACTGTACGCCATTGATTTCTGTATTGCGCATGTACCCTGAAATTTGCATCTACCACACCCGTTAAGGCCGGATTCAAAAACATTGGCGCGGCATCGTACATAGATAAATGAAAATCCTGTCCTTTTAAAGTACCACTTATAAAAAGCACTACCGCATAAAATAATACTACTTGTTTTTTCATGTTTACCTTAATAAAGTTACGTCACCGGTTTTTTTAATTATTTTTCCGTTGAGCATTTCGACATCTACTACCCATACATACACTCCAATAGGCTGTTCTGTTCCGTTGAACGTACCGTTCCAGCCATTCAGCTGATCGTTAGTTTCAAAAATTAATTGTCCCCAGTTATTATAAACCCTTACCGTAATTGTTTTAAAAGGACCTCCTCTTACAAGGAAATAATCATTTTGTCCGTCTGCGTTTGGCGAAAACGCTGTAGGCACATCCGGTAATAATACCACAGTGATGTCTTTTCGTAAGGTATCAATACAACCGTTAATATCTTTTACTGCCAGGTAAACACTGAAGTCTCCCGGTGTAGAATAAGAGTGGGTAGGGTTTTGCTGGTTACTTGCCGATTCATCTCCGAAGCCCCAGTACCAGTTCACCAACGAGGATGGCCCGGTAGACAGATCAGTAAAGTTTCCTGTTTCCAATGCTTCCAAAGGATCCGGGTTTATACTGAAATTAGCAGTTGGGCCGGGGATCACCGTAATTTGCTTGATCACTGTATCCTTGCAACCAAAAGATGATGTTACGGTTAACGCCACCGTGTAGTTACTTGCACTGCTATAAGCATGTGTAGGATTTTGAATTCCTGATGTGGCATTATCTCCAAAATTCCAGTTCCAGCCAATTAAACTTCCCGATTGTGTTTTCGAGGAATCCACAAACTGCGTGGGATTACCCACACAAGGGGTATTTTGATAGAACATGGCCTGCGGTAAAAAATAAATTTCGATAGGCCTTTGAATCGTATCTCTGCAACCGTTACTACTAAATACAACGTGTGTGACTGTATAAGTACCCGGATTGGCATAGGCATGAGTAGCATTCTGCGCAATAGAAGTTGCGTTATCTCCAAAATTCCAGCTCCAACCTGTAATGCTTCCCGTACCGGTAGTTGAGTTATCTGTAAAATTAGCCGGTTTTTTAGAACATTGATTGTTCGCATTATAATCTGCATAAGGTGCAGGTTTAAATGTAAGCTTTACGGTATCGCGAATGGCAGCACAACCTTTATTATAGGTAGAAGTAAGTATGAGCCTGACCGAACCTGCTGATATATCGAGGGGCGAGGGCTGATAATAAGTCGTTAATAAAGAATCATCCGGTGTAAAAACGCCTGTTCCTAATGTGGTCCAGGCACCTGTAGTTGTTAAACCTACAACTGTTCCGTTTAACGGAATCAATTGATTATCGCATATGGCATTATCGTTACCCGCGTTTACCAACGGCGATTTTGCAATGATCACAACCACTGTATCTTTTTCCGGTAAGCAGTTACTTCCGGTAGAAGTAAGGATCAGTTTTACCTGTCCAGCCAGTGTATCATTTTGTCCGAGTGTGTAAACCGTACTTAAATTGTTAGCATTTCCAAACGAACCGTTCCCTAGTGATGTCCAGGTACCGGCGCTGGCGCCACCTGTGATAGTACCATTTACAGGATAAAACACATTACTTGAACAAATGGTGTCATTAATTCCGGCATTAACATTTGGTTTAGGAGTTACTGTAATTTTTAAACTGTCGTATACCTGCTTACAGTTTAAATTGTTAGTAGATGTCAATCTTATAATAATATTGCCCTGAGTAATATCGGCAGGACTTAATTGATAAACTGTACTTAAAGAAGTAGTGCTTGGCGTAAATAAACCCGAACCGGTTGAAGACCATACTCCTGTTGTAAATAACACGCCTACCGTACCGGTAATAGCAACCGTAGGATTATTAGCACACACCGATACATCGCCACTTGTATTAACTACAGGAGGATTAATAAATTTAACGACTAAACTATCATACGTATTAGGGCAACCATTTAAACTACCGGTCGATGTCAGTTTTATTTTAACACTGTCTGCAACAAGATCGGCCGGTGAAGGAAGATACGTTGTATTTAATGAGCCCGGATTACCAAAGGAACCTGATCCTGAGCTTGTCCAGTTTGTTCCTGCCGCAAATTGCAGAGTGCCTGATAAAGCAACCGACGAAATATTATTTTTACATAAGGTTACGCCATTGTTTGCATTAACAATCGGAGATTTAAAAATATTAACGAGTACAGTATCTCTTACGGGTGTACAGTTACCTGTAGAAGATAAAATCAGTTTTATTTGAGATTGATTTAAATCGTTAGTGCTTAAAGAATAGGTTGTAATAAGGTTTGTAGGATTTCCGAAAGTTCCCGTACCGTTAGGTGTTGTCCAGATTCCGGTTGTTGAGCCACCTGAGACAGTTCCGTTTAATGACACTGTTGTTGTGGCTGTACAAATGTTTTTATCGGGATCAGCTACCGTAAATGTTTTTCTTAAAAAAGAAGACATATAATGGTATAAACATCCGCTGCTGGAACCACCGTTAATTACACCCATCGAAAATACATCTACTGAATTGGTTAAGAGGTTAGCTGTTCCCGCTGCTATTTCAGCGGTTGTGTAGCTGCGCTGGAACCCGCTTAAGGTACCGCCTGTACCCGGCACAACTGTAAATTGTGATGCCGGCATCAATGTTGTACTTCCGTTGAGGGTAAAAGAACCAACAGCAGTAGTTTTACAAAGTATATTAAGAATAAAAGTTTGCGTATTGGTTCTGGTAAAACTTACCTGGCTTGAACCGGCGCAGTTTAAAGGAGGTAAAATGGCTTCTCCCATCTCGCAGCCAAAACCACTGGCATGAATCACATATACCGGCTGATCTGAAGTAACGTATGTTAAAGGCTGTGAAATTGGCACATAATAAGTATCTCCCTTATTTAGTAAAACACTGTAGGTTGCAGTTACCCCATCGTTTATAGTTATCTGAGTGAAGTTTTGTGTAGCTACAACATAACCACCTTCATTCTCTCCGGCACTTAAACCGCCTTTATTAATAACGTATTGAGTGCCTACAATATCAACCGATACAATCTGGTCGCCCATAAGATCATAACAGCCTGAAACTCCATGAACAGAATCATCAGTCACGGTCACAGAAATAGGTTTATCGGAAACCACAATTGTTCCGCTTAAGTTTTGTCCCGCTGCAGAAGGCGTTCCGCTTATGTTTTCTACATTATAACTTTGCCCTACATTAAGTGTTATAGAATAAGTAACATTGGCGGCATGGCCAACAACATTACATCTTGGAGTAATCCATACCGTTGTATTATTATCTGTGGCTACAATGCTTATCTGCGATTTTGGAGCAGGCGTATAAGGGCCATTGTCGGATCTTGTCTGGAAAGGACATACAAATTCTTTTCCCATCCCGTTCTGGCCTTTCATAGAAAACGTTTCGGGATTATTGACAACGGTTTCTACTTCGTAAACCACTGTGATAGGAAAATCGGAAGTTACTTTTAAACCTCTGTTATGTACCACATTGGCCGGTATGTTTTCTACCTGATTGATGAGATGCGATAGCGATTCGGATATTAAAGAGTTGGCAGGAATAGTAAATGTTGTATCAAATGTACCTGCGGGTTGTCTTACGCGCACCTGGGTAAGATTATTAAAAGAGGAAAGCCTCATTTTAACCGGAGTGTTACCTGCGTGCCCGGGAGTGACCCATGGCGCAGCAAACCAAAAAACTGTATCAATCTGCGATACAATTGATTTGCTGCATACAATCAGCAAGATCAGTAAAACTCTATTTAGTGCCTTCTTCATTTTGTTTCTTCATTTTTGATTTAATACTATTATCAATATCATTCAATTCCTCTTCGTCTGCATTTAATTTTTTCTTAGGCTTAATGAATTGGTAGGTCAGTACAATTTCCTGGGAACCACTGGTGTAAGTTCTGATTTTTGTATTAGGAATATCGTATGCGTAACCTATAGTAAGTTTATTTTTTAAAGCAGTTACACCTACTAAAATACTGGTAGCATCATGTAAGCGGTACGAAGCGCCTACCCAAAACAGTTTATTATAAAATGCGCGTACGCTAAATTCAGGTTGTGCAGGTACAGGTTTACTAAATTTAACCAGTGCAGAAGGTTGAATAGAAATCTTTTTAGATACAGTGAACATATAGCCTGCGCTAATATAAAAGTGAGGATTCAGATTACTTTTAGAATCTTTCCAGGTAATTTTATTTCCGATGTACTGATACGTAGAAACGCCGAAAAATAATTTATCACTATATAAATACAAACCTCCGTTCGAATCGAATACATTGTTAGATAATAAATTTCCGGTAAGCAATTCATCACCACTGTCGGCTGTTTTAGCATCGTACAGCTTTATTCTGTATTGCATCATACCTATCGAAACACCTAAACCCAATTTATAGGTTTTATTTAATTTAACGTGGTATGCAAAAGTAAGGTAGCCCGATGTTTTACTTAATAAACCGGTATTATCTGAATTTAATAAAGCACCTATTGCCGCTTTCTTTTGTTTACCCAAACCGCTATGTAGACTAATACCATAGGTTTTTGGTGCATTTTCAAAACCCACCCATTGATTACGGTAGTTAAGATTTACTACCAGATCCTTAGAAGAACCCGCCACTGCAGGGTTATAGGCGTAATTATTTAATACATAATTTGTATAAATAGGTAATTGCTGCGCCGTTGCAGTATTACATACTACAACATAAAGAGCCAGTATTACAGATATAAAGAAACTTTTTTTCATAATTTTATCTTATAAGCAATACGCCTCCTTTAAATGGTTCTGTATTATTTTGGTCATTCAGTTTAATCACATAATAATAAGTACCAACGGCTAACTTATTTCCTTTATAACTGCCATCCCATGGAGTAGCGTATCCAACAGAGTGAAAAATATTTTCTCCCCAACGCGTGTAAACATCAATTTCGGCATCCGGATATAAAAGGGCCAGGAAATCCAGTTTCCAGATATCGTTTTTACCATCACCGTTTGGCGAGATCGCATTTGGAATTAAGGTTGATAATTCATTGGTGACATTATTGATCTTAACTGCTATTCTCGCAGTATCTGAACAACCGTACGAATCGCTTGCGATTTGCGTTACTACATAAACTCCGTTAGCATAATAAATAGTAGAAGGATTTTGCAGAGTAGTAGCCGGAGAGCCATCACCAAAATACCAGGTCCAGTTAATGGCATATTTCGAAGTATCTACAAAGTTAACCGAGGTTCCTACATTAATACCTGTAGACGCTGAATACGCGAAACCAGCTACAGGCCTTGGCGTTAAATTAACCTGTTTTACAATCGTATCTTTACAATTATGATTCGATGAGGCAATTAATGTAATGTTATATAAGCCTGAACCGGGGAATAATTGTGTCGGATTTTGTAAACCGCTTTGTCCCGGCCCGCCAAAATCCCATAACCAGTTGGTAACCGTTTCCGGCGAAGAAATAGTAGTACTATCAGAGAAAATAAGGTTTAAGAAAGCACCTGTACAAATTCTACCTATTCCAAAACCGGCATTAGGCAAAGGATAGATCAATGGCGATTTTTTAATGGTATCGTAACAGCCGTAAGTATTTCTTACAATTAACTGTGTGGTAAATGATGTAGAAGTAGAATAGGTATGTACAGGACTTTGTGCACTGCTGGTTGTATTATCGCCAAAATTCCATTTCCATTGATCTAATGTACCTGAACCCGGTAAAGAGAAATCGATAAACTGAGTAGGATTATTTAAACAACCGTTAGTGAAATTAAAATTGGCAAAAGGTTTTGCTACAAAGTTAATTCTCACCTGATCATTTACTGAATTACAATTTTGATTGTTAGTAGATGTCAGCGTTAAATTGACAAAGCCAGCCGAAAGCTCTGCTGTTGTTGGCGTATAAGTTACGGTCAATGCCGAACTACCCGGCGAATAAACACCACTGCCACCTGTCCATGAACCTGATGTTGTAGGCCCGCTGATGGTAGCCGTTAAAACCGTAGCTGCATTATTTTTACAAGATGAAATATCAACCCCCGCATTTACACTTGGTGGAGGGGTGAACATCACATAAATACTATCTTTTGACGAATTACAAATACCGTTATTAGTTGAACTCAGATAAAGCGTCACATGCCCGGCAAAAACATCGGCATTACTTGGTACATAACCTGTGCTGAGCTGTATGTTACTCGGCGTAAAATTACCGGTTCCACTGCTTGTCCATTTTCCTGTAGAACTTGCGCCCGTTACAACACCGTTAATACTTACCGAAGGGTTGTTGGCACAGAGCGAAAATGTGGCCGGTCCTGCATTTACTAAAGGTGGTTTATTAATGGTAATTTGCATGGTGTCTCTTTCGGCAGTACAAATACCATTTCCGGTTGAGGTCAATACTAATTTTACCACCCCTGCAGCTGTATCGGCAGAGCTTGGATAGTATGTGCCATTCAGTGCTGTATTATTAGGACTAAAAGATCCTGTCCCTACACTTGTCCAGATTCCTGTAGTAGCACCGCCTGTAACAGAACCGTTTAAAGTAACAGTACTGTTATTTCCACATACAATCTGATTAACAGAGGCATTTACTAATGGAGATGGTTTTACACTCAGAAATAAAGTATCTTTTTGTACAGGACAAGGTCCATTACTGGTTAAAATTAATTTAACCGGATGAAGTGTCGTATCTAATTGGCTTGGCGAGTAGGTATTTGTTAATGCTGTAAACCCTCCTACAAAACTACCATACCCGTTGGTTGACCAGGTTGCATTAATATTACCACCGCCAACCTGCGCGTTTAATAAAAGATTTCCGTTGGCACATACTGTAAAATCTGAACCTGCATTAATTAAGGGAGCAGAAACAAAATCGGATACATAGGCCATAGCACTACCTCTTGCAACAGAGCCGTTTAAAATACCTAGGCCATATACATCGCCCGAATTGGTAACGGTATTATGCGAGCCAACAGCAATAGTACTGGTTGGAAAGTAAATTCTGGCTGATTTAATACTTCCTGAAGAGCCCGGTACTACTGTAAAAGCACTTGCCGGAATTAAAGTGGCATTTCCGTTTAAAGCAAAATTACCTTCGAAACCGGTTCTGGTAAATAAATTCAAAGCCAGCGAATCAGACGAAGCCCTGGTAAAAGAAGTAGAATAGGTTCCCGCACAAAAGAAAGGAGGTACTTGCGCACCACTTACACGGCAACCATAGCCCGAAGCACTTAATACATAAACCGGCTTGTTTGATTTAACATAGGTAATAGGCTGCGTGGCGGTATAAATAAAATTTTCGCCAAAGTTCGATACGTGAGTGGTTACCGATCCGTCATCAATAGTAAGTTGCGTATTGTTTTGAGTGGCAAGAATGAAAATTTTCTCCAAAGTGCCTGTTCCCCTGTTAATAATATAGTCAGTACCAATATAAGCGGATGAGGTAATCTGATCTCCTATGGTACTTAAGCAGCCACCTTGTGATAAGCCCCCTGATTGAATGGTAACGGCTACCGGTTTATCGGAAGAAATGATAGATCCTGCAAGGCTTGTGGCAGCAGATCGGGCTGTATCCTGGCACGAATAGGTTTGGCCCTGCTGTAATAATACGGTATAGGTAACATTTGCCGCATGGCCTATAATATTGGTTCGGGGTGTAATAAGTAATGTTGTACTATTTTGGGAGGCAACAATATCTACCGATGAGAATGATTTTGGACTGGTTGCGGGTGCCTGATTCCAAAATTCCTGCATAGGAATATAAAAATCGACCCCCATACCTTTACTTCCTTTTAAACTAAAATATTCTCTGTTAAAAGGTGCCCGTACCGAATATAAAGCGGATACTTTTTGTGTAGACGATATATATAATCCTCTGTTTAATACGCTATTAGCTACATCGTTTTCGATGCCGGCAATAGAAGGTGTTAATAATACAGAATCAATAGAATTGGCTGGTATAGTGAGTGTTACGGGGGTAAAAGAGCCATTGGCAGGTTGTCTTACCTTTACAGTTGCCGGTTGGGCATAAGTGTTAAAATAAAGGTAAATTGGTCTGTCTCCCAGCCCCTGAGAAATGTCCGGTGCCACAAACCAAAATGTAGTATCTATCTGAGATTTAACATTTGAAATAGCCAAAAAAAGTAAAAAAAACAGGGTAAATTTTTTAATCATAGGTTTTCAAAGATAGAACAGATTTTTATAACGACCAATTCGCTTTAAGTTAAAAACGAATTTCCGTTAAATTTTAACAAAAATTGAGCCATAAAATATTTCATGGAAACTTGCAGAACAAAAAAAGTTTCTTTAGTTTTGTACCCGAAATGGAAGCACAAGACAAAATATTAAAAACATCGCTCGAATTGTTCTTTAAATACGGTATTAAACGTGTTACAATGGACGATATAGCGAAAGAGCTTGGCATGTCGAAAAAAACGATTTACCAGTTCTACAAAGAAAAAGACGATCTCGTAAACCAACTTTGCCAGATTGAACTTCAAAAACAGAATGCAGAATTTGCACAATTACAGGATATGGCAACTGATCCTGTACATGAAATGATCCTTATTTCTGAAAGATTGAGAAGTATGTTACAGCCAATTAACCCCATGTTCTTTTTGGACCTGCAAAAATTCTACCCGGCCGGGTTTGCACAGTTTCAGAAATTCAAGGATGAGTGCTCGAGTGTTCTCATACTTAAGAATATCAGAGTAGGTGTGGAAAGTGGCTTATACCGAAAAGATATAAATATAGAGTTTACAGCTCAATACCGTTTGGCGCAAATGGATATGATGATCTTCGGAAACTACTTCTCTTACGATAAGATCAGTTTTGCAAAAGCACATGAGTTGATCCTTGATATGTTCGTTTACAGCATTTGTACTATTAAAGGACATAAATTAATTAATAATTACAAGAAAATTAAAGAAGAAGAACAATAATTATATGAGAAAAAAAGCAATACTCCCGCTATTATTTATAGGTGTTGGTATAACAACCTCTGTAAATGCTCAAAATGCAGGAACGCAAAACTCAACCAGTTTTACGCTGCAGCAAGCAATCGATTATTCTTTAAAGAATAGTCCAAACTACTTAAATGCCGAGTATGACGTAGAAAACGCGGCATACAAACGTAAGGAATTGTTAGGTGTAGGTCTTCCACAGGTTAACGGTAGTGTTGATTTGAAAGATTACCTCGAAATTCCTACCTCGTTACTTCCTGCCCAAATTTTTGGGGGCCCTGCCGGTACTTTTACTCCTGTGAAGTTTGGTACAAAATACAATGCTACTGCAGGTTTAAGTGCTTCACAATTAGTGTTCAGCAGTGATTATATTGTTGGTTTAAAAGCAGCAAAAGAACTTATAAACCTGGCAAGAATTAGTGTATATAGAACTAAAACAGAATTAGCTTCATCTGTATCCAAAGCCTATTATAATGTATTGGTAAATCAAGAGCGTATTAAATTGCTGGATGCCAATATCGTACGTTTGAAAAAAGCGTTTGACGATACCAAAGCCTTTAACCAACAAGGTCTTGTAGAGTTAATCGATGTGGAACGTTTAGAGGTACAATATAATAACCTGGTAACAGAAAAAGAAAAAACCACACGATTAATAGAATTATCTGCCAACCTGTTAAAATTCCAAATGGGTTATAAAATCGGTGATCCTTTAACCCTTAGCGATTCTTTAACAGTTAACGAAACCGATCAAAGCACATTGGGTGGCGGAAAACTGGATCTTTCCAACAGACCTGATTTCCAATTATTACAGGTTCAGCAAAAATTATATGGTATTGATCTTAAACGTCAGCGTTTAGGCTATATCCCAACCTTGAACTTATACGGTTCATACCAATATAATGCTCAGCGTCAGAAATTTGATTTCTTTGATCAAAGCCAAAAATGGTTTAAAATAGCCATCATCGGTGGTACATTAAACTTTACTTTGTTTGATGGATTACAGCGCCATAACCGTATTCAACAGGCAAAAATGGCGATCCTGAAAGGCGAAAACACAATCAAAAACCTGGAATTGGCTGCTGAACTGGAAACTACCATGTCTCAAATTTCTTATACAAATGCCTACGCTTCTTTACAAACACAAAAAAGAAACATGCAACTGGCACAACACGTATTTGATGTTGCTCAAAAGAAATATGAACAAGGTGTAGGAAGCAATTTAGAAGTTACAACGGCTCAAACATCTTTAAAAGAAGCTCAGACAAATTATTACAACTCAGTATATGATATGTTGGTAGCTAAAATAGATTATCAAAAAGCAATTGGAACTTTAATTAAATAATTTTAAAAAGAATAATACAATAATATGAAAACTACAATTTTATACATCACTTTAGCGGCTATTATGGTTGCATGCAGTTCTCCTGATAAAAAAGCGGAGCTTGAAAAATTAAGATCCCAAAAAGCGGAGATAGAAACAAAAATTGCAACGTTAGAAGCAGAATTTGCAAAATCGGATACAACAAAAGAAAAACTGGTAGATGTTATTGCAATGCCTTTAACTTCCCAGTTATTTAAAACATATATCGAAGTGCAAGGACGTATTGATGCTGATGAAAACGTATCTCTGTCAACTGAAATGCCCGGAACGGTTACTAAAATTAATGTAAAAGTAGGCGATGAAGTTAGCAAAGGACAAGTATTGGCAGAAACTGATGCACGTTCTACTCAGCAACAAATTGCAGATTTGCAAACAAGTCTTGATTTAGCTAACCAGGTGTACCAAAAACAAAAAAATCTTTGGGATCAAAAAATCGGAACAGAGATTCAGTACCTGCAAAGCAAAAACACGAAAGAAAGTATTGAGAACAAAATAAATACCATGCAGGAACAAGTTCGTATGAGCAAAATTATTTCTCCTATTAACGGAACTATTGATGCGGTTAATATTAAAATAGGACAAGCAGTTGCTCCGGGTTTATCAGCAATTAACGTGATTAATTTTTCTAATTTGAAAATTAAAGCGGATGTTTCTGAAAGTTATGCATCTCGCATAAAAATTGGTAACGAAGCATTGGTTTTATTCCCTGATATGCATGATTCTATTACATCAAAAGTTAACTACGCATCAAGAGCTATTAATAATTTAACCAGAACATTTGGTGTTGAGGTATTATTGGATAACAAAAAAGAATACCACCCTAACATGGTTGCTAAATTAAAAATTAACGATTACCAGTCTACAACACCTAAAGTAGTATTACCTGTAAAATTCATTCAAAAAGGTACTAACGAAAACTTTGTATTTGTTGCAGAAGCCGGTAAAGTAGTGAAAAAAACAGTTAAGATTTCTCACGAATATAATGGTGTTGCTGAAATTGCTGACGGATTAAAAGAGGGAGATATGTTAATTACGGATGGTTATGACCTGATTAACGAAGGTGATAAGGTAAACGTGAAAAAATAATTCATTTAGTCCTTAGGTATCAGGTCCTCATGGATCATATTCAATAATGGTATAACCATAAAAATAAAATTATGTTAGATAAAATAAAAGAATTTAAACCCTCAAGTTGGGCGATAGACAATAAAATGACGGTCTATCTGATTACCATCTTTATTTCGCTTGCCGGTATTATGGCATACAATGCTTTACCGAAAGAGCAGTTTCCGGATATTACCGTACCAACCATTTATATCAATACCATAAATGGTGGTAACTCTCCAACTAATATTGAGAACACGATTACCAAGCCAATTGAAAAACGCTTAAAAGGTATTTCGGGTATTAAAAAATTTAACAGTACTTCTTTACAGGATGTATCGGTTGTAATTGTTGAGTTTCATACAAATGTAAAAGTAGAGGTTGCCAAACAGCGTGTGAAAGATGCGGTGGATGAGGCAAGGGCAGATATGCCAACTACACTGACGCGTGAGCCGATCATTAAAGAGATTGCCTTTTCCGAGATTCCTATTATGTATATTAACGTAGCAGGTAAATACGATTTAAAGCAATTGAAAAAATATGCCGAAGATTTACAGGATAGGGTAGAAGGATTGAAAGAGATCAACGAAGTAAAACTGGTTGGTGCTTTAGATCGTGAAATCCAGGTAAATATTGATGCTTATAAATTACAGGCGGCACAATTAACCTTAACGGATGTGCAACGTGCTATTGGTCAGGAAAACTTAACTATTTCGGGAGGTACTATTCCTTTAAACGGTATGAAACCAACTTTAAGTATTAAAAGTGAATTTCAGGATCCGAAAGAAATTGAAAACATTGTTGTAACATCAGCAGCCGGTGCTAAATTATTTGTTAAAGATTTTGCTGAGGTAGTAGATGGTTTTGAAGAGCAGGAAAGTTACTCAAGCTCAAACGGTAAAAACGTAATTACCTTAAACGTTATTAAACGTTCGGGTGAAAACTTAATTGATGCAGCCGGTAAAATTGAAGACGTAATTGCTGAAATGAAAAAAAGCGAATTTCCTGCAGGTCTTGATATCACTATCAGTGGTGATCAAAGTGATAAAACAAAAACATCTTTGCAGGATTTGATTAACACTATTATTATTGGATTTATCCTGGTAACAGTTGTATTAATGTTCTTTATGGGTGTTACCAATGCCTTGTTTGTGGCCTTATCTGTACCATTATCTATGTTCATTGCCTTCCTTGTTATGCCAAGTATAGGATTCTCGTTCAACATGATCGTACTCTTCTCCTTCATTCTAGCCCTGGGTATTGTGGTGGATGATGCCATTGTGGTTATTGAAAACACGCATCGACTCTTCGATAATGGTAAGCGCGATATTAAAACAGCTGCTAAAATGGCCGTAGGTGAGGTATTTATGCCGGTATTATCCGGTACTATTACTACACTGGCACCGTTTATTCCTTTAGTGTTCTGGCAAGGTATCATTGGTAAGTTCATGTACTTTTTACCGGTAACCCTGATCATTTCCTTATTAGCGTCTTTATTTGTGGCTTATATTATTAACCCTGTATTTGCTGTTGACTTTATGAAATCTCATGAAGAAGAAAGTAAAGAACATGGTAAGATCACTAAAAAAGCACGCTTACAATTAATCGTATACGGATTAGTTGCTTTATTCTCCTACTTAACAGGACATTTTGCAGTGGCTAACTTTACTGTATTCTTAGCATTCTTCTTAGTATTGAACCGTTTATGGTTATACAAAGCTATCGAAGCATGGCAGTTTAAAATATGGCCTGGTTTTGTAAAACGTTATGTGAAAATATTGGAATGGTTCTTACGTAAACCATGGAGGCCATTAGTATATGTATTAGTTTTATTTGTGTTCTCTATTGTATTGTTTGCAATTCGTAAACCAAAAGTAGTATTCTTCCCTAGTGGCGATCCTAATAACGTTTACGTGTACGTGAAATTACCTGAGGGAACAGATCCTAAAGTAACCAATGCAGTTATGCGCAGAGTAGAAGCGAAAGTAGAAACGGTTTTAGGAAAAGATAATCCTTTGGTGGAATCTATGATCACAAACGTAACCATTGGTGTAACAGATCCACGTGATGGAGATCAAAACTCTTACCCTAATAAAGGTAAAATTGCGATCGCTTTCGTAGAGTTTGAAAAACGTGACGGAGAATCTACTACCAAATATTTACAAGGTTTACAGGCATTAAACTGGGATATTCCAGGTGCTGATATCGTTGTGAATAAAGAACAAAGTGGTCCGCCCACACCAAAACCGGTGAGTATTGAAATTATTGGTGAAGATTTTAAAGACCTTACTGCTAACTCCGATGCATTGAAAAAATTTATTACTGATGCAAAAATTGGCGGTGTTGTAAGTTTAAAATCTGATTTCGTGGCTAACAAACCGGAAATCGTTTTTGATATCGATCGTGAACGTGCTTTGCGTGAAGGTCTTTCAACATACCAGTTAGCTATGGAAATCCGTGGCGCTGTATATGGTGTAGAAGCAACTAAATTCAGGGACGTGGATGATGAGTATCCTGTACAATTACGTTATAAATTCGATCAGCGTATCGATATCGAAACTTTACGTAACTTAAAAATCACTTACCGTGATATGAATATGGCCGGTGCAATACGTAGTGTTCCTTTAGCTTCAGTGTGTGATATTCGTTATGATTACACGTATGCAGGGATCAAACGTAAAAACAATAAACGTGTAATTACTTTATCATCTGATGTAAAAGACGGATTTAACCCTAATGAAGTGGTTGCCAACGTTGAGAGAGTAATGAAAGACTACAAAAAAACGGGTAATGTGATCGTTCAATTTGCCGGTGATAAAGCAGAACAACAGGAAACCATGAGCTTCCTTGGTAATGCGATGTTAACTGCTATTGGTTTAATGTTACTGGTATTGGTAGGCTTATTTAACTCCTTAGGTAAACCGTTAATTATCTTGTCAGAGATCATATTCAGTATCGTAGGGGTATTAATAGGGGTGTCAGTGTTTAAGATGGATATGAGTATTGTAATGACTGGTATTGGTGTTATTGCCTTGGGTGGTATTGTGGTACGTAATGGTATTTTACTCGTAGAGTTTGCTGAGTTTGCCCGCGAAGGCGGAATGAGCTTATACGACGCAACTGTTGAGGCAGGCCGTACACGTATGACGCCGGTAATATTAACAGCTACTGCAGCTATCTTAGGTTTAATTCCTTTAGCAGTTGGTTTAAATATTAATTTCCAAACCTTGTTAACGAGTGGTAATCCTCATATTTTCTTTGGTGGAGATAACGTAGCGTTCTTTGGTCCGTTAAGCTGGACAATGATTTTCGGGTTATTATTTGCTACAGTATTAACCTTATTATTAATACCTGCCATGTATTTAATTACTGAACGTTTAAAACGTAAAGCAGTGGTTATTACGGATCACTTCGAATTACCAAGAGCGGTTATGTACGTTCCTTTCTTAATATTGTTATTAAGAGGCGTATTGGCCATTACCCGTACAAAGTTAGATTACGGTAATTTAGACAGATAATCGAATACATATAATGAAGCGGCTCACTGAAAAGTGGGCCGTTTTTGTTTTTACTGCTTTACAAATTTAGATGATCTGCATAATTTAACCTCCAAATAGCAGTAATTTTCTTGTTAATGCCAAAAACTCTTCTACTTTTGTGAAAAAAAATATAAAAATGAAAGCACTTAATGTCCTATCAGCTTTGGTTTTATCGTCTCTATTTATAGCCTGTGGCAATAAAAATGAAGAAATCAAAGAAACAGAAGAAGTTGTTGAATCCCCGAAAGATACAACTCCTGTAACGGTAAATGAAGAAACCAAGTTCAAATTTGACTTTGCAATAGCCAATATCCCATCTCCTGTTGCAAGTATCAACGAATTATCACATTGGGGTGTTGATTATAATAATGCCTTATTGGTAGATCCAAAGAAATCAATGGCTATTGGCAACGAATTTTCAAAAGCGGTTACTTTAGGTGTTTATAATATTGATATGTCTTATGCCATGGTAAATAATAAAGGCCAGGATGTATTAAGGTATATGAAAAATGTGGTGACATCTGCAGATGAACTTGGTCTTAAAAGCGCGGTTGATAATATGATCGGTAAACGTGCCGAACAGAATTTAGATAATAAAGATTCTTTATTAAAAATAGTAGACGAAATCTTTGTAAAAAGCGATGCTTATTTAAGAACTAATGAGCGTGTTTATACGGCGGCAGCAGTATTTGCAGGTTCATGGGTTGAAAGCTTATACCTGACCTGTAAAATGGCAGAAAGTGTAACTGACCCTGCAGCTAAAGAAAAAGCCTATAAACATTTATGGGATCAGCGTTTTTACTTGAAAAACCTGACTGATCTTTTAAATGAATATAAAGACAAAAAAGAATGCGTTGCTTTAAACGACGAATTGAAAAAGATTCACGCGGAAATAGATGCTATTAAAGATTCTAAAGATTTAAAAGATGCCCAGTTCAAAGCTATTTCTACAAAGATTTATGCATTGAGAGCTTCTATTATTAAATAAGCAGTTTAATTAAAAAAAAAGCCTTCCAATCCCCGGGAAGGCTTTTTTTATGATGCAAAGTCGCATGTGGGCTTATGGAGGTTATAGGCCGCACATGGTTATAAACCGGAACAGAAATGAGGCAAACAATGCAGACAAAACATGAATAATATATCTGCAAAAATCCTTTTCTATTATCCCGGTTTATAAATACCCTGCTTCAATTTTTATTCCAGGATCATTTTTTGATGTGATTGTTTTCCATCATAATTGAGTTTCAATACATAAATTCCTTTGGCATAATCTGTCAATCCAATAGATACAAGTTCTTCAGGATTTTGGAATTGCTTTGAGAATACCAGGCGGCCTGTAGCATCAAACAGATCCACCTGCAATTGACTCAATGCTTTCCCCGATTGAATAATAAAATTTCCATTGCTGGGGTTTGGATAAACAGTGAACACCATTTCTTCTGTTTCAAATACAGAAGTACAGGCACTAACGCTTTGCGTTATGCTTGCGTTATTGCGGCAACCTGTAGAGGAACTCATTCCGGTAACAGTATATAACGTAGTAACAGTTGGACTTACAGATGCAGTCGTTGTATTTACACCTGTGCTCCATGTATAACTATTGGCACCTGATGCCGTTAATACTGCCGATTGTCCTGCACATAAAAGTGTATTGTTACTTACTGCATTTATAACAGGTAGGGCATAAACCGTTAGTGAACTGATTGCCACGTTGGAACTTGTACAGCCAAATGCACTGGCGCCTGTTATCGTATAGCTGGCAATTACCATTGAAATACCTGTAATAGTAGGTGTTACAACTGGTGTTCCGCTGGAATAAGTGTAAGTATTTGCCCCGGTAGCAACCATTGTAAAACTGTTTCCACTGCAAACACTTCCGCTGTTTACAGAGATAGTTGGACGTGTATTTACAGTTACGGTACTTAGGGCAGTATTAGAGCCTATACAACCAAATGCACTTGTGCCCGTTACGCTATAGGTTGTAGTAGAAGTTGGGCTTACTACAGAACTGCCTCCCGAAATAGTATAGGTAGCGGCACCACCCGGTGTAATTGTAAAACTAGTTCCATTGCAAATACTTCCGCTGTTTACGGTAATGGTTGGAGTAGTATTAACGGTTACGGAACTTACGGCCGTATTTGAGCTTACACAGCCCAAAGCACTGGTTCCGGTTACACTATATGATGTGGTGGTGGTTGGATTTACAACTGCTGATCCGCTTGAAAAAGTATAGGTACCGGCGCCACCGGGAGTAATTGTAAAGCTGCTTCCGTTGCAGATGATTCCGCTATTTGCCGTAATAACCGGTAACACGTTTACGGTTAAAGTAATAGCTGTTCTTGTGGCATTTACAGTACAGCTGTTACCGGCTTCTGCATAGTAAGTATAAGTTCCGGCAGTTAAAGAGGCTGTTGTATAAGTATTACCTGTTCCAAGGACTGTTGTATTTGTTGGCGTAGCATACCAACTCACGGTTCCTGTACTTGTTGCCATAATGGTTGCCGTATTGCCTGAACAAATAGTTTGATTGGCTGCAGGTGTTGTATTTGTTGGTACGGAGGGAGCAGTACAGAAACCCGGTTGTCCGATTAGTTCTACAAACACATCAAAAGAATTACTTCCTGAAGGTGTTAAATTAGTAGTCCCGGTGCCGAAATCGAAATCGACTGTGCCGTCAAACTGCCCGGTAAGGTAGATGTTTCCGGATAAGGTATTTAACGCAATTGATTTTGCTACGTTCGAATAACTGGCAGGGCCGCCCAAATCCTGTGCCCAGACATAATTGCCACTCGCATCTAATTTTAAAATGTAGGCATCATCTCCACCTGTTGCAGTTGAAAAACTTGTAGCTGCTCCCGGGTCAAAATCGGTGGTGCCATCGTAACTACCGGTAGCATATACATTGGCTGTGGCATCTAAAGTAAGAGCATATACAATGCATGAATTATTCGAGCTGATTTGTTTAGCCCATACATAATTTCCGCCTGCATCCAGTTTGGAAATAAATCCGTTACTACCTGCAGCATTTAAAGTATAGGTTGCGGCGCCCGGATTGAAATCCACAGTGCCTCCGAAAAATCCCCCGGTATATACATTATTTGATGCATCCAGTTTAATGGCACGTCCTCCGGAATTGTTACCGGTAGAGCCCATCATCGATTTTGCCCATGTGAAATTCCCATTCACGTCGAGCTTTGAAATAAATATATCAGCATTTCCGCCTGCAGCTATTGTATAAGTGGCAACTCCCGGATCAAAGTCGCCGGTTGTTTGAAAATTTCCTGTAGTATATACATTACCCGAGGCATCAGCTGTAATGGCATAGGCCACATCAATATCAGGACCGCCCATGACTTTGCCCCAAACAAAATTTCCGGAGGCATCCAGTTTGGATACATACACGTCGGTGCTTCCGGCGTTGGCAACTGTATAGGTTGCTGCACCGGGATCAAGATCCGCAGTACCTGTAAAATATCCTGTTGTGTATACATTTGCCGAAGCATCAATTGCCAAAGCATAAGGATTTACAGAGCCTGTTGCACCTCCTATTTTTTTAGCCCATGCAAAATTTCCTGAACCGTCCAGTTTCAATACAAAACCACTGGAAGATGGTGATGACGTTAACGTATAGCTTGCAGGACCCGGATCGAAATCAACAGTTCCGTTAAAGGTACCTGTTACATATACATTACCTGAAGCGTCTACCGCAATACCGTTTCCTTCTTCATCGGCAGGAATACTTCCAAAACTTTTCGCCCATAAAAAATTTCCGGAGGCATCCAGTTTCGATACAAAAATATCAGCCATCACACCGTTGGAACTTAATGTATAAGTACCCGCTCCGGGATCAAAATCTGAAATTCCTTTAAAAGAGCCTGTTGTGTAGGCATTTCCGGAAGCATCTATGGCAATGGCATTTCCTGCATCGTCGCCTGTGCCTCCCATTTGTTTAACCCATTGGAAAGAAGGTTGGGCATTGGAAATAATTGCCAGAAAAAGAAAGGCAAAAGAGAGTTGTAATTGTTTTAACATGATTACTTTATTTGATGTGAATATTGTACTTAATTGGTTAAATCTTCAGAAAGACTTCACAAAAATAAAGCAAATAACAGTAAATATGGATTGAATTAGTATGTGTAACTAATGGCCGATTATTCGTTTAAGAATAATGAGTATGTGCATTCCTGCGGGTGTATTATATGTTTTCCAGGTAATGAATAAGGTCGTCTTTTTTTCGGGTAGAAACCGGGAGACTGGTATTATCCTTTAATATTAAAAAGCCACCGTTTCGTTTATCAAAACGGGAAGCATACATCATGTTTACAATGTGGCTTTGGTGAATGCGTACAAAATTCTCTTTGTCTAAAATATCTTCGTAGTCTTTTAAGGTTTTACTTACCAGAATGGTTTTCTTGTTGACTAAATAAAACTTGGTATAATTTCCTTCCGCTTCTACGTGTATGATCTCATTAGAAGTTAAGATGTGCATTTGATCGTTTGTTTTCAGCACAATTTTTTGAGTATGCCCGGCAGATACCTGGTTGAAATTGGTCAGTAAAATATTTAACTGAGTTTCTATAGTGTTTTTTTGTTTTTGCTCTTTGGCTTTATTTATGGCGGTTCTTAGTTCTTCAATATCTACCGGTTTTAATAAATAATCGAGTGCCGCAGTTTTAAAGGCTTTAATGGCATATTCCTCGTAAGCGGTAATAAATATGACAAATGATTGTATGGGCTCTGCCATTCTTAGCAATTCAAAGCCACTTCCGTCTTCGAGTTGAATATCCAACAAAATAACATCCGGCTTTAATTCTTTAATGGCTTTAATTCCATCTTTAATCCCTGTGGCTTCACCAATTACGGTTGCATTTTCGCAATATTGTTGTACAATAGCAGAAATAGTTTCTCTTGAAAGTGCTTCGTCATCTATGATTAAAACTGTGAGCATGTCAATTATTTTGGTTTAACGATGGTGGGAATATATAATGAGATCTTTGTACCTTGTTTAAGGTCTGAACCGGCAGAAAGATCTTCAATAGTAAGTTTAATAATTATTTTTAATTTTTGATTAATGATATCTATCCTTTTTCTAATAATTTCGAGTGCGTAGGAATTATGCTTACTCTTGGCAGATTGTTTATTGTTATTGGACTTTTCGATTCCTATACCATTATCAATAATTTCAATAAGCAAGATGTCGTTTGCCTTACGAACATTAAAGTTAAGTATTCCTTCGTCTTTAATGCCTTTAAAACCATGCTCAATAGCATTTTCTATAAAAGGTTGAAGTAGCATAGGCGGTACCAGTGTAAATTCTTTATCAATAGAAGAATCAACCATGATCTCGTATTTAAACACCTCTTTAAACCTCAGTTGCTGTAATTCGAGGTAATAGGTTAGGGTATCAATTTCTTTATCCAGACTAATAAACTCATGTTTAGAGTTTTCTAAAATAAGGCGCATTAACCGTGAGAACGAAGTAAGATAACCTGACGATTCTTTTTGCCGGTTGGTTAAAATAAAACTTTGTATAGCCTGTAAAGAATTAAAGATAAAATGTGGATTCATTTGAATCTGCAATAATTTTTGCTCAATAGCCAGATTTTGTTTTTGTGACTTAAATTTATTTTGACGGATGTACAAAAATAAAATGACCATTATTAATGCAGAAAATAAAATGATTGCAAGTATTAAAAAGTTCTTTTGTTCCAGCCTGGTTTTCTGCAGATCAACATCTTTTTGAAGTAATTTATTTTCTTCTTCAATTTCTTTCGTTTCAAATTTGATGGCTGTTTCTTCCACAGCCCGCATTTTTTCTTCATTCATTAAGGAGTCGGATGATAGAGTGTATTGTTCTTTGAAATAATAGGCCCTTTTATAATCGCCCATCCTGGCATACAACTCCGCTAAATTACTTTGTATGTATTTAAGGTCAATGATGCTATTGATCTTTTGAGCAGCGACCAGTGCATCCGTTAAATAATTTTCGGCTACAGAGAATTTGTTTTGTTTGAGGGCTAATTCACCAAGGTTATTCAAGACGATCACTTTCTCACTTTCAACATCCAGAGCTTTAGAAATGGCCAGTGATTTCAAATAATAATATTCTGCAGAATCCTGTTTCAGCAAACCGTCATAACAAAAACCGAGATTAAGATAGATGTGTTCAGACATCAAAGAATCGTTGCGGTTTTCACTGATGTGCTGCGCTTCCCTGAGGATTGCTAAGCCTTCATGGTACATTTTTGCATTTGTATAAACCACACCCATGCTGTTCATGGTTTTGGCTGTAATTTCGTCCTGGTTAAGTTTTTTCTGCATCACCAGCGCTTTTTTAAAATAACTAATAGATCCCTGGTAATCTCCTTTATAGCTCAGGTATTGCCCGATCTGCCGGTAACAGCGGGAGATGCCTATACTATCATTCAATTTGCGTTTCAGTGCCAGGGCTTCTTCCGAAGTTTTAAAGGCATTGTCATAATCGCTTAAATTTTCATAGACATTTGCTTTATTATATAATATGGCGGATAGCACAGATTCCAAATGATCTTCAGTGGCAATATCTTTTGCGTCGTTATAGTAAAGGATCGCTTTTTTGTACTCCGATTTACGGTTGTAGATAATACCCAATACATTGTAACAGTTTGCGAGTCCTGCCCTGTAATGCTTATTTTTAGAGAAAGTAAGTACGCGGTTAATGGACTCTTCCGCTTTTTCAGGATCTTCATCAACCGTTACCTTGGCTTCTTTCACAATATTTTCTACAAATAAACTGTCCTTAACGGAGATGCTTTGAGCAAAGGGACGTAAATAACAGAACAACAGAAAAAACAAAAGTGTTCCTGTACATTTTATGATTTTACCTGCTTTAAGCATGCTGCTAAACTACTTAAATATTTTGAGTTTTGCTTACCGAAAACAATGATGTACTACGCCGTGAAATCGATGAAGTAAGGATTAGCGGCTGTTAAGAAAATGTAATTAAATGGCTGTAAAACAGATTTATCCGTATCTTTAGCAGGCAAAAATGTGGCGTAAAATTCGTAAAATACTTGTAAGGACTTTTCTTACTTTTCTGGTGCTAATCATTGGATTTGGCATTTATTTTTATTTTGCTATCCGGATCGATGTCCCGAAGATTGCCAATGATACTACTACCGGGTGGAAAAGGGAAACGATCAGCAACGAATTTTATAAAGTAAATTCAAACTGGTTAAAACACAGCAAAAGCGGATTGTGGGAATTATATGTAGAAGGTAATGGTTATGAGCGGGGCATTGCCAATGGCTTGTTAACTAAAGAATTACATGCATTTCAGGAAGATGTATTTATTGATCAGATCAAAATATTGGTTCCGGATATTAATTACCTGAAGTTTCTGAAATTTTTTGTGGCTTATTTCAACAGGCATTTGCCTGATAATATTACCGAGGAGTATAAAGAAGAAATTTTGGGTATATCGAAATATGCCAGCGATAAATATGATTTTATTGCGCCGAAATATCACAGGATACTTAATTACCATGGCGCTCACGATATCGGCCATGCTCTGCAGGATAAGAATATGACGGTTGGTTGCACATCATTTGCCGTTTGGGATCATAAGAGTGCTGACGGTAAAATAGTAATAGGACGCAATTTTGATTTTTACAGCGGCGATGATTTTGCGAAAAATAAGATTATCCAGTTTACAAATCCAACAACGGGTTATAAATTTGCAACCGTTACCTGGGCGGGTTTTATAGGGGCTTGCAGTGGCATGAATGAGAAGGGAATTACGGTTACCATTAATGCCGCCAAAAGTTCTATTCCAACCGATGCCGCTACACCTATAGCATTGCTGGCAAGGGAAATTTTACAGTATGCCAAAAATCATGAAGAAGCCATTGCTATTGCTAAAAAAAGAAATGTATTTGTATCTGAAAGCATTTTAATAGGTAGTGCGGCAGATCATAAAACCATTAGCATTGAGAAATCTCCTGAAAAAATGGATGTGTATGAAGTACAGAACACAGACCAATTGATTTGCCCGAACCATTATCAGGGATCTGCTTATAGCAATGACCTGGCAAATCTTACAAATATAGCCGAAAGCTCTTCGCTGTACCGCAAAATAAGACTGGGGCAGTTATTGAACCGTTATGATACCCTAAATTATTTAGAAGCTGCCATTATACTAAGAAATCAAAAAGGATTGAATGATAAAAATATTGGATTAACCAATGAGAAAGGTCTGAATCAGCTATTGGCGCATCATGCCGTTATTTTTAAGCCCGAAGATAAATTGATGTGGGTAAGCGCTAATCCATTTCAGTGCGGAGAATTTATTTGTTATAATTTAGATTCGGTATTTGCCAATGCTAAATCTTTAAATAAGGATAAGGAAATGAATGTTTCCGGCTTAACCATTCCTGCCGATCCGTTTTTAAAAACGCAGGGGTATCAGAACTTCCTGCATTTTAAACAGCTTAAAAATTACATCCAGTTTCTTACTAAAAAAGCTTTATTGGCTGAACTTCCGGCAGATCTTGAAAAAGCGTTCATTGCGTCAAACACTGAAAGTTATTATATGTATCAGATATTGGGCGATTATTTTATGTCAAGAAAGAATGCTCAAAAAGCGGCGGGGTATTATGAACTGGCTTTGACAAAAGAAATTGCTACCCTTAAAGAAGAAAGGCAGATCAGGGAAAGTCTGGCTAAGTGTAAACAAGCACAATAAGTTAATTTTTTTTGCAGTATGAAAATTATTTTATCTTTGATACGCAAATAAACATTCATCCATATGAAAAAGACTCTACAATTTTTTTCTACTTTAATCATGTTCTGTACTATGCATACAGTTCATGCACAAATCATTAATCCGGGCTTCGAAACCTGGACAAACGACGCCGTAGTGCCAACAGCTATGAATCCTAACAGCGGCAATGCTACCAGCGGGTGGTGGGATTTTAATTATTTTAATAGCTCGTTATTAGGAAGCAGTCCTATCTCTGTTACCAGATGCACCGATACGGTTCATTCAGGAAATTATTCGGTTCGTTTGCAAACCAAAGCCTACACCCAAACATCATGGAACTATTATAGTGCCTTGGGTACTCCTTTTATCGGGCATCCTTATAATGATACACTGGGAATTTTGTTTAATGGCTATTTAAATGTGTCTAATCAGACCTATTACCCCGGTATTCCTTTTACTCAAAAGATTGGGCAATTCAGTTTTTATTATCAATATAGACCTGTAGGAAATGATACAGCCGTATGCCGTGTTTTATTGGTTAATCACAGGAATCCTATTGCAGGAGGAGTATTTAAAACAAATGTGGCCACAGGCGCTTCGGGCTGGCAAAAAGTAGATATTAATTTAACCTATATTAATTCATTAACGCCCGATACCATATGGGTACTAATGAGTTCATCATCATTAGATAAGAATCCCAAAGCAGGGAGCACCCTTTGGATTGATGATGTGAGTGTGGGTACTCTAACCGGTGTTAATGAATTAAACAGTGCCGAAGATGAAATGACGATTTTCCCAAATCCATCAACCGGTATTTTTTCGATTCAATCGCAAACAACAGGTAACGAGGAACAGTTTGTAGAAGTGTATAATGTACTTGGTTCAAAAGTGTATTCAAGTCCTAAAAATAAATTGACAAAGCAGGAGGTCGATATTTCTCAACAACCCAAAGGCGTTTATGTTGTGAAGGTATACCAGGGAAAGAAGTGCACTACCCGAAAAATTATGGTGCAGTAATTGAGTGTCATTTTTCATAGAGCATATAAATAATGGAAACAGTTAAATGGTATAAAAGTAAAAGGAAAGTAGATGAACTTTTAACATTAGTTCTTGTAGATGATATCAAGGCGTATTACGCAAAAGAAAGCACCACCGACCAAACTAAATTATACCAGGCTTTAGGAAACTACTATATTAAAACAACGGATTTTAATAGACTGTTATCTTATTTAGGAGGTACTGTTTTTGAAGAATGTGCAAAACCTGCGAGAAAACATTTGTCGCCACTTTAAACTCCTGCTTCCATAAGGTCTTTATGCAATTTCTCGTACATGAGTAAAATGCAATTGAGATCGAAAAAATCTGATGTGTTAACGATTTTTCTTTTCTCTGAGATAAAGCATGGCTTCCTTTACAGCCTGTTCAGAAATTTTGGGATTGAAGCCCAGGTCTTTTCTTGCTTTCGAAATATCAAAATTCTGTTGCAGGCCCGAAAACATGGCAATATCTTTTATACTGAGCAATGGTGCTTTGCCGCTGAGTTTACTTCCCAACTCCATAAACCAGGCTATTGCATATAACATCGGTTTAGGAAGCGCCATAGGAAGTTTGATTTGAAGCTCCGGGAATAGGGTTTGCGCAATTTTGGTCGTATCTTTTATAGAAGTGCATGTTTCGTTTGCCAGTATGTAGCGTTCACCGTTAATGCCTTTCGTGGCAGCAAGGTAACAACCCTCTGCAACATCCTTCACATCAATCCAGTTTAGGGTAATGTGAGTTTCAACGGGAATTTGTTTTTTAAGGATGAGATCAATAATGTTATAAGAAACACTTAATGGCCCAAAAGATTCACTGCCGATCATTGCAGAAGGTAATACTGCTACTAACTCAATGTGATGTTTCTTTGCCAGTTCAAAGGCGAGTTTTTCACCATCGTTTTTAGAATTGTAGTACACGTCTCTGCGATCGGGGTTTTGGCCATAGCTTTCTTTTGTCGGAAGCCGGTTGTAATTTAAGGCGGCAATGGAACTCACATATACAATTCGTTTCACACCTGCTTCTGCAGCGGCTTCCACAAGATTTTTGGTACCCAGCATGTTTACTTCATAGATCTCCTTTAACGGATCTTTTGCCCATAACTTAAACACCGCTCCAACCGCATAAAAAGTTTCTACTCCTTGCATGGCTTTTATTAATGATGGCTTATCAGTAATATCGGATTGAACGATCTCACAATGTAAGTTTGTAAAGGCTTCTTTGTTTTTGATGTTTCGTACAGAGGCTCTTACCGGAATTCCTTTGCTAATAAGAAATCTTACTAAGTTGTTACCAAGATGCCCATTGGCGCCTGTAACTAATGCTAAATTTTTTTGTGTCATGATTTTTAGGTTTAAATGATGACACAAAATTCCGGTTAAGGAAATGAAATCCACTTAACAAATGTTAGTTATTCATTTGCTTTCTTATTCTGCTTAAACTTTCCGGTTTCATTCCCAGGAAAGAGGCAATGTATTGGATAGGAACGTTGTGAAGGATAGCGGGGTAATTTTCGATTAGTTTTTTGTAACGCTGTTCAGCTGTGAGTGTAGCCAGTTCTTTCGATCGGTTTTCGTTATAGGCAATTGACTGTTGAAACACAGAAATGCTGAAATCTTTAAAAGCAGGGCTTTTATGCGTCAATAAATCCAAATCCTGTTTGGTAATCCGTAACAAGTCGCATTCTGTAATACATTCTAAAAAATCATTGGTTTTTACCTGGCTGATGAAACTGCTATAGGAAGTAATAAAGCCTGGCGGACAGTTGATGTGTGTTGTTATTTCATCGCCACTTTCATTATAGTGAAAGAGTCGCATAAAACCTGATACTATAAAGTAAAGATACCGTGGAATCTTCCCTTCTTCTTCAATAATAAAATTTTTAGGAAATGTAGCCTGCTCAAAATAGGCTTTACACAACTGAATATCTGTTGGTGAAACAGAAAAATCTTTGGAAATAAGATCGATCAGCTTTTGGTGCATAGCATAAAATTTAACTTCATTTTTATAGGATCAATGATTGAAAATAAATTCATCGCTCTAAATCCCCGCCGCAATAACGTCTTTATACAATTTCTCGTACATAGGTAAAATGTAATTGAGATCAAATTTTTTAGCCTGCTCAAACGCATTGGCTTTAAACTGAGAATATTTTTTTTCGTCTGATAAAAGCGCGATCGTATTTTTGGCCATGTCTTCATAATCGCCAACCTTGCTCATGTAGCCTGTTTTTCCATGAATGTTCAATTCAGGAATTCCACCGGTGTTGGTTGAAATCACAGGTATTTTCATAGCCATAGCTTCCAGAGCCGATAGTCCGAAACTCTCTGTTTCTGACGGTAAAATAAAAATGTCCCCCACACCTAATATTTCTTTAGGATTTGCAATTTTTCCTACCGAAATAATATCACTGCAGGTGTCGAGCTCACGGCATAATTTATCTATTTGTGGTCGCTCAGGCCCATCGCCTACTAAGATCAATTTACTCGGGATGGTTTTTCTGACGATATCAAATATCCTTAATACATCTTCTACACGTTTTACTTTTCTGAAATTAGAAATATGGATCAGGATCTTTTCATTCTCTTTGGCAAAACGGCTTCTATGGCATACATCTTTAGCATGTTCATATTCATCCATTTTTATAAAGTTAGGAATTACCTTAACGTCGTTTGCTATTTTAAACGTTTTTAAAGTATCCTTTCTCAGGCTTTCTGATACCGACGTAATGGCATTACTATTATTTAAGGAAAAGAAAATTACCGGTTCAAAAGAGGGATCCTGCCCAACCAAAGTAATATCAGTACCATGCAACGTGGTGATATAAGGCAGTTTTATTTTTTTTGATTTTAAAATTTGCTGTGCCAGGTAAGCTACCGATGCATGGGGTATAGCATAATGCACATGAAGTATATCGAGTCTTTCATAAATGGCCACATCCACAATTTTACTGGCCAGTACACTTTCGTATGGCTGGTAATCAAATAAGGGATAGTCGTTTACATTTACTTCGTGGTAAAATAAATTCTCGTTGAACTGATTTAATCTGAAGGGCTGTGAATAGGTAATAAAATGTACTTTATGTCCTTTGTCTGCAAGGGCAATTCCCAGTTCTGTTGCTACTACGCCGCTACCGCCAAATGTAGGGTAACATACAATTCCTATATTCATTCTTTTAGTTTCAAAATTTAAAGGTTAAAAGGTTCAGAAAGTTATTTCCATAAAGGGATTTAACTTTCTGAACTTTATAACTTTCACAACAAAATTTATTTAATTTTGTTTCCGTCGGTATCTAATTCAATGATCTCGTAGCCTAGTTTTGAAAGTTTTTCAAAGTTTGATGCCTTATCGCCAACCACCAAAATCACCATTTTATCGTAAGGTAAATTAGATTTCGCTAATTGATCAATTTCCGGTTTACCAATGGTTTTAAGAATATCAGCCTGTTTAGCCACAAAGGATTTATCCAGGTCGAAATCAACAATACGTTTTACAAAGCCCAGTTTCTGGAAAGGAGACTCATATTTTAACGCGTCGGCCTGCGCCATGGCATTTTTAGTAAACTCCAGCTCATCAGCTTCAATACCACCCGCATTATATTTTTTTAATTGCTCCATAATGATCACCACTGAACTGTCGGTTGTATTTCCTTTTACGCCGGCATTAATGGTGTAGGGACCTGAAAATTTATTACCATAAAAACCACCTCTTGCGCCATAGGTAAAGCCTTTTACTTCACGTAAAATATAATTAACGCGGCTGTTAAATGCTCCTGCAAAAGCGTAATTCATAATGGTAGATTTAAAGAAATCACCTGTCGCATCGTAGGCAAGTGATAAATTACCCACACGAATCTCCGATTGCGGTGCTCCTTTTTTGTCTACAAAATAAATGCGTGTTTTATCAATTTCCGGTAATTTGTATTTTGCCAGTGGCATTGTGCCTTCTGCCTGTAGTTTGGTTAAGAAATTTAATTTTTTCAAAGCAGATGCCTGGTCAACATCTCCGCTGATAGCAAGCACTGAATTAAATGCAGAGAAATTTTTATAGTATGCTTTAACATCATCTAAAGTAATGGAACTAACGGTTTCTGCGTTACCATTAGATGGCAGAGAAAGAGTGAAACCATTACCGTATAAAAGTTTTGAGTAAACATTGTTGGCAATGGATGTTGCCTGTGTTAATTGATTAGCAATGCCATCCAACTGCTCTTTTTTTACCAGGTCAAAATCTTCCTGGTCAAATTTTGGCATAAACATCATTTCCTGCGCAATTTTTAAAGTAGAATCCAGGTTTTGTTTTAAGCAGGAAATATTCATACTTACTTCATTATCTCCTGCCGAAAAATACACACTGCTTCCCAGACGGTCTAATTTATTGGAGATCTCTTCTGCGCTGTGTTTCTGTGTTGATTCCTGTAACAGAGAAGTCAATAGTACTGCTAAACCTGCTTTATTAGCAGGTTCGTAACGGTGCCCAATTGGCATGCTGAATAAAACATTTACTTTTGGAATATCGTTCGAATTGATGCCGATAATTTTTACACCATTGCTATAGCTAGAGGTCCAGTAATTAGGCAGCGGTACTAATTTAGCAGGAGTTGAAGCAGGCATTTTACTTCTGTCGAAATTATCTTTAGGTTCGGTATAAGATAAGTTTTTGTATTCAGCGCTTTCCTGTTCAATAGTACGCTCATACATTTTCCATGTATCTGCTTTGGCAATTAATTCTGATTTACCTTTAGGAATACAGCTGAGTACAACTGCAAATTTACCTTTAACGTAGGTGTTATAAACACGCATTATATCTGCTTTGGTAACTTTAAGGTTATTGGCTATTTCTATTTTTAAATAATTAGGATTGTTCGTATAGGTTTGGTACGCAGCCAATTGTCTTCCTTTTCCCTGAACAGTAGAAAGTCCATCATATAAACCACTTTGGTAAGAGGCTTTGTATTTTTTTAAATCGTCATCTGTAGCCCCTGTTTTTTCCCAGTCGGCCAGTGTTTGATTTAACAGCGTTTCTATATCTGCCAACTTTGTTCCTGCATTAGCTCTGATCATGATCTCGAACTGTCCTGCTAATTCGCGGGAAGAGTTATAGGCATTTGCCGAAACGGCTTTTTGTGATTTGATAAACGCTGTATATAAAGGAGAGCTTTTAGAAGAAGATAAAATTTCGCCTAATACATCTAATGCCGCTTCGTCTTTATCCATAGACGGTACCGTAGCATAGGTAACTTTATACATCGGAAATTTGATATTATCTTCATAAGAAATATAGCGGGTCTCGGTTAAGTTAGCAGCCTGTTTTTCCATGTTTTTCACTTCAGGTCCGCGTGGAATAGAACCAAAGTATTTATCTGCCAGTTTTATTACCTCTGCCGTGTTTACATCGCCTGCTACTGTTAATACAGCATTATTAGGTCCGTACCAACGCATGTAGAAACGTTTTAAATCGTTTACATCTACGCGGTTTAAATCTTCAATATAACCAATGGTTGTCCATGAATAAGGATGTCCTTTAGGGAATAAGGCTTCTCCTGTTTTTTCACTTACCAGGCCATAAGGGCGATTATCGTAATTTTGTCCGCGTTCGTTTTTTACCGTAGCACGTTGTACCTCAAATTTCTTTTGTGTCACCGAATCCAATAAAAAGCCCATACGATCAGATTCTAACCAAAGCATTTTTTCCAATTGGTTAGAAGGAACAGTTTCAAAATAATTAGTTCTGTCCGAATTGGTTGAACCGTTTAATGTTCCACCTGCTTCGGTAATGATTTTAAAATGTTGTTCGTCGGCTACGTTTTTTGAGCCTTGAAACATCATATGTTCAAAGAAATGTGCAAAGCCTGAACGGCCTTGTTGTTCGCGGTTTGAACCAACATGGTAAGTTACATCAACATAAGCAATCGGGTCTGAATGATCTTCGTGAACCACAATAGTTAAACCGTTAGCCAATACATATTTTTTGTAAGGGATCACAATTTCGTTACCTACTTTTGTTACGGTTTGTAATAACTTTGGAGCGGCTTTTGCAACTGTGTTCGAAAGCGTTTTTACCGCTTGTGGCTTGGTTACCTGCGCTACCGATGTTAAAGAAATGGCGGCGAGAGCTGAAAGTAAGAGTTTTGTATTCATGTGTTAGTTTTTAATGTGATAAAAAATAATCGTATATAATCTGTTAATCCTCTAAAAAACCGGTGCGCTTAAAATAATCTATCAGCGCGTCGTTCATTAATTTGTTTTGTTGCTTTGGATCGAGGTGGGGCAGATCCTCTTTCAATTCCCAATGAGGCCAGTCATCATCATCGCGGCCTTTGTATTCATAAAAGCCATAAGGCTGCAACACAGTGCATACACCAATATGCATTACTTCAAGCTTTTCGTCTTTTTTATATTTGTTATAAGGCTTATCTAATTCCTGCAGGCCTATCATAAACAAAATGGCATCATGTTCCATCTCTGAACCAAAACGCTCTTTTAGTTTATTTTGTAATTTCTGCCACTCAGATACTATCGTCATCGTCATCTTCTTCTATGTGCTTAGCACCTTTTGGTGGTGGAATAAAATATTGTAAATTTTCTTCAATGTATTTCAGGATCTCTTCTTTGCCCTGCTTTTTCTCTGCGCTGGTTGAGAACATTACGGGTAATTCGCCCCAGTAATCCATCAGGCGTTTTTTGTATTTGGCAAGGTTACTGGCCCATTGGTTTTTACCAAGCTTATCTGTTTTTGTAAAAGCCAGGCAAAACGGTATTTCATGTTGGGTACACCAGTCCATAAATTCACCGTCGATAGGTTGAAGTTCGAGTCTGCTATCAATTAAAATAATAACGCAAATCAAATTTTTACGTTTGGTAATATAATTACTGATCAGGGCTTCGAACTTTTCTAAATTTGTTTTGCTGGTTTTGGCATAACCATATCCGGGTAAATCAACCAGGTACCATTTATCATTAATAATAAAATGATTGATAAGTTGGGTTTTTCCCGGTTTTGAAGATGTTTTTGCAAGGTCTTTTTGATTACATAACATATTGATAAGAGAAGACTTACCAACGTTGCTTCGTCCTATAAAAGCAAATTCGGGCTTATCGGGTGTTGGACAGCCTTTGTTATCGGAACTGCTTTTTAAAAATTTTGCTGTAGTAATAATCATGTTTGTTTTTTGTCCGGTGTTTTAGTGTTCCTTACCTGCTGTGCCTTTGTCTATTCAGTCTTTCCTCTCATATCTCAGGTCTCAAATCTTCGTTCTATGTTCTCTCTCTCACTTCTTTGTTATAAGTCTCAATATGCCTGTCTGATTTACTTTTATAAATGTCGGCAATCGTTACAAGTATACCTGTTTCTTCCACGCCTCCAAAGGTTGGATTAATGGCTGTGCCAAACGATAACATAGTGCTTGATAAATTACTATATGCATTTACCATTGGCGGAATATTCTCTCCAAGGGCGCGTACATGTTTGTTTAAAATAGCGTGGCCTTCTTTGTAGGTTTTTCCTTCCAGCTCTTTTAAAAAAGCAGATACATCTGTTTTTAATTCAACACTATGAATAGGAGTAACCAGTTTTTTTGGATCCGGGAAATAAAATTTCAGGAAAGATAAAATGTAATCTCTGGCTTCAACATTGAAATCAGTATACATGGTCACTTTTCCGTAATAGTATTTCATATCAGGATTATCAACTACGATAGCGCCAAGTCCGTCCCACAAATTATCGAGACTGAACAAACCTTTTCTGAATTGCTCAGATGGCTGGTATTGCGGTTGAATGAACGAACGGCCCAACTCTATGGTATAAGGCAAATAGGTTTTATAAAACTCGGGCGAAAAATGAAACAATTCCGTAGTAGCCAATAATACTTCCCCGTTATGGTACTCAGCATCTTTGCATAAAATATAACGGTAAGCTCCAACAATTTCCTGCTCTATAGGATCCCAAACCAATAACTGCTTATAAGGATGTTCTCCAAGGTCAAACTCATCAATGTCGATAGATTTTCCTGTACCTCCACCTGCATATCTGAACGTTACTTCACGTAAACGACCAATTTCGCGCATGGTGTTAGGGGAATCGCTGTGTGTTATAATGTATATCTCATTAACACCATTGTTGGTTTTACGAACGTAACGATCTTTGTTTAGTTCGCTTAATACTAATTCACGAGGTATTTTAGGTATAATATCTTCCATAAATATATAGGCAACAAGATAGGGTAAAAATAAGAAATTAGCTTGTAAATTGGGAGTTTTTATGAGAAAACTCAACCTTTGAGCTGTTTTTCAGCATCTAAAAAGATATTAACTTATCTTATTTAAAATAAGCCTGTTTTTAGGCAAATAGTATGCATTTGGAATACCTACTTTAGTGGGATGTCGCCTATACTTATTATTTTATGCATTTGCCTTTATTTTGGAGGTTTATTGCTTATTGCTTATATCACTTCAAGGAATTCAACTGCCGATAGTTATTTTTTGGGAAATAAAGCGTCACCCTGGTATGCTGTGGCATTTGGGATGATCGGCGATTCTTTAAGCGGCGTAACCTATATCTCCGTTCCCGGAAAAATAGGGACATCTAATTTCTCGTATCTGCAACTGGTGATGGGGTATTTTGTAGGTTATTTTATTATTTCTAAAGTACTGCTTCCCATTTATTATAAAATGAACCTTATTTCCATTTATACCTACCTGGAAACGCGATTTGGCAGACATACGCAAAAGGCAGGTGCTTTCTTTTTTATCTTATCGCGTATACTTGGAGCATCCGGTCGTTTATTTTTGGCAGTGGGTGTCATTCAGTTTTTTGTATTTGATCGTATTACCGCTTTTCATGTTCCGTTTTGGTTAAGTGTATCTATTATCCTTGCGCTTATGCTATTATATACTTATAAAGGGGGCATTAAAACACTGGTGTGGACAGATACGTTTCAATCGTTGTTTTTAGTGCTGGGAGTGATTATTTCCATTATTGTGATCATCAATAAAATGGATATTGGCGTTGGGAAAGCAGTCTCAAACATTGTAAGTTCCGATTATTCGAACACCTTTTTTTGGGACTGGCATAAATCCAATTTCTTTTTTAAAGAATTTATCGGTGGTATCTTTATAGCTGCTGCTATGACGGGCCTCGACCAGAATATGATGCAAAAGAATCTAAGCTGTAAATCGTTAGGGGATGCACAAAAAAATATTTTTTGGTTCAGCATCGTCATGGTTATTGTAACCGTTTTCTTTTTGGCTTTGGGCGCCTTATTGTTTCAGTATTATGATGCAAGTGGTATTCCTTTACCAACAAATCCTGAAACAGGAAAAGTAATTACGGATAAAGTATTCCCTAATCTGGCACTTAACCATTTGGGCATATTTGCCGGCTTAGTGTTTATTATTGGCTTAACCGCAGCTACCTTTAGCAGTGCAGATAGTGTACTGACAACACTTACAACTTCTACCTATGTAGATATGTTAGAGTACGACAGAAATACCAAATTAACGGAGAAACAAAAATCGCAACGCAGAACGGTTATTCACATTGGTTTTGCAGTAGTAATGTGGCTGGTAATTATAGTGTTCGATCTTTTAAATCAAAGAGCCATTATCGATACCATTTTAATGATTGCCGGTTACACCTATGGGCCTTTATTAGCTTTATTTACATTAGGTCTTTTTACAAAAATAAACCTTAAAGATAAACTGGTTCCGGTAGTATGTGTACTGGCTCCTGTTATAACGTACTTATTTGCCAATTACCTTGTTAAACCTTATAGCAGCTATGAGATAGGCAATGAGCTGATCGTTATAAATGCCCTGATAACCGCGATGGGACTTATACTTGTGAAGGAACGTGCTCAACCGTTAGTCACATAATTTTAGTGCTGTTCAAAAAAGAAAGAGCAAATACTTATCTTTTTTCGATCTCAATAGTGCAAAATAAACCCAACTGCTTGCTAAATGGCTTAAGTAACCACTCAAAACTTTTAGCAACAGGATACATAAAATAGGGCAGCATAGCGCTTCTTGACACGCCACCGCTTAATACATATAAAAAAGGAGAATGGTATTCAATACGGTTTATTTTAAGTAAAGGGAAATCTTTAGCAAACTGTTGCAGGTCTCTTTCAAAATAAATGTGGGGTAATGCCTGATTGGAGTTACTCAAGGGATTACCGGCCTGTATTTCCCTTGGACCGTTTTCTTCAAATGGTTCATGGTGAAAACGCTTATAAATAAATCTTCCAAGGTTTGAATTGGCAGGCTCTATCATAATGATTTTGCCTCCTTTTATTAAGGTTCGTTCTGCTTCCTGTAAAAATAAATAGGGGCGTGGAATATGATGAAATACATTCAACATCATAATACATCCGAGTTCATTTTCTTTGTAAGGCATCTGTTCGGCGCTAAATACTTTATCCACAACGGGCAGATCCAAGATGTCGGATGTTTCCACTTCAGCGAAAACATCTTTTAAAAAACCGCCGCCGGAACCTATTTCCAGGTAAATGCCCTTACCTACAGATTTTGAAACCTTTATAAATTCCTGATACCAATCTGTATACAGGCGTTTTAAAAAAGGTTTTTCGAGAATAATAGTCCTGTGGGCTAAAGTAGCCCGGGGATCGTCCAGATCAAATGGAATCGTATATTTTTTAAACATGAACGATTAGTAATTAATTTTAAACAAATACGTTTGTTCAGCAAATCCTTCTGTATGAACCAATGTGAGCATGTTAGGATACTTATTCATGATGGGCTGAGCAATATTATGAATGGTGTTTATAAATTGGCCTGTATTCTGTTCCGGATCGAGCCTTAAACTTGCCAGCATCAGGTGTGTGACATGGTTTGTTTTAAAATAGGCCAGGGCACTATCAGGATTAGACTGCTGTGTAAGTGGATCTTTTTTAATAACACTGTATATCGGGAAAAACTTTTTCCCTTTTCCATAAATAAAACTCATAGGTGCTTTACGGCTTGCTACATAAGAGTCTTCAGGCAAACTATCTTTACACCACTGACTGCATTTTAAAAAGTTTTGCCAGTCGGGAGTATAACCTTCGTATATATTACCACTTAAATTCTTTTTAGCAATAGGAATATTTTTTGAAGAACGTTTTAAAGTAGACAGTATCATGGAAATACAAATAACACCGATAATGGCTATATAAATCAATTGCCCCATCGAATGTTTTTTGACAGAGATATAAAATAGATTGTAGATAATAATAAATAATACCGGCATGCACACTAAAATAATACGTGGTTGATCCCAACGTGCCTGTAGTGCTACAAAAGAAGCCATCATGATACCAACTGTATAAACCGTTACAAATTGGATCAACTTGTTTTTTTGCCTTAAATAAATAATAGCGCCTACGATTATGATAGCCAGCATTAAAAAGGCTAAAAACCCATATACCTCGGTAGATTTTTCCTCCCTGAAACCAATAATTTGGAAAAAGCGCTTACTTAAATATAAATTACTGTTGTCGAAAAATCGCCCTATAAAGCCTGAAAGGTCATCATTACCAAGGCTTTTATCATAAGGGTCTTTTAGCATTAAAATATTTCCCTGTCCCGAAAACTGATTTACCGATCCCCAGATCGACTTCACAAGCAGTTCGTAAATACCCCTGAAAACAGCATAAGAAAGCAGCATTAAACCCGCTTTTTTCCAGTCTTTCTGAATAATAAAAACAAACATTAAGGCAGGCACCACCAGTATGGCAATATTCTTGGAAATGCTAAGTAATAAACAAAGTAAGCCTATAATAAGCCAGTATTTAATTTGGCCTTTAAACGGCATATCCTCGGGCAGGTCAAAAAATCTGGCCATGACAAAGAACAACAGCGATTGAAAAAATAAATAAAAAGCTTCCGTAAAGGTCATACTGGCAAAATACATCATCAAATAATTGATGGAAATAAACAGCATTACAGGCATAAAAATAACTGCCGGAACTTTTTTGTAAAGCGCTTTCCAGAAAAGGAATACAGAAAAGAAATAAAGAACAACATTAATCAGCTTAAAGAGCATAATGTGGAACCCAAATACCTTATAAATTACCGCTAAAAACATAGGGTACAAAGGGGCATTAAAGGTAAAATAGAAATTTGGGAAGTCGTTCACATATTTCCAGGCAGCTTCAATATAACCCGAATCATCATTAGCTTCGCTAAAACGAACATTAAATAAGGCAAGTGAAAAAAACAAGGTTAATGTCAGAAAACTGTAAAAGAGTTTTTTCTCATTTTTTGCTGTCCACGATTCAAATTTATCAAACATACTTTTTGAGGAAGATGATCCGGAGTTGGTGTGAGTTGTTGCTTTAGCCATAATTTAATCGCCCGATTTTACAAAAATAGCAAATTAATTAAGTTCGGCTGATTTATTTGTTTTTTGTAAATTTAAACTCAAAAAAAGAGAAATATGCCAATAAGGATGACGGACGATGATGACGCTAACCAAGGGTATAGCGGCAACCAGGGAAACAGAAACTCAGGTGGCGGAGGTAATTCCGGTGGTGGCAATATCATAATGATGATATTACCTTTTTTATTCCGTTATCCTAAAATTGTGATTCCTCTTCTTTTGATAGGAGGTGCTTTTTATTTTTTTAAAGGCGGTTGTAGCGGTGGTTCTTCAAAAGAACAACGCGCTTCGTATGGCAGAGGGGCTACACTCGATCAAAAAGTATATGATAGTGCACAGGTTTATGCGGCATTAAGCCCTGATGAGCAATTGCCGGAGCGTGTGTCGCTCGAAAAATTCGCTCCTTCGGCTCAGGATCAGGGGCAACAGGGTTCCTGCGTTGGCTGGGGTAGTACCTATGCGGCAAGAACCATTCTGGAAGCTGTTAACACCGGGCAGGATCCGGATAAAATTGCCTTTAGCCCCGCTTATACCTATAATCAGATAGGGCTCGAAGATTGCCAGGGAACCTATATCAATAAAGCAATGGATCTCTTAACCAATAACGGATCTGTACCTTATAAAGAATTTCCCTACGATGAAAATTCATGCGCTAAACAACCAGATAATTACATCAAAAAAGATGCTGAGCAGTTTAAAATGAAAGGTGCCAATCGTTTATCCATAAGTGGCGACGATTATACCATAGATGTAAATGCCATAAGAGAAAATCTTGCACACAATGCTCCTGTTGTAATAGGAATGAACGTAGGAGGTACATTTATGCAGGAAATGGAAGGCAAAGAGGCCTGGATTCCTTCAAACGGAGATTATGGGCAAAATGGGTTTGGCGGGCATTGCATGTGTGTTATTGGCTACGACGACCGTTTTTTTGAGCAGGATGGGGCATTCTTGATCCAGAATTCCTGGGGACCTAAATGGGGTAAAAATGGTAGGGCATGGGTAAGCTACAAAGGCCTTGTAAACTTTGCTACCGAGGCGTATGGCATGTTTCCTATGCCCAATAAAACAGATCAATCCAAACTTAACTGTTCACTGGCACTGATCGAAAAAGAAAGTAAAAAGTACATTCCACTTACCTACCAGGGTAATAACACCTATGCTACTAATAGTAAAGTTGCTGCCGGTACAAAATTTAAAGTAGAATTAAAAAATAACATCGAATGCTACGTTTATATTTTTGGAAAAGAAACAGATAATGGCTCCTATGTTTTATTTCCTTACACCCCAAAACATAGCGCCTATTGTGGTATTACAGGCACACGGGTTTTCCCGAGAGATAAGAGTATGACGCCCGATAATGTGGGTACAAAAGATTATATTTGTGTATTGGTATCTAAGGTGTCGTTTGATTTTAAAGCACTGAACGAGAAATTTAACGCAGATAAAACAAAAGATTACCGACAAAGAATTAATAATAGTATTGCAGATAAAATAATAGCAGATGTTAAATTTAATGTGGATGATAAAGTAAATTTTAATGCAGACGTTACCGATAAAACAATTGTTCCAATAATTATAGAAGTAAATAAATAGTAAATTTTAATATGTTTCACTTTATCCTCCGTACAGTACCACGTCCTATCCTTATTCAACTGAGTTTAATATTCAGTAAAATTGCTCCCATTGTTTATTACGGAAATAAATACGAAGATCCCATCAGCGGAAAAACCTACCGTAAATTTTTGCCTTATGGTTACAGTGGCCGTGCAAAACGCAACAATGTGCTTTGCCCCGGAAGCCTTTCGCTGGAACGCCATAGGTTGTTATGGTTGTACTTAAAAGAAAAGACTGATTTCTTTACAGCAAAACATAAAGTATTGCATATTGCTCCCGAACAGTGTTTTTATAAGCTGTTTAAGGCAATGCCTAATCTCGATTATACCACAGGCGATTACAACTCGCCCATTGCAGATATTCACTTCGACCTGCACAAAGCACCTTTTGAAAATAACACCTTCGATGTTATTTTTTGTAACCATGTATTAGAGCACGTAGAGGATGCCGATCAGTGTATAAGGGAGCTGTACCGTATTATGAAACCGGGTGGCTTCGGTATTTTTCAGATCCCGCAAGACGTAAACCGTTATGAAACTTACGAAGATAAATCCATTATTAGCGAAAAAGACAGGGAGATCCATTTCTGGCAAAAAGACCATGTGCGTTTATTTGGTTTGGATTATAAAGATAAATTAGCCGCAGCAGGCTTTAAAGTAACCATAGAAGATTACACAAAACAAATTACACCCGAACTGGTAGAAAGATACCGCCTGCCAAAAGGCGAATTATTGTATATGTGTCGGAAATAAACCATTCGTTTTAGGATGGACGCAGGCAAAAAATCACTATAAATAGGGATAAAATTAAAATGGAGGGCTCTATTTTTTTACTTATATTTAACACTAAATTTTAACAAACTGCTTATGAAACTAAAAACCCTTACAGCTTGCTTTGTTGCCCTGAGCAGCATGGCTTTCGCTCAGGCTACTATGACAAATGGTCCTGAACAGGAAAATGATCCGGACAACAAAATGAATCGTATGCTTGGTGGCGACGATAACAGTTTTTATTCTTATAGAATAAGAAGTAAAGGAAAAGGAACTTCTTTCTTTGTAGAGAAATACGATAAAAAAACGCTGAAACCTTTATTTTCTAAAGAAATAAACTTAGGAGAAGAAGGAAATACTAAAATAGAAGACGTAGAGTATGCGAGCGGAAATGTTTTCATTTTCAGAAGGCAATATGATAAAAAAGCGGATAAAATGACCTTGTTTTTTCAAACAGTATCATCTGCAGGTGTGGTATCAAATGATTTAAAAGAAGTGACTTCTGTTACTTCCGATCATTATGAATTTGTGGATTTTGACATTTATCCAAATCCGGCTCAAACAAAATTTATTATAAAATCATCGCATAAATCGGATAAAAAAGCAGATTACAGTACTGATTTTATTTTGATGGATGCCGTTTCTATGAAAAAAGTATGGACTAAAACAGTTGCTCAAAAATTATTTAGCGGTGGCGGATTTAGTGCAGGAGATGCTTTAATGGTAGCTTTTACTACCTCTGCAATTAAATCTGATGTTGAAGGCGTTGGATTTTTAGGATTGTATTTAGACAATAAAGATAATATCTATTGGGGCTTTAATGGCCTGGCAAAAACAGCTACAGAAAAGGAAAAACGTTACCGTTTGCATTTATTTACATTAAATGCTGCCGATCAAAAAGAAAAAGATTTGGAATTAACATTTGATGATGATTACATGGTAAATGATATCGAGTTTTCTAAAACCGGCGATAACGAAATTGTTATGGGTGGCTTTATTAAAGATGTGATCGAAAGAAAAGGAAGAGATTTAGTAAAATGTGGTATTTTCAGCTTCAAAATAAACGTTGCTAGCAATACAGTTGCTGCTAAAACCTTCAAATTCTTTGATGATCAAATGTTAACGGCATTAGAATCTAATGCAAGAAGATCGAAATATTTTAAATATAAATTGGATTATATTTTACCTGTTGGAGATGCAACCTATTATGTTGGAGAACAATACAATGAGTTTTATGTAAGAAACAGTAATAGTAGTTACGGTATGAATAGCGGTAACTGGCATTACGAATACATGGATGTGATCGTTGCCAAATTAAATGCAAAAGGAGAATTTGAATGGATCAAAAATTCGCCATTGCGTAATGAAATGGTATTAGGACAAGTTGCCCACGTATTTAAACAATACATTGCCATTGCAACTTCTAAGAATTTATATATTTTAAATGATGATCATCCTAAAAATATTGAGCGTTACGCAAAAGCAGATTTTGAACCTAAAGATTTAAAATCAGTTAAAGGGATCCATGGATCTAATTTTGTTTGTAATACAATGTCTTTAAAAGATGGAAGCGTAACAGAACGTAATGTGTTGATGAAAAACGAAGATTATTGCTTTGCACCAATTCAGGAGCGTAACCCTCAGTTCATTCCACCATCTGATTGTGAGATCTTTGTTCCGGGAAAAGATAACGAGATTTTTATTTATACAGAAGATAGAGGAAAAGACAGATTCGCAAAAATAAAATTCCAATAATACCTGATAAAACTCACTATATATGAGTATATAGTGATAATAAATCAATAATTAAATCCTCTTTTGAGTCAAATCGAAGAGGATTTTTTTTATATTTAGGAATTATCTTTTATCATGCGAAAACTCTCCCTACTATTGCTTTTTATAAGCTGTATAAGCTATTCTCAGCAAAATCTTAAACAAAACTATACTCCCTTAAAATCGTCGGGTACACTGCCGGATATTTTTACACAAAATATACGTAATGTGATTAAGGACGATATTACAGAACTCAACAAACAAAAAGAAGAAGACAGGGGAATTAAAAGTAATTACCTTACTGCAGCTAATTACGAAATAGAAAAAATCGTAAAAAGCGGTAATACGCTTATCAACGATGAAGTAACAACTTATTTAAATGAGTTAGCCGGTGTTATTCTTAAAAATAACCCGACACTAAAAAACCAGCTGCATATTTATACCCTTAAATCGCCGGTAGTTAATGCTTATAGCTATGATAAAGGATATATCTTTATTGATATAGGCCTCATTGCACAAGCAGAAACAGAAGCTCAGCTGGCTTATATATTATCGCACGAGATTTCCCATTATGTAAAAAAACATAATATCAATGGTTACGTAAAAAATACAAAAATTGATAAAAAGAACTATAGTGGAAAAACCAGCGAAGATAAATTAATTGAAAAATGCCAGTATTCGAAAGAATACGAAAGTGAGGCAGATATTGAAGGATTTAAATTACTGGAGCAAACCAATTATGATTTTAAACAGGCCGAAAAAGCCTTTGATGTGTTGCAATATGCGCATTTACCTTTTGAATTGGTAGAGTTTCAAAAAACCTATTTCAATAACTCTAATTATAAAATTCCTGATAGCTATTTTTTAAAAGAAGTTTCATCCATCCGCAATAATTCTGCTGAAGACGATACCAAGCATACGCATCCTAATACAGCGAAGCGTAAACAAGCCATTGCTGAACTCATTTCGAAACGTAACAATTCGGGTCGTGTAAATTATATTATCGGAAAAGAAAAATTCGATTACATCAGAGATTTGTCTAGAATGGAATTGTGCAGACTGTATTTAAAAAACAGAGATTATATGAATGCATTTTATGCAGCGTACATTCTTGAAAAAAAATACCCTCAAAACGAATACGTTGCTGAAATAATGAGCAAATGTATGTATGCACTTACTCTGTACAGCCGTGGCGATCTTCGTTACGATGGCGATTCTTATCTCGAAAATGGCATCCCTTCTTACAGCGATATTGAAAGCTACCCTCAGCAATTATATTACCTTGCCAATAAAATGCCTACTAATGAATGGACTATCCTGTCGATGAATTATGTATACCGCAACCATAAAAAGTTTCCGAATAACGTCATGATTAATGCTTACTCAGACAGCTTGTTTAAAATAATGGGAAATACAAATTGGGAAATTTTTGATTTTGTGAGAACAAACAAACGCCCCGATACAACCATCGTAAAAACAGAGGTAGCTGTTGCAAAGACGGATAGCGGAATTTCTAAAACGGATTTAATTGCCACTATACAAAAAGAAAACAATTTTAAAAGTTATGATACCGCTTATTATAAAGAAATTTATGTTGACCTGTTTATGAACGATAAAGAGTTTACGTCTAAGTTTCCTTTGGCAGGCATCAAAAGCGAAAACTCATCCAGTGGATTTACAACCTACACCACGGGTAGTAGTAACAAAATCTACACCACCTCTAAACCAAAAAAAGACAAGAAAGTTAAATACCAGGAGATAAAAGTGGAAAAAGTAATACTCCTCGATCCTTTTTATTTAAAGATCAACGAAAAGAAAGAGGAAGAAGTACGTTATGTAGATTCAGATACGAAACAGGAAAAATTTGTAGTTACCGTAAATGAATGTGCACAAAAACAAAATTTTGAAATTGTAAACCTTGATCCAAGCCTTATTACATCGGGGCAGGTAGATAAGGTAAACGATTATTCAATCATGAATGATTGGTTTTCTGAAAAATTTGATGCGACAAGTAATTCCAAAAATCCTATTCTTAATACGAATGATATTAATACCTTAATTAAAAAATATGCTACACAGTATGTTCTTAAAACGGGTATAGTTAACTACAAAAGTAAAAGAGGCCGCAAAGCCACTTATTACTACGCGTTTGTATACGATCTGGTTAACAATGAAATGGTATATAAAAAACAGGAAATATTCAGAGGTAAAGACACAAAAGATTTGGTGAATGCTAAAGTATATCAAACCCTGTTCGAATTAAAACGACTAAAGAAAAAGATTTAGATGTTACAACTGAGCAATTTTAATATGAAATTTATATATTCTATCATTATAACCTTTTGCCTTTTTAATGGGCTGGCTCAGGCACCGGGCTATATGGGTAAACGGTTTTCGGCGGGATACGGATTTTATGCAAGCCCCGGATTCGTTGGCTCCCATGGACTTACAAAAGTGAATATTTTGCATGAAGGCTTTATTGAATTTGCCGCTAAGAAAAATTTCTCGGTAGGAGGTTCGATAAGGTATTATAATGCGAGATACTCTAACGACAGATATGTAAAAATAAGCAACTTTGATTTACCTATCGACAATTCCGGCTATAATTACCAGCAATTGGATGATAATCCTTCTGGAATAACCAATATCAAAGGATTAACCTATACTTTATACGGTAAGTTTTTTAAAAAGAAGTACCTGGCGCCATGGGGAAGGTATTTTTTATTAGGCGTTACTTTAAATACCTATGTTGCCTCTTATGATTCCGATCAGATGTACGTCCCTTTTGAAAAGAGCAATGGAAATTATAATGAGCCTCGTAAAAATTTTTATTTTACAGACTTTGGTCCCACTCAGCAATCCTTTAATAAAATTGACGTAATGATAGGCAATGGCAGAAGCCGCATTATCGGTAATAGAATAATCCTTGATTACGGTTACAACATTAATTTGTGGGCTGCTACTACAGCCATATTCGATCTAAACGACGAACCCAATAATGGTTTTAACACATCAGAATACATCAGCGGTGTGTCGAAAGTAAGGGTAAGAGCCGTTAACCGTTTTAATGTATTTATTAAAGTGGGGGTTCTGTTGTTTTAATGATGAAGAAAGACTTGAAATTCAGTTGCCTGCTAATTGCATTATTCATTAGCTGCGCTGTTCGTACTCAGACTCCCGGTTACATGGGTAAACGCTTTGCACTTAGCTATGGTTTTTATTTTAGTCCTGCCATTATAGGAGCTAATGCGCATGGTAAAACAATGGTTGGCCGAGATAATTCGAAGTCGGAATCGGGTACATTTGCGTTTAATACCCAGCATCAGTTGGGGATAGAATATGTTCTCAAAAATCATATATCTGTAGGCTTTGCTACTACCTATTACAGAACAATGTATGATAATAGTTATGAGCTCGGTTCTGGTAATATACCATCCGGAAACTATAATATTACAGGAATTAATTACGCACTGTATTTTAAATTTTATAGAAAAGCCGCGATTGCACCCTATGGAAAATACTTTATGATTGGTGTTACACTCAACACCACTAAAAGCACTTACGATCGGGCCTATATGAAACCGAAAATACAGAGTTCTATTCCTTTTGAAAATGATTTTGGATATACAACACAAAAATACAAAATGCCTGATTTGGTAATTGGCTGGGGTAAAAATAGAATCATTGCAGATAGAGTACTTATAGATTACGGAATTAATCTTCAGCTCCTGGGAACATTGAATGCCTTATTTGGTCCTGAAAGTTTTGATTTGGATGATAATAGCTTCGGCTTTCACGAAGGTAATTATGTTTCAAATTATATTCACAACACGTCCAGACTCAGAAGTAGAGAAGTCAACAAATTCAATGTGTTCTTAAAAGTAGGGGTACTGTTGTTTTAACCTAACTTATTAATCACAGGGTTTGCATATAATTTTAAAAACAAGTGTTTAAGTACATCCGGCTCGCCATTTAATTTTGTAATGTGCGATTGTATATAATTTAAAAAATCTTCTTTTTCTTCTTGTGTATACGATGCTTCAAACACATTGGTATCATGCAACAAATCATACGCAATGTGATTCACAGGATGCAATTTGTAATTATGATGAATTTGTTTGTCAAGAGCAAGAGCCAGTAACCTTATTTTTTCGTTTTCATTGGCAGCAGAACTTATTTCTTCCAACTCTTCCTGAATCGGTTTTCCAAATGCCAGGTGTATTCTCCCCTTTGCCTGCTGTATCCCTGTTAAAATGCTATTAAGATCTTCTCCCTGAGCCTTTACATATTTGCTATGCAACGATGATAAATAAAGCTCTTGTACCTTTAAAGCATCGCAGGGCTCATATTCAAAACTAATCGTTAAGGGAACAATATTCAGTTCAGAAAAACTTTTTTTAAAGTCCTTACCACCACTCATGTTCAGCATTTTTAATAAACCTGTTTGCGTAAGGTCATTACCGTCTTTAGTCCGGCCATTCCTTTGTGCGATCCACACGCTTACTTTTTTATCAAGGATAGTATGTCTTAAATAGGCACTTAGTTGCCTCGAAATATCATATAATTCTTTAACGTTCCCTTCGCGTTTTACCATAAACATCCGGTTCATTTTTCCGAAATCGGTTATAAAACCCTGTTCCATTAAATTAGAACCAAACGTAATTTCTGACGTGGAAAATCCTTCCTTGTCCAGTATAATCTGCAAAATAGCACTGTCCAGTAAAATATCGCGGTGGTTAGCAATAAACAAATAAGATTTGTTTTTATCGAGGTCCTCAATGCCGGAATAAGACAAACCTTTGGACGTATTATTTACAATGCTCCATATAGCATGATGCATATAACCCGTTTGAAACTCGAAGGGAGATTTTGTATTAAGGGCCTTATTCGTAGCGTCTTCCTGGCTTATTCCCGGCCAAAGGTAGGCCATAGCTTTATGGTATATTGGGTCAACAGCAATGCGTTTCATAACCTCTGCTGTTTCACTGTCATAATAAGGACGCAGCATTTCAAAATTAAACTCTTTGGCGAAATCGCTGATTGTTTCAGGCGCTTCCGATTTGTATTCTTTCATCATAACTTAACTCTTCTATCTATAAATGTAATGGGCTTTCTGCTCATTTCAGGGAACTGTCTTTTCGTAATGTTTTCGGGACTTTCCAGTATAATACCCGGAGCAACCCTCAGCTTTGCTCTGAAATGATCTTTTAATTCTTTATCAAAATTTTCAGGTGCGTCAATAGCACCAATGGTTATAACAATTTCATCCGTGCCAATATCGTTGGTAAACACTTCCACTATATAATTTTTAATATAAGGTATTGTATTTAACACATCGTACAAGGCAGGTGGATAAAGGCTAGTGCCTTTAAATTTGATCATCTGCTGTTTTCTCCCCAGTATCGGGCTTATTCTCAGAGTTGTTCTTCCGCAGCTGCATTTGGCATAATGGGCTTTACAAATGTCACCGGTTTTAAAACGAATCAAAGGCATGCCTTCCACACCTAGTGTGGTAACCGTTAGTTCTCCTGCTTCCCCTTCTTTAACGGGTTTCTGGTTATCATCTAAAAATTCAACAATTAATAATTCAGGATGGTGGTGCCCCCCGGCACCTGCTTCACATTCGGTAAAGGCGGCCCCCATTTCAGTAGAAGCATACGTACTGAATAACTCAACAGGCCATTTATCAGTAATGCGTTTACCTAAAGTATTAAAGCTAAAATCTTCGTTGCGAATAGGCTCGCCAATACACACAATTTTTTTAATGCTGCAATTTTTATAATCAATACCGTTTTGCTCAGCAAACTCAATCAGCTTTATTAAAAAAGAAGGCACTGCAATAGCAATAGTTGGATTTAAACGTTTAATCGTATCCCACTGAAATTCGGGCATACCGTTTCCTACGCGAACAACACCCGCACCCATTTTTTTTAATCCCAAAAAATACGCCATACCGGCCATAAACCTTCTGTCTATGGTAGTCATAAGTTGATAAATATCCTGTTTGGTGCCGCCGGCGCAGGCTAAAGAAATATATTCGTTATAGGCCAA